>JAQWWH010000088.1 GCA_029255105.1 Flavimaricola sp. | reverse complement strand
CAGACACAGGCCCTTGCGCAACCTGCCCCCGGGGGTGTCGACGGAATGGGCGAGGATCGCGCCCTCGGCCCCCGATAGCGGAACGGCTCCGAACCTCATCCCTGCCTCAGGGTCGCGGTGATCTGGGCCATGATGCTGATGGCGATCTCCGCCGGCGAGCGGCCACCGATGTTCAACCCGACCGGCGCGTGGATCCGGGCAATCTGGTCGGGGGCAAAGCCTGCCTCCTTCAGCCGTGCCACCCGCCTGGCGTGGGTCCGGGTGGAGCCGAGGCACCCAAGGTAGAAAACCTCCGAGGCGAGCGCGGCCATGATCGCAGGGTCATCCAGCTTTGGGTCATGGGTCAGGGTGACAACGGCGGTACGGGGATCAAGGCCGTGGGCGGCCAGCGCCTCATCCGGCCAATCCTCGAGGATCGTTTCCCCCGGAAACCGGGCGGCAGCCCCGAAGGCAGGGCGAGGATCGACGATGACGGGGTCATAGCCCGCCAGCCGGGCCATTGCGACAAGGGGCTGGGCGATGTGGACGGCACCGACAACAATCATGCGCAGGGGGGGATTGTGGATCGCCACGAAGTTTCGGCCATCCTCTTCGACCCCCGACCGGTCCATCCGAAAGCGGTCGGCAAAGGCGGGCGGGCGGGCGAGGTAGCGCGCCGGTCCCTCTCCATCGGGGGCCAGATCGGTGACAAGGGCAACGGCCTCGCGGCGCGCCCGCGCTGTGACCAGATCCGTCAGGAGAGCCTCGGTCAGGACCGGGCCAACAGGCTCGACCAAAACGCGGATACGTCCGCCACAGGCAAGGCCCACGGCAAAGGCCTCGTCATCACTGACGCCGTAGTCCAGCAGTCGGACCTTGCCGTCGGACATTGCCTCAATCGCCTCAACGATCACCGCCCCCTCGACGCAGCCGCCCGAGACAGAGCCTTCCATCGCCGCCTCCCGGTCGATCACCAGCTGGCTGCCCACCGGACGAGGGGCCGAGCCCCAGGTCTCGACCACAGTGGCAATGGCCACGCCACGGCCCGCCTTGTGCCAGGCAAGGGCAAGGGCCGGAACGTCGTCTGTTTGTAGGGTCATTGAGGGGTCCTGACAGCGAAGAGAGCGTTGACGCGTAAGGTGGGTCATGACCCACCTTACCTCAAGCCCCCTTTCGCATGTGCACCGCCCATGCACTCAAACCCGGGTCAGGGCTGTTGCTGGCACAAGGACGGTACAGCGTCCTCGCACCCGCAAGGGATCAGTAGTTGTACTCGGTAAAGACAAGACGGGCCGGATTCCGACGCGATCCGTCGTATGAGCCGATCCAGATGTCATACAGGCCTTCTCGAGGATTGAAGAAGGTGATCGCAGGGTTCGTGCCGCGATAGTCGTCCGAGTAGTGCCAGGACCCGTCAGGCGCGTTCACGAGCAGGACCGCATCCGCATTCGATTCGATGGCGATCGTCATCTGGGACGAGCTTCCCCGCCAATAAAGGTCAAAGTCCGGACGGCTGGTCACATAGCCCGCGGCATTCAGGCCGCAGCGGCCAAGATCGTTGGTACCGCCTGCCGTGACGTTGCGCACATAGGGGTCGGGGTTGAAGCCTGCCGTCAGCTCGACCGTGCCAAAGTACGGAGCGCCCTGCCAATCGGGGCATGCGACAGCCGGAACAGCGGCCAAGGCCGCGACGGTCGCAATGGCGGCAACGAAGGATTTTAGCATCGGAAAGCTCCTCAATTGTTTTGGTTGTATATACTTATGCCCCCTCAGCGTCTTTCCGCCGACGCGGGCTGTCAACAGAAAAGCGGGGAATATTGGCTCCAAGTCGGTTTTCCCTGACCGCGCAGGACCAGGCTCCCCCTTCGGCTGGTCCCAAATTCGCACAATCCCTTTCATCCGCCCCTAAGTTCCCAGATTTTGCCCGACGGGCGTGTGCCCTTCTCAACCGTCCCATCTGACGAAGCGCACATTGCCGCGCAGGGCTGTAGGGTTTAGGACTAAGGGCAAGACAAACAACAAGGTGCTCGATGAACAAGGCAAGCCAGATCACTGCAAGCGGTTTTGGTCCGGACCTCGGTCCCTTCGACTGGGAGGACCCGTTCCGCCTCGAAGACCAGTTGACCGAGGATGAGCGGATGCTGCGCGACGCGGCCCGGGAGTTTGCGCAGACCCGGCTTCAACCCCGCGTCACCCGCGCCTACCTCGACGAGGCCGAGGATCCCGGCATCTTTGCCGAAATGGGGACTGCCGGTCTTTTGGGCCTGACCATTCCCGAAGAGTACGGCGGCCTAGGTGCCGGTTATGTCACTTACGGTCTGGTCGCCCGCGAGGTCGAGCGGGTCGATTCGGGCTACCGGTCCATGATGTCGGTGCAGTCGAGCCTCGTGATGTATCCCATTCACGCCTATGGGTCGGACAAGCAGCGGGCGAAGTACCTGCCCGGACTGGCGGCGGGCACCCTGATCGGCTGCTTTGGCCTGACGGAACCTGACGCAGGCTCCGACCCTTCGGGCATGAAGACGACCGCAAAGAAGACCGCCGACGGCTATGTGCTGAACGGGTCCAAGATGTGGATCTCGAACGCGCCGATCGCGGATGTCTTTGTGGTCTGGGCCAAGTCCGAGGCCCATGGCGGCAAGATCCGCGGCTTTGTCCTTGAAAAGGGGATGCCAGGACTGAGTGCGCCCAAGATCGCAGGCAAACTGTCCTTACGCGCCTCGATCACCGGCGAGATCGTGATGAAGGACGTGGCGGTAGGCGAAGACGCCCTGTTGCCCGGCGTCGAAGGGCTGAAGGGTCCGTTCGGCTGCCTCAACCGGGCGCGATACGGCATTTCCTGGGGCGTGATGGGTGCGGCCGAAGCCTGCTGGTACGGCGCCCGCCAATACGGGCTGGACCGCAAGCAGTTCAACCGCCCCCTTGCCCAGACCCAATTGTTCCAGAAGAAACTGGCCGACATGCAGACCGAGATCGCCCTTGGCTTGCAAGGATCGCTGCAATTGGGCCGGATGATGGAAAACGGCACCGCTGCGCCGGAAATCATCAGCCTGATGAAGCGCAACAATTGTGGCAAGGCGCTTGAGATCGCCCGGCACGCCCGCGACATGCATGGCGGCAACGGCATTGCCGCCGATTTCCAGGTGATGCGCCATATGATCAACCTTGAGACCGTCAACACCTACGAAGGAACCCATGACGTTCACGCTCTGATTCTGGGTCGGGCCCAGACCGGATTGCAGGCGTTTTTCTGATGTCGTCCGGGTTTGTCGAAGCAACGGCGCAAACTGAACAGATGGCCCACCAAATTTCGCCCGATTGCCAATTTATTGGGGCCTATTAACTGCACCGGATTGGACGCGACCTATGACACCTGACCTCTCACTCGATCTGACCGGCAAGACAGCGGAGGACTGGTTCGCAAGTCTTGAGGATCTGACAGAGGAGAGTGGTTATATCGAGCAGGTGAGCGACAAGCATGCGGCCCTGTTCATCGACGCGGGTCGCAAGTTGCTCGTCACCTTTGAAAAGCGCAGCACGATCATGGAGCGCCCGCGTGCCGTCCCTCGCGGTTTTGAACTGGTGTCGAAGAATGGCTGGTCCTTGCTGACGATCATTGCCGAAGACGACACATGGTTCCGCGATCCTCGCCTGTTCGGCTTTTTTGACCGGCAGGTCGATGATGGCTTTTTCGAGGATTTTGACGACGTCGTCTTTTTTGGGGTCCGCGAAGGCGGTTATGCCGCCGGGGCCTATTCGGTGGCCGCACCAGGGGCCCGGGTAGTCATGGTGCGCCCGGTCGCCACGCTTTCCCCATCCGTCGCGGGATGGGATCGACGGTTCGTGGCACAACGCAAGCTCGATTTTACGTCCCGCTACGGCTATGCACCCGACATGATCGAGGCCGCCGAAGAGGCCTTCGTGATCTTTGATCCCACCGTGCCCCATGATGCCATCCATGCCGCCCTGTTCCGGGGCAGCAATCTCGTCCCCCTTCGGGCACGGCATGCCCGCCCGCAGGTCGAGCGCCTGCTCGATCAGGTCGATATCACGGTGCCCCTGCTGGAACAGGCCATGGCCGGAACCCTGACCCCGGCCAGCTTTGCCAGGCTGTTTCGGGCCCGACGCAAGAGTTCGGCCTACCTCCGCAACCTACTCAAACAGACCGAGCGCAATGGACGGACCGACCTTTCGGCGCGACTTTGCCGGTTCGGCGTGACCCAAGCCGACGCCCGCTATTACGAAAACCACCTCCGGCAGCGTGGCCTGACAACAACAGAGCAGACAGCCGCCCAATAGGCAAAGCTGCCCGACCTAGAATCGCCCTAAAACGACGGCGCGGAGTTGCGCCAATGGCATGCCGTGCTGCGGCCCGGTGATGCTGGCCCATCCACGAAGTGGATCGCGGTGTCCGCGCTGGCAGGCCAGCTCCCAGAGCGATCAAGAGGCTATGGCCTCCGCGGATCGGTCGGTGTATCGCTGATCTCATGGTTCAGACAAACGCTACAACAGACCGCCTTACCCTTCGTCGTCCCGACGATTTTCACCTGCATCTGCGTGATGGCGCGATGTTGCAGGCAGTGCTGCCCGAAACGGCGCGACACTTTGGGCGGGCGATCATCATGCCCAATCTGGTGCCGCCCGTCGTGACCGCCGCCCAGGCCGCCGCTTACCGCGACCGAATCCTGGCAGCCTTGCCCGAGGGGATGACCTTCACCCCTCTGATGACGCTATACCTGACCGAAGAAACCGACCCCGAGGACGTGGCAGCCGCCCATGCCTCGGGCCTGGCGACGGCGGTCAAGCTGTACCCGGCAGGCGCCACGACCAATTCAGCCTCAGGTGTGCGCGATTTCGCCAAGGTGCGCCCGGTCCTTGAGAAAATGGCCGAGATCGGGATGCCGCTTTGCGTGCATGGCGAAGTCACGGATGCCGACATCGACATCTTTGACCGCGAGGCGGTGTTCATCGACAAGGTCCTCAAGCCGATCCGCAAGAAGACGCCCGACCTGCGGGTGGTGATGGAACATGTCACAACCCAGGACGCGGTCGACTATGTCCGCGACACCCACAAAAACCTGGCCGCGACGATCACGACCCACCACCTGATCATCAACCGCAACCACATCCTGGCGGGCGGCATCCGCCCGCATTATTACTGCCTTCCCGTGGCCAAGCGCGAGATGCATCGTGTCGCACTGGTGCAGGCTGCCATCTCGGGCGATCCGCGGTTTTTCCTTGGCACCGATTCGGCCCCCCATACGGATGCAAACAAGCTTTTGCCCTGCGGCTGCGCGGGCGTGTTTTCGGCGACCAACACCCTGTCCTGCCTGGCAGAGGTCTTTGAGACTGCCGGCAAACTGCGCGAGTTGGAGGCCTTTGTGTCCCTGAACGGGGCGCGGTTCTATGGTCTGCCGCCTTCTGGCGAGACGATCGACCTGGTGCGCGGCGCCCCCGTCAGCTACCCCGACCACATCGACACCGGCGACGGGCCGGTGACGGTATTTGACCCCGGTTTCCCGCTGCACTGGCGGGTCGAGGCCTGACACCTCCTGCCGCCTCCGGCGGGAGTATTTGGAACAAAGCGAAGAACGGAGCCAGCATGATCCCATCGAGTTTTCCCGCGAAAGAAGAAATGGCCCGGCTGACGGCCAGGATGCTGTTGGAAATCGGGGCGGTGGATTTCAATGCGCAAACTCCCTTTACCCATGCCTCGGGCAAGCAGGCCCCCACCTATGTGGATTGCCGCAAGGTGATATCCTTTCCGCGGGTCCGGTCTGTCATGCTCGACTTTCTGGCCGTCACGGTGATGCGCGAGGCCGGGTTCGAGGCCTTTGACAACATTGCCGGTGGCGAGACGGCGGGCATTCCCTTTGCCGCCTTTGTGGCAGAGCGTCTGGCCCTGCCGATGACCTATGTCCGCAAAAAGCCCAAAGGGTATGGGCGCAATGCCCGCATCGAAGGCGCGATGTCCGAGGGCCAGCGGGTTTTGCTGGTTGAGGATCTGGCCACGAATGGCGGGTCGAAGATCAGCTTTGTCAACGCGATCCGCGAGACCGGGGCATCCTGCGATTTTACCGCCGTCCTTTTCTACTATGGCATCTATCCCGGCGTGACCGAGGCCCTGTCCGCAGAAGGTCTGAACCTGATTTACCTCTGCACCTGGTGGGACGTCCTGACCGAGGCCCGCGCCCAGGGAACCTTTGATGCCGAGACACTAGAGGCGGTCGAGGCCTATCTGCGCGATCCTGATGGCTGGACGCCGGGGGCCTGATCCCAAATTTTTTCCGAGGACGAGGACAAGTGCCGGTGGCTCGTTGCCACCGGATGTTGACGTGTTGCCCGGACAGGGTCCAAGATAGGGTAGTGTGAAGGTTCTCCACAGATCGTCCACAGAAACATACAATTTGCTCTTTGGCCCCCGGGGGCTTTAACAGGAGCGAACGGGCGCACGAGGGACAACCCCGCCGCCATTTGGGACAACGGCCCAGGACAGCGGCCCGGGACATGGCTCCCGGAGACCGACCCCGGAGGCCGAAAGGGAGCAGCACCATGAACGAGATCACTGTTTTCAACGCCTCGGGTGCTGTGGCAGATGACGGCGATGCCATGCCCCATTCGATCGAGGCCGAGCAGCAGCTGTTGGGCGCGATCCTGACCAACAACGACATCTTTGACCGGGTGAGCAGCATCATCTCCAAGGATCATTTCTATGATCCGGTCCATGCCCGCATCTACGACACTGCCGCCGCCCGGATCGCCAAGAACGCCCTCGCCTCGCCCGTGACCCTCAAGACCTTTCTCGAGGATGACGAAGGACTGAAGGAGCTGGGCGGCCCGTCCTACCTTGCCCGTCTGGCGGGGGCTGCCATCTCCGCCTTTGCGGCGCGGGATTATGCCCAGATGATCTACGATCTGGCGATCCGGCGCGAGTTGATCCGGCTGGGCCGCGACATCTCGGCCAAGGCGGCGCGGGTTGATGTGGCCTCGGAACCCAAGGAACAGATCGTCGAGGCTGAACAAGAGCTGTACAAGCTGGCCGAACAAGGCAGTTCGGAAAGCGGGTTCCAGTCGTTCCTGCGGGCCGTCACCGATGCCGTCCAGCATGCCAATGCCGCCTATCAAAGGGACGGTGGCCTTGCCGGTGTTTCGACCGGTCTCACCGATCTCGACAAGAAGCTGGGCGGCCTGCACAAGTCCGACCTTCTGATCCTTGCTGGCCGTCCGTCGATGGGCAAAACCTCGCTGGCCACCAACATCGCCTTCAATGTGGCCAAGGCCTACAAGAAGGGCCAATTGCCTGACGGCACTGAAGGGGCCGTCAACGGTGGGGTTGTTGGGTTCTTCTCGCTCGAGATGAGTGCAGAGCAGCTTGCCGCCCGTATCCTGTCCGAAGCCTCCGAAGTCCCCAGTGAGCAGATCCGCCGGGGCGACATGACCGAAGGCGAGTTTCGTCGGTTCGTCGAGGCTGCCAAGCAGCTTGAATCCTGCCCCTTGTTCATCGACGACACCCCCGCCTTGCCGATCAGCCAGGTTGCAGCCCGCGCCCGCAGGCTCAAGCGGACGCACGGTCTGGATGCCCTCTTCGTCGACTACCTTCAGCTGTTGCGCGGCACCGGCCGGTCAGAGAACCGCGTCAATGAGATTTCCGAGATCACCCAGGGCCTCAAGGCCATCGCCAAAGAGCTCAACATTCCCGTCATCGCCTTGTCCCAGCTGTCGCGCCAGGTCGAAAGCCGCGAGGACAAGCGCCCGCAGCTGTCGGACCTGCGCGAGTCCGGGTCGATCGAGCAGGACGCTGATGTGGTCATGTTCGTGTTCCGCGAGGAATACTATAAGGAGCGTGAAAAACCTGGCGATCACGAGCTGGAGAAGATGGCCCAGTGGCAGGAAGAGATGGAGCGCCTGCATGGCAAGGCCGAGGTGGTCATCGGCAAGCAGCGCCACGGCCCGATCGGAACCGTCGACCTGAGCTTTGAGGGTCGCTTTACCCGCTTTGGCAACCTGGCCAAGGCCTGGCAGCAGGGTGACGACCGGTCGTTCTAGCGGCAGCTTTGGACCTTGTCGGATCGCTTGGCGTCTGGCGGTGCCCGGTGGCGCATGGCAGCGCCCGGCGGCGTCTGGTGGCGTCTGGCAAGTCTTTGCCCGGACCTTGCCAAAACCGGTTGACCTTCCAGCGCGGGAACCCCCGATAAAAGCACCACTGCCCTACGTCCCGATGGTCAGGACGCAAGACTGGATTTCAGATGATGAACAAGACCCTTGGAATTGGCCTTCTGCTCGCTCTGGCTGCGGGCGTTGCGGCCTATGCCCTTTACCCTTCAGGAAAGGCCACACGTCAGGCCGCCGCCGAGGGGGCACCCCCGTCAGCGCCCGGCGCAGCGATTGTCCAGGTTGCCTTGCCCGCGCAACTGACAAGCGAGGCCCAGATGGGCCAGCGGGCCTATGAGGCCGCCTGTGCTGCCTGTCACGGGCTGAACGGTGCCGGT
>JAQWWH010000087.1 GCA_029255105.1 Flavimaricola sp. | reverse complement strand
ATTACGAATGACGTGCTCTACCAGCTGAGCTACAGCGGCAACCGGTGCGCTCATAACATCGCCCCAATCAGGGTGAAAGACCTATTTTGTAGGCGGGCCGTCCGAGGTTGATACGACGTCCGTGTCTGCCAATACTTCGGCCTCAGTAGCGTCGGCGTCCTCAACCTCGGTTGCCGATGGGCCCACGATCAGCGGCAGCATCTCGGTTCCACCGGGCATCGCGACTTCGCTCGTTGGGGGCGTCCGCCAGCTTAGGGTGTCGAACCCATGGCAGTTGGTGCAGACCGGTCCCCAGTTCGCGTGGATGTGCTGGCAATTGTCGCAGACCCATTGCGGACCGCGCGGCGCAGTGAGCGCCCGTGCCAGCCAACCGCGCACGACGGCATCATCTGCACCTTCTCCGCGCTCGATGGCAGCCATCAGGGTCAGGTTTCGGGCTGTTGGCGCTGAATTGACAAGGTCTCCCAGGGCCCGCTTGGCTGCCGGGAAATCTTCGGCGGCGATGTTGAGTTCGGCCAAAAGCATCTTGGTCTCGGAGTGTTCCGGCCGCAGAAGCGTCAAGACCAAGAACCGTTTCAGCCGGGCTTTAGCGTCTTCCTTAGGCTCGATCTCAGCGAATGCACCTGCAAGATCGGGGTGCGGCGAAACTTCCCAGGCCTTCTTGATGACCCTCGTTGCATAGCGCTTGTTGCCTGCTTCGATGTATCCGCGCGCGGCCATGGCGGCAGCGGGGATAAGGTCGGGGGAAAGCCTGTTTGCTTCGATCGCGGATTCGCGCGCCTCGATGCTGCTTTTCTCGGACAGGATATCGTTGGCTTCGGACAGCGCCAGGATCGCATCGCGCCGCTTGTGAACGTCTCGCGGCAGGGTTCCGGACTTGAGCTTTTGCCCCAGTGTCACGCGGGCGCCGGCCCAATCGTGGCTTTCGGCCTGCAGCCGCAGAAGCACGTCCTGTGTTTCCGCATGCTTCGGCTTAAGCTCGAACGCCTTTTGCGCAAGCTTGAGCGCAGTCTCTGTATCACCATCTTCGAGGCGCTGTTTCATGATGCCCCGGACACCTATAAATCGGGTTTTTTCGTCCTGCAACAAAAGCTTGTAGGTCGCCTCGGCCTTCTTGCGGTCTCCAGACTGTTCCGCCGCCTGGGCGATCAGGAGGTTCGTCAGGTCGGGCCGATCAAGATAACGCTCGGCCTTGGACGCTTTGGCCATGGCTAGCGCCCCTTCGCCTGAGGCGAGCGCCATCATACCCTCGGACAAGGCTTCGAACCCGCGCCGTTCGCGGTTGCGCGTGAAATAGCGGGAAATGGCCGTTTCATCCCCGTTGATGAAGCGCAAGACGGCCACGACAAAGCCAATGGCCTGCAAGGACAACCATACGAGAAAGATAAGAACGATAAACCCAAGGGTAAGCTGAAGCGGACTCAGCGACAGTTCGATCCCGGCTACCGTAACCACGGCCCCGCCGGACACTTCCATCAACTGCGCCGCTCCGAAGGTGGCAGCAGTGACGACCGTCACGAAGGCAAGGATTTTGATCAGGGACCAGAGCATCGGCAAAGCCTTCAGTTGTTAAGTGTTTGGGCAATTGATTCGACGGTAGACATAGCGGCAGCACGCGCTTCGGCCATGCCGACCCAGCTGGACATCTCGCCACGTGCGACCTCGGGAAGGCTTGCCACCTCGGCCAGCGCATCGGTCAGTCGACTGTCCGCCAAGGCAGCCTCGGCCCGCGACAGGATCGCGTCCGGGTCATCCCCATCCTTTGGCACGACCGACCGAACGTCCAGTTGATTACGCAGGAACGCCGTCAGGGCGTTGGCATTGGTATCGGCAAGACCTTCGCTACGCGCAGCAGACAGCGCCGCACGGGCGGCCGCAGGGAATTCCTCGCGCAGGGCGGCAATCGTTGGAACGCCATCTGCCGCAATGGTGGATAGGGCATCGGGTATATCGGTCCCGCTTGCTGCAAGGTCCGAAAGGGCGGCGTCAAAAGGGGTACCCGAATCCAGGGCCACCTGAACCCGTGCAAGCGCGGCCCTTGCCACAGCCTGCTGTGCAGCCTCGGCGGCGTTCTGTTCCACGGCCTCTGCCGCGGCACGAGTTGCGTCCAGCTCCGACTGGGCCGAGGTGGCGATGTCCTGCATCCGCCCTTGCTGCGCCGCAATCTCGGCGCGCAGGACGTCAAGCTCCTGCTCCCATGATGCGATTGCACTTTCGGCAAGCGTTCCATCAACGGAAGGCGCCCGTTCGATCCCGGTCAACCGTTCGTCAAAAGCAGCAATCCGGGCGTCAACCGATGTCGAGATTTCAGCAATCTGGGTGGACAGGTCGTCCCGGGTCGCTGCCACAGCGGCCTCGACCGGGGTGATGTCAGGAACGTCTGTAGGAAGGTCGGAAACCTGCGCCTCAAGCGCCGATAGCCTAGCCGACAATTCGGTTGTCGGGTCCTGCCCCTGTTGTCCGAACGTCAGGTAGGCGGCACCAAAACCCAGACCGCCCGCAATGACCCCACCAAGGACAAGGGGCAAAAGCCCCACTTTCTGAACCGTCACCTGAGGGGCCGGCTCTGCCTTGGCCACGAATTCGGGGGGCGGCTCTTGAACCGAAAGGTCCTCGGCCGTGGGCTCATTGGCGGCCGGGTCGGTAACCATGTTCTCGGAATCGGCACCCTCTTCCTGAGGGTCGGACAAAGCGGTTTCTACCTCATCCTCTGCATACTCCGGCGAGGTATCATCAATGTCGTTGACCACGTCGTCGCGAACGTCCGCTTGGGATTCCAGCTCGCCCGAATCCGACGCTTCCGTCTCCTGGCCCTGGCCCTCTGGGTCGACCGTATCACCCGCAACGACCACCGCGTCGTGGATGTCGTCCGCGGGTTTGGGGTCTGCTTCGGTCGATGCCGCGGACTTTTTCGAATTCGCCACCTTGGCCCCCTTATCGCTCGTGCCTGAAAGACGTCACGCACCTTCTTAACCTAGCCCGCTCAATCTGTGCCCTCAAGCGGAAGGCTACAATTGCTGACTGATCAATAATTTGAGGATCTCCCCGATCATGGTCGTGGAATCGGGGTTGAGGGCCTGTTGAAGCGTCTTGGGGCGCAATCGACGACAGGTTTCTGCCGTTGCGGCACTAATTGCCACAATATGAAGTGGCGCAGAAAAAGGGCCCTGTTGCGCAATAATCCGGCCAGTGCGGGGCGAGTACACCGGAAGAATCACCGGGCGAACCCCATTCAAAGCACTCAGCGCCGAGCCGCTCAGGACCTGCGCCTCTTGTCGGTAGGCGATGGCGGACTGGCAAGGGATCCCCCCCGAGATGATTCTGGCTGCGACGTTGCCCCGTACATGTGCCCCATGCAGATGCAGCAGGGTGCCAAAGGGTCGTTGGGCCAGAATGAGGCGGACAAGGGCATCTGCATCCCGCCCAGCAGAGATGGCTTTGAGGCCCTGCTGACGCGCGACATGTGCCGTATGATCGCCGACGCACCAGGCTGGCAGGCCGGTCAGTCCGGGCAACCTCCCGGCAGCCAAAGCTCCGTTTGCCGACGTCAGGACTAGTCCCGCCGGAGGCGCATCAACTACGATGGGTTCATCGACGATTCTAACCGCTGGCGAATAGATCGTGTCGAAAGGAACCGGGCACTGGGCTGTAACGGCCTTTGCCAACCTTTCCCCGTCGGCAGCAGGACGTGTTATCAACAGGATCGGGGCCGTCTGCATCTGACCCTCCCTCTGGTCCTGCCATTGTTCCGGACGCAGGCCAGTGTTACCTGCTGACCATCAGGACGCAACCGGAACCGGCATGGCGCAGTCGCTTACCCTTCTTGGCATCGAATCAAGCTGTGATGACACCGCTGCAGCGGTGGTGCGTCAGATCGACGGGCGGTCTACGATCCTGTCCAGCGTGGTCGAAGGTCAGACGACCCTTCATGCCGAATTTGGCGGCGTCGTGCCCGAAATCGCGGCCCGCGCCCATGCCGAACGGGTCGACCATTGCGTCGAACAAGCCCTTGGTTTGGCGGGCGTCAGCCTTTCCCAGATCGACGGGATCGCCGTGACGGCAGGGCCGGGCCTGATTGGCGGTGTTCTGGCGGGCGTCATGTGCGCCAAGGGTTTATCGGCGGCGACCGGCCTTCCCCTGATTGGGGTGAACCATCTGGCTGGCCATGCCCTGACGCCACGGCTGACGGATGACCTCGACTTTCCTTACCTGATGCTTCTGGTGTCGGGTGGGCATTGCCAGTTCCTTATCGTTGAAGGGCCAGACAGCTTCCGTCGCCTTGGTGGCACCATAGACGACGCTCCTGGTGAGGCGTTTGACAAGACCGCCCGCCTTTTGGGACTGCCCCAGCCGGGCGGGCCAGAGGTTGAAAAGGCGGCCCGGTCCGGTGATCCGAAGCGGGTTCCCCTGCCCCGCCCCCTGCTGGATCGCCCCGGCTGCGACATGTCATTTTCGGGCCTCAAGACAGCGCTTTTGCGGGCCCGTGATTCCGCTGTTGCAGAACAGGGCGGGCTGCGGAAACAGGATCAGGCCGACCTCGCAGCCAGCTTTCAACTGGCCGTGACCGATATCCTGGCCGAAAAGTCGCGACGCGCGATTGACGAATACCTCGCCCTGCGCCCGTCCAGTCCTGCCTTTGCCGTTGCAGGCGGCGTGGCGGCAAACCAAAGCATCCGGGCGGCGCTTGAAGCGTTATGCAGTGGTTCGGGTGTCGCTTTCCTCGCCCCCCCTTTGGCGCTGTGCACCGACAATGCCGCCATGATCGCCCATGCCGGGATCGAACGGTTCGCCCTTGGCGACCGGGATGACCTGAGCCTGTCCGCCCGTCCGCGCTGGCCGCTAGATAGCAACGCGGCCCCCATGCTTGGGGCTGGGCGCAAAGGGGCCAAGGCATGAAGATCGGGATCGTTGGCGCGGGCGCTTTTGGAACCGCCCTGGCGGTGGTCCTTGCCGATGCGGGCCGGGCCGTCACCCTATTGGGGCGCGAAGGCGATGAGATCGACCGCATGGAGACGACGCGCAGGGCGAAAAGGTTGCCGGGCATAACACTGCCGCCAAACCTTGCCGTCAGCGCAGGGTTTGACGATCTGGCTGCCTTTGACACGATTCTGCTGGCCATGCCGATGCAGTCGCTGGCCGATTTTCTGTCAGCCCGGTCCAGTGCGCTAAGGGGGAAACCGCTGGTTGCCTGCTGCAAGGGGATCGACATGACCCGGCTGGTCGGACCGACGGCTATCATTTCGCAGGCTGTACCTGATGCCATACCCGCCGTTCTGACCGGGCCCAGCTTTGCCGCCGATATCGCAAAGGGATTGCCGACCGCGCTGACCCTTGCCTGTCAGGACGACTCGACGGGGGCCCAGCTACAGGCGGCATTGGCGGTGCCGACGCTTCGGCTTTATCGGACGACCGACACCATCGGGGCGGAACTTGGTGGGGCCTTAAAGAACGTGATGGCCATCGCTTGCGGGGCCTGCATCGGGACAGGAATGGGCGATAGCGCCCGCGCCGCCCTCTTGACCCGCGGTTTTGCCGAGATGCAGCGCCTTGGAGTCCACCTTGGGGCGCGGGCAGAGACGCTGATGGGTTTGTCCGGGCTTGGTGATCTGGTGCTGACCTGTACGTCCGACCTGTCGCGTAACTTTCGCTACGGTCTGGCCTTGGGCCAAAACGCGGGATTTGACCCGTCTACCACCGTCGAAGGTGTGGCGACCGCCCGGGCCGTGGCTGCCCTGGCCGCTGCCCAGGATCTCGATCTGCCGATCAGCGCCCAGGTGGCAGGACTGGTCGAGGGCCGCTACAGTGTCGCGGACGCTATGCAAACCCTATTGAACCGACCCCTGAAAGAGGAATGAAATGCCGCTCTTTTCCCTGATCTGCACCGACAAACCCGGCCACCTTGAGGTCCGCAAATCCAATCGGGATGCCCATCTTGCCTACCTCAAAAGCAGCGGCGTCGTCACTCAGGCCGGGCCGTTCCTGGATGCGGCAGGCGATATGACCGGATCCCTTATCGTGCTGGATGTCGCC
The DNA here is from genome assembly GCA_029255105.1 of Flavimaricola sp. Classification (GTDB taxonomy): domain Bacteria; phylum Pseudomonadota; class Alphaproteobacteria; order Rhodobacterales; family Rhodobacteraceae; genus Flavimaricola. The sequence goes on along the minus strand of JAQWWH010000087.1, from coordinate 59,987 downwards.
GATCGCGCGGCAGCCGAGGCTTGGGCCGCAAACGACCCCTACGCCAATGCCGGCCTGTTCTCATCTGTCCGGATCGAGCATTGGAACCGGGTGATCGGCTGATGGCCCGCTGGCTGTTCAAATCGGAACCCGACGTATGGGGCTGGGACGCCCAGGTTGCCAAGGGACCCGAGGGCGAAGAATGGGGCGGGGTGCGCAACTACCAGGCCCGCAACAACATGCGCGCCATGCAACTGGGGGACCTGGGGTTCTTTTACCATTCCCGCAGCGGTCTCGAGATTGTCGGGATTGTTGAGGTCTGCGCCCTGTCCCATCCCGACAGCACCACGGATGATCCGCGTTGGGACTGCGTGGATATCCGGGCCGTGCGGGCACTAAAAAGGCCGGTGAGCCTTGAGGAGATCAAGGCAGAACCGCGGCTGGCGGACATGGTCCTTGTGAAGAATTCACGCCTCTCCGTGCAGCCGGTGACCGATGCCGAATGGGCGGTGATCTGCGAATTGGGCAAGACAGACATGTGAGATCTGGGCAATAATGATCCTGTCAAAGAGGGAAGGGCAAGATCATGGAGCTTGTAAACATATTGGCCGCCGCCGCCGGGTCATGGGTGTTCGGGGCGATCTGGTACATGGCGCTGTCCAAGCCATGGATGGAAGCAGCAGGCATTCCACGCGACGAGAATGGGCGACCTCAGGGCAATGGTAGCCCGATGCCGTTCGTCCTTTCGGCGATTTGCATGATCATCGTTGCCGGGATGATGCGGCACATCTTTGCCATGGCGGCCATTGATACGGTCGGCAAAGGCCTCATGTCCGGCCTCGGGATCGGACTGTTTTTTATCGCGCCCTGGATCATGATCAATAATGCCTACGGGATGAAGCCGTTTCGGCTGACTCTGATCGACGGCGGCTATGCCACGATTGGATGCACGATCATCGGGGTCATACTGACCCTATTCTAGTCAAATGACCTTCGGGGAAACAGGAGGGCCAGCCGATGGCTGACCCTCCATTCTCACCCCGTGTACTCCCACACTGGAACGACTGAAGGTCAGGCCATCCTGGCCGACAAACTCACTATAGTCAGTTTTGCCTTTCCCAATCAAATCTGGAAAATGTCAAATCCGAATAAAATGAGTTGTTTCAGGGACGGGCGCTTTGCGCCCAATCCCAATAAAGTTTAGCCGTAAATGGCTTCTTTGCCAAAATGCTTGGTCAACATGTAGTAGACGACGGCGCGATACTTGTTCCGCTCGGACTTTCCGTAGACCTCTATGACGCTGTTGATGGCTTCCATAAGCTCTGGCCCGTCTTTCAGGCCCAGCTTCTTCATAAGAAAGTTCTTCTTGACCGTCTCAAGCTCTGACGGCTGGCTACCGGCGACGGTTTGTGCGTCGGCATCATAGATCGACGGGCCACAGCCAATGGTTACTTTGCGCAAAAGATCCATATCCGGTTCCATGCCGCACTTGCTGCGAAGATCATCGGCGTATTGAGCGATAAGCTCGTCTCTTTTTCCCATGGTGGCAGTCCCCCTGTCATGGTGGTTTTTTTCGTTTGTCAGTTAATCCTGCTGAGTCTTCTTGTTCAACGCAAGAAGTTGCTCGCGGTTAAATGGCAAATAGGCCTTTGTGTTCCCTCAAGCGCATGGCCCAGATCAGCGCTTCAATCAGGCGTGGGCCGGGCCCTGGAAGCGCGGCACTTCGTGGCCGGGGTGGTGAAAGCAAAGGCCGAATGCACTCCGTTCAAGACCTTCTCGCCTGCGGCTGCGGTCAAATGGGGCCCCGGAAAGGGACTCGGGTCCGTTCCATGCAAAAGGGGCCAGCCTTCCGGCCAGCCCCCCTCTTCAAACCAATTGAAAATCAGTAGCGGTAATGTTCCGGCTTGAACGGGCCTTCGACGGTAACGCCGATGTAGTCAGCCTGTTCTTTGTTCAGCTCGGTCAGTTTCACGCCAATCCGCTTGAGGTGCAGACGCGCCACCTTTTCGTCCAGTGCCTTGGGCAGGATGTAGACGCCCGGCTTGTACTCTTCGCCTTTGGTCCAAAGCTCGATCTGCGCCAGCACCTGGTTTGTGAAGGATGCTGACATGACAAAGGACGGATGGCCCGTGGCGTTGCCAAGGTTCAGCAAGCGGCCCTCGGAGAGTAGGATGAGGCGATTGCCCGAAGGCATTTCGATCATGTCCACCTGTTCCTTGATGTTGGTCCACTTGTGGTTCTTGAGAGCGGCAACCTGGATCTCGTTGTCGAAGTGTCCGATGTTGCCGACGATGGCCATGTCCTTCATCTCGCGCATGTGTTCGATGCGGATGACGTCCTTGTTGCCCGTCGTGGTGATAAAGATATCGGCTGTCGCGACCTCGTCCTCAAGCAGGGTAACTTCGAAACCGTCCATCGCAGCCTGAAGGGCGCAGATCGGATCGACCTCGGTAACCTTGACGCGGGCACCTGCGCCGCGCAGCGATGCGGCCGATCCTTTACCAACGTCACCATATCCCATGACGACAGCAACCTTGCCGGCCATCATGGTGTCGGTCGCGCGACGAATACCGTCCACCAGCGATTCCTTGCAGCCGTACTTGTTGTCGAACTTGGACTTGGTGACGCTGTCGTTGACGTTGATGGCGGGGAAGGGCAGCAGGCCATTCTTGTGCAGGTCATAAAGACGATGCACGCCGGTCGTTGTTTCTTCGGACACGCCCTTGATCGCTTCGCGTGTCTTGGTGAACCAACCGGGGGTTTCTGCCATCCGCTTTTTGATCTGTGCCTTGATCACCGCTTCCTCTTCCGAGGTGGGAACAGCAAGGATCTCTTCGCCAGCTTCGGCGCGGGCGCCAAGCAGGACGTAAAGGGTCGCATCGCCACCATCGTCGAGGATCATGTTCGCGCCGTCAGGGAACATGAAGGACTTGTCGAGGTAGTCCCAATGTTCTTCCAGGCTTTGGCCCTTGATCGCAAAAACAGGCGTGCCACCCGCGGCAATGGCGGCGGCCGCGTGATCCTGGGTCGAGAAGATGTTGCATGAGGCCCAGCGGACATCCGCGCCCAGCGCCACAAGGGTCTCGATCAGAACTGCGGTCTGGATCGTCATGTGCAAAGATCCGACGATACGGGCACCGGAAAGGGGCTTGCTTGCCCCGAACTCTTCGCGCAGCGCCATCAGGCCCGGCATCTCAGTCTCTGCGATATCAAGCTCTTTGCGGCCGAACGCGGCCAGAGAAATATCCTTAACGACGTAGTCATTTGCCATCTGCAACTGCTCCTAAGCGGAAATGTTTGAATACTTGTTTGGCCGGCAGATAGCATTCTGACCGATTGCAGGCAATGCGGCACGGCAAGCATGATTGTACCGACGGTATCCGTCATGTTAGCGGGTATTGTCCAGTCAGTGGGGTCCATACGTGTCCATCGCATTTCAAGCAGATCGCCCTGCCCGTTCGCGTCGGGCCATCGCGCTGTGCTGCGACGATAGATACCTGCCCTATGCTGCCTTCATGGCCAGGCAGATCGCGGCCCAATCACCAAAGCGTGATTTTGACATCTGCATCTGCTCGATCGACAGGCTGGAGCTGCCGAAAAGCCTGGACCACCTTGGGGTTCGCTTGTGCCAAATAGAGGCAGAAGCGGCCTTCGACGGCATGGGACGGGACCAGCGCCAGACGGTGAGTACCTATCTGCGTCTTGCCCTGCCGGATGCATTTGCCAACGACTATGACCGCATCCTGTATCTTGATTCCGACATCTTCGTCCAAGGTGGCGATCTTGGGGCATTGTTGTCCATCGACATGAAGGGCCGGCCAATTGCGGCGGTGCGCGACAATCCTCAATGGCGCACGCCGAACCGACGGCCCGCTGATCTAAGGGCGCTGGGCCTTGCTGCTGCGCCATACTTCAATGCGGGTGTGTTGTTGATTGAAACCCGCCCCTGGCTGGACTCCAATACCCTTGGCCGGGCACAGACCGTGGGGCAGACAAAGGCCGATAAGCTGGTTCACAAAGATCAGACACTTCTGAACGTCGTCTTCCATCAGAACTGGGCCGAAATCTCGCCCGTGTGGAATTGGCAATACGTGCAGAAATCGCGCTTGTTCGAATCGATGGCCGACGCTCACCTTGTTCACTTCATCGGGCCCAACAAGCCGTGGAAAGATCCCAAGGGCATCTTTCCTCCACGTTTTGCCAAGGCAATCGCACCATTTGTTGCCGCCCACTTCCCCGGACGAGAAGCCATCACCATTCGACCCGAACCTGCAAGGAACAGTGCCGAGATGCGAAAAACGCTCTGGCTCCACTACATGGCCGCCCCGCGCATGGCACACTATCTTGACCGGTTTCCAACAGACCTCACAGTCCACACATGACCCGCGCTTGGCAAAGAATGCTGTCGGGCCGCAGGCTCGACCTTTTGGATCCGACCCCGGTGGATATCGAGATCGAGGATATTGCACACGGCCTTGCCTTCGTCGCGCGCTGGAACGGGCAGACCAAAGGGGACTATGCCTATTCCGTCGCAGAGCATTCCCTTCTGGTGGAAGAACTGTTCTCGCGCATTGTTCCGGATGCCCCCGTCAAATGGAGGCTGGCGGCCCTACTGCATGACGCGCCAGAGTATGTCATTGGCGACATGATATCACCGGTCAAGGCTGCCGTCGGTCCGGGCTATGGCGCCCTTGACGATAGGCTCGCAGCAGCGGTGCACCTTCGGTTTGGCCTGCCGGCGGTAACTCCGGTCAAGGTCAAACGGCAGATCAAGAAAGCCGACAAGATCAGCGCCTGGCTTGAGGCGACCCAGATCGCGGGGTTCACCGAAGCCGAGGCGGACAGGTTCTTCGGAAAGCCGGACCCAAGTGTGACACTGGGCCTGCGCATCCAGCTGCGCCCCCCAGCCGAAGTGCGGGCAGAGTTCACTGCCCGGCATTACTACCTGTTGGGCCAGATGTGACGACTGTCGCAGTCCGTGCAACGTATGAAGGCGTGTGCAGCCCCTGTCCTTGTGTTTATCCTGCGTGACGGATTGGTCCGACCATTTCGGATAGGTCGGCACAGCAATGGGCAACAGAAAAGGACCGGCCTTGCGAAGCCTTATCAAGTGGTTAAAGTCTTCCGACCAAACGACCTGATGGAGCGGACATGACGCTGAACATACGCCAGGCAACACCAGAAGATGCCCAAGATATGGTAGGGATCATCAATCCCATCATCATGACGGGCGGCACCACTGCGCATATGACGCCTTTCGATGACGCCCGCATGACGCGCCACTACATCAGCCCCAAGCGGAAGGTCAGCTGTGTTCTTGCAAAATGGGACGATGCACCGGCCGGCTTTCAGTCACTTGCCTGGCCCGATGAAGAGGGTGATGCTTTTCCAGACGGCTGGGCAATTATCGCAAGCTTTGTCGACCAGTCGATGGCAGGAAAAGGCATTGGCCGGGCGCTTTTCGAACAAACCCTGATCATGGCCCGCCAAGCCGGGGTCACAACCATCGACGCCACGATCCGGGCCGACAACAGCTCGGGCCTAGGCTACTACGAAAAGATGGGGTTCAGGACCTACGAGGTCCTGCCCGCCGTCGCCTTGCGCGATGGCACCCGGGTCGACCGGATCCGCAAAAAGCTGGAGGTAATACCCGCCTAGCGCGGGCTGCGCTTTGCCAGGATGCGCTGCAGGGTCCGCCGATGCATGTTAAGACGCCTCGCAGTCTCAGACACATTGCGATCGCAAAGTTCATAAACCCGCTGGATATGCTCCCACCTCACGCGATCCGCGCTCATCGGGTTCTCGGGCGGTGGCGGCAGTTCATCTTTCCGGGCGAGCAAGGCGTTGGTCACATCTCTGGCATCGGCAGGCTTTGACAAGTAGTCCGTCGCCCCGATCTTGACCGCAGCAACTGCGGTGGCGATGGCGCCGTATCCGGTCAGAACAACAATGCGGCTGTCGGGCCTGCGTTCCCGAATGGTTTCGACAACATCAAGGCCGTTGCCATCCGCCAGGCGCAGATCGACGACGGCATAGGCAGGCGGACGGGACGTCGCGGCGGCTTTGCCGGCGGCAACTGTTTCGGCCATTTCGACAGTGAACCCACGCTTTTCCATCGCCTTGCCAAGGCGTTTCAGGAACGCCTCGTCGTCGTCGACAAGAAGCAGGGTGGGATCATCTCCCAGGTCGATGCCTTCACTTTCCACGTTCTGACCTTTCGATTGCTACACGAGAGGTAGTCCGTTGACCCCTTGTGGTCAATTCGTAGCGGCTGCGGCATAGCAGGCCAGCTTTTCCGCCACATCTTCGGAGGTATCATCCCGGCGAATGAAGTCGACAAAGCCATAGTCCGGCAGGACGATGTAACTGAAGGTTGAATGATCCATCAAGTAATACTCGGGATCGTCTCCGTCCCGCTTGCTGTAGAAGGTGCGGTAGGCTTGTGACGCTGCCGCCACCTGTTCGTCTGTACCTGTAAGTCCGATCATCTTGTCGCTGAAGTTGTCCGTAAAAGCGGACAAAACCTCTGGCGTGTCACGGGCGGGGTCGATCGTGATAAAGATCGGAGTCGCCGAGATGCCCTGTTCAGCCAGGATGTCGACAGCCTGCGCGTTGCGCATCGCGTCCAGCGGGCATACGTCTGGGCAGAAGGTATAGCCAAAGTAAAGAATCGACGGTTCAGTGATCACGTCCACATCGGTCACGGTTGTCCCGCCCTCGTCGACAAGCGTGAAGGGGCCACCGATGTCCCCCCCCGCCACAACCCCTGCGTTGCAGCGTTCGAACCGGGCATCTAGGCTCCTTGGCTGCAATCCACCTGTTGCCACCCAGGTTCCGGCGATGGTCGCCAAAACGACTCCAGCAGCAGCAAAGGCGAATGTTCTGGACATGGCTAGGCACTCCTCTTGGCCCTTCTGGCCTTTCCGGTCTTCTGGCTGCATTGATCGGGGACCCTGCGCCAAATAACAATGGGGCGGACTGCCACATATCCGGGACAAGCAGATGGTCACGAACGAATTTCAGATGTTTCAGGACCACCAGCGCAGCAACTGGGTCCGGCTGCGAACTCTCGTCCTCTTACGTTGGTTCGCGATTGCTGGCCAGATCATTGCTATTCTGGTTGCCGTGGGCGTCTACCAACTGCAATTCGAAGTGGGGCCTTCCATCCTTGCGGTCGGTGCATCGATAGCCGCAAACCTCTATTTCACTACGCTGTACCCAGAGAACAAGCGCCTCTCAGAACGTGAGGCGACGTTGATGCTGGCCTTTGACGTGGTCCAGCTAGCGATCCTGCTTTACCTCACCGGCGGTCTACACAATCCGTTTGCTCTGTTGTTGTTGGCGCCCGTCACGATTGCGGCAACGGTCCTGCACCTGCGCAGCACGGTGCTGCTTTGCTGTCTGGCGATCCTTCTGATCAATCTGCTAAGCCAGTGGAGCGTTCCAATGCTGAATGCCAGCGGCATGGAGTTGGCTTTGCCGCCCCTGTTCCTGTTCGGCTTCTGGATCGCGCTCATGACGGGGGTCGTCTTTCTGTCGATCTATGCCCGTCTGGTGACAACCGAGATGCACGTGATGAGCGACGCCCTGCTTGCCACCCAACTTGCCCTTGCGCGCGAGCAGAAGCTGACAGACCTTGGCGGCGTCGTCGCTGCCGCCGCGCACGAACTTGGAACACCGCTGGCCACGATCAAGCTCGTCTCAAGCGAGCTGATCGAAGAGCTTGAAGAAATGCCCGAACTTCGCGAAGACGCGGAGCTGATCCGCTCTCAGGCAGACCGGTGCCGGGATATCCTCCTATCGATGGGCCGAGCCGGAAAAGAGGACCTTCACCTGCGCCAGGCCCCTCTTGAAACAGTGGTCCGCGAGGCCGCTGAACCCCATTTGGACCGAGGAAAGTCGGTCGTATTTTCCGTTGCACCGACAGGTGACGACGACCTTCGACAGCCCGTGATCTTTCGACGGCCCGAGATCGTCCACGGCCTACGCAACCTGATCCAGAATGCCGTCGACTTCGCCGATACCAGGGTTGAGATCGACTCCACCTGGACGTCCAATACGGTGACCATTCGGATCGAAGACGACGGGATGGGATTTCCTCAGTCGATCATCGCCCGTATTGGGGACCCCTTTGTCGGACGCCGTCGGACCCAGGACGATCGGCAAAAGCGACCAGGCTACGAAGGGATGGGTCTGGGTCTGTTCATCGCCAAGACCCTTCTCGAACGATCAGGCGCGCGGTTGAGCTTCTCTAACTCCGGCGCCAACGAACAAGGCGGCGCAATGGTCGTGGTGGAATGGCCAAGGGCCATGATCGAGCCCGCCGGGGTTGAGGCACTAGGTGAAAACGTCCCCATCAGAGCCTGAGGAGTTAATCAAGAATTAACCTAGATCAGGTCACAAAGGTTCAGCCCCCTCCCGACGGCGGAATCATGTGTGCCCCTACTCGCAACCCTCCTGAACCTTGGCCTTTGTGCTGCGACTGCCATCATGTTGGTGCGGGTCTGGTATCTGTGGAAACCTGAAAATCTTGGCGGTGGGCTGCCAGCCAAGCCTCTTTCAGCCGAAGCTGCCGCCGTATTCCTGTTCGACAATCGCGAGCTGGTCGACGCAAACGCTTCTGCCCGTCACCTGCTTTGGCACAAGGACAAGCTTGATCCGCCTTGGGATCGTCTGATGTGGTTGTTGTCGCGACGGTTCTCCGATTTCCGGGATCCTGCAAACGGTACGCTTAGATCCGGGCGGTTTTCGAGCAGTCTTGCTGAAGGCCCCTCCCACCTCATGGTTGAGGTCTGGGACACTATGGTTCGCCTGACGCTTCATGACCTTGGGTCCAATGTTATGCCCGTCCATCCCCTCGCACTCGATGCCATCGAGGATGAGATCCAGATTCTGCGGCGCATTACCGAAGAGGCTCCGCAACTGATGTGGATAGAAGCCGAGACCGGCGAGATCAGTTGGGTCAACCGGGCCTACCTTGCTCTGGCCGGGCAGGTGAGATCGGGGGCCGAAGATGCCGCGCATAACTGGCCGCCCGTCGCCCTCTTTCCGGCTCTTGCGGATCACCAATCGACGCCGCAAGTCAGGCGGCTGTCTGTCTACAATCCCACCGAAGCAGAGCCGAAATGGTTCGATGTTTCCAGCCTCCCACATGGCACGGAGACACTTCATTTCGCGGTAGATGCCGGTGCGACCGTGGCAGCGGAATCGCACGGCAGGCTGTTTGTTCAAACCTTGACCAAAACCTTTGCAAACCTTTCTACGGGCATCGCCGTCTTTGACCGGGGGCGGGATCTGGTCATGTTCAACCCGGCGTTGATCGACCTCACGGGTCTACCGCCAGGTTTTCTGTCCTCTCGACCGCCGATCCGGGCGGTTCTGGACCAGTTGCGGGACCTCAACATGATCCCAGTGCCAAAAGATTACGCCAGTTGGCGCGATCAAATGGTCGCGCTTGAGGCCGCAGCAGAAAGTGGAAACTACCGCGAAAACTGGACCCTGCCAGGAGGACAGACATACCTTGTGACGGGACGGCCCCACCCGGACGGCGCCGTCGCACTCATGTTCGAAGATATCTCGGAAGAGGTCTCCCTGAAGCGGCGCTTCAGGTCCGAGATTGAAACTGCGCAAGGCATAATCGACACGATCCAGGACGCAATCGTCGTGTTTTCGCCGACCGGTCGGATGGTCACAAAGAATGCGAGCTACCTCGCGACCTGGGGTGGCCTTGCTGACGGCATGAATGACGCCCGGATCACGGATGAAGTGGCACGCTGGCGAGGCCTGTCTACCCCTTCTCCCGCTTGGGACATGCTAGTCGAATTGGTCCAGGGCACCTCGCCCCGCGCCCAATTTCGGGCAAAAATCCCCAAGCCAGGCTGTCCACCCATCCAAGTGACCGCGACACCGCTTGAGGGAGGGATGACGATGATCCGACTCTGCAATCCCGTTGACGCAGACCAAGAAGGAGAGGCGCACATGGCCCCCGACGACCAGGCCGATACAAAGGTTCGCTACGCATAACACTGGTCGCACCAGGTTTTCACCTTGCGAGCAGGAACCAGAGCCATATCCTGTCCGAATGCACCTACACCTTGGCACATTTTCCTTTGCGACCGAAGCTGAAACCGCCGACTGGGCCGGGGCTATCGCCCCACACCTGAAACGCGGCGACACTCTGCTTTTGACTGGTGCGATCGGGGCCGGAAAATCGGCATTTGCCCGCGCCCTTATCCGAGCCCGGCTCACCAATCCATCCGAAGACGTGCCGTCCCCGACATTCACCATCGTGCAGACCTATCCGCACGAAGATGGCGACATTTGGCATTGCGATCTGTACCGGCTGCACAGCAGCGACGAGGCCCTCGAACTCGGCCTTGACGAAGCCTTCGAAACGGCGATCTGCCTTATTGAGTGGCCGGACAGGCTCGGCAATCTCGCACCCGGAAACGCTTTGAGACTTGCGTTCGAGGCCGGTCCCAACACCCATCGGGTAGAGGTGAGCGGCCCACAATCCTGGGCCCACCGGTTGGAGGGCCTTTCGTGACGGAACCGTCGGACCTTGCCCAATTTCTGAAAACGGCCGGCTATGATAACTGGTCGTTGAACTGGCTTGCGGGGGATGCATCCTCCCGCCGCTACGCCCGGTTGACCGGCCCTCGTGGCGCAACAACCATCCTTATGGACGCAGGTCCAGACGCCCAAACCCAGGTTCCCCCGTTTCTGCGGATCGGGACGCATCTTATGAACATCGGGCTATGCGCGCCAAAGGTGCTGGCGCTGGAGGATTTGAACCGTTTCCTCTTGCTAGAGGATCTCGGCTACGACGATCTGGCCACATGGCTTCTTCATCGGCCAGAGGATGAAAGCCGTCTCTATTCCACTGCAATTGACGTTCTTTTGGCAGTGTTACAGCATGGGCCACCAAAGGGACTATCGGCACTTTCCCCCAAAGTCGCCAGCGTGATGATCGACCCATTTTTTGAGTGGTATCTGCCACAAGTCCCCGAAGCCAAACGCCTTGAGGTTCGCGCCGCCTTGCAGACGTCCTTTGCGGCGCTGAGCGGTGAACCGACCTGCCTGGCGCTGCGCGACTTTCATGCACAGAACCTGATCTGGCGGCCGCAAATGGCCGGGACTGACCGGATTGGGATCCTGGATTTTCAGGACGCCTTCTTGGCCGCACCCGAGTACGATCTTGTCTCACTCCTGCGCGATGCCCGGAGAGATGTCAGTCCAGACGTTTGCGCCGAAATGATCCGTCGTTTCGCAGCAGGCAGCGGCAAGACGGTTGATCAGGTAACGTCAGCATGCGCCGCCTTGGGCGTGCAAAGAAACCTGCGCATACTTGGGATTTTTGCCCGCCTTGACCAGCGCGATGGCAAGGTTCACTATCGCACCCTGATGCCCCGCGTCATAAGACATCTTCGAATGGACCTGTCCCATCCCGAACTGGGCGACCTGTCGCGGATCATGTCGCCTTTGCTGCCGGACGGCGCACTATGACTCCAAAGGCGATCATGATCTTTGCGGCCGGACGCGGCACACGGATGGGTGCTCTGACAAAAGACCGCCCAAAACCCCTGATCGAAGTTGGGGGCACGGCGCTGATCGACCATGCCCTCGCCCTAACCAGGGATCCGGCGGTTTCGCCTCTGAACTGCGTCGCCAACTTGCATTACCATGGCGACCTTTTGCGACACCACCTTGCAGGTTCCAGCGTTGTCCTGTCCGACGAATCCGACATGTTGCGCGAAACGGGGGGCGGGTTAAAGAAAGCTCTGCCACTGCTTGGTGAGGGTCCCGTCTTTACCCTGAACAGCGATGCCGTCTGGGACGGGCCGAACCCCCTCAGCACCCTGGTCAATAGTTGGGACGAGGACCGGATGGACGGGCTTTTGTTGCTGATCCCGCGTGAAAATGCCCTTGGTCACAAGGGGCTGGGTGATTTTTTTGTAGATGAGGGAGGGCGGTTGGGCCGCGGAGCCGGTCTTGTCTATTCTGGCGCCCAGATCATCCAGACTGATGGTTTATCCACAATTCAGGACCCTGTTTTTTCCCTGAACCGGCTATGGGATGATATGTTGCAGAAGGGTACCCTTTATGGTGCTGTCCATAGCGGTCGTTGGTGTGATGTCGGCCAGCCAGAGAGCCTGCCTTTGGCTGAGGCCCTGTTGAGAGGTTCAGATGTTCATTGACGGCCCTTCCCCCCGCCTGTTCGCATTGCCCCCCGGCGTCGACTTTGCCGAAGCCCTTGTTGACGGCTTACTTTCACGCATGGCGGACCAGCCGGTCGAAGCGCTTGCGCGTGTTACCCTGTTCGTCAACACTCGTAGGATGCAGCGGCGGGTCCGCGATGTCTTTGACACCGGTCCCGCCAGACTGCTGCCCCGCATCCGGCTTATCACGGACCTTTCCAGTGATCCTGCCGAAAGCGACCTTCCCCTGCCGGCGAACCCCCTTCGCAGGCGGTTGGAGTTGTCGCAACTGGTGGCCGCTCTGCTTGAACAAAATCCCGATCTTGCGCCTAAGTCGGCTCTGTTCGACCTGTCCGACAGCCTCGCCCGTCTGATGGATGAAATGCAGGGCGAAGGGGTCGGGCCTGAAACTGTCGTGTCCTTGGACATCACGGACCAGTCCGGGCATTGGGCCAGGACGTTATCGTTCCTCGACATCGTGCAACGTTACTTCGGCCCCAGCGATGACGCCCCGGACCCAGAACGACGGCAACGCCTTATCGTCGAACGGCTTGCAGCAAAGTGGACAATGACGCCGCCGGCAGACCCTATTCTGGTCGCAGGCTCGACCGGGTCGCGGGGGGCGACGGCCCTCCTGCTGGATGCTGTTGCCCGGCTGCCGCAAGGGGCCGTGATCCTGCCAGGCTTTGACTATCATATGCCGGGCCCGGTTTGGGACAGGTTGGACGATGCGCTGACAGGTGAAGACCACCCCCAATTCCGCTTTCGCAGCCTAATGGACCGTCTGGACCTTACCCCAGCGGATGTTAGGCCGTGGACGGATGTGGAGCCTCCGTCGGTCGCTCGTAACCGGCTTATATCGCTATCCCTTCGCCCCGCCCCGGTGACGGACCAGTGGCACGCCGAAGGGCCCAATCTTGGCGACCTGGTCACAGCGACACAGGGCCTTACGCTCCTCGAAGCACCCTCCCCCCGCATCGAGGCCGAGGCGATCGCGATCCGGCTCAGGCAGGCGGTGGAGGATGGGGTGACCGCCGCTCTTATCACACCCGACCGAACATTGACCCGCCAGGTTGCCGCCGCGCTGGATCGTTGGGACATCGTCCCCGATGACAGTGCAGGCCAACCCCTCGCCCTGTCGCCACCGGGACGGTTTCTGCGCCAGGTCGCCGCCCTGTTTGGCGAGCGTCTGACCGCCGAACCCCTGTTGTCCTTGCTCAAGCATCCGCTTTGCAATTCTGGTCAGGACGCCAGAAACCAGCACCTCTTGCGGACCCGGGAACTGGAACGCTACTTGCGGCGAGAGGGGCCTGCCTTTCCCAATGCGTCAACATTTGCCAAATGGGCCGAAAAAACGGGTGAGAACGACCCCGGTCGGGCCGGTTGGGCCGAATGGGTGGGAAAGCACCTGTCTGACAGGGTCATTGTCGACGAGCGTAGCCTTGCCGATCATTTGTCAGAGCATCTGTCCCTGGCCGAGGCTTTGTCCGCCGGACCGAGTGACGCGGGCTCTGATGGATTGGGCACAGGCGAACTTTGGAAAGAGGCAGCAGGGCGCAGTGCCCGCGACATCTGCACCGCTTTGCAAGACCATGCAGAGGCAGCCGGTGCCCTGAATGCGCGTGACTATGCAGCCTTGTTCTACAGCGTACTTTTCGGACAAGAGGTCCGCGACCGTGATCGAGGCCATCCGCAGGTCCTGATCTGGGGCACCCTTGAGGCGCGGGTGCAAAGCGCGGACCTCACGATCCTTGCCGGGATGAACGAAGGCGTATGGCCCGAAGCCCCTGCCCCGGACCCTTGGCTGAACCGGTCTTTGCGCCAAAGAGCGGGTCTATTATTGCCCGAAAGGCGCATTGGACTGTCGGCCCATGACTACATGCAGGCTGTCGCCGGAGCCGAGGTATGGATTACGCGATCCGTGCGCAGCGATGACGCCGACACCGTCCCGTCGCGCTGGATCAACCGCCTGACCAACCTGTTGCGCGGACTGCCCGAACAGGAAGGGCCGGAGGGCCTTCGCGCCATGAAGGACCGCGGTGAGCCCTGGATTGCCGCCGCCCTTGCCCAGTCTGAAACCCCGCGACAAGATCCGGCACCACGGCCATCGCCAATGCCGCCAGTTGACGTTCGGCCCAAAGTTTTGTCGGTGACCGCGATCGGACGGCTGATCCGTGACCCTTATTCCATTTATGCAGAAAAGACCCTACGGCTGCGGCCACTTGACCCCCTGACCCGATCTGCCGACGCCCCGTTGCGCGGCACTGTCCTTCACAAGATTTTTGAGACCTATCTTGAAGCGGACGTTTCGCCGGATGGCCCAGGCGCCGAGGCGGCACTTCTGGACGTTGCCGCGCAGATCCTTGAGCAGGAATGCCCATGGCCCACAACCCGGCACATCTGGCAGGCCAAAGTCGAACGGTTCGCAGCCTGGTTCCTGGAAACTGAGATTGAGCGGCAATCCAAAGGCAGTCCATTCCTGCTGGAGAAGACCGGAAGTGCCTCTATGACCGACCCGTTATTTACACTGACGGCCAAGGCGGACCGCATTGACGTTACGGCCGGGGGTGACGCGCTGATCTATGACTACAAGACTGGCACCCCACCCAGCGAAAAAGAACAGAAGACCTTTGAAAAGCAGCTCTTGCTTGAGGCGGCAATCGTGGATCAGGGCGGCTTTAAGGGTCTGGAAACGGCAAAAACGCTCGCAGCCACCTATATCGGGCTGACACCCCAGGTTCTGGTCCCGGCTCCGCTAGAGGATGTTCCCACCACGGTTGTCTGGGACGAATTGCGCGTCCTGATGCAACGATGGGCCGTTCATTCCCGGGGCTACACGGCCCGGATGACGCCGAAACTCATGAAGTACGCCAGCGACTATGACCATCTGTCCCGATATGGCGAATGGGACGATACAACCGAAATCACGCCCGAGGACCTGTCATGACCCCAAGGGATGACGCGACAGAACAGCAGGTCCGCGCCTCTGATCCGCGCAAATCAACATGGCTTTCCGCCAATGCAGGCTCTGGCAAGACGCGGGTTCTGACCGACCGGGTGGCACGGCTGTTGTTTGACGCGGTCGACCCTCAGAACATCCTGTGCCTGACCTACACCAAAGCCGCCGCAAGCGAGATGCAGAACCGACTGTTTCAGCGCCTGGGCGCCTGGGCGATGATGTCGGCGGCCGAGCTTACCGAACAGTTGCGGACCCTTGGGGTCGAGGATGACCTGTCAAATGACGACCTCAAGCGTGCCAGAACACTCTTTGCCCGGGCAATCGAGACGCCCGGTGGGCTGCGCATTCAGACCATCCACTCATTCTGTGCGGGTCTGTTGCGCCGGTTCCCGCTTGAGGCTGGCGTAAGCCCGCAGTTTTCAGAGATGGAAGATCGGACCGCCGTCCTGCTGCGAAACGAGGTCGTCGACAAGATCTCGGAAGATATGCCCCAGATCGTTCAGGGGTTGGCCCGGCATATGTCGGGCGACGATCTTGATCCGCTTCTCAAGGCGATTGCCGCCAAAAAACGGGCCTTTGCGGTCCGGCCAGACATCAGCGCGCTTTATGATCTATTCGGGGTTCCATCCGGGCTTACCATCGAGACGCTCTTGTCGAACACTCTGACAGACCTCGACCGCAAGAACCTGGGGGCATTCATAACCCTTTGTGAGACCGGATCGACGACGGATCTCAAGACGGCGGCCAAGCTGCGTCTGATACCACGAACCGGCGCCCTAAACGCCCAGCATCTGGAACAGCTTGAAGATGTGTTTGTCTTTGGTCCCAAGACAAAGAACCCGCTTTGCGCCAAGATAGGCACTGTTCCGACCAAACCGCTTCAAAAGAAGGCCCCTGAACTGGTCGAAGAGATCGACGACCTGATGGTCCGTTTGCAGGATGCCCGGCCCTTGCGTCTGGGCCTTGCGGCTATTGCCCGAACGCAGGCGCTATATGCCTTCGCAACCGAGTTCGTCCATCGCTACGAGGCGGCCAAACTGGCGCGCGGTCTGCTTGACTTCGACGATCTGATCGATCGGGCGCGCGGGCTTCTGAATGATCCGAACGTGGCGCAATGGGTGCTGTTCCGCCTTGATGGTGGGATCGATCACATTCTGGTGGATGAGGCGCAGGACACCAGCCCCTCACAATGGAGCGTGATCGAGAGCCTTGCGCAGGAATTCTCGGCCGGACAGGGCGCACTGCCGGACCGTCGAAGGACGATCTTCGTCGTGGGCGACAAAAAGCAGTCCATCTACTCGTTTCAAGGTGCGGACCCAGAAGGGTTCGACCGGATGCGGGACCACTTTGAACAAGCCTTGGGAAATGTTCAGGAGAGGTTGGAGAAGCTGGACCTGCAATACTCCTTCAGGTCGGCAAGCGCTGTCCTGAGGACGGTTGATACAACCTTTGTCGATGATCTGCTGGACGGCCTCGGCCCCGACGCGCCTGAACACTTTGCCTTCAGAGAGACTTTGCCGGGGCGTGTCGACCTTTGGCCCCCGCTTGAGAAGATCAAGGAAGACGAGGCCCCAAGCGATTGGACCGCCCCGGTTGACGCCATTGGTACGCGACATGAGAAGGTCCGTCTGGCCGAAGCGATCGCGGCAGAGATCAAACGCATGATCGAAACCGAGACTATTCATGCCCAACCCGTACCAAATGGACCAATGCAGCGCCGTCCGATAACGGCTGGCGATGTCCTGATCCTTGTTCAACGACGGTCCGATCTGTTCGCCGAAATCATCCGGGCCTGCAAACAGGCTGGCCTTGACGTGGCCGGGGCAGACAGGCTTCGCGTTGGGGCAGAGTTGGCGGTAAAGGATATCGAGGCGCTGCTGAAATTCCTGGCCTTGCCCGAGGACGATCTGTCGTTGGCAGCCGCACTCCGGTCGCCAATTTTCGGCTGGTCCGAAAAGGCGCTTTTCGATCTGGCGCAGCCGCGGGGGCCAGCATTTCTATGGCAGGCCCTCAGAGAGGCCGAGGGGCATGACGATACCAAGGCAGTCCTGTTTGATTTGCTTGCCCGGGCAGACTTCATGCGGCCCTACGACCTTATCAACCGGATTCTGACCCGCCATGACGGCCGCCGTCGTCTGCTGGCCCGGTTGGGCCCAGAGGCCGAGGATGGGATTGACGCCCTTTTGTCTCAGGCCCTTGGGTATGAGCGGTCAAACATCCCGGGCCTGACAGGGTTTCTTGAATGGCTGGGCGAGGACGATCTTGAGATCAAGCGTCAGGCTGACGGATCAAGCGGCAAGATCCGGGTCATGACAGTGCATGGCGCCAAAGGCCTCGAGGCGCCGATCGTCTTTCTGCCTGACGGCGGCAAACGGCAGAACACCGTAAAGGACCCGCTTTTACCATCGGGCGATATGGTCATGTGGGCGGGCAATGTTGGCAGCATGCCACAGGTCATGACCGACGCGAGGGAGGACCGGAAAGCCGCCAACGAACGGGAAAGGCGCAGGCTTTTGTACGTAGCCATGACGCGGGCCCAAAGCTGGCTCGTGGTCTGCGCAGCTGGCGATACGGGATCGGGCGGCGAAAGTTGGCATGCCATGGTGCAAGACGGCATGGCCCGTTCAGGCGCTGTGACGCACGAGTTTGGCATAGGCCCCGGCCTGCGCGTAAGCAACGACGATTGGGATGCTGGCGATACAGTGCTGCAAGACGATGATGCGCCGGTGCCAGTGTCTATGCCGGCGCAACTTGGGCCCATAGGCAAACGGGTAAATACATCAAAACCCTTGCTGCCCTCTGACCTTGGTGGCGACAAGGTGCTGCCGGGCGAGGCGGATTACGACGCTGACTTGGACCCGATGGAACGCGGGACCCTCGTCCACCGACTTTTGGAACATTTGCCGGGCGCGGCACCGCAAGACAGGGCCAGACTTGGCACGCAGCTTGCCCCGCACAATCCAGAACTGGTGGCAGACGCCCTTACCCTGATCGACGCCCCACACCTTGCCGATATCTTTGGGGCAGACGCGCTGACCGAGGTTGACGTGACCGCACAGATCCATGCCCCGGCGGTTCGGTTGCATGGGGCGATTGACCGGCTGATCATTGAGGGCGATCGCATTCTGGCGATTGATTACAAGACCAATCGCGTTGTTCCCGACCGGCCTGAGGACACGCCCGAAGGGCTGTTGCGCCAGATGGGCGCCTATCACGCCATGCTGACAGAGATTTGGCCCGGACGGACAATCGACGTCGCGATCCTGTGGACCGCCGAGGCACGGTTGATGCCGATGCCACAGGCCCTTGTTACAACTGCTCTCGCTCGTGCGACCCTGCCTTGACCTATGTGGTTGCCGCCCCTAGGTTCAGCCACCAAGTCATGTGCCAAGGAGATGCCTGATGGCAACCGTAGCAGTCACCGACGCCACTTTTGATGCCGAAGTTCGGCAGTCGCCAATCCCTGTAGTCGTGGATTTCTGGGCCGAGTGGTGCGGCCCTTGCAAACAGATCGGCCCAGCGCTCGAAGAACTGTCCGCCGAGTATGACGGCAAGATCAAGATCGTGAAGATCAACGTCGACGAAAACCCCGATTCGCCCGCCCGTATGGGTGTTCGCGGTATCCCGGCTCTGTTTGTCTTCAAGGACGGCGAAGTCGTATCGAACCGTGCCGGTGCTGCCCCCAAGGCCGCGCTGCAAAGCTGGATCGACCAGTCGATCTGAGCCGACCAAACCGCAATGAAACAAGGCGTCTCCAGTCTGGGGACGCCTTTTTCGTTTCTGCGAATTTCGCCGCAGGCGTTGCAGCAGGGCAGGCCCGCCCGCATATAGAGGTCAAAGCGAGGACAAGACGATGAGCAAGCAAGAGTTTCCCGGCTGGCACGGCACAACCATTATCGGCGTGCGCAAAGGCGGCGAGGTTGTGATCGCCGGCGATGGGCAGGTCAGCCTTGGCCAGACCGTCATCAAGGGCACAGCCCGCAAGGTCCGCCGCCTGTCGCCCGGCGGGCATGACGTGATCGCCGGTTTCGCGGGATCGACGGCGGATGCCTTTACCCTGCTGGAACGGCTTGAGAAAAAGCTTGAAGCGACGCCCGGTCAGCTTGCCCGCGCCAGCGTGGAGCTGGCCAAGGACTGGCGGACCGACAAGTACCTGCAAAAGCTTGAGGCGATGCTGATCGTGTCCGATGGCAAGGAACTGCTGGTCATCACCGGGGCTGGCGATGTTCTGGAGCCTGAGCATGATGTGACCGCGATCGGATCGGGTGGCAACTATGCACTCGCCGCTGGCCGCGCCCTGATGGACAGCGACCTGAGCGCCGAGGCGATTGCCAGACGCGCGATGGCCATTGCATCAGACATCTGCGTTTACACCAACGGCAATCTGACCGTCGAAAGCATCTCTGCATGATTGAACGGGCTGACCTTAAGGCAGCCGTCGGAATGGGGCTGATCACCGAGGCGCAGGCGGCAAGCCTGGCCAGTCTGGCCGACAGTCGCAGAGGGGCGCGCACGGATCTGGCACCCGGGGATGAACCGTTTGAGCTGTTTCGCGGGTTCAACGAGATTTTCATCGTTGTCGGGATGATCATTCTGACAATCGGATGGTCTGCAATCGGCGCCCTCTACGTCGAAGGTGGAAACTACTTTGCCCGGGCGACAGGTTTTGCCGGAATCGGGGCGGTCATGCTTTGGCTGCTGTCCGAATACTTTGTCCGCCGCCGTCGGATGGTCGCGCCGGCCATCACGCTTGCGGTCCTTTGGGCGGCGAATGCCAGTGTTGGGCTATCGGCCAACTTTTCGCAGCCGTTCATGGTCGCACAGCAGGACTTTTCCAGCCTGCCTCTGCCGCTTGCCCTGACCACGCTTGCGGTTCTTGTGTTCTGGTTCCGGTTCCGGGTTCCCTTTGCCATGGCAATGATTGCCCTTGGAGCGTTTGCCGTGGCCCTCGTCTCGGCTTCGACCTCTGGTGGGTCGCCAGAGCCGTTCCAGGACCTGTTTCTGTTGTCAGCTGATGGCCGGTTTGCCTGGATCACCCTGCTGATCGGACTGGTGGTCTTCGCCGCAGCCATGGCTTTTGACATGTCGGACCCGCATCGTGTCACCCGCCGATCTGCCAACGGGTTCTGGCTACACGTGGTCGCGGCCCCTGCCCTTGTGAACACGATCGCGCTGACACTTCTGACCAGCGGGTCCTCGGTTCCCCTCGCCGTGGTCTTGGCAGTGTTTGCCGTGATCGCCGTCATCATCGACCGCCGGTCGTTTCTCATCACCGCTGTTGGCTACTGCGTGACCCTCGCCTTTACCGTCTTTGGCGGCGATGGGGGAGCGTTCACCATCTTTGCCCTTGGCCTTGCCCTGCTTCTTCTGGGTGCGTTCTGGGAAAAGCTCCGGGCCCTTCTCCTTCGGGGGTTGGGGCCGGTGCTGCCCCTTGATCGCTTGCCCCCATCCGTCTGAGGATATTCCATGACTGACCTGACCCCCCGCGAAATCGTGTCAGAGCTTGACCGTTTCATCATTGGCCAGAATGGTGCAAAGCGTGCCGTTGCCGTTGCCTTGCGCAATCGCTGGCGGCGAAAGCAGTTGGGCGACGATCTGCGCGATGAGGTTTACCCAAAGAACATCCTGATGATCGGCCCCACCGGCGTCGGCAAGACCGAGATCAGCCGCCGTCTGGCCAAGCTTGCCCGCGCGCCCTTCATCAAGGTTGAAGCGACCAAGTTTACCGAAGTTGGCTACGTTGGCCGCGATGTTGAGCAGATCATCCGTGATCTTGTCGATATCGCCATCCTTAATACCCGCGAACACATGCGCGAGGATGTCAAAGCCTCGGCCCAGAAGGCGGCGGAAGAACGGGTCGTGACCGCTATTGCAGGCACCGATGCCCGCGAAGGCACGAGGGACCTGTTCCGCCGCAAGCTAAAAACCGGAGAGCTTGATAACACGATTATTGAGCTTGAGTTGCAGGACACATCCAACCCCTTGGGCGGGTTCGAGGTTCCGGGCCAGCCCGGTGCCGGAATGGGTGGCATGATGAACCTAGGTGATCTGTTCGGCAAAGCGATGGGTGGCCGGACCGTTAAAAAGCGGATGACCGTCGCAGAAAGCTATGACGTCCTGATCGCGGATGAAGCTGACAAGCTTTTGGACGACGAAACCGTCACCAAGGCCGCGCTGGAAGCGGTCGAGCAGAACGGCATCGTCTTTCTGGACGAGATCGACAAGGTCTGCGCCCGCGCTGACGCCCGTGGTGCCGATGTCAGCCGCGAGGGGGTGCAACGCGATCTTCTTCCCCTGATCGAAGGGACGACCGTCAGCACGAAACACGGGCCGGTCAAGACAGACCACGTCCTGTTTATCGCATCGGGCGCATTTCACGTGGCTAAGCCGTCTGACCTGTTGCCGGAACTTCAGGGTCGCCTTCCGATCCGGGTCGAGCTGCGCCCGCTGACAGAGGACGATTTTGTGCGCATCCTGACGGAAACCGACAACGCCCTGACCCTGCAATACACCGCCCTGATGAAGACCGAGGATGTCACGGTCACCTTCACCCCCGAAGGCATCGCAGCCCTTGCCCGGATCGCCGCAGAGGTGAACCAGACCATCGAAAATATCGGGGCCCGCAGGCTTTACACCGTCATGGAACGGGTGTTCGAGGATCTGAGTTTCAACGCCCCCGATCAGGCTGGCGACAGCGTTCAGGTGGACGCGGCGTTCGTCGAAAAGCACTTGGGTGAACTTAGCCGATCTACCGATCTGAGCCGCTACGTTCTTTGATATTGGAAGGGGGTGCCACAACACCCCTTTTCTTTTTTAGTACAAGCTGAGACGACAGCGGAATGAGTTTTCTTCGCTTCGTGGCAGAGAACCGGGCCTTCCTTCTGGCCGGGTTCCTTCTGACCTTTACGTCGTCCTACGGCCAGACCTTCATAATCTCGATCTTTGCGGGCGAGATCATGGAGGCTTTTTCCCTGTCGCATGGACAGTGGGGGGGGATCTACACCCTTGGAACCGCCGCTTCGGCCATTGTGATGGTCTGGGCGGGTGGACTGACGGATCTGTTCCGTGTCCGCGTCCTTGCTCCGATCACTTCTGTCCTTCTGGCCTTGTCGTGCCTGGCGATGGCTGCGGTGACTGGGCCTTGGATGCTGGTTGGTGTCATCTTTGCCCTGCGCTTTACCGGGCAGGGCATGATCAGTCATATCGCCATCGTTTCAATGGCGCGCTGGTTCGTCGCGACCCGGGGTCGGGCGCTGTCGATTGCATCAATGGGGTTTGCCTTTGGACAGGCGATCCTGCCGGTCGCTTTCGTAGCATTGATGATGCTGATGGACTGGCGCTGGGTCTGGGTTGTTGCGGCGGGGCTTGTCCTGGCCTCTTTGCCGTTCGTCGCGATGCTTTTGCGTCTGGAGCGGACGCCCCAATCCATTGCCGCTGACGTTCAGGCCGCAGGAATGGAGGGTCGCCATTGGACGAGGTCCGAGGTTTTGCGGCATCCCCTGTTCTGGATGATGGTGCCCGTTTTTCTTGGCCCGCCAGCCTGGAGCACGGCGTTGTTCTTTCAGCAGGTCCATCTTACCGAAGTAAAGGGCTGGACGTTGGCCGAATTCGTTTCGTTGATGCCCCTGTTCACCGTAACAGTGATCGCCGCCACCTTTGTCAGCGGCTGGGCCATCGACAAGTTCGGCAGTGCATGGGTGACCGTGCCCTATATGATCCCCTTTGCGGCTGGTTTCATCGTTTTGGGCGCGACCCATAGCCTGGGCGGGGCCGCGGTAGGGATGGTAATGGTCGCAGTTGGCCAGGGGCTTCAAAGCACATTGCCCGGTGCATTCTGGGCGGAATTCTTTGGCACCCGCTACGTCGGTTCCATCAAGGCGACAGCCGCGGCAATCATGGTGTTCGGTTCGGCTATCGGGCCCGGCGTGACAGGGGTTCTGATCGACTGGAACATCGCCTTTGAAACGCAGCTTTACCTGATGGCCGCCTACTTTGCCGCCTCGGGGCTTCTTGCTGCCATCGGCGTGATGCGGGCAGCGACGACCTTACCGGCCCCGGCGTAAGTAGACATAATAGGCGCCTTGCCCCCCATGACGGATATGGGCGGGGGTCACCTGCAAGACACGCGCGCGCAGGGGCGGCAGGTTCAGCCATTGCGGAACCTGATGGCGCAGAACCCCCTGACGGACCGGCATCGGCGCTTCATAATCCTTCAGCTTACCCTTGCCTGTGATCACAAGGACCAGCCGACGACCCACATCATGGGAATGCAGGATAAAAGAGATCAGCGCAGGATGAGCCTCGGACAGGGTCATGCCGTGCAGGTCAATCCGACCTTCGGGCACCAGCTTGCCACGCTTCATCTTGCCAAAGGACTTGTTGTCCATCTGGATCGGTTGGCCCGACATCTGGGCAACAAGGCTGGGCACAAGGTCGTTCGTGCGGTGATGGTCCACGGCCTGACCAACCCGAAAGTCGGGCAGGGGCGTGTCATTACGGATCGGTCCAACCTTTTTCTTGGGCGGCGCCGCGGTTGGTGGAGGGGCGACAGACTCAGTCCGTTCAGGGCCGAGCGGCTTTGCCCGCTTGGCGACAAGGTTCCACAAATCCCGTTCTTCGGGCGAAAGATGCCTGGGCCGCCGCATCAGCCGTCAGCCAGGGGGCTGGCATCACCCAAGACATCGGGGATCAAGGCATAGGCACGTTGAATCGGCATTAGGACGACGATGCGACCGCCATCCCGAATACGGCCCGCCTCGCGTCCAGCCTGTGTGCCGGTCCCGTAAAAGATATCCGCACGCTGCGCACCCTTGATGGCGGACCCGGTATCTTGCGCGATCATCAGCCGGTTCATAGGAACCTCGCCGTCTTTTTCGATCCAGACCGGTGCACCCAAGGGCACAATCGCAGGATCGATTGCAACGGTTCGCAACGGAGTGATAGAGCGGTTCATTGCGCCCAACGGGCCTTCATTCGCCGGGACCTCGGACACTTCCCTGAAGAAGACATAAGAACGGTTTGTCCAAAGCAGGTCCCGACCATCTTCGGGGTTTCGACTGACCCAACTACGGATAACGTCGGCCGAGACCTGATGGGGCTGGTAAATGCCACGGGCGACCATCTCGGCGCCGATTGACGAATAGGAATGGCCGTTGTTGTTGCCGTAACCAACCCGCATGACGGTGCCGTCTTGCAACCGGATGCGGCCCGATCCCTGGACCTGCAGGAAAAACAGGTCCACCGGATCGCTAAGCCAGGCAAGCTCTAGCCCCCGATCAGCCAACGCGCCGTCGTCGATCTCTTTGCGGGTCAACCAAGCGGTTCCGGTCGGCAGATCGGGCGGAACACCATAGATGGGGTACCGAAATCTCGCAGTTTCTACACGTGAGCCAGAAAGCTCTGGCTCAAAATATCCGGTAAAGAGGGGGTCTGATCCATCCTCGATCAGGACCGGAAGAAAGAACAACTCAAAGAAGCTGCGTGCCTCTGGCCCGGTTTTGGCCAGCGCGCATAGGTTTGACCAGTCGCGATCTGGCATATCCCCACAGGTATTGGTGAAGACGGATAACGCCTCGCTGTGATCATCATCGGACCAGCTGGCAAGATCGGAAAACGCCAGAACCGTAATTTTGGGTTCAGCCATCACCGCCCCCGACGCTGCGAGGCCAAGCATCAAAGCCCCCGCAGCGGCCCGGATCATTCGCTTGTGGCGACAAGGATCCAGTTGGGATCGGCGCTGCCCATCGTGCGGGCAAAGGTCCAGACATCCCTCTGGCGCTTGATCGCAGACGAGCTGCCTTCAACAAGATCACCGGCCCGATCACGAACGACCTCGGTCAGTTCACCTACGAATTTGACGCTCACTTCTGCTTCGCGCGTGTCACGATCAAATTCAACGTCCTTGAGGTTAAGTTCGCTGATCCCGACAAAGGTCGCTTCAACCTTTAGGCCATTGCGCTCCCGCTCTTCGACGACACTGGCGAAGGCGGCGTAAACTTCGTCCGACAGGAAGGGCTTGACCGAGGCGAGGTCACCATTCTCGAACGCCATCAGGATCATCTCATAGGCACCCCGGGCACCTTGAAGGAATTCGCCCAGATGAAACGACCGATCAACACCTTTCATGGCGGCAAGCGCCTTGGCGGCATCGCTGTCCTCGGCAACATGGTCAGTGATATCACGGTCCGGCCCGCCCTCGATCACTTCGAGTTCGGGTTGCGAGCGGCGCTTGGTCTCTGCACCTATCGTTGCGGGTGGCTTTTCAAAACCTTCGCGCGTGCCAAGCACGTTGCGCAAACGCAGGATGAGGAAAACGGCGATACCCGCAAGAACGAGCAGCTGGATAATTGGAGAATTCATGCGTGCCTCTTTGGAGCGGTCTTAGCAAACCGCCAACTCAAACCTATGTAGGGCAGGGGTGTGTTCAAGTCCACCGCACGCCAACTAACTAAGATGGAGGTCACAAATGTGGCTGCTTTTCGCTTTTCTTGCGGTTCCGCTGATTGAAATCGCTCTGTTCATCCAGGTTGGCGGCCTTATCGGCCTTTGGCCGACGCTTCTTGTCGTTGTGCTGACCGCCGTAGCTGGAACCGCCTTGGTCCGCAGCCAGGGCTCTCGGGCGTTGTCCGAATTGCAAAGGTCGTTCAGCGATCTTTCCGATCCGTCCGAGGCCTTGGCCCATGGTGCCATGATTTTGGTGTCAGGTGCCCTGTTGTTGACGCCGGGGTTCTTTACCGACGCCGTCGGATTTGCCTTGCTCGTCCCGTCCGTGCGCCTTTGGGTTATGAGGCAGGCACGCGCCCGAATGAAAGTTCGGTCCTTTACGATGGGGCAACAGCCTTCCGGTCCAGGTGCGCACCCAAGTCAGCGCCGTGCGCCCCGTGACCAGGTGATCGAGGGCGAATTTGAGGATTTGTCGTCATCCAAACCCCCAACGCACCCCCCGTCCGGTTGGACGAAACACTAGGCGGCGTTACCATTGAGGCGGAGCCCTCCTCCTGCTAGAGGAATACGGACCAGAGTTTCAACGGAGCACCTTGATGGCCGACACAAACGAAAACA
Organism: Flavimaricola sp.; assembly: GCA_029255105.1. Taxonomy (GTDB): domain Bacteria; phylum Pseudomonadota; class Alphaproteobacteria; order Rhodobacterales; family Rhodobacteraceae; genus Flavimaricola. Next base: position 33,791 of record JAQWWH010000087.1, on the reverse strand, counting down.
ACGGCGCCGCTGCTGCCGCACCTGCTGAGACCCCCAAAGTCACCCAGCGGGTCATTGCCCAATACGTCCGCGACATGTCATTTGAAAACGTTCTGGCCCAAAAGGGGCTTCAGGGCGATCTGCAACCGGAAGTGCAGGTTCAAGTGAACCTTGATGCCCGCAAGCGCGGCGCCGACAACCAGTACGAAGTGATTACCAAGCTCAAGATCACGTCAAAGGCCAAAGGGTCCGGCGAGACGATCTTTCTGTTCGAAATCGAATATGCCGGTGTCTTCCAGATCGAAGGTGTCCCGGAAGAGCAGATGCATCCCTACCTTTTGATCGAATGCCCGCGCATCACCTTCCCCTTCCTGCGCCGCATTGTCAGCGACGTCACGCGGGATGGTGGTTTTGTGCCAATCAATCTTGAGACGATCGATTTCCTCACGCTTTACCGCAATGAACTTGCCCGGCGGGTTCAGGCCCAACAGGCCGGCGAAGCAGCGCCCAGCGCCTAAGCCTTTTTCCAGAAAGCGTCGTCGCCCAATTCGGCTATAAAGGCCGAATGGGCGGCGGCTTCGGCCTCTGTCAGGCGCGAAGATAAGGGCGTTGGCCGTGGTCTTGCGCGCCAAGTCGATCCCGTTTCACCTCTGCTTTGATCAGACGGATCGGTTGCCAAGGCAAAGTCGGGCTGTCGGCCGCCAATAAGCTCCAGATATACCTCTGCCAGGATCTCGCTATCTAGAAGCGCCCCGTGAAGGGTTCGGTTGGAGTTGTCGATTCCAAATCGGCGGCACAGGGCATCAAGCGACGCGGGAGAACCTGGAAACCGTCTGCGCGCGATAGCGAGGGTATCGAGGGCGCGGTCCATCGGCAAAAGCGGCCGTTTCACCCAACCAAGTTCGGCATTCAGAAATTTCATATCGAAGGCGGCGTTGTGAATGACAAGGGTCGCTTCACCTATGAAATCCACGAATGCCTGGGCAATATCGACAAAAAGCGGTTTGTCGCGCAGGAATTCGTCACCAAGACCATGCACCTCGAACGCCTCTTTCGGCATGGACCGTTGGGGGTTGATATACTGGTGATAGGTCCGACCCGTCGGGACGTGGTTCAAGAGTTCAACCGCCCCAATCTCAACAATGCGGTCGCCGTCATCAGGCTCAAACCCTGTGGTTTCGGTATCCAGTACGATTTCACGCATCGGCCAGTTTTCCCCTGATCTTCGTCAAGACATCTCGCACAGCAGCCCGGGTATCGTCCAGAGAGACGGTCTCAATCACATAGTCCGCCCTGGCCCGCTTTTCAGCGTCTGGCATCTGGCGGGCCAGAATCATTTCGAATTGCGCTTCGGTTATGCCAGGACGGGCAAGGACCCGCTCCTTTTGAAGGGCGGGTGGGGCAGAAACCACCACGACGGCATCCATCCCAACGTCAGCACCCGTTTCAAATAGAAGCGGAATATCAAAGAGGATAATCGGTTCATCGGAGCGGCCAGCAAACGCGGCCCGATCGGCGGCCACCAATGGATGCACGTAGCCTTCGATCTTCGACAGAACGGAGGGGTCGCGGGCAATGGCGGCTTTGATCAGATCACGGGAAACGGCCCCATCTTTGATGACATCCGGCATGACCTTTGCCAAAATCTCAGCAGCCGCGCCACCAGCTGCATAAAGACGATGAACAGCGGCGTCGGCATCCCAGACCGGGACGCCTTCTTCAGAAAACATCGCAGCTGTCGTCGACTTGCCCATTCCGATTGAGCCGGTCAGGCCTAGGCAAAAGGTCATCCCAGAACGGCCGCCCGTGTTGCTTCATCGACCTCTGGCCGCTGACCGAACCAACGTTCAAAGCCCGGCACGCCCTGATGAAGCAGCATCCCAAGACCGTCGACAGTGGTACATCCAGCCTCTTCGGCAGCCTGTAAGAGACGGGTCCGCAATGGGGTGTAGACGAGGTCCGTAACAACCATCCCGCGGCGCAATCCGTCGAGGGGAACACGAAACTCTGCCGCGCCAACCATACCGAGCGACGTTGTGTTGACGACTGTCGCGGAGGCTTCGATCATGTTTCCGGCTTGCACCCAGTCCACGACCGTCACCCGGGACCCAAAATCCGCCTTGAGGGTTTCGGCCTTGGGCCTCGTCCTGTTGGAAAGCAGAATTTCCTTTGTCCCCGCCTCGATCAAGGCGGCGATAATCGCCCGCGCAGCCCCACCAGCGCCCAAAACCGCCGCCGGCCCTGCCGAGGGATCCCAATCAGGGGCGCCTTGGCGAAGATTGGCAAGAAAGCCGTATCCGTCCGTGTTATCTGCATGAACCTTGCCATCTGCCCTGAAGATCAAGGTGTTCGCTGCCCCGATGAGGGTTGCGCGATCGCTGATCTGATCGGCGTATTGAAGGACAGCAACCTTGTGCGGAATGGTGACGTTGACGCCTACGAACCCCATCTTGGGAAGGGTCGCGATCACCTGGGGCAGGTCCTCGTCTGTTACATGAAGCGGAACATAGTCCCCCAAGATGCCATAGGTCTTGAGCCAATGCTTGTGCAGGCGGGGGGAGCGGGAGTGTGCGATGGGGTTGCCAATGACACCCGCTAGAGGAATGCGATGTTGCGTCATGTCGGCAGTACCCCTCGCTGGTTCAGATATGACAGAAGTTCTAGCAATGGTAGGCCAAGGACAGTGAAATAATCACCCTCGATCCGGGAAAACAAACGAACACCTTCTTCCTCGAGCTTATAGGAGCCGACTGCACTCTGGATACTTGGCCAGTTGCGGTCAACGTAGGCAGACAACCAGGTTTCAGAGTTCTGGTGCATGGTTAGCCGCACCGTACCGACATGCCGCCAAAGGGGTTCGTCATTTTGGTAGATCACGACCGCTGACAACAGACGATGCGTCTTGCCCTGAAGGCTTTTCAGCTGGGCTAGCGCTTCGGTCGGGTTTGTCGGTTTCGAAAGAAGCACCCCACCGACCTCAAGGACCTGATCGCAGCCGATCACAAGTGCCCCTGGTGTCCGGGCGGATATTTTGCGGGCCTTCAACTCTGCCAGGGTATCGGCGAGATCTCGTGGATTTGCGGCCTCGGCCAGAAGGGCGGACTTGATCGCCTCTTCATCAATACGCGCTACCATGACCTCGAACGGAACGCCTGCGTTGCGCATGAGGGTCGCGCGGATCTCAGAGCCAGAGGCGAGAATGATCGAGGTGGTCATGTGGACAAACCTGGGGGGTTTCCTGAGGGCAACTGTGTTGATGGGCTGGGGTCAACTTACGCCCTGCGTGGGGAAGTGCAATTCGAGGGGAGAACTTTGTACAAACGACCGGTGTACAGGTCATTCATCCACGGTGGGTAAGGATAACAGCTGACTGTGGATGTCTCTCTGAATCCAAAAGAGTCAAGTGAGGCAATGATGGAAAGTTCATGTTCTCGTAACTTTTTTATTTAATTTTATCAATATATTAAGACCTGTCTTCTTCGAGAGCAGCGGTTAACAGCGCACTTTTTAACTGTGGACAAAGTTGCGGATGAATCATTCATCCCGTCTTATCCACCGCCCCTTAATCAACATCATCTTTTCTTTTCTTATCTTTCATTTAAGGAAGAAAGCCGTGAGTGAAAGGACGTTCAATGACCGATCTTCTGGTATCAGCCTATCCTTGGATCAAGGTGCTTCACATCGTGTCGGTGATCAGCTGGATGGCGGGGATGTTCTATCTACCCCGGCTATTCGTCTATCACGCAGAACGGGCAAAGCCTGGTTCAGAGCTTGATGAGACGTTTCAGGTCATGGAGGCGAAGCTGCTTCGCCTCATCATGGCCCCAGCGATGATCGCAAGCTGGGTGTTTGGGTTGATCCTGATTGGTCTTGGTGCCTTTGACTGGGGTGCCGCCTGGTCATGGATCAAGCTGGCCTCTATCATCGCGATGACGGGGATGCACGGTTGGCTAGGCGCCCGGCGTAAAGAGTTTGCCGCAGGGACCAACACGAGGACCGGACGGTCCTATAGGCTGGCTAACGAAGTACCGACGGTACTGATGCTTGTCATCGTTACAGCCGTCGTGGTTCGGCCATTTTGACAGCCTAGAGATTGACTCGCGACGATCGGTCGCTTAAGTGCGATTTTGCAGCTCCGTCCGGGGCAATGCTTTTCAATTCTACATACCTGTGTGATCGGCCCTTTTTTGAGGTCGTATTAGGATGACCCTATGTCCCAAGACCGTCTGAACCTTGCTGACCTGAAGGCGCAAAGCCCCAAGGATCTTCTGTCCCTTGCTGAAGAGCTTGAGATCGAAAATGCCTCTACCATGCGCAAAGGCGACATGATGTTCGCCATCCTGCGGGAACGGGCTGATGAGGAATGGGTCATTGGTGGGGACGGCGTTCTTGAAGTTCTTCAGGACGGCTTTGGTTTTCTTCGGTCGCCAGAGGCAAACTATCTGCCGGGCCCGGATGATATCTACGTCAGCCCCGAGATGATCCGGCAACACTCTATGCGCACGGGTGACACGGTCCAGGGCGTCATCAAGGAGCCGAATGACAACGAACGTTATTTTGCGCTGGTCACTGTGGAATCGATCAATTTTGAGGATCCCGAAAAGGCCAAGCACAAGGTGGCGTTCGACAACCTGACCCCGCTTTACCCGGATGAGCGTTTGATTATGGAAGTGGCTGATCCGACCGTGAAGGACCGGTCAGCGCGGATCATTGACCTGGTGTCGCCTATCGGCAAAGGGCAGCGGTCCTTGATTGTTGCCCCGCCACGGACGGGTAAAACAGTTCTTTTGCAGAACATCGCCAACTCTATCGAGAAGAACCACCCGGAATGCTACCTGATCGTTCTGTTGATTGACGAGAGGCCAGAGGAAGTTACCGACATGCAGAGATCGGTAAAGGGTGAGGTTGTATCCTCAACCTTCGATGAACCTGCATCGCGTCACGTTGCGGTGTCCGAGATGGTTATCGAAAAGGCCAAGCGCCTGGTGGAACACAAGCGTGATGTTGTGATCCTCCTGGATTCGATCACGCGTCTTGGTAGGGCATTCAACACGGTCGTACCGTCGTCCGGCAAAGTTTTGACCGGTGGTGTGGATGCGAACGCCCTGCAACGGCCCAAGCGGTTCTTTGGTGCAGCCCGGAACATCGAAGAGGGTGGGTCGTTGACCATCATCGCGACCGCCCTGATCGATACTGGCAGCCGTATGGATGAGGTGATCTTTGAAGAATTCAAAGGCACAGGCAACTCCGAGATCGTTCTCGACCGGAAGGTCGCGGACAAGCGGGTCTTCCCGGCTATGGATATCCTCAAGTCCGGAACACGGAAAGAAGAGCTTTTGGTTGAGAAGTCTGATCTGGCCAAGACCTACGTTCTGCGCCGCATTCTGAATCCGATGGGTACAACAGATGCGATTGAGTTCCTGATATCCAAGTTGAAGCAGACAAAGACCAATTCGGACTTCTTTGACTCCATGAACACCTGAGTTATCTTTTCATAACAAAGGTTTAGAGTGATGGACACGATTTTTGCTCTAGCGACGGCCCAGGGCAGGGCAGGTGTGGCTGTTGTTCGGGTCTCGGGTCCTGGCGCAAAGATTGCGGTTGAAGGAATGACCGGGACGCTACCTGATCATGGACGTAGCCTTCGGCCCGTTAGGGACCCAGACGGTTCACTTGTCGACAATGCCCTGATCCTGAGCTTTGAAAAGGGGCGGAGCTTCACCGGGGAACAGGTCGCAGAGCTTCACTTGCATGGAAGTACAGCGATCGTTGCGGTCGTACTTAGGTTACTGGGCGAAATCCCCGGCTTACGACAAGCAGAGGCGGGGGAGTTCACCAGGCGTGCGCTTGAGAATGGTTGTTTGGACTTGGCGCAAGTCGAAGGCCTGGCCGATCTGATCGACGCCGAGACCGAGGCCCAAAGACAGCAGGCTGTCCGTGTCTTTTCTGGCGCCCTTGGAGATTTGGCAGAACGTTGGCGGGCGGCGTTGATCCGGTCTGCTGCCCTTATCGAGGCAACGATAGATTTTGCGGATGAAGACGTACCAGTTGATGTCAGCCCCGAAGTGTCGGACCTGCTGACGGCAGTTCGTACCGAGATGGCACAGGAGGCAGAGGGAGTCCGGATTGCCGAGCGAATTCGCGAGGGTTTTGAGGTTGCGATCGTCGGTCCGCCAAATGTCGGGAAGTCGACATTGCTCAATCGGTTGGCAGGGCGAGATGCGGCGATAACGTCTGAGTTCGCTGGGACAACACGCGACATCATTGAAGTGAGAATGGTTCTGGATGGCTTGCCGGTCACTGTTCTGGATACGGCAGGCCTTCGACAAACGGATGATCAAGTTGAACAGATTGGAATTGAGAGAGGCACAGCGCGGTCACTTGGCGCTGATTTGCGGATACACATGATCGACCCCGGAGGTCACCCAGCGCTCAAGGTAAAAGAGGGTGATATCGTGGTGCAGTCAAAAGTCGATATCGGAGATTCCGAAGAAGTGGGGATCTCTGGACTGACAGGGCAGGGTGTTGACGGTCTTGTGTCGCGCATTTCAACGACTCTCCGGGAGAGAACAGCTTGCGTCGGTGTTGCGATGCGCGAGCGGCATCGGATGGCGATGCTTGGTGCGATCAGGGATATCGACGCCGCGATAAGAATGATGCCCAATGCTGTTGAACAAGCAGACGTTTTGGCAGAGAACCTGCGTTCAGCCATTCGATCTGTCGACTCACTTGTCGGCAGGGTGGATGTCGAGGATATTCTGGGAGAAATCTTCTCCAGCTTTTGCATCGGTAAGTGAGGACCGTTTCACGTGAAACACCGCGAGCATGATGTCATCGTTATTGGGGGTGGCCACGCGGGCTGCGAGGCGGCGCATGCGGCAGCACGAACGGGCGTCCGCGTTGCGCTTGTGACGTTGGACCAAAGGGGTATCGGTGCGATGTCTTGCAATCCTGCGATTGGGGGACTGGGAAAAGGGCACCTGGTGCGCGAAATTGATGCGCTGGACGGGGTTATGGGCCGGGTCGCCGATTTTGCGGGCATACAGTTCCGTTTACTTAATCGGAAGAAGGGGCCGGCCGTTCAGGGCCCACGGGCCCAAGCTGACAGGGCCCGCTACCGCCTTGCGATGCAGCAAGAAATTCACAACTGCCCCGGATTGGACATCGTTCTGGGTGAAGCTGTAGATCTTAACATTGTGGATGGCCGGGTTTGTGGCATCGTTTCGGCCGATGGATCAATCTTGCATAGCAAGGCCGTTGTGCTGACCACTGGGACGTTTCTGCGCGGCGTTATACATATTGGCGATGCCTCCCATCCAGGTGGAAGAATGGGGGAACGCCCATCTGTGCGGATGGCTGAGCGGCTCGATGAATTTGGTCTTCCGCTCAGCCGTTTGAAGACGGGCACTCCTCCGCGGCTCGATGGCCGGTCTATTGATTGGTCGGGTCTCGAGATGCAACCGGGTGATGATGATCCAACACTGTTTTCGTTTCGGTCCACCACACCGCTGGCACGCCAGATTAGTTGCGGGATTACTCATACCAACGACAAAACCCATGAAATCATTCGAGAAAACCTGGGTCGCTCCGCAATGTATGGTGGGCATATTGAGGGCATTGGCCCTCGCTACTGTCCTTCGATCGAGGATAAGGTTGTTCGCTTTGCGGACAAGATGTCTCACCAGGTCTTTCTTGAGCCAGAAGGACTGGATGATCACACCATCTACCCAAATGGCATTTCGACGTCGCTTCCCAGGGATGTCCAGGAGGATTATGTCAGGTCTATCAGCGGCCTCGAGAATGCAATCATCCTCCAGCCCGGATATGCGATTGAGTATGATTTCGTTGATCCCCGTGCCCTGACGCCGGCCCTTGCCCTTCGAGATGTGCCAGGATTGTTCTTGGCGGGCCAGATCAATGGAACCACCGGCTATGAAGAGGCCGCAGCGCAGGGGCTGGTTGCAGGCTTGAATGCCGCCCGGCTATCGCAAGATCTTGAGCCGGTACATTTCAGCAGGACGACATCGTACATCGGCGTCATGATTGATGACCTTGTTACCAAGGGTGTCAGTGAACCCTATCGCATGTTCACCTCGCGGGCCGAGTTTCGGTTGTCGCTTAGGGCAGACAATGCAGACCAGCGATTGACGTCGCTTGGCCGCGATTTGGGATTAGTGCATGACACCCGTTGGGAGCTATTCTCAACCAAGGCCGAAGCGTTGGAGGTGGCTAGGTTGCGAATAGGGAGATACAGCTTTTCTGCCCGCGAACTGGCGGGGCAGGGCATCAACATCAACCCTGACAAGGAACGCAGGACAGGGCTTGAGGCGCTTAGTCTAAGTGATTCAACATTTCATCAGATCGCCAGCTTGGCGCCTGAACTAGCTGATATTCCAACCGAAATTAGTGAACAGCTGAAACGTGACGCACTTTATGCGACTTATGTTGAGCGGCAGAACCGTGACATCGCTTCGCTCCGGAAGGACGAGGCGGACGTCATCCCTTCGGATTTCGTTTACTCGGGTATTCCGGGTCTTTCGACAGAACTCCAGTTGAAACTCAATCGTACAAGGCCAGCGACCCTGGGCCATGCGGCGCGTATCGACGGCATGACCCCTTCGGCGCTTCTTCTGATTTCAGCCCGATTGAAACGAAAACAAGTGGCACGACCGGCGTGAAAAGTGATCTGGAGACGCTTTTGCCAGGTCTGGATGTTTCACGTGAAACGACCAATCGACTCACGGTATTCGAGGGGTTGGTACGTAAATGGACCCCAAAGATCAATCTTGTTGGGCCAGCCACCGTCCCGGACCTTTGGAGCCGTCATATCCTTGATTCAGCGCAGCTTTTTCCTTTGGCGCCAGCTGGTTGGCATAGCTGGGCAGACTTGGGCAGTGGCGGAGGTTTTCCGGGAATTGTCATTGCGATCATGGCTGCCGACACTGACAAGTCCATAACCCTGATCGAAAGTGATCAACGCAAATCGGCCTTCCTGCGGACCTGCGTTCGTGAGCTTGGACTTGCAGTATCGGTGCTGTCATCGAGGATCGAGGCCGTGCCCCCGTTGTCGGCGGATGTGGTTTCAGCGCGCGCACTTGCGCCTTTGCCGGCCCTTATTGGCTTGGTCCAAAGGCACCTCGCTTCCGAGGGTACAGCGCTTTTGCAAAAAGGGCGCACAGCAGCTGATGAGGTCGAATTGGCTCGTGCGGATTGGACCTTTGACCTGCTATCTCATGACAGTCAGACCGAATCTGGCGCCCGGATTCTAGCCCTCACAAGGATCGCTCATGTCTGACCTATTGAATACCCGCGGTCCACGGATCATCGCGGTAGCAAACCAGAAAGGCGGCGTTGGGAAGACGACAACAGCCATCAATCTTGGTGCGGCACTGGCCGAAGCGGATCGACGCGTTCTGCTTGTGGATCTGGACCCTCAGGGAAATGCGTCGACCGGTCTTGGGATAGGGCCAGAAAGCCGCAAGGTCACGACCTACGATTTCGTGCTAGGGGACGCGACACCTCAGGAGGCGGTCCAGGAAACAGACGTCGTCAACCTTCTGATTGTTCCGGCGACCACCGACCTGAGCTCTGCGGATATTGAGCTTATCGCGAACGAAAAGCGCAGCTACTTGCTTCATGATGCTCTTCGCGCCCCCGCGATGGAGGCGCTCAATATTGACTATGTATTGATCGATTGCCCCCCTTCCCTCAACATATTGACGGTTAACGCAATGGTTGCGTCACAATCCGTCATTGTACCGCTGCAAACCGAGTTTTTTGCACTTGAGGGTCTGTCCCAGTTCATGCTCACGCTGCGAGAGGTCCGGCAGGCGGCGAACCCCAAGCTTCGGATCGAAGGGGTCGTCCTGACGATGTATGACCGTCGCAATAACCTGTCCCAACAGGTCGAGGCGGATGCGCGTCAGAACCTTGGGGATCTTGTCTTTGCAACGGTCATTCCCCGGAATGTCCGACTTAGTGAGGCGCCCTCGTTTGCTATGCCCGTCCTGGACTACGATACTGGGTCCACCGGCAGCCTGGCCTACCGCGCCCTTGCTGCGGAATTGATTGCTCGCGAACGTTGATCCGGGAAGGGATAGACCATGGCCGACAAAAACAACCGTACCCGAGGTCTTGGCCGCGGATTGTCCGCTCTCATGGCCGATGTGAACCATGAACCCCAAGCCGAAGGTCGTAGCCGTCGCCCTGACTTGCGGGTGCCGGTCGAGGCTTTGCGGCCCAATCCGAACCAGCCTCGTCGCAGCTTTGGTCAGGAGGCCCTGGATGAACTGGCCGCGTCAATTCGCGAAAAGGGGATCATCCAGCCTCTCATCGTTCGGCAGGACCCCGAGAATCCCGGTGGCTACGAAATCGTCGCAGGCGAACGTCGTTGGAGGGCTGCTCAGATGGCCTCCCTGCACGAAATCCCCGTGATTCTAAGGGATTATACCGATACCGAGGTTCTAGAAGTCGCCATCATCGAGAACATTCAACGCGCCGACTTGAACGCGATTGATGAGGCGGCAGGCTATCGACAGCTCATGGACCGTTTCGGCCATACGCAAGAGCAGCTTGGCGCCGCGCTTGGCAAGAGTCGCAGCCACATTGCCAACCTCATGCGTTTGCTCTCTCTCCCTGAAGACGTACAGGCCCATGTGATCAGCGGCGCGCTGACCGCCGGCCACGCCCGCGCGCTTATCGGTCATCCAAAGGCGTCAGAGTTTGCCAATCGCATCATTCAGGGAAAACTCTCCGTCCGTGATGCCGAAAAGCTTGCCAAGACCGACGGTGCGGCATCCCGTCCTGCCCGGTCTACCCGCGCCATGGGCGCCAAGGACGCAGATACCATTCAGATCGAAAAGGAATTGGGCGCAACGCTGGGCATGGCCGTCAGCATCGACCATCCCGACGGACAAGAAGGGGGGACCCTAACCTTGCGCTATCGAAATCTGGGTCAACTTGACGACCTGCTTCGCGCCCTTTCCGGGGGCTAAGCTTTCAGGCCCCAAGAAGCTTGCGTAGAATAGCGTTGAGAACGGGCCGCCCCTCCGTTGTGACGCGAAGGGCGCCATCGCCCGAGAAAAGCATACCGATATCCTCTAATATTTTGATATTGTTATATAAATCATCGTTCGAAGGGGCTACTGGGGAAGGGGCTGCGAGGGCGGCAAGTCGTTCTGTTGAAACACCTTCTGTCAAACGCAGTCCCATCATAAGAAATTCGGCAAGCCTGTCTTCGGGGGAGAGCGCCTCCCGGACGCATTCGCCTGTGCCGGATCGCTCTACCTGTAACAGCCAGTCGGTTGGCGCTTTGGGGGCTTCTGTCGCGAGCCGGAAACCACCAACGGTCATCCGGCCATGTGCGCCGGGACCGATGCCGGCGTAGTCACCACTTTTCCAATAGATGAGATTGTGCAGGCTCTCTGCACCGGGCCGGGCATGGTTGGACACTTCATAGGCCCCAAACCCAGCGTCCGCGGTGACTGCCTGCGTCACCTCCCACATATCAGCAGCGCGATCTTCGTCCGGCAGCCCCCTCAGGCGGCCGGCAGCAAACCTGTCGCCAAAGGCCGTACCCTCTTCGATGGTCAATTGGTAAAGGGAGAGGTGGTCGACGGCGAGGGCTAAGGCCTGCTTCAGTTCCGCCTCCCAGGCAGCGACCGTTTGGTCCTGACGGGCGTAGATCAGGTCAAAACTGACCCGACCAAACAGCCTACGAGCGATGTCAAACGCGTCCAACGCCTCTTTGACCGAATGCAGCCGGCCCAGCGCCTTGAGGTCAGCATCGTTCAAAGCCTGCGCCCCCATGGAGATCCGGTTGACCCCGGTATCCGCATAGTCGGCGAACCGACCAGCTTCGATGCTGGTGGGATTGGCTTCCAGCGTGACTTCGACGGTGTTCGCGACGGGCCAGGTCGCGCGGACCGCCTCTAGGATGGCGTTCACCGTCTCTGCGTCCATCAGGCTAGGGGTCCCGCCCCCAAAAAAGACAGAGTTGAGGACGCGACCTTCGGTCTCGACACCCACCCGAGCAATCTCGCTCAGAAAGGCGCGGGTCCAGCGCGGTTGATCGATGCTGGCGACCACATGGCTGTTAAAGTCGCAATAGGGGCATTTTGACTGGCAAAAGGGCCAATGGATATAAAGGCCAAAGCCGCCCGCCCGCCAGTCTTCCTGAGACAGGTCAGGCAAAACAGCCCTTCACAAGCTTGGCGAACGCGTCTGCCCGGTGGCTGATCTGGTTCTTTTCCCATCGATCCATTTCGCCAAACGTCACTGTATGGCCCTCTGGCTGAAAGATAGGATCATAGCCGTGCCCCTGATCGCCCCGCATGGGCCAGACAATCTGCCCCGGCATGCGACCCTCGAACACCTCGTCGTGTCCATCGGGCCATGCCAAGACGAGGGTACAGCAGAACCGCGCCGTCCTTGGTTCCGGGGCGGCGACAGCCTCAAGCTCTGCCCAGGTCCGCTCCATCGCCATGTTGAAGTCGCGGCCCTGCGGCGTTTCCGCCCAATCGGCCGTGTGAACACCGGGACGACCGCCAAGGCCGTCAATCTCGATGCCAGAATCATCTGCAAGGGCGGGAAGGCCGGTGGCCTTTGCAGCGGCATGTGCCTTGATCCGGGCGTTCCCGACAAACGTCTCTTCGGTTTCCTCAGGCTCTGGCAAGCCGTGATCGGCGTTTGAGCTTAGGTTGACGCCATAGGGCGCAAGCAAAGCTGCGATCTCCTCCAGCTTTCCAGAGTTATGCGTCGCTACCACCAATGCTGATCCATCGAACCGCCGGGTCATGTCAGGCAACCGCCGCCATCTGCGCCGCGGCCAGCGCGGAGTTGCCTTCAAGCGCAAGGTCAAGCAGGGCGTCCATCTGTTCGCGGGTGAATGTCGCACCCTCGGCCGACATCTGAACTTCGATCAGGCGGCCGTCGGTCACGACGAAATTGCCGTCCACGCCTGCTTCGCTGTCTTCGGGATAATCCAGGTCAAGCAAGGTCTGACCGGCATAGATGCCGCAGCTGATCGCGGAAACCGGCGCAATCAAGGGGTCGGATGTGATCAGGCGGGCGGCCATCAGCTTATTCACCGCCAGTTTCAAGGCGACCCAACCTCCGGTGATCGACGCGCACCGGGTGCCGCCGTCTGCCTGAATGACATCGCAGTCCACCACGATCTGACGCTCTCCGAGAGCGACCCGGTCTACACCGGCCCGCAATGAGCGGCCGATCAGGCGCTGGATCTCTTGTGTCCGGCCGGACTGTCCGTTCTTCGCCTCGCGGCGCATGCGGGTATTCGTCGCCCGGGGTAGCATACCGTACTCTGCCGTGACCCAGCCAAGCCCAGAATTCTTCATGAAAGATGGGACTTTCTCGTCGATGGTTGCTGTGCAAAGAACATGCGTCTCCCCCATCTTGATCAGGCAAGATCCTTCTGCATGACGGTTTACCCCCGTCTCGATCGAGACGGCGCGCATTTCGTTGATCTGACGGCCCGATGGACGCATGATATTTCCCTTTTTTCCAACTGACGCGGAGATACGCGCACGGCAACGTGATTCCAACCCTGTTTGACGCAAGCACCGATTGACGCCGGCGACCTCGAGGCTTTAATTGGCTCGCCCTTGTTGAAACGGGCCGGACAGGATGATGTCAGACAAGACGCCACGGATAGAAGAGATGAACGACCGGTCGCGCGAAGTGTTTCGCCGCGTCGTCGAAGGCTATCTTGAAAGTGGAATTCCTGTTGGCTCGCGCAGTCTTACGCGGACAATGTCCGAACAGGTCAGCGCGGCCACCATCCGCAATGTCATGCAGGACCTCGAATACCTGGGCCTTTTGGGAAGCCCGCATGTCAGCGCAGGACGGGTCCCGACTCAGTTAGGGTTGCGCATGTTCGTCGACGGACTTCTCGAAGTTAGTGACCTGAATGGCGAAGACCGGGCACGTCTTGATGAATCCGCGGCCCGGGACAATGGCGATGTCGCTGGGTTTCTGGATCGGATCGGCTCTGCCCTGTCAGGTGTCACGAAGGGGGCAAGCCTTGTTCTGACACCAAAGCACGAAGCCCCGATCAAACACATCGACTTTGTGTCCCTTGACCGAGAGCGGGCCCTTGTCGTCCTGGTGTTTGGTGATGGCCATGTCGAGAACCGCGTATTCGCACCACCATCCGGCCAGACACCCTCGTCCATGCGAGAGGCGGCAAACTTTCTCAATTCGATTGCAGAGGGTCGGACCCTGTCTGAACTCTCTTCTGTTATAGCCACCGAGATCGGGAAGCGGCGGCAAGAGATCGATTTGTTGGCTGCCGAACTGGTCGAAAGCGGACTTGCTACCTGGGTCAACCAGGGCGAACAGGGCGAAAGGCTGATTGTTCGAGGGCGCGGCAACCTTCTGGGTGACGATACCGAGGTAGACCTCGACAAGATCAGATCGTTGTTCGACGACCTCGAGCGTAAACGTGATATCGCCCAGTTTCTGGATCTGGCCGAAGCAGGCGAGGGCGTGCGCATTTTCATTGGGTCTGAGAACAAGCTTTTCTCACTTTCGGGTTCCTCTTTGGTTGTTTCTCCCTATATGAACGCCGACCGGAAGATTATCGGGGCGGTCGGCGTGATCGGCCCCACACGTTTGAACTACGGGCGTATCGTGCCCATCGTTGATTACACAGCTCAACTGGTCGGCAGGCTTCTGTCGGACCGGTCCTGAAGAGAAAGAGAAGATATGTCCGAGCCGAAGACCGAACCGCAAACACTGGATGAAATGGCCGCCGAGGCTGATGCCATCGAGGCGGAACAGGCGGGAGAAGGCTTTGACGAGATCGAGGCCCTGCGCGCAGAGCGTGACGATTTCCGTGACCGGTTCATGCGCGCGCTCGCGGATGCGGAAAACACCCGCAAGCGGGCAGACCGCGATCGTCGCGAGGCCGAGAACTATGGCGGATCGAAACTCGCCCGCGATCTTTTGCCAGTTTATGACAACCTGCGCCGTGCCTTGCAGACCGTGACGGACGAACAGAAAGAAGCTCAGGCCGCCCTGATCGAAGGCATTGAGCTTACCATGCGGGAGCTGATCACCGTGTTCAAGAAGCACGGGGTAGAGCCGATCGTTCCCGAAGTTGGTGACCGCTTTGACCCGCAGACCCATCAAGCAATGTTCGAGGCCCCGGTTCCCGGCACCAAGGCAGGTGATATAATCCAGGTGATGACCGAAGGCTTTTTCCTGCACGATCGCCTTTTGCGGCCGGCGCAGGTTGGTGTGTCCTCCACCCCTGCCTCCTGACGGGGTGGTGGGTCAGGACCCACCTTACGCCTCCGGCGGGAGTATTTCGGACAGAGCGAAGAGGTCAGTCTTTTGTGACCAGATCCCTAAGCTCGTAGATCAAGGCCAGCGCCTCTTTCGGGGTGAGGTCGTCCGGCAGAAGGTCTTTCAACCTCTCTTCCACCTTTGACGCCTTTTGGGGCCTGGGCGCGGGCGCAGACTGGGCAGCGAAGAGGGGCAGGTCGTCAATTAGCGTTGCCCGCTTGCCTCCACCCTCTCGTTCGCCCTTTTCCAGAGCGTCCAGAACGATCCGAGCCCGATCCACCACGCTGGCGGGCAGGCCGGCCAATCTGGCGACTTGTACGCCGTAGGACCGGTCTGCCGTGCCCTGCCGCACCTCGTGCAGGAAGATCACGTCTCCTTCCCACTCCTTGACGCTGACGGTCGCGTTCTCAACGCCGTCGAGCTTGCCCGCCAGTGCTGCCATCTCGTGATAATGGGTGGCAAAGATGGCCCGGCACCTGTTGACGGCATGCAGGTGTTCGAGCGTGGCCCAAGCGATGGACAGCCCGTCATAGGTCGCGGTCCCGCGACCGATTTCGTCAAGGATAACAAGCGCCCGGTCGTCGGCCTGGTTCAGGATGGCTGCTGTCTCGACCATCTCGACCATGAAGGTCGATCGCCCACGTGCCAGGTCGTCTGAGGCCCCGACCCTGCTGAAGATCTGGCTGACGATGCCGATATGCGCTGATTTGGCCGGAACATAGCTGCCCATCTGGGCAAGCACCGCGATAAGTGCGTTCTGCCGCAGGAAGGTGGATTTGCCTGCCATGTTCGGTCCCGTCAGCAACCAGATTGCGTTGCTGCTGAGGTCGCAGTCATTGCCGATGAAGGGTGTGCCCGCTCGACGAAGGGCACTCTCTACGACCGCATGCCGTCCGTTCTCAATCTCGAACGCCCGGCTTTTGTCGATGGATGGCCGTGCCCAGTTTTCGCTTTTCGCCAGTTCTGCCAGGCTAGTGGCAAGGTCGATTTCGGCAAGGCCACGAGCGAGGGCGGAAAGCCCCGCCGCTTTTTCAAGAACAGCCTCTTTCAGGCTGAAGTAGAGCCGCTTTTCGATTTCAAGCGCATGGCCGCCGGCGTTCAGGATCCGCGTTTCGAGGGCGTTGAGTTCGACCGTTGTGAATCGGACCTGATTGGCGGTCGTCTGGCGGTGGATAAAGGTTTCGTTCAAAGGTGCCGCCATCATCTTTTCCGCATGTGTCGCGGTTGTTTCGATGAAGTATCCCAGAACGTTGTTGTGTTTGATCTTTAGGCTTTGCACCCCCGCTTGCGCGGCGTAGTCCGATTGAAGCCCTGCGATGACGCTTCGCCCTTCGTCCCGCAGTTTTTGGGCCTCATCAAGCTCGCTGTCATAGCCCGGTGCGATGAAGCCACCGTCACGGGCCAGCATGGGGGGCTCCGCCACCAGTGCTGCGCCAAGAAGATCGGTCAGATCGTCATGTCCGGTCAGATCCCGTGTTGCGGCGGCAAGGATTTGCGGCAGTTTCAGCCGTCCGATGGTGGTTGCGACCCGTTCGCCAACCTCGAGGGTGTTCCGAATAGCCGCCAGATCGCGTGGCCCGCCCCGGTCAAGAGCAAGCCGGGACAGCGCCCGGTCCACATCATGTCCGCCGCGAAGAATATCCCGCAGGTCGCTGGCCAATCGACCCTGTTCCAGCAGGAATGCGATGGATGCCTGCCGTTCGACAATCTGGTCGACCTGGCAGGAGGGTGATGCAAGTCGCTGCTCCAGCAGCCGCGCGCCGCCTGCCGTGACCGTTCTGTCGATGGTGGCGAGCAATGAGCCTTGCCGTCCGCCACCCATTGCATGCGTGAGCTCTAACGATCGCCGCGTCGCCGCGTCGATCTGCATCGCCGGGTTGTCGCCTTCCTGGACGGGCGGTCGCAGCAGCGGCATGTTCCCCTTTTGCGTGATGTGCAGGTATTCCGTCAGCCCCGCCATTGCGGCGACTTCTGCCCGGCCAAAGGCGCCAAAGGCGTCAAGCGAGGCGACGCCGAACAGCCCTGTCAGCCGCTTTTCCCCTAGCGTGCTGTCAAAAGCGGACCGGCCAAGTGCCGTGATGGCCGCACCTGCATCTTCGATAACGGGCTGAAGGTCATGTTCCAGCGCCTCGGATACCAGAACCTCGCGGGGCGACAGCCGGGCGAGTTCTGGCCCCAGCCGCACCCGGGGACAGACCATCACCGAGAACGCGCCGGTTGAAATGTCGACCCAGGCCAGCGCGCCCGTATCCCGGACCTCGGCGTATGCTGCCAGGAAGTTGTGTCGTCGTGCGTCAAGCAGAGTGTCCTCTGTCAAGGTGCCCGGCGTGACCAGCCGGACGACATCCCGCTTTACCACGGCTTTGGACCCGCGCTTTTTCGCCTCTGCCGGGTCTTCAAGCTGTTCGCAGACGGCGACCCGGAACCCTTTGCGGATCAGGGTCAGGAAATACCCTTCAGCGCTGTGCACCGGCACGCCACACATCGGAATATCTTCGCCCAAGTGCTTGCCCCGCTTGGTCAGGGCGATGTCGAGGGCCGCCGATGCAGCGACGGCGTCGTCAAAGAACATCTCGTAGAAGTCGCCCATCCTGTAGAACAGGAGGGCGTCGGGATAGCCTGCCTTGATTTCCTGGTATTGCGCCATCATTGGCGTAACGGTTTCGGTCATTCTGGCCCCCCGGCTTGCCCGGCTGACCCTACCCAGAGCCTGTTATCGACGAAAGTCGAAAACTCCCCCGTTGCCCCCAACATCATAAGACCGGTATCACTCGGTGACGTTTAGGGAGGACTACCAATGCCAAAGCCCCGCTTTACCCGCGAGGATGCGCTGACTTTTCACATGGAGCCAAGCCCGGGGAAGTGGGAAGTGCAGGCCACTGTTCCCATGGCGACCCAACGCGACCTGTCTCTGGCCTATTCGCCGGGCGTCGCGATCCCCTGCGAGGAAATCGCGGCCAACCCGGAAACGGCCTATGATTACACCAACAAGGGCAACCTAGTTGCCGTCATCTCGAACGGGACGGCGGTTCTTGGCCTTGGCAACCTTGGTGCCCTGGCGTCGAAGCCGGTGATGGAAGGCAAGTCAGTTCTGTTCAAGCGGTTCGCCGACATCAACTCGATTGATATTGAGCTTGATACCGAAGACCCTGACGCCTTTTGCAACGCCGTCCGCCTGATGGGCCCAAGCTTTGGCGGTGTGAACCTTGAGGATATCAAGGCCCCCGAATGCTTCATCATCGAGCAGCGGTTGAAGGAAGAGATGGATATTCCTGTCTTTCACGACGACCAGCACGGTACGGCTGTTATCTGCGCGGCCGGGTTGATCAATGCGCTGCACATTTCGGGAAAGAAGATCGAAGATGTCCGCATCGTTTTGAACGGGGCAGGGGCGGCAGGGATCGCTTGTCTCGAACTCCTTAAGTTTATGGGCGCGCGCCATGATAACTGCATCATGTGCGACACCAAGGGTGTCATCTACCAGGGTCGGACCGAAGGGATGAACCAGTGGAAGTCCGCCCACGCCGCCCGCACCGATCTGCGCACCCTCGAAGAGGCGATGGATGGGGCGGATGTGTTCCTAGGCGTTTCGGCCAAGGGTGCGGTGACGGCGGATATGGTCGCCTCGATGGCCCGCGATCCGGTGATCTTCGCGATGGCAAATCCTGACCCTGAAATTACGCCCGAAGAGGCCCACGCAGTGCGCGAGGATGCCATCGTCGCAACCGGTCGCAGCGACTATCCCAATCAGGTGAACAACGTTCTGGGCTTTCCCTATCTGTTCCGGGGCGCGTTGGACATTCATGCCCGGGCAATCAATGACGCGATGAAAATCGCTTGCGCCGAGGCGCTTGCCGAACTCGCCCGCGAGGATGTGCCCGATGAGGTGGCGGTTGCCTATGGTCGGAAGCTGGCCTTTGGCAGGGACTACATTATCCCGACCCCCTTTGACCCGCGTCTGATCCACCGGGTCCCGCCGTTTGTGGCCAAGGCCGGAATGGCAACGGGCGTCGCCCGCCGCCCGATCATCGACATGGACGCCTACGAGCAAAGCTTGAAGATCCGGATGGACCCCACCGCCGCTGTCCTGCGCGGCATCAACGCTCGCGCCCGCGCGGCCCAGTCGACCATCGTCTTTGCCGAAGGCGACGATACCCGCGTTCTGCGGGCCGCCGTTGGGTATCAAAGGGCCGGCATGGGCAAAGCTCTTGTCGTTGGCCGTGAAGCGGATGTGGCTGAAAAGCTGAAGGCCGAAGGCATGGAGGACGCCATTCAGGAGTTGGAAGTCGTCAACGCCGCCAATACCGAGCACCTCGAAACCTACAAAGCGTTCCTCTATGAGCGAAATCAGCGCAAGGGGTTTGACCACCAAGATATCCACCGCCTTGCTGCCCGCGACCGGCATGTTTTTGCCTCGCTTATGCTCGCTCATGGTCATGCGGATGGGATGGTGACGGGCGCGACGCGCAAGTCGGCCCATATCCTTGAACTGATAAACCACGTCTTTGATGCAGGCCCCCATGACGGCGCGGTCGGCGTGTCGGTTGTGATGCATAAGGGCAAGATCGTCCTGATCGCCGATACGCTGGTCCATGAGTGGCCGGATGAAGAGGACCTTGCCGATATTGCAGAACGCGGGGCTGGCGTGGCCCGCCACCTTGGCCTGACGCCGCGGGTTGCCTTCCTAAGCTTTTCCACGTTCGGCTACCCGGTGTCCGAGCGGGCGGCCAAGATGCAGGCGGCCGCCACCGTTCTGGACAAGCGCGGCGTCGATTTTGAGTATGAGGGCGAGATGACCGTCGACGTGGCCCTGAACCCGGCCGTGATGGCAAGCTATCCATTCTCGCGCCTGACGGGCCCCGCCAACGTTCTTGTCGTGCCTGCACGGCACTCGGCCTCGATCTCGACCAAGCTGATGCAGGAAATGGCGGGGGCGACGGTTATTGGCCCGATCCTGACCGGGCTCGACCGTCCGATCCAGATTTGTTCGTCGGTTTCAACGGCCAACGATATCATGAACATGGCAGTCATGGCGGCCTGCAATCTGGGATAAGGAGGGACAGCAATGACAATCTGGAACCTCGGGTCTATCAACGCGGACCTTGTCTACGCCGTTCCACATATCCTTGCCCCGGGCGAAACGCTTGCCTCGACCGGTTTGACCACCGGTCTGGGCGGCAAGGGCGCCAATATGTCCGTCGCCTGCGCCCGTGCCGGCGCGCGCGTCGGGCATATCGGGGCGATTGGGCCGGAAGGTGGCTGGACCGTCCACCGGCTGACGGAATACGGCGTAGATACCCGGTGGATCGTGAAGCTGAGCGAACCGACAGGTCAGGCTATCATCGCGCTGGCCGACGATGGCGAAAACTCGATCATTGTCCTTCCCGGCGCCAACCGGGCCGTTCCCATGGATGCCATCCAAAGCGCTTTGTCAGAGGCACAGACAGGCGACTGGTTCCTGACCCAGAACGAAACCAACTTTCAGGCCGAAGCGGCGACACTTGCCCGCGATATGGGGTTGCATGTGGCCTATGCCGCGGCGCCCTTTGACGCAGAGGCGACACGCAAGATCCTGCCTTTGGCCGATTTCCTGATCCTGAACGCGGTTGAGGCCGCCCAGCTTGAGGCGGCAACGGGGCAGGCGGCTAGCGACCTGCCGGTCAAGGATGTGGTGGTCACGCTTGGGGCCGATGGGGCGCGTTGGTTTGATAATCGCACGGGCACGGTTCAGGACTTTGCCGCCATCAAGGTTGATCCCGTCGATACGACCGGTGCGGGGGATACCTTTACCGGCTATGTTCTGGCCGGTCTGGACCGGGGGCAGCCAATGGGTCAGGCCATCGGCATGGCCATTCGGGCGGGCGCGTTGATGGTCACCCGACACGGTGCAGCCGACGCGATCCCCGACCTGTCAGAGGTGCAGGCCTTTCGTCAGGGTCTTTAACTGGCGGTCTGTTCGGTCGTGATCTTTGCAAGCTGGCAGTCGGCATGCGCGGTCTTGGCCTGCACGACCCAGCCCGTTGCGATTGCGACGACAAGGACGATTGTCTTGAGTGAATTTGCAGCACTGGTCATGGCACAGGCTCCTTTCCAGAAAATTCTGCGCCTCTCTGACCAATCCGGCAACGTCTTGTCGCCTCCTATCACGCGCTCTTTACCCCTTGGAACAATTTGCCCAACCCCCTAGCGTTCCCGAAAACCCATGAGGAGAACGTTGATGGACGATCATGTCACCACGCATCAGGCGGCCGATGATGCCCGCAACGAAAGCATCCTGATCTGGGTCAATGGCAGCCTCAAGCCCAAGCAAGAGGCCCTCGTCAGCGTCTATGACAGCGGCTTCATGCTTGGGGATGGGGTTTGGGAAGGGATTCGTCTTTATCATGGGCGCTGGTCATTCCTTGATGAACATCTTGACCGTCTGTTCGAGGCGGCATTGGCCATCGATCTGGACATCGGGATGGACAGGGCCGCCCTCGCCCGGGCGATCGACGAGACGGCCAGCGCCAACGGCATGACCACGGATGCCCATGCCCGGCTGATGGTGACGCGTGGGGTCAAGGTCAGGCCGTTTCAACATCCGTCGCTGTCCCGGTCCGGCCCCACGGTCGTGATCATCATGGAACATTCGCGCCCCTCGATCCCACGTCCGATCCGTCTGGCGACAGTGCCCCACCAACGGGGTCTGCCGATGACCCAGGATCCCAAGTTGAACTCGCATTCCAAGCTGAACTGCATCCTTGCCTGCATCGCGGCGGAAAAGGCCGGCGCGGACGAGGCGTTGATGCTGGATGTGCATGGTTTTGTGAACACCACCAATGCCTGCAACTTTTTCATCGTTCGCAAAGGTGAGGTTTGGACCTCGACCGGGGACTACTGCATGAACGGGATCACCCGGCAAAAGGTCATCGACCTATGCCGCGCCAACGACATTCCGGTGTTCGAGAGGAACTATTCGCTTGTCGATACTTACGGCGCGGACGAGGCCTTTCTGACAGGGACATTCGGCGCCCAGACCCCGGTCAGCCAGATTGACGGTCGACAGATCGGGACAGGTGAAATGGGTCCGGTCACTGCAAGGTTGCGGGATCTTTACAAGGCGTTGGTCGGGGCATGAGGCCCGGCCATTTGGTCATCGGAGAACAAAGATGAAGATTGCCATGTGGTCAGGCCCTCGCAACCTGTCCACCGCCATGATGTACGCTTTTGGCAACCGCCAGGATTTCGCGGTCTGGGACGAGCCGTTCTATGCGCCCTATCTGGCAAAGACGGGATACGACCATCCTATGGCAGACCAGATCACGGCGGCACATGAGGTCGATCCGATCAAGGTTGCAGCCCGGTGCGTCGGACCGATCCCAGACGGCAAACCGCATTTTTACATGAAACATATGCCGCACCACATGTTGCCGGATTTTCCGCTGGATTGGGTGGATGGGTGTATCAATATCCACCTTATCCGTCATCCGGCCCGCGTTATTGCCAGCTATGGCGCCAAGCGCGATGCGGTGGAGCTGGATGACATCGGGTTTGTCCAACAGGCGGCGCTTTATCGACGGTTCGGTGGGGTCGTTATCGACAGCGCCGATATACGTGCTGATCCGGAGGGCATGTTGCGAAAGCTTTGCGACAGGATTGATCTACCCTTCAGCCCGGCAATGCTCTCCTGGCCAGCTGGGCCGAAAGTAGAAGACGGCGTTTGGGCCCGGCATTGGTACGAGGCGGTCCACCAGTCTACCGGATTTGCAGGCGCAGAAGGGCCGCCGCCAGAGCTGGTCGGAATGGCCGCTGAGCTTTTGAGAGAAGCGCTGCCCCACTATCGGGCGCTTGAGAGGGATAAGCTCTAGGTGATTCGTTACACCTCTCTACGACACCTAACATACTAGTATTAATTCATTTTTGCCTAATAAATAGGCAGCTTGGCCGACACCTCGTCAAAAATGGTAAAAATTTCTGGGTTTCTTGGGTTAGTTCGGAGGTTTTTAGTATCGGAGCGGCAAAAAATTCCATAACAAATACATTAAGGCATACGAAATTCTAGTGTGCTGGGTGTAACACCCATAGACGGTCAGGCACCTGAGTGTCGGCGTTTGTGGCTGGACCAGTTAATGAGTAACGAGTTACGGGGGGTCAGATTGAATTCTGACCCCCTTGTTGCTTTGAGTCTGCAGGCTCCAGATCCTTGAGGAGAAGCATTTCTCCATCGATGATCCGACCGGAATTCTGAAATCCGACACTCTCATAAAGTGCAATTGCAACACTGTTTGTTGGAACCACCGAAAGGGAAAGCCGTCGAAACCCGCCCCCGTTGGCCCGTTCGTGCATAGCGGCCAAGGCGGCGCGACCGTAGCCCTTGCCCTGATGTTCTGCCCCGACCATCAGACGCCAGATGTATAGCGACTCTGCGTCATCGCCTTCCATCCGATAGGCATGCCTGGCCATATCAATTGTGGCAATCATCCCTACAAGGGTCTCACCCTGCCAAAGGCCAAAAACCTCTGCCCCCGTTTCATAAGGTGCCTGAGCAAGCGTAATTTCATTGGGCGCAACAAAGTCCGCCTGCTCGGGATTGACCTTAAGCCGGAACAGCGGTCTCAGGTCATCCCGTGTCACAGGGCGCAGGGTAATGTCAGGCATCGTCCTGTTTCCCTCACTCAACGCACCCTTCAGGGGTGCGTGATCAGCCCAGCCTGCGCTTGCGTGCTGCCAAAAGCTTTAGCCGCAGGGCATTGAGCTGGATAAAGCCTTGGGCGTCGGTCTGGTCGTAGGCACCGGCGTCTTCTTCGAACGTCACGTGCGCTTCGGAATATAGCGATGCGTCGGACCAGCGGGCGACGGTGCGGGCGCTACCTTTGTAAAGCTTGATGCGGACCGTGCCGCTCACGTTTTCCTGGCTCTTGTCGATCAGGGCTTGCAGCATCTCGCGCTCGGGGCTGAACCAAAAGCCGTTATAGATCAGCTCGGCGTAGCGCGGCATGATCGAATCCTTGAGGTGGCCCGCGCCGCTGTCGAGGGTGATCTGTTCGATCCCGCGGTGCGCTTCCAGAAGGATCGTGCCGCCGGGTGTTTCGTAGACACCGCGCGACTTCATCCCGACAAAACGGTTTTCCACGAGGTCGAGGCGGCCTACGCCGTGCTTGCCGCCCAGTTCGTTCAGACGGGTAAGGATAGTGGCAGGGCTAAGCGCCTCACCATTGATCGCAACGGCGTCCCCTTTTTCAAAGGTGATCTCGACCATTTCGGGGACATTCGGCGCGGCCTCGGGATCGACGGTGCGCTGGTAGACATAGTCGGGCGCTTCGTCGCCGGGGTTCTCAAGAACCTTACCTTCGGACGAGGTGTGAAGCAGGTTAGCGTCGACCGAAAACGGCGCCTCGCCGCGCTTGTCCTTGGCAATCGGGATCTGGTTCGCTTCTGCAAATTCAAGAAGCCGGGTCCGCGAGGTCAGGTCCCATTCACGCCATGGGGCAATTACCTTAATATCTGGGTTCAGGGCATAGGCGCTTAGCTCGAACCGCACTTGGTCGTTGCCCTTGCCGGTTGCCCCATGCGCCACAGCATCGGCACCGCATTCTGCGGCAATCTCGACCAGCCGCTTTGAGATCAGGGGCCGGGCGATGGAGGTGCCAAGCAGGTAGAGCCCTTCGTAAAGCGCATTGGCCCGGAACATCGGAAAGACGAAATCGCGCACAAACTCTTCGCGGACATCCTCGATGTGGATGTTCTCGGGCTTGATCCCCAAGAGCTCTGCCTTGGCCCTTGCAGGCTCCAACTCTTCGCCTTGTCCAAGGTCTGCCGTAAAAGTGACGACCTCACAGCCGTATTCGGTCTGCAACCACTTCAGAATGATCGAGGTATCGAGGCCGCCCGAATAGGCAAGGACGACTTTCTTGGGGGCGTGCTTTTGGGCGGGCATTTTGACAATCTCACTCTGAAGGGATCCGGCTGGGGTCTGGCAGCTTGCGTTAAAGCGTTTCGGCAAAAGGGGCAAGCAAGCGACGTTGACCAACGCCCCGTATTCATGCGACCTCCACGGTCGGAAACAGGAGGAGTGCGGCTTCATGGGATGGCGGATCGTCAGGCATAGCTTCATTCTGTTGTCACGGAACTTCAGTGATGCGCTGAAAGTATCAGTTGGTCCGTTGCTGATCGGCGGGGCACTGATCGTCGTCGCCCTTTATGTTACTGGCACCTCGCCCCAGAGCATCCTATTGGCGCCCCAGACGAGCGAGGACGCTGGCGCCGCCGCGCTGGTTGTCTTTTTTGCGCTGTTGGTCGGCCTGTTTGTCCTGTCTTGGGTCGCCGTGGCCTGGCACCGCTTTATCCTCAAGGAAGAGTATCCCGGTCTGATGCCGATGCTGAACAGTACTCATGTTCTCCCTTATATCGGGCGATCGGTTGTTCTGGCGCTGTTGATGACCCTGATCCTGTTGCCGGTTGCGGCAATTGCCGGGATCGTTCTGTCCGCGCTGGGCCTGATCAATTCCGCTTTAGGCGGCCTTGTCGTGGGTTTTGCGATGGGGTTGTTCTTTACGTTTGTCTGGCTGCGCGTCGCACTGGTCCTGCCCGCGACGGCCATCAACCAACCGATATCGATTCGCGAGGCTTGGACCCTGTCCATCCCAGCCAGCAGCGACATCCTGAGCGCGTCGGTCATCCTTGTCGGTCTGAATTTTGTCGTTGGCGCGATCCTCGAGCTGTTCTTTGGACAATCGGCGATTGGACTGGTCGTCAACCTTTCGGTGTCCTGGGTCACCTTGATGATCGGAACCTCGGTTCTGACCACCCTTTACGGTCATCTGGTTCAGGGACGCCCCTTGCCCTGAAGCAGGGCAACAAAGGCGCGGTCACCGCTATTGGCCAGTGTTTCAGCTGCCTCTGCCGCAGCCATCCAAAGCGCTGAATGCCCAACCTCAGTTGGTGGTCCGTGAGGCCTCACAGGGTGCGCGATATAGATATGACAGAGTTTTTCGGCCCATAGGTCATATTCAGGCATGTAGGTGAACCGGCGGAATGCCCCCAAACGACGGGGCGATGCTATCCGCCAACCGGTCTCTTCGAACACTTCACGGTGCAGGGCCGCTATGGGGTTTTCGCCCTTGTCGATCCCGCCGCCAGGAAGCTGGATTTCCGGCGAAGGCTGGGCCTGAAAGGTCAGCAGCAAATCCCGGCCCCGGGGCAGGATTGCATAGACCCCGGGGCGTCTGATGTAGCGACGTCCTGCCTCGGGCGCCTCGCCATGTCGCTTGATCATACCCGCTTCCCCATTGGTCTCTTGCTTGCTGCACCTATATGGACGCGGTATGCCAATTCCGATCTTTGAAGGAAAGCCCATGACCCTCGGCGCCCGTATTGCCTGGGACGATACCGTCCTGCCGTTCCAACTCGACCGCTCGGATATCCGGGGTCGCGTCGCGCGACTCGACGGGGTGTTGGATCGTGTACTTGAACAACATGACTATCCGCCGTCTATCGAAGCCCTCGTGGCCGAGATGGCGCTTTTGACCGCTTTGATCGGCCAGACAATCAAACTGCGCTGGAAACTGTCGCTGCAAGTCCGCGGTGACGGACCGGCCCGACTGATCGCGACGGACTACTACGGTCCGACGGATGATGGCGAACCCGCCCGCATTCGTGCCTATGCCAGTTTCGATGCTGAACGGCTTGATCATAGCGCCGAACCCTTTAGCCAGATCGGCAAGGGCTACTTTGCCGTGCTGATCGACCAGGGCGAGGGAACGACCCCCTATCAGGGCATCACGCCAATTGCCGGAGGATCGCTGTCCGCCTGCGCCGAGACCTACTTTGCCCAGTCCGAACAGTTGCCAACCCGCTTCTCGCTGGCCTTTGGCCGGTCCCGCCTGCCCAAAGAGGACGAATCCTGGCGGGCTGGTGGGATGATGCTGCAGCACATGCCCAAAGCTTCGCCCTATGCCAAGGACGGCGGATCGGGCGAAGGCGGCCTTTTGGAGGCGACCGATATCCTTGATGAGGACGAGGGCGAAAACTGGAACCGGGCCAATGTCCTGCTCGATACGGTTGAGCAGATCGAAATGATCGGCCCCTCGGTTCAGCCCACGGACCTTCTGGTTCGGCTGTTTCATGAGGAACGTCCAAGAGTCTTTGATCCCCAGCCAGTGACCTTCGGATGCTCTTGTTCGTCGGACAAGGTTCGGCAAAGCCTGTCGATCTATTCCGCCAAGGACATCCGCTACATGACAACGGATGAGGGCATCGTTACCGCCGACTGTCAGTTCTGTGGGGCCCACTATGAGCTCGACCCAAAGACCCTTGGTTTCGAAGCAGAAGAGACGCCAGGTGACAATGCCTGATCCCATCGCCGCCGTTGCCCGCGCTTTGGCGCTGCGCGGCGGCGATTCGTCGGATTTCGACCTGAACCCCGATGTGCGCCTGCCCGAAGGCAGGGTGCTTCGGCCAGCGGGCGTACTGTGCGCGCTGCAGGAACGGGCGGGGCGGGTCGATGTTATCCTGACAAAACGGTCCGCGAGGCTGAAACACCATCCGGGCCAGATAGCGTTCCCGGGGGGCAAACAGGACCCGGGCGACGCCTCGCCTGTTGCAGCCGCTTTGCGCGAGGCGGAAGAAGAGATCGGGTTGCCCCGCGAATTGGTCGAGGTTCTGGGAACGTTGCCGACCCATGAAACCGTGACAAGCTTTACCATCACCCCGGTTATCGGCCGGGTCACGGCCGACTTCACCGAACGCGCTGAAGCCGGCGAGGTGGAAGAAGTGTTCCGCGTCCCGTTGGCCCATGTGACCAACCCCGCGAATTTCCGGATCGAGGCGCGGCGCTGGCAAGGCCGCCGCCGCTATTACTACACTGTTCCCTATGGCCCCTATTACATCTGGGGGGCGACAGCCCGTATCCTGCGGGCCCTTGCAGAACGGATGGCCCGGTGACGCGCATCGACGCGCCCTTTCTGACGGAACCCGGACCACAGGCCGTTTGCGGCATGCTAACCGACGCTGGCTATCAGGCCTGGTATGTCGGCGGATGTGTCCGCAACGCGCTGCTGGGTCTGCCGACGACAGACCTGGACCTGACCACCAATGCCCGCCCCGAAACGGTGATGAAACTGGCCGAGGCTGCGGGCCTGCGCGCCCTGCCCACTGGGATCGAACATGGCACGGTTACCATCCTTGTGGACGGCCAGCCGTTTGAGATCACGACCTTTCGCAAGGACGTAGAGACCGATGGCCGCCACGCCGTCGTACGCTTTTCCGATGATATCGCGGAGGATGCCGCCCGACGTGATTTCACGATGAACGCCCTTTACGCCGATCCCGAGGGCATCCTTTCTGATCCCTTGGGTGGGTTGCCCGATCTGCAGGACCGCCGCGTCCGCTTTATTGGAGAGGCCGAGGACCGTATCCTCGAGGACGCCTTGCGCATCCTGCGCTTCTTTCGGTTTCATGCGGTCTATGGGGACCCCGAAGGCGGAATAGACCCTGATGGTCTGGCGGCCTGCGCGGGCCATATCGACCTGATCGGCAACCTGTCGAAAGAGAGGGTTGGGGCAGAACTGATCAAGCTTCTCTCCGCACCCGACCCGGGGCCGGCCCTTGCTGCGATGGCGGCGACTGGGGCCCTTGCTGTCATCCTTCCGGGGGCGTCGTCGCTGGCCCTCCCGATCCTCGTTCATGTTGAGGGGGGGGCAATGCTTACCCCCGATCCGATACGCAGGCTTGCCGCGCTGGGCGGCGAAGGGGCTGATGATCTGCGTCTAAGCAAGGCGCAAATCAGCCAGCTTGTCCGTTTGCGACGCGGTGTCGAGGATGGGATGGGTCCCGCAGAGCTTGGCTATCGGTACGGGGCGACAGAGGCGGTCGACATTCTTGCCTTGCGGGCGGCACTTCTTGGTGGCGATTTGTCCCCCGTCGCCACCAAAGACGCATTGTTTGGCGCTGGGCAGAAGTGCCCGGTCCGGGCCGCTGACCTGATGCCAGAGATGCAGGGTGAAGCCTTGGGAAAGCGGCTTAAGGAGATCGAAGCACGTTGGATCGCCTCAGGCTTTGCCCTCAGCAAAGCAGACCTTTTGCGATAGGGGACAAAATTCAGGGCTGACAGGGCGTCTGCTTTGGGGTATCGCAAACCATACCCAAGAGGAGAGCAACATGGAAATCAGGATCCCCCGACGTCTGGCCTAACCGGACCGATCCTGATCAGGGCGGCCCGTCAATAGCCGCTTCGCCTTGTTGCACAGTCTCCTTTCGGAAGTTTCCCAATGCTTCGTTTCTTTGAAAACCTTGTCGACCCCTATCTGTCCTATGCAGAGCAGGATACCCCGCCGACCCGGCTTTGGCCGTTCCTGAAGGAATATCTGGTCCCGTTTCGGGGGGTTCTTGTCCTTGCCATCATTTTCAAGACGATCGTTGCCTTTGGCGATGTTGCCATCGTCTGGTACATGGGAAAGGTCATCGACTACCTGTCGCTGGGCACCCCCGCCGATGTTTGGGCCCTGAAGAAGACGGAAGTGCTGATTGTGGCCGGCGTTATCGTCGTTGTGCGGCCGCTACTTGCTGGCATCGATGTGGCCCTTCTGCACAACACGATCCTGCCGAATTTCGGAACCATGATGCGTTGGCGGGCCCATCGGCACGTCCTGCGCCAGCCGGTTGGCTGGTTCGAGAATGACTTTGCCGGGCGGATCGCGAACCGGATCATGCAAACGCCGCCCGCCGCGGGCGAGGCCGTGTTTCAGGTGCTGGATGCGGTGACCTTTGCCCTGACGACAGTGATCGGGGCAATGATCCTTCTGGGCGATGCCGATGTCCGGCTTTTGATACCCCTGTTTGGCTGGATCGGGCTATATCTTTGGCTCATGGTCTGGACCGTCAAGCGGGCGGGTCCTGCCTCGACCGCGTCGTCCGATGCCCGATCCGCGATTACCGGGCGGGTGGTGGACAGCTATACCAACATCCATTCGGTCAAGATCTTTGCCCACCATGACCGCGAGATTGGTTATGCCCGCGAGGCGATCGAAGAGGCCCGGCAAACCTTTTTCCGCGAGATGCGCATCATCACCCGGATGGACGTGACCCTGACTGTCCTGAACGGGGCGTTGATCGTCTCGCTGATCGGGCTTGCCCTGTGGCTGTGGTTTCACGGCCAGATGACCGTTGGGGCCGTGGCTGCCGCGGCGGCGCTGGTTCTGAGGCTGAACAACCTGACCTATTGGATCATGTGGGCGACCACCAACCTCGTGCAATCGCTTGGCGTCGTGGCCGAGGGGATGATGACCATCGCCCAGCCGATCGCCATGACCGATCAGCCGAATGCCGGACCGCTGCAACTGACCGAGGGCCAGATCGAAATTCAGGGTCTGACACACCACTATGGCCGTCTGGCGGGTGGATTGGACCGGATTACTCTGGCCATTCCCGCAGGACAAAAGGTCGGCCTTGTGGGCCCCTCAGGTGCTGGCAAATCGACCCTCGTCAAGCTGCTGTTGCGCTTTTACGAGGCCGAGGGCGGGCGCATCCTGATTGACGGAACCGATATCGCCACCGTCACACAAGATTCGCTGCGCAGCACGATGGGAATGGTCCAGCAGGACACCGCCCTTCTGCACAGGTCGGTGCGCGAGAACATCCTGTATGGCTGTCCCGGCGCAACCGAGGCGCAGATGATCGAGGCCGCCCGCAAGGCCGAGGCGCATGATTTCATCCTCGACCTTGAAGATTCCGAGGGAAACAAAGGCTATGACGCCCGTGTCGGTGAACGGGGGGTCAAGCTTTCTGGTGGCCAACGCCAACGGATCGCGCTGGCACGGGTTATCCTGAAAGACGCGCCCATCCTTTTGCTGGACGAAGCGACATCTGCCCTGGACAGCGAGGTTGAGGCGGTCATCCAGCAGACGTTGCAAACCATGATGCAGGGCAAGACCGTTATCGCCATTGCGCACCGCCTGTCGACGATTGCCGAGATGGACCGGATCATCGTGATGGATCAGGGCTGTATCATCGAGGACGGAACCCACGCCGAGTTGCTGGAACGGGGCGGAATGTTTGCCCGTCTCTGGGCCCGCCAGTCCGGCGGGTTCTTGGGCGATCAACTGGACGACGACACGGCAGCGGCGGAGTAGGCGGCATGAAACAGATACTGAACCGCCTTTTCGTCTGGATCGAGGGGCGCGTCGATCCGTTTGGTCCCTACCCCGAACAGACCCCGGACAAGCGGCCGCTCCACTTCATGCTGTCGCATCTGCGACCCTTTTCTACGGTGATGTGGATTGGTGGGGTTCTGGGTGGCCTTGTTGCCGTGCTGGAACTAGGCCTGATCTGGTACGCCGGACGGCTGGTTGATCAGATGGCCGCCGGGCCCGGCACGTTCTTTTCCGACCATGGGATCGAACTGGTTTTGGCGGCTGTCGTCCTTCTGATGCTGCGGCCCCTTGTCGTCGGGCTGAATGCGATTGTCCTGTTCTCGGGCATTTCGACGAATATGTTGACCCAGGCCCGCTGGCGGTCGCATCGCCATATGCTGGGCCAGCCGGTCGGCTTCTTCCAGAATGACTTTGCCGGGCGCCTATCCAACCGGGTTCTGAACATGGGCTATGCGGTCGAGGATTCGTCGTTCCTGCTGTTCGAGGCCTTTTGGCAGGCGGCGGCATTCGCGATCGCGACCCTCATTCTGCTGACGGGCATGGACTGGCGGCTTGCCCTGCCGCTTGCCCTTTGGATCGGGTCGTTTGTTGTGTTTGTTTTGTGGCTGGCCCCCCGTGCCGGGACGGCGTCCGAAAAGAACAGCCATGCCAATTCTCTGACCACAGGCCGTGTTGTCGACAGCTACACCAACATGGAAACCGTCAAGCTATTCGCCCATGCAGAGCGGGAAGAGGCCTTTGCCCGCAACGCGATGCGGCGGCAGCGCCTGCGGTTTGGGGCCTTGATGCGGCTCTTTGCGTTGCAGCAGGGGGCGATGGCGGTCTTCAACTCCCTCGCCATGCTGTTGGTCATCGGTCCAGCCCTTTGGCTGTGGAGCAATGGGGTCTTGTCCATCGGTGAAGTGGCGGCAGCCGTCGCGATGGCCCTGCGGCTGAACACCATGACCGGTTGGATCATGTGGATGACGGTGCGGATGTTCGAACATATGGGGACCATTCGCGAGGGACTGCAAAGCATTGCCGTGCCACAAACTGTGACGGACACACCCGGCGCGCCGCCGATCAAGGTAACGCAAGGCTCTATCGTTCTGCGCGACCTGACGCATCACTATGGCAAGGGGCAGGGCGGGCTGAATGGCATCAACCTGACAGTGCGCGGTGGCGAAAGGATTGGCCTTGTCGGGCCGTCAGGTGCAGGAAAATCATCGCTCGTTAACCTTCTGCTCCGCTTTCGCGACGCCGAAAGCGGGTCGATCGAGATTGACGGCCAGAACGTACAAACGGTCCAGCAATCCAGCCTGCGGGCCTCGATCGGAATGGTGACGCAGGACAGCTCTCTTCTGCACCGGTCGGTCCGGGACAACATCCTTTACGGCCGGCCCGATGCGACCGAGGAACAGATGATCGCCGCCGCCCGCAAGGCGGAGGCGCATGAGTTCATCCTGACCCTGCAAGACCCCAAGGGGCGGACAGGTTACAACGCCCATGTCGGCGAACGGGGGGTAAAGCTGTCGGGTGGACAACGGCAGAGGATCGCGCTGGCAAGGGTAATGCTCAAGGACGCGCCGATCCTGATCCTGGACGAGGCAACATCCGCCCTCGATAGTGAGGTCGAGGCGGCCATTCAGTCGACACTCTATGGCATGATGGAAGGCAAGACCGTCATCGCCATCGCCCACCGCCTGTCCACCATCGCCCAGATGGACCGCATCGTGGTGATGGAGCGGGGTCAAATCGTCGAAGATGGGCCACACGACGTGCTGATGTCGCGCAATGGCCTATATGCTCGGTTCTGGCAACGTCAGTCCGGTGGCTTTCTGCAGGCAGACCCGCCGTCCGACAAAGACGCCCAAGTCGCCGAATAACGACTGAGCTTCGACGCCCCGCCAGCCTGTCCCGGCACAGGTGCCATCAGACGCCGTGGTGGTTTCGGCTTGTCCTTGGCCGCGCCTCTTTTCGGCCTTCCAGAATGTAGTGCTCAAACCCTGAATGAAACTCGCCCTTGCTGCACGCTTCGCTCACGTCCGAATTGTTCTTGAGGTAGGCCGTTTCGTCAAAGTTGGGGGGCGGCGCGATACCAATACGTAGGCGTCTGGCCCGTTGAGCCAGACTCTCCAACGGCGCGTCCAATTTGGGGCGACGTTTGCCCAGGGTGACAAACCCCCGCCATCCGCTTTCCCGCTGGAGTATATGGGACAACAACCAAAGCCGGTCGGATTCGTGGTAAAGGGACTTCATATTCCCGTTCGACGCATCAATCTGGTTAGAAACGGCATACTGCGGCGGCGGCGATTGCCCGTGGTTCCCAAGGCTGCCAATCCGGTTTCGCAGATCCATGGCATAATAGCCGGACACGAGGCTGGCGGCGACGGCGTTGTT
>JAQWWH010000086.1 GCA_029255105.1 Flavimaricola sp. | reverse complement strand
ATAGTCCCTGAGTAACTCACCCGTAGTCGCCATCGCGAAACTCCCGCCCTAATCTCCGTCAGGTGCGAAATCTCAGGTCAGGTCAGAATTGGGAAGGTGCGGGCCAGGAAACGCTTACGCCAGTTCCGCCGTTAGCACGTCATTTGTCAGATCGGGCTGCGCGGTGATCCGTCTGCGCACCCAATCCGTTACACCTGTCAGCTTGCCACGACCGGGATTGCCCTGCCGCATCGGCGCAAGCGAGCAAGTCTCTCGCCAGAGACGCACCATGTCGTTGACAAACCTGATCAAAACCCAGATCCGCCGTGCAGTCTCGGTGTGCGTAAAGCCCTGCTCAACAAACCACACGGCACGTTTACGCAACTCTACAGGATGCGGTTTGCCCATCACTGAACCCCAAATCTACCTCAAAGGCGGAGAACCACAGCACGGTCGCTAATGGAATCCTGGATCCGATCATGCGCGATACGCTCTAATGCTTGGTCGGCATTTGGTCTATCGGGACAATGCTTTTGGGCGCTGGTGGACGGTAACCCAGAGCGATGTGCGGTGTGACGGTGTGACGGTGTTGTAGTGGCAGGGGTAGCGCAGAATTCAAAGCGCAAAAAATTCAATGGGTTGGCGGGGGACCGTCGACCATGATCAGGTGCACTTCGGCGTCGACCGCGTCCAGAAGCCTATTGACCGCAAGAGCCGCACCATCGGGATCACGGTCCGCGATTGCATCAGCCAGCGTGCGGTGGAACGGAAAACTGGCCAGACCAAATGCGCGGCGCTTGAACGGTGAGTCTTCGCTTGCCTCGAAGGCAATGTTCAGGCGGGACAGAATGTGCCCGAACAATGGATTGCCCGATGCTTCAAAGATCGCTTCATGAAACTGCCTGTCTGCGGCATGGTAATTCTGCCCCCTCTCGACAATGGATAGCAGGATCCCGCACAGCCGACTGATCTCGGACCGTTGAAACGCGCTGGCGCGGGTGGCGGCATGTCTAGCGGCATCACGCTCTAGGGTTCGCCGCACTTCAAGCAACCTCAGGACCGCCTCTGCCTCCAGCTTGATCAAAAGCGGGACCGGCCCCTCTGGATCAGGGATCGGAGCTGTAAGATAGGTGCCGTCACCCCGGCGGCGGCGGATCAGGCCCAGCCCTTCCCAGCGATTGAGCGCCTCGCGTATTGTCGACCGGCCCACGCCCAGCTGGTCGGCCATCATGACCTCTGGCGGCAAGCGGTCCCCGACGCCGAGATCTGCCTGGTGGATCATCCGGGCTAGCGCCTCAAGTATTGCCTCACCCCGGGACCGATTCTCGATCGGTTCCAGATAGGACAAGGGTCCGTCGTGCAGCATGCAATCTTTTCTTCCGTCCTGTTGCGGTGATCATGCAGCCTTAGTCAGGTTAAGGATATCGATCAGGGCCTCAACCAGCATGTCCATCTGCCTACACGTATTATAGCCCTGAACGGACAGGCGGACAATGGTGTAAGCGTCCTTCCAGTCGAAACAGGGAATTTCGATGCCGTACCGGGACAGTAGGTCCTGTTTCAGCACAATCGGGTCGGTGCAGGGCACGGGCATCGCCACCATCTGTGGCGCGCAGAATTCGGCGCGGGAAAACGGCTCCAGGCCTGTGAACTGGGCGACGCGCGCGGCGGTTTCCTGCGCCATCGTCTGACAGTCGCGCGCCACCGCATCCCAGTCGTTGTTTTGACGGAACAAGATCGCATCCGGCACCGTCAGCCAAGCGGCAGGATCGCGGGTACCCTGGAATTCCACCGCATCGATAAACGACGTGCCGCCGAAGGGGCCCGGCTCGACCCGGTTGGCCGTCCAGCCATGGCTAATGACCAGCGGGTTGATGATGTCCTGAAGCTCTGTCCGGACATGAAGGAAGGCCGAACCCTTGGGGGCCATCAGCCATTTGTGGCAGTTGCCGGCATAGAAATCCGCGCCCAGCGCTGTCAGATCAAGCGGGATGTGGCCCGGCGTATGCGCGCCGTCAATCACGGTCCAGATGCCGCGCTGGCGGGCCTCCTCAACGGCGGCCTTGATCGGAAACAAAAGCGCAGTGGGCGAGGTGATGTGGCTGAGGAAAAGGACGCGAGTGCGGGGCGTCATCGCCGAGAGGAGCGCTTGGGTATAGGCCTCCTCTGAGACCAGCGGTAAAGGCACTTCTACGACCCGGACCAACGCACCGGTGCGGCGGGCGACGTATGCCCAGGTCTTTTCCAGCGCTGCGTATTCGTGGTCCGTGGTAAGGATCTCGTCGCCCGGTTGCAGCGGCAGCGATTGCGCCACGATGTTAAGGCCAACGGTTGCGTTCAGGACACCCACAATATCGTCCGGCCGCGCGCCTACGACAGCTGCAAGTGCCTTCCGGCTATCGTGCATCCAGGAGGCATAGCCGCGGTCGGGATCGAGAAAGGCCACGGGCTGGCGTTCGAGTTTCAACTGCCAGGCCTGATAGGCGTCGAACACCGGTTTAGGGCAGGCCCCAAATGACCCATGGTTCAGGAACGTTACCTCCGGATCAAGGAGAAACTGGGGGGCGAGGCGCGTCGAGGACAAGATCACTTCCCTTTCAAGGTTGGATCAAGGGCATCTCGCAGACCGTCGCCAAAGAGCGTGGTCGCCATAACAGTAACAGCCAGTGCAAGGGTGGGAAACACTGCGAGGTGCCAGTAGAAATACATGAAGCTCATGCCGGTGTTGATCATCTGGCCCCAGGACGGCGTCGGCGGCGGGACCCCGACGCCGAGGAAGCTGAGCGAGGCCTCAAGCATCATCGCCAGCGGGATCGCCAGCACGAAGCCCACGATAATCGGCGAGACGGAATTGGGGATCAGGTGGCGGCGGATAATGTATCCGGGGCTGGCGCCCAGAGCCTGCGCGGCGCGAACGAATTCCTTTTCCTTGAAAGCTTTAATCTGGGCGCGGACCAAGAGGCAGACTTGCACCCAGCCAAACAGCCCGGCGATGAAGATGATCATCCAGTACCCGCCACCAACCAACGCCCCCAGCAACATAGCGGCCAAGAGCGGCGGCACGACCGAGAAGATCTCGATGATGCGCATGACGATCCAGTCGATGCGGCCCTCGTAATATCCCGCCAGCGCACCCAATGGGATGCCGATCAGGACCGAGAAAACCGCCGCCGAAAACCCGATCGACAAAGACACCCGCGCGCCATAGACGATACGGCTGAAGAAATCGCGGCCGAGGTCGTCGACGCCGAACCAGTGCCCAGCGGAGGGGAACGCCAGCGCCTCGCCGAGGAAATCCTGCGCCGTCGGGGGGGATTTCGTAATCAGGGGGGCGAAGACGGCCATCAGGATCAGCAGGATCAGCACAGCCCCGCCCACGACAGCGGCCTTGTTCGCTACAAACCGACGCCAGGCAAAGTGCAGCGGGCTGCGCTGGCGATGATCGGGGACGGCGCCCGGCAGAGTGGTCAGGTCGGTCATCCCTTCCGCCCTCCGGCCCGAATCCGCGGGTTCAGCCAGGCGTAAAGGATGTCCGAGATCAGGTAGGCCAGGCAGAACATCACCGTAAGCATCAGCATCAGCGCCATTTCCAGCGGATAGTCCCGGGTGCGGATCGACGACACGAAATAGGCGCCAAGCCCCGGCACCCGGAAGATCGCCTCGACAAAGATCGATCCCGTCGCGGTGCCTATGAACATCGGCAAAAACACCGTGACCATGGGGATCGCGGAATTGCGCAGGACATGCTGATAGATGATCCGGGTTTCCGACAGCCCCTTGGCCCGCAGGACCGTCACGAAGGGCTTGTTCAGCGTATCGAGCATCGCCGACCGGGTGTAGCGGGCATAGGTAGCCATCGGGATCGTCGCATAGGCTGCGATTGGCAGGATCCATTTGTCCGGCGCCCCCCAGCCCGATGCCGGCACCCAGTTCAGCCAGACGGCGAAGACAAGGATCATGATCATCGAGGTCACGAAGACCGGGATCGTGAGGCCCAGCGTCGCCACGGCGGACGCGAGATAATCGATCCACGTGTTGCGGCGCAGGGCCGCCGCGATGCCCAGAAGGATGCCCAACGGCGTTCCGATCAGAACGCCAAGGCCGCCCAGAACGAGGCTCGGGACCCAGGCGCGGCCCAGTAGTTCCAGCACGGTTTCGCCCGGGCTTTGAAAAGGGATGCCGAAGTCGAACCGCAGCACGCCGCCCATGTAGTTGATGTATTGCGTCACCAGCGACTGGTCGAGGCCGTAGCGTTCGTTCAGCCGCGCCCGGACCTCTGGCGGCAAGGGCATGTCGCCGGCGTCGAACGGGCCGCCCGGGATGGAATGCATCATCGTGAAAATCAGGATCGACACGATCACAAAGGTGACTGAGACTGAGAACAGCCGGCGCAGGATGAAGGGGATCACAGTGCGGCCTTTCTCATTGCACGAGGGCCTCGTAGCGGTGGCCCGGCCCGTGCGGGATCAGCCGCGGGGTGGGCGCGGGGGGTAGCCCAGTAGCCACCGCCGACAGCCGGGGAATGTCGGCCTCCAGGTCCTCGCGCGAGCGGAACACGCGGTCCCTGCGGTCGCGCGGGTTCAGGACCGGGATCGCATCCAGCAGGCTGCGGGTGTAGGGATGCTGCGGGCGGATAAAGATGTCCTCTGTTGCCGCCTCCTCAACGATGCGGCCGTTGAACATCACGGCGACCTTGTCCGTGAGGGACCGCACCACCGACAAGTCATGGCTGATGAACAGGATCGACAGGCCCATTTCGGCCTGCAAATCCTGCAACAGGTTGATGATCTGCGCCTTTACCGACACATCGAGCGCCGAAGTCGGCTCGTCCGCGATCAGGACATCAGGGCGCAGGACCAGCGCGCGGGCGATGGCGACGCGCTGCCGCTGGCCGCCGGACAGTTCGTGCGGATAGCGGCTGCCGTAGGACCGGTGCAGGCCCACGCGTTCCAACCAGTCGAGTGCGGTTTCGGTCTGTTCACGGGCGCTGCCGCGCCCGTGGACATGCAGCGGCTCCGCCACGATCTGCGCCAGGGTGAACATCGGGTCGAGCGCGGAATAGCTGTCCTGAAACACCACCTGCATCTTTGCCCGGAACGGTTTCAGCGCGGCGGCCTCCATCCTGGTGATGTCCTGCCCGCCTACAAGGATGCGCCCCGCGGTCGGTTCCGTCAGGCGCAGGGCCATCATGCCGGTCGTGGTCTTGCCCGAGCCAGATTCGCCTACCAGCCCGACGATGCTGTTGCTCTCGACCGTCAGGTCGACGTCGCGGACGACTCGCAGCTCGCGGTAGCGCGGCAGCCAGCCGTTGGGGTCACGCAGCGGATAGCTTTTGCAAAGCCCTCGCAGTTCCAGCGCGGCCGTCATGCCAGCTTCCAGCATGCGGCCTGCCGCGACGGGCCCGTCTGCGACATGGCGGGCATCGCGGCGGCGCACTGGGCGTCGGCGAGGGTACAGCGCGGATGGAACGGACAGCCCGTTGGCGGGTTGGCGGGATTGGGCGAGGCGCCAGGGATCTCTATCAGCCGCTGCCGCCCGCCACCCTGCCCCGGCATCGAGGCCAAGAGCGCGCGCGTATAGGGATGCGCAGGGCTGTCGAAAATGTCCTGCACTGGGGCCTGTTCCATGACTTTGCCGCCATACATCACCACCACGCGGTCCACTGTCTCTGCCACGACACCGAGGTCATGCGTGACCATGATCAGGCCCATGCCGAATTCCGCCTGCAACTGCTTGATCAACTGGAGGATCTGGGCTTGAACTGTCACATCGAGCGCAGTCGTGGGCTCATCGGCAAACAGGATTTGCGGGCGGCAGGACAGCGCCATCGCAATCATCGCCCGCTGCAACATGCCCCCCGACAATTGATGCGGAAAACTGTCGAGTATCGAAGCAGGATTTCGGATTTCCACCCGCGTCAGCAGCGTCTGTGCCTCAGATCGGGCCTCGGCCTTGCTGACTGCACGATGGACACGGATCGTCTCAACGATCTGCTGGCCGATGGTAAAGACCGGATCGAAGGCGGTCATCGGGTCCTGAAAGATCATGGCGGCAACCCGGCCCCGCGTGTCGGCGATCTGGCGGTTGTCTGCGGAAATCATGTCGACGCCGCCCAGCGACAGGGCCGTGGCCTCGATCCGTGCGGGCGGGCTGCGCAGTAACCGCAGGACTGCCATGCAGGACACAGATTTGCCTGAACCACTTTCGCCCACGATGCCAATGCTTTCACCAGTGTCCACGTGCAAAGTTACGCCACGGACGGCCTGCACTACGCCGTCATGCTGCGGAAAGCTGACGGACAGGTCGCGAATGTCGACGAGGGGGGGCGCTGGGAATGCGGACATACTAAGGGCCTTTGTCGAAAAAGTGCCCCCCGACCAAATGGCCCGGGGGCAAAGGACGGGAGGCGTCCCTATTCTGCCTGGGTATGGGCGTAGAAGAATGGCACCAACCGGCTGAGAGGTGTCATGCCAGCCGAATTCGGCTCGACGCCGGCACCGGACAGACGGTCGCTCACAGCGAACATCTGGATCGGATGCACGATCGGGATGATCGCCGCGGTATCGATGAGC
Organism: Flavimaricola sp.; assembly: GCA_029255105.1. GTDB lineage: Bacteria > Pseudomonadota > Alphaproteobacteria > Rhodobacterales > Rhodobacteraceae > Flavimaricola. The sequence continues at coordinate 35,096 of JAQWWH010000086.1, read as the reverse complement.
ACCTGCTCTGCCTGTTGGTAGAGGGCAAGGCGCTCCTCCCAGACCGGGTTGCTGTCTGCGGCAGCAACCAGCGCGTCATAGTCCGGGTTGCGGTGATCGTGACGACCGCCATTGTAGAAGATGCCGTAGAAGTTCGACGGGTCGATGTAGTCGTACTCATAGGGCGCGAGGAACAGGTTGTTTTCCTTGTTCATCAGGCCGGCCATCCAGTCCTGCAGCGGCAAAATACGGATGTTCATAGTGATGCCAAGATGCTCCTGGAACTCAGCCTGCAGATACTGAAGCATCGGCGCGGTGATCGCCCCATTGTAGCCGCCCTGATCGCGGTACCAGATCTCGACCTCAGGGAAGCCCTCGCCGTCCGGATACCCAGCCTCAGCCAGATATGCGCGCGCGCGCTCAGGGTCAAAGACCGCCTGATCGGCGATCTCCTGGTTGTATCCGGGGAAAGACGGCGAAAGCAGCGAGCGCCCCGGAACGGCAAGGTTGCGCAGAACCGTCGAAGTCAACTCTTCACGGTCGATCGCATGCCAAAGGGCGCGGCGCACATCGACATTGTCGAACGGCGGGCTTTCCAGGTCGAACGAGATGTAGGAGATCGCAAAAATCGCGTTCTGTCGGATCTCGTCTGGGAACCGCGCCTCCATGAACGGGATCTGACCGGCGTTCAGTGCAGTGAAGTCCACCTCACCGGCCATGTAGGCGGGCAGGCCGACTTCGGCGGCACCAAGGCTGGGGTCGATGAACAGCTCTTCCTCCAGTCCCGGCCAGGGCCCCCGGTATTCCGGGTTGCGGACCAGGGTCATGGCGTTGTTGGACTTTTCCCAGCTTTGCATCATGTAAGCGCCGGACGTTACCATGGTGTCCACGTTGGCGGCGTAGTCATCGCCGAACGCTTCTACGGCATGCTCGGGCACCGCATACCAAAGCGAGACGACAGAGGGCAGGTAAGGCTTGGGAGTCTCAGTTTTCACCTCGATGGTCAGTTCGTCGATGGCGCGGACCCCCAGCGCTTCGATGCCTGCGTCTCCCGCGGTCACAGGACCCCAGCCTTCGATGCCGCCGGCGAAACCCCAGTACCATGCAAAGTCATATCCCGACGTCGCCGCGCGCTGCATGGCAAAGACGTAGTCGCTGGCGGTCAACGGATGTCCGTCGGAAAAAGTCAGCCCTTCACGGAGATTGAACGTCCAAGTCAGGCCATCCTCCGACTGCTCCCAACTTTCGGCGGCCATGCCATGCAGATCAAATTCATTATCAAACGTTGTTAACGACAGCTGAAGCAGCTCGGGATAGCCCGCGCGTGCATACACGGTCTTCATGTAGTCAGCATAGGAGCCACTGGTGCTCTCGCCGGGAGCCGAAATATTCTGCGCACCGGTCGGTGCCGCGAGCAGACTGACCGCAATGGCGGCAGCCGTCCCCACTCCTCTGAAATGTTGCATGTCTTTCCTCCTAGTTGAAGCTGGCTTCTTGTTCCTTTCAGGTCACTTCAGCTCTGCCCACTTTTCTCACCAAAGAAGGCACAACTATCGAGCACGCAGAGCGTCTGATTCGACCCAATGTCATATGTCTGACATTTCACTTTGGACCTGACAATAAGTTTCCTTTTGCTGTCAAGCCAGCGCGAACCAGAGTATCGCAGCCGATATTTTACTTTGGTCTCAGGCGGCAAGAGATTCGCGCCATTTTGCGACAGCGGCGTCATAGGCATGCGTGTAGGTGTTTCGATTTTGGAGGGGTCGCTGCGTCGCGCAGGATGTGGAAAAATTCTGCCAACCATTCAACAAAAAGGCACATCCTCGGGTAGCGCCACTACCCCTTCAACGACCAGCGCCTGGAGCTTCCTGCAATATTCCATGACCGGAGGACACCCTCCCAAGCCGCCGGTTTCAGAACCTGCATTAGCGCAACCGGTCAGCCAGCTTATCGCGACCACGAGGACGGCGCGCCGCCGCCTCCAGGGGATGATCTGTCCTGTTTTGCTGGCTGCCACGCAATAGCTAGCACTTGGACACCACCGCCACAGTTCGGTACCACGATCGGCGCGAAACAGCAGCCGTCATGTTGATCAGCACACAAAACAAGCCTAAAAAATAGTATAAATTCTACCCTCCGACAACTGTTTCGCCCAAAGCCCGCAATGCGCCGGAACTTCATTCACAGTCACACCCAACTGCAGACCCTCAGCAACGATCCTGGCCTTGATGTCATCCGGTCAGCGCAGCTGACCACTGGTCCATATGTATGCCCAGTAGGCCCGGCTAGGCTCCCCTTTCGTCGCCTTCGCGAAACTCCCGCACCAATCCCATTCAGGCATGGCATCGCAGGTCAGACAATCGAGTTGAATAAGCGAGCCCGCGACCGCTTATGAACTAATCGTGCATGTTTAAAACAATATGCGCCACATGGCGCATCCCCTCAGATAATACATAAACAAACGCCTTTCAGACTGTTTTCTCTGCTAACGCCGTATCTTGGCCGGGATGCGTGACTGGCCTTACTTCTGCGACGCCACCAGACAGGTCATTTCCAGCAGCAATGTCGCCCCGGCCAGCGCGGTGATTTCGGCGTGGTCAAATGGCGGAGAAACCTCGACCACATCCGCACTGATCAGGTTCACGCCGCCCAGCTTGCGGATCAACGATATGGCCTGCCAGGTGCTCAGTCCGCCGCACACCGGCGTGCCGGTTCCCGGCGCAAAGGCCGGATCAAGCGCATCGATGTCAAAGGTCAGATAGGCTGGCCGGTCGCCCACAACCTCTTTGATCTTTGCAACTGTCGCATCCACACCCTGTTCATGCACAAACTCAGCCGTCAGGCGATTGTAGCCGTGCGATTTGGCGTTGAACGTCCGCAGCCCCGCCTGAATGGAGTGTTCGGCGTCAATTATGCCTTCCTTGGCGGCGTGATAGAACATCGAGCCATGATCGAACCGGCGCGGCTCTTCCTCCCAGGTGTCGGAATGCGCGTCGATCTGGATAAGGGATATTGGCCCATGGCGTTCTACCTGCGCCTTGAGGATTGGTTCCGTGATCGAATGATCCCCGCCCATGGTCAGCAGAAAGGCGCCCGAGTTCAGAATGCTTTTGGCTTCTTTGTAGATGTTGTCATGGATGTCCAAAGGGAAGCCGGGATCATAGGAACAATCGCCGTAATCCACCATCAGCAGTTTTTCGAACGGGTCGAAATCCCAGAACCACGGGCCCCCGTCCCAGGCGACATTGGTTGAAGCCGCACGAATGCCGCGCGGGCCAAAACGACAGCCAGGGCGGTTAGTAACGCTCAGGTCATAGGTGACGCCCCAGGCCACCATATCGACACCTTCGAGGTCACGGGAATATTGCCTGCGAAACAGGCTGTTTGCGCCGCTATAGGTGGGTTCATACCCCATCCCATACGGTTGATTTCCAACAAATGCGCGATCCGTTCCATCTACCATGATATCGTGTCCTGAAATTGATAGGCGACAGCGTTGCAAAATTATTTCCAAGCGTATCGGGATGTCCTGTGCGCTGGTTTTCTTGCACGCTGAACAACGAAGCACAATTTGGAAATCCTGAAACCGAAGTTAGCTGTTCCATCACTAATTGTTCCATCCCGGATGATCTCATAGACCTTCGCCGATCTGCACTTTTCATGGCACAATTGATCTTGCGCGCGGTTCGGGACGGGAATGTGACATGCTGATTTCTCTTCACAAGCAGGCGACGACGACGCCGAAGATCAGGGCCGCGATCCAGGCGAGCACAGATCCGGCATGGATGGTGGCACGCTACGGGATATCGGAGCACACCGCATCGGCTTCAGACAACATTGAGCCCTGCGCAAGAAGCTGTGGCTGTCACATTGCGAACGACCCTGCTTTTGCCTTTGGATGACTTGCTTGCCGTGGTGCGCGAGTTCTTGAACTCACATGTTTCGCGGTCCGGTCTTGATCGCTGCATGCGCCGTCATGGCGTGGGCAACCTGCGAGCGCTGAAGCCGAAAGAAGCCACGCCGACACACAGTTCCTTCAAGGCATATGAGCCGGGCTATCTGCATACCGACATCAAATATTTGTCGCAGATGGCCGATGAGGACCGGCGGCGTTACCTCTTTGTTGCCATCGACAGGGCCACACGCTGGGTTTTTGTGCGCATCGGCTCTGTTGCACAATTCGGGTTATGGCCGAGTTTCCCTTTCCCCGGACGGAATTATCCCACGGATCCCGTGACGGTTATGCCGAGCGCGGTGTAGCCGTTTAGGACGGCGATGCGGACCTGGAGCTCGGCGACCTGTCGGTCGAAGTCCCGCGCCATGAGCCGCTGGCCCAGCAACTTCACAGAATGCATCTTTGTCTCGACGCGGCTTCGGCGGTGGTATCCGCTCCATCGTCGCCAGAGCGCGCGGCCCAGGTATTTCGCCGCGCGCAGGGCCTCGTTTCGCGCCACGGCTCCGGCGGTGATGGTCTTCCAGGGCTTCGCGTTCTTACGGGGCGGGATAACGGCATGGGCACCGCGGTCGGCAATGGCGTCGTGGCATTTACGTGTTTCGTAGGCACCGTCGGCGGTGACGCTGTCGATCTGCTCGTCCGCCTGGATCTGGTTGAGCAGGTCGGGTAAGACTGGTGCATCACCGATGTGGCTCCCTGTGATGTCCACGGCCCGAACCTCCAGCGTTTCCTTATCAATCCCCAAGTGGATCTTGCGCCAGACGCGCCGCTTGGGACCACCATGCTTGCGGGCGTGTCACTCGCCTTCGCCCTCCACCTTGATCCCTGTTTTCGATTAACAGGTGCAGCGGGCCCTTCGACCCGCGGTAGGGGGTGTTGACGGCCAGGGTCTTTTGGCGGTGGCTCAGCGTGCTGAAGTCCGGCACCGTCCAGTTCAGACCGACCAGCCGCAGCAGGCTCTCGACGAACCCGGTCGTCTGCCGGAGCGCCATGCCGAACAGCATTTTCATCGAGAGGCAAGTCTGTATGGCGGCGTCGCTATAGCTCTGTTGGCGGCCACGCCTGCCTGTCGGCACGGCATCCCAGATCATCTCAGGGTCGAACCAAATCGTCAGCGAACCCCGGCGCTTGAACACTTCGTTATAGGCTGGCCAGTTTTTGGTCTTATAGGTCGGTGGTGTCGGTCTGCTCATGCATCCCAGGTACCACGCTGGATTCACAAGATGAATCCCTCTTGGGATTTGTGCAAAAGAGCCATACCAAGTACCGTCGCTGTAGGCTGAAACCGTTTGGGGTAAGGGGAAACTCAACCTCAGAACGATTTGCGCAACAAAGACTGTCGGAATAATAAAAATGCGTATTCTGGAGGGAATCCTAAAATTTTTGTTGGCGTAGTTTTATTTATAAACCGAGGCTCCTCAGCGCGAGGGTCTTTTCCCGCATAATACATCGTTTATTGTGCAAAGATAACATCTCTATGGCAGTCATATAAGTTCAACTCCGCAACAGAACCAAGTTCACCTACGTCTTCGTCGACATAAGTGTCACATCCCGTGATTTAGTTTGGCTTCCTTTGAGTCGCATTGGCCGTCACGACAGGCAGCCCGATCGCCACGAGTGCCGAGAACGTGAAAATCGTCCCGCCCCCGGCAAGCGCATTGATTGCACCTGCCAAGAGACCGGAGCCAAACTGTAATAAAATATCTGCGTAAGTCATGATTGCTTCTATTTTGTGGGACCGCGGGATACCCGGCTTTGAGCACGCTGCGTGCTGAGTATATACATCGCGAGCGTCACCACTACCACCGCGCCACCGGCCATCATGCGCCGCGAGGGCGCTTCGCCGGTACCAAGCCAAACCCAAAGTGGTGCGAGAACAGTTTCCAGCAACAGCAGCAAGCTAACATTGGCAGCGGCAGTGTGGCGGGACGCTTCGTTCAGTGCAAAAAATGACAATGGCAGGATCAGCAAAGCGCAGACGAGAATGGCCCAAACTGTACCCTCCGTCATCTGTGCAGGACCAACGATAAGCAAGCCCGAGGTGCCCGACGTCAGTGAGCCCAATCCGACGACGAGAAATAGCGGAATGGTGGCGTGATGGCGCAGCGTGACGAACGTCAGAGCGAGAGCAAACGCAACCCCAAGCCCGCAAGCCGCACCTGCCAGTGCGTTCGCGTCAAGAGCGGCCTCGCCCTTGTCTGTCACAGCCAACGTCAAACCAACGATGACCAGCGCTATGGCGATCCATGTCGCGCGTGATGTTATCTCGCCGTACAGCCATTGTGCCAGCAACGCGGACCAGACTGGCACAGTAGCGACACCCAGCAGCACTGTCGCAACCGGTGCAATCGCGATGCCCATGGGGAAAAGTGTCGTATTAACCACTTGGCATACGATCACTACGATCGCGGCACTGGTACCGACCATAGCAAAATCGGACTGTCTGTCGCGACTAGTAAGCACCCATGCGAGAATAAAGATAAGTCCCAGGCCAAGACCTCTCCATCCTAGCATCTGGAATGTGGACATCCCAGAAATGCGTATGAGAAGAGCGTCCGGCGTTAACACAAGTGCGCCCGCCAGAGCTAGACCGACACCAAAAGAAGAAGACTTTTGCAAATCGCCCAACCCTAAAACCGACATTCCCCAAGTGGCCTGCCGTATGACGTCAAGATCGCCTGATTTTCCCGCTGGACAAGCGTTTTGCGCCAAGTGGCGTCTGTGGCCGAGCAAGCTGCTTGAACATCGCACAGACCAACGAGACACTGGATGCAGAGCTTCGCGCCTTGTTCGGTGACGACTCATCGGCCCCCGTCGCTGCGCTCGACGAAATTTCGCTGGGCGACGTCGACGAAGATCAATCTGTTAACACGTGGACACACGTTGCCGAAGCTGCTGCACCACTGGTTCGCCAGACCATCAAGATCAAAGGTCTCGACGAGAAGGCCGTGTTGGTTCAGCTCAAGCGCAGCATGTATTCGCCATATAAGTTGGACGAGGCCGAGAGCCGTGCATACGGCGCGGGCAACGTGAACAAGCACCTGTTCGAGGGCCGCAGCAACCGGGTCCGCCAGACCATCAGCAAGTTCTCTGACGTGCGCACCTACTTCAACGACAACACGGTGCCGTGGGGCACTGGCGTGCGTATGCTGAGCATCGACTACTACTTCGAGTTCACGGCCAAGCTGCGTGTGCTGATCGACGATGCGCTGGCTGCGGCCGACGACCTTGCCGCCAACTGGGACTTCGAGGTGCAAGCCGACTTGGATCGCCTGACAAAGATCGCAGCGGCCAAAGGCAACCCTGCCCTTGCCAACCCTGACGACTACCCGGCGGCGGACGAAATCCGGTCCAAGTTCGGTATCGACCCTGTTCACCAGCCAGCACGATACCGTGTGGCTCACGACTCATCACGACGACTTCTCATGGGGCGAGGTCATCAAAGTAGAAGGACTAGCAGCATGAAACAGTTCGAGTTCAACCACAGCAAAAAGCGCTGGGATCACTACCAGTGCTTCCACAACGACCACGGCCCGTTTGTGGAGTTTGAAACTGGCGAGGTTATTCTCACCCGCTCCCCGGCCCCGGACCAACGCAAGCACTACGACCGATATGGTATTCAGCTCGTGTCGACAGCCGACACCCGCTCGTGCCCGCAGCTCTATCTGGACAAAGCATGCACGCAAGCAGTGACCCATCGATAGTCAGGTGACAGCGCCCAACTTGAAGAGTATCGACCGCCGCGATGCAGTAACCTTCCATGCGAAAATATACATGCAATTGAAGACATATGATGTCACATACACGTAACCACATAGAAGGAGACAAAAACCTTGGGCGAAGATGGAGACCTAACCAAGTGCACAGACACTCTGCTCCGCAACCCTGGCAAGTTAGGCGAATGGCTGTCAGTCGCGGATAAGCACATGCAGTCTTACGCACAGGAGCACAAAAAGTCCCAAGAAGAAAAACCTATTACGTTTTTGCTGCCGAAAGCGCATGCATTCATGCGGCCCCTGATTGAAACTTACGCATCAAACATTGAGGCCTTCACAGAATACCTTGTAGGTTTGCGGGACAGATTTGACAGGAACAGTGCAGCGTACAAAGAAGTACAAAAAGTTTACCGGCGCATAAACGGTCGATACATTCAGCAGCAGCGACGTGAACGAATGGACCGTGCTGTCGCAAAAGCGGAAGAATTGTACGACGAAATACCGTTCATGCAGCGCATGCAGTGGATGGCGAAACTAGAACACCAGTGGGCAAAACAACGACTAGATTTTCTTGAGGCGCATCGTAAGCAGTACAAGAATGGCCGCCTCCCCGCCGAAGATCGGGTCAAACGCCTGGCTGAGTTTTGGGATCAGATCGACACCGAAATTAACGAGGGGAAATTGCCTAATTGGAACTTACCAAACCCTGGAGCTACTCAGCCCTAACTGTCACATCCCGTGAGGTAGTATGGCTGTTTCTTGAACAGCTCAGGTCTGATTTTGTGCCAGTCCTTCATCGCCCGCAAGGGCGTTCTGGATGCCAATGCTGACTGCGGCAGCTGCTGAATACAGAGCGAGACATAACGCAGGATAGTCTGCTCAAGCTCCTCACCGCTCTGGAACCGATGGCTTTGCGGGAAGTCCTCGATCCGAGCGATGAACCATGGGACTATGCCATTTTTCTCCGGTCGGCCTGGTGGCGTGAGACGATGCTTGTTGCCGAGATCCGCACTGAGCTGGTCGAACGCGTGCTAGCCCGTGGCCGCGCTTGTGCAAACCGAACAGCCAGTCGGTGTAAGCCTTGCCGTAGCACATCAGGCAGGGTCGCTGTTTTGAGGTTACGGCCGCGAGCGCCGCCGCCCAAAGGCGCAACAAGTTTCCATGACCTGTCTCAGTCTCAACAGTAGTTTTGCTGAACCACACTGCCAAGAAGACCGGCATGCCTCACACCTGGCACGCAGCCTGCTGCATCGCGTTTCTTATCTCCTACCAAGCACGAGGTATCGGGACAGACGACAGCCACAAACTGGAGGTGATCAAGAATGTTGGTATGGCCGCAAAAGAAGGCACTGGTTTTAAAGTCGCGTAACCCCGAACGACTCATCAACACGATCCCCGCCGCCAAGTCCTTCACCGTCAAAGGCGTACCGTACATCGCGGTGCCTCACCGGATGGAAGAGACGCGCGTGCTTCGCGCCATGGGGTACAAAGCCTGCACAGACAGCATGCGCCTGGCTATCGCGCCAGCCGGTCAGGTCAACGATCCGATGCTGGTCCGCGTCCCGGCCGCGTCGCTCAAGACCCTTGGCTCTTATGGTTCGCAGCTCGCCAAGCGTGGCGTAGAACCGCAGCATGTCATCACCAAGATCGGGTTTGACTACAGCGTTGCCCACCCTGCCCTGACTTTCAAAGCCGTGCGCTTCGTCGAAGAAAACGAACTGGCCGAGATCGAACAGGTGCTCGTGGACGAGGCAGAGACCATCGGGAACATCACCGGTGTGACCGGCTCGACCACCAGCGAGAACGAGAACAAGGCCGAGGCAGCCCCCGTGGCCAAGCGCTCCGAGAAGCTGGCAGCAGCCGAGGAACAAGCCAAGGTCATGAAGAAGACCGAGGTAAAAACAGAAGCCTCAGACGAAGCCCCCGAGGCCGAGGAGAAGGTCTCCTCCGTGGCCGACTACAACGACATCCACGAGGCTCTCAACAACCTGGACTTCGACGACTGATACTGTCGCCACATTCAGCCGGGGTTCGCTCCGGCTGCCATACATGCTAACACGTCAGCAAAAAACAGGCGGGCTATGGGTGCACAAGAATTTCTTGAACTGGTCCTACCGTTCCAAGGCATCAAGGTTATCGCCCTTGCAGTGCCGAACGGGAACGGCGGAGTCTGGTTCAAATACAGAAGTTACCCAACCGCCGAAGCAGCAGCACGGGCAGCAGAAATCTTCGACGCGCGCGGAGATACGGTCTACTTCGCAGTCAACGCCTTCGGCGATTGGTATCACGATCCGGACAAAAACAAGCGGCGCATCCGCACACAGGAAAACGTCGTCGCGTGCCGGGCACTGTTCGATGACTTCGACGTCGATCCTGAGAAAAACCGCAAAGCCCGCGAAGAAGGCAAGCCAGATGCGTGCTACGACACGCGCGAGGAGGCTCTCGCTGACCTCGTAAAGCTGGCCAAGGCTCTTCGTCTCACCCCTACTATCGTGTCCTCTGGCGGCGGCTACCACACCTACTTCCACCTCGAGGAAGACATTGATCCCTTGGAGTGGGAAGACTTGTCCTCGATGAAGCGGGACGTCTGCAACCATTTGGGTATCCGGTATGACACCGCCGTCGACATGGACATCTCCCGAGTCCTCCGGCCTATCGGCGTGCACAACCGCAAGTACGATCCGCCACGCAAGGTAGAGCTTCTCAAGCGAGGTAAGACCTACCAAGTTGAAAAGGTGCGCCACGCCCTTCAGTCCTACATCCGCGACAACAACGTGCCGCCCGCGCCAGCTGCCAGAAAAAAGGGTCCGGCATCGGCCAACCCCTTTGCAGCGGCCCTCGGTGAGTTCCCGCCCGCAGACGCCGACAAGATAGCAGAGCACTGCGCTGCGGTTCGCCAGTTCCGTGATACGGGCGGCGACCTACCTGAGCCGCATTGGCACCGCGCGATTGGAATTGTGAAATTCTGCGAAGGCGGCGAGGACATCGTACACGACTGGTCCAAGGGCTATGACGGCTACTCCTTCGACGAGACCCAAGCCAAGATAGACGAGTGGTCCGTAGGCCCGACATCATGCGCTGAGATGGATCGCCACATCGGCTGCATGGCTACATGCCCAATGGCAGGAAAGTGCAAGTTCCCGGTTCAGCTTGGCTTCAGCGAGAACGCCCCGTCCGTCGAAAAAGAAACCGTCGTTGCGGACGCACCGCAAAGTTCTAACACGACGTCGACGGCACCGGCCCCCAACCCACCCGACGGGATGGGGTCTACGATTGAAGGCAAGATCATCCCTTACTGGCCGCAGTCAGGCTACCGGTGGAACGGTGCTACGCTGGCGCGCGCCTATGTCGACGAAGACAACGTCGTCCACCGGCGCAGTTCCCATGCTGCTCGACGAGTTCTCAGGTCGTACACCTGAGGAGTTGACCCGTACCGCCTACGCCCTTGCCAACGGCAGGGATAAGGAACGCTTGGGGTCAAACGGCAAGTTCGCCACGACGGGTGACGAGTGGTTCAAGAACAGCTTCATCACCAGTAACGACAGGCTGGGCGAGACCATCAGCAAACTGCCAGCCGGGTACAGGGTAGAAGCCACGCAGCTTCGCTTCTTTGAGGTCTCGCTGCCGGAAGGCTTCAGCGACAGGCTGTTCCCGGACATCACGCAGGCAGAGGTAGAGCACCACATGGACAACCTGTGCGGCGCTGCCTGCCGCCCATACATCCGGTTCATCATCAAGAACATGGACTGGGTCCGTCGCGGACTGGTGGCCGCTCGCTCCAATGTTAACCCCAAAGACGCCGAAGATAACAAGGAACGGTTCTACCGGGACGCCATCGTCACGGCACTGGTGGCAGGCAAGATCGCGGAGAAGATCGGCCTCATCTCGTTCGACATGAAGGCTATCAAACAGTGGGCCTTGGAAGAAGTCCTGGCGATGCGCGAGAGCCGCCGCGAGAATAACATGAACACAGGGGAGATGCTGGCGCAGTTCATCGCGTCTCTGCCGGGACGACTCATCATAACCAAGCACTTCGGTGACGGCCGGTCCGGCCGCAAAGAACTCCCGATGGAACCGCTTCGCGCTGCCGCTGTCGGTCGCGTCTGCACCGAGGACAAGAAGGTCTACATTACAGCCAAAGCTGTGAGCGACTGGTGCAAAGAAAACGGGATCGCCCAATCTGAACTGCGCGCAGAGATGGATCGCACAGGCTACCTGATTATGAACCCGGACGGCAAACCTGGCCACAAAGTCCGCATAGGATCCGGCACTACGGTGCCGAGCGGTTCGTCTACTTGCTACGAAATCAACTACCGAAAACTGTTCGACGGGAAAGCCCTTTCACTGGTGCAGACCGGAAAACCCACGAAAGACGAAACCGCCAAGGAGGACGCATAGTGATGGCCAACTCACTGAACTGTACAAAACTGCAAGTTGGGCAGTCGAGATGGCGGCGTATGTCGCCAAGCTCAGCAAAGACCCTTCCACCAAGGTGGGGGCCGTGATCTTTCAGTCATCTTGGGGGAGGCGTGATCTAATGCCACGGGCACCAGCAAAATTCAGACAGGCCGACATCGCCAGAGCGCTTCGCGCGGCCAACCAGTGTGACCTCAACGTCGAGGTCATTCTGGAACCTGATGGCCGTATCCGTATCGTGCCTTCAGAGGTGCGTACGAGTCCACAGGTAGACACAGCAGTCGACATTCGACTATAGTGGGGCATGACAAAGCGCCTGCCCTACATCCTCCGCGAGAAAACACGCCACGGGACCATCGTCTGGTACTTCCGGGTGCAGGACGGCCCCCGAACACGGTTGCCGGGAGAGTACGGCTCCGACGCGTTCATGGCCGCATACCGCGCAGCCCTCGCCGGTGAGAAGCCACAGGATCAGACCAAAGACGACCCGAGGAGCCTGAAGTGGCTGCTGAGCCAGTACCGCAAGTCCAGCAGTTACACATCTCTGTCACCGGCAACGCGCAAGCAACGCGACAACATCTTCAAGCAAGTCGTCGAAACCTCAGGAGAAGCACCCTTTACTGCCATCACGCGCAAGCACATCATTGACGGGCGAGAGCGGCGGGCAAAAACTCCGTCGCAGGCGGGGCACTTTATCGCCACGATGCGCGGAATGTTTGTTTGGGCAGTGGACGTCTCCCTCCTTGAGGCCGACCCAACCGCAGGCGTGAAACCGCCAAAGAAACCGAAGACATCCGGTTTCGTGGCTTGGGTCGACGAGGACGTTGAACAGTACTACGCCAAGTGGCCGCTCGGCACACACGAGCGCGTCTGGATCGACGTCCTGCTCTACACAGGGCTGCGCCGTGGGGATGCTGTGACCATCGGCGTGCAGCACGTACGTGAAGGGGTCGCCACGATACAGACAGCCAAGACCGGCACAGAGGTGAACATACCTATTCTGCCGCCACTCCAGCGTGCGCTGGAGGCCGGACCTACCGGCGACATGCACTTCGTGGTGGGCAAAAACGGCAAGCCACTGGTGAAGGAAAGTTTCGGCAACATGTTCCGCGATGCATGCAACGCGGCGGGTGTGCAGAAGTCGGCACACGGACTTCGCAAGATCGCTGCCACAAGGGCGGCCGAGGCCGGTGCCACGGTGGCTGAGCTGGAGGCAATGTTCGGTTGGAGCGGCGGCCGCATGGCGTCGTTGTACACCAGAACGGCTGATCGCCGTCGACTCGCCCTACGTGGGTGGAGCAAAAACTGAACAAAACGGGCACGTAGTAACCCCGCACCCAAATTTCACAACCCCGCACCCTATCTTTAATTCAAAAAAAATAGTCACTTACGGTCGTTGAAAATGGGAATGGTGGGTGATGAGGGACTCGAACCCCCGACATCTTCGGTGTAAACGAAGCGCTCTACCAACTGAGCTAATCACCCGACTGGCGCGGTTTAGCCGGGCTGTTCCATGCAAGCAAGACCGAAGCTCACTCTGGCTGCAATTCGGCGTGCTGATTGTTGGCGACGTGGTGGATGACCCCCTGACCGCCGGGCAGTTCCAGCACGCGATCCAGTCCCCAACCCATTGCCGCCGTCCGCAAAAAACGGGAGGTGATGCCGTGGGTTACGATCACGCTGGGGCCATCGAGGCTCCGCAGAAAGCGCTGGACGCGGGACATGACCTCTTCGAACGGCTCGCCTTCGGGGGCACGAGCGTAAAAGTCCATAAAGTGTGCATCCTCCGGCAGATCGGTCTCAAGCCGGATCTCGTCGCGGCTCCGACCGGTCCAGTCACCGACCGAAATCTCGCGCAGGCGAGCATCCTCAATGATAGGCCAGTCGTCCCCGCCCGCCAGAAGAGCTGTGCGCCGCGCGCGGGTCATCGGGCTTGAATAAAGCCTGTGACTTTGGGCTGTGACCCCCAATCGCCGCAGCATGGCCCCCATTTCGCGTGCCTGAGCCTCGCCCTTGGTCGTGAGTGGCGAATCTCGATCACCTTGCCAGCGCCCGGCCAGGTTCCACTCGGTCTCGCCATGACGCATCACGAACAGCTCGGGCAGGGTCATCCCGCAATCTCCTTTGACCAACAACCTACCCACTACAGGATGAAATCGTCGACCGTAAGACTGATGGCACTATTGATGACGACCTGCAGATCGGCAACGCCGTCAGTGTCGTAGTCGACCGTCAAAAGGCTGCGTGTGTCATCGATACGCGATGAGAGGACCTGGTTCCTGCCAGCCATCAACGTGTTGTCGGCACTGGCAAAATGCAGCGCCTGATGGCCCTGCACCGCCGGATCGCCATCGATGCCGCGCAGATGAATTTTGTCGATGCCACCTTCAAAACTGCCGATAACGTCGCGTTGGCCGTAAAGTACCCCGCTGTCGTCGGTACCAAAGACGAAAGTATCCGCTCCAGCCCCCCCAAAAAGCCAGTCGCGCCCGCGCCCTCCAACGAGGATGTCGTCCCCGGCACCACCGAAAAGAACGTCATCCCCTTCATCCCCCACAAGAAAGTCACCATCATCCCCGCCAAAGAGCTTGTCCGCTCCGTCCCCGCCGAAGATCCGGTCGGCACCACCGCTGCCAGACAAGTGATTGTCGGCAGCATTGCCTATCAGGCGGTCAAATCCAGCGCCACCCACGGCGTTTTCGATGATCACCCCGGCGGCGATGGTATAGCCGCCTGAGACACCCTCGACCGAGGACAGAAATCCGCCGCCACCCGTCTCTGTCCGCAAAGTCGCCGGACGAAGGTCTATGACTGCGTCCCCTGCCCCATCATGGCGCAGTGTGTCCGTGCCGCCCGCGTCCCAGATGCTGCGCCAATAGGTCCCCGGACCGTTCCGGTCCGGCAATTGGTACAACGTGTCCCCCATCGCCGTCTTCATGTTTGCCCCGTACTTGTCCTGCAAGACCGCGATATCGAGGGCCATCGGCCCCGCTTCAAAGCCAAAGCGGATGTCTTGACCACCAGCATACCGGCCCGCGGCGTGGCCGCTGTTGTAGGACATGTTGGTAAAGACACCCTGGTTTAGGAGGTAGTCGCCAAAATCGTCATGGGCATGTTCGACCCCGGCCATCAGCTCTGACTGCCCGCCCCTGTCATGCGGATGCGCCAACCCAAGGGCGTGAAGCAATTCGTGCGTAATCGTCACAAAGTGAAAGCCACCAACCTCAAGGCCCTGCCCCGCTTCCCTGTCCCAGGCAGCACCGTTCAGGACCCCGATCCCCTGGTTGTGGGTGCCGGGCGGGTTAAAGTAGCCCAGATAGCCGCTGGTCCCCATTTCGTCGGTATCCAGAAGAATCGACAGGGTCGCGGTGGGGGCGTCTGTCATCCGGAACGTCACATTGCAGACCGCCTCCAGAAGATTGAAGGCCGCTTGGAACTGGCTGATTTCATAGGCGTTGAACCCTTCTGACGTGTAGCCGTCCAGCCTTGCCCCTGCAGGCGCGAAATAGACCGAGATGGCGGGCGGCAGGACGGCTCCGCCCCAGTCTAGTGCGGCAAGCGGGTTTGATTTCACGGTCCGGGGGGATGGCGTCTGAAACGCCTCCATTGCTTGGAAGGGATCGCCTATCAGCTGTGATGCGGCCGCGCTATTGGCGGACGGGGTGTCGTCCTTTGGGACGATGGCGCCTTGGTCTGGAAAACGGTCGGGCCATTTGTCGGGCTTTGACACGGTGAAAGCGGTTGGCTTGGGCGGGACAGTGGCGGACGTTCGCGGATCATCTTTGGCCAAGTCCACCTCCAGCATGGGGCCGATCGTGCGGCCCCGGTCCGGTTGAACCTGCATCGTACCAAGGTGGTTGACGGCAGACGACAATGCTACATTTTTGGCCATCGGGCCGAATGACGCGCTCAACGAAGCGCTCAACGATGGGCCAAAGTCGATTTCAAATGAGAACGGCCGCAAGCATTAATCTCCTGGTAAGCCGGAGATGCTATTCCTTGAGAAAGACGGATCAGGACACCGGCTGTCGGTTGGCACTTGCCAGACCAATTTACAGTTCCTTTACTATCGGTCCTCCATCGACCTTGTCACCATGCGACGGGGCGAAAGTAATGGCATGGTTAATCGCGTCCGAGGATCATTTCGCCCAGCGGGCCGCAAGAGAGGGAATGGTGGGTGATAAGGGATTTGAACCCCTGACATCTTCGATGTGAACGAAGCGCTCTACCACTGAGCTAATCACCCAATCCGATGGGTCGTTTAGCTGTCCTAGACCTGATCTGCAAGAGGCTCGTTGCCACCTTCGTTCGGGCGGTTCTGCACCACGCGGATAACGTAGACCGTGCCCCGGTCTGTCGCCTTTTCCCGGTTCACTTTGAGTTTGCCAAGCCCGGGCAAGTTTACCTCTTCGCCATTTGCGATGGCCTCCCCCAAAACAGCCAATGTTGCTTCTGCAGCCGACTTGGCCTCGTTCCGCTTGAGGCCAGACCGGGCCACGACCCGCTCAAGGAATTCCTTCATCTTGACCTGCACGCGGACGGTCATGTCGATTGCCGATGGCTGCGGCTCAACAATGGTGGTCGACGGTATATTTGTCTTGGTCATGCTCTGCCCCTTTTCGGATTGAACCGTTGGGGCAAGCCTATACCCCTCTTGGGGCCACGGCTACTGGCCAAGATTGCGGGCGTGTCCACACAAAAATCGGCGCGCCCCGGCTAAGGGGCGCGCCGACATCATCATTTTGCAAAGCGACCCGTATTAATGGGCGGTCGCCGCAGCACCATCGTCAGCCGGTTTGGCGGCCGCAAGCGCGGCAGCTTCCTCGGCCGCTTCGTCCCATTCAATCGGTTCAGGCTTGCGCACCAAGGCGTGTTCCAGAACCTCGGACACGTGGCTGACGGGAATGATCGTCAGACCGGCCTTCACGTTATCCGGGATCTCGGGCAGGTCCCGCTCATTCTCGACCGGGATCAGCACCGTGGTGATGCCACCGCGCAGCGCCGCCAGCAGTTTCTCTTTCAGGCCGCCGATAGGCATCGCATTGCCGCGCAACGACACTTCGCCCGTCATGGCGATATCCTTGCGGACAGGGATCTGCGTCAGCACCGACACGATCGATGTCACCATGGCCAGACCAGCCGACGGACCATCCTTGGGGGTGGCACCATCCGGGACGTGGACGTGGATGTCGATCTTGTCGAACTTCGGCGGTTTCACCCCGATCTGCGGGCTGATGGACCGGACGTAAGAGCTTGCTGCGTCGATGGATTCTTTCATCACATCGCCCAGTTTGCCCGTCGTCTTCATCCGGCCCTTTCCTGGCAGGCGGAGCGCTTCGATGTTCAAAAGCTCACCCCCGACCGACGTCCAGGCCAGACCGGTTACGACACCGACCTGATCTTCCTTTTCGGCCAGCCCGTAGCGGTACTTCTTGACGCCCAGGTAGTCCTCAAGGTTGGCCTCGGTCACTTCGACCTTCTCAAGCTCTTTACGCACGATCTTGGTGACAGCCTTGCGGGCGATCTTGGCCAATTCACGCTCCAGGTTCCGCACGCCCGCTTCGCGGGTGTAGGTACGGACCATCTCGGTCAGGGCGGCATCGTCAACCTCGAACTCCTTCGCCTTCAGGCCATGGTTCTTCATGACCTTGGGCAGCAGGTGCTGGCGGGCGATCTCGCGCTTTTCATCCTCGGTGTAGCCGGCCAGGCTGATGATCTCCATCCGGTCCAGCAAAGGGCCCGGCATGTTGTAGGAGTTCGCCGTGGTCAGGAACATGACGTTGGACAGATCGTATTCGACCTCAAGGTAGTGGTCCACGAAGGTCGAGTTCTGTTCGGGGTCAAGCACCTCGAGCATGGCAGACGCCGGGTCGCCACGGAAATCCTGCCCCATCTTGTCGATCTCATCGAGCAGGATAAGCGGGTTCGTCGTCTTGGCCTTTTTCAGCGCCTGGATGATCTTGCCGGGCATAGAGCCGATGTAGGTCCGGCGGTGGCCCCGGATCTCGGACTCGTCGCGCACGCCGCCAAGGCTGATGCGGATAAACTCACGCCCTGTGGCCTTGGCAACCGATTTGCCAAGCGAGGTCTTGCCCACGCCCGGAGGACCGACGAGGCACATGATCGGCCCCTTCAGCTTGGCCGAGCGTTGCTGCACGGCCAGATACTCCACGATCCGTTCCTTGACCTTGTCCAGGCCGTAGTGGTCGTCGTCCAGCACCTTCTGGGCCAGTTTCAGGTCCTTCTTGGTGCGCGACTTCACACCCCAAGGCAGTCCCAAAATCCAGTCGAGGTAGTTGCGCACGACAGTCGCCTCGGCGCTCATCGGGCTCATGCTTTTGAGCTTTTTCAGCTCTGCATCGGCCTTTTCGCGGGCTTCCTTGGACAGTTTGGTCTGAAGGATGCGGTTTTCGATTTCCGCAACCTCGTTCTGACCCTCTTCACCGTCGCCCAGCTCGCGCTGGATCGCCTTCATCTGTTCGTTCAGATAGTATTCACGCTGGGTCCGCTCCATCTGGCTCTTGACCCGGGTCTTGATCTTTTTCTCGACCTGCAGCACGGACATTTCGCCCTGCATCAGGCCGTAGACCTTTTCAAGCCGCTCGGCGACCGAGAGGGTTTCAAGCAGTTCCTGCTTTTGACGCACCTCGATCCCAAGATGACCGGCGACGAGGTCGGCCAGTTTGGCAGGCTCTGACGCCTCAAGCACGGCGGCAAGCGCCTCTTCGGGGATGTTCTTGCGGATCTTGGCGTAACGCTCAAATTCCTGGGCGACGGACCGGACGAGGGCCGATACGACCTCTTCATCGCCCATCACCTCGGTCAGGTATTCGGCGCGCGCTTCAAAGAAACGGTCGTTCTCGACGTAGTCGGTGATGCGCACACGGCTTTTGCCTTCGACCAGCACCTTTACCGTGCCGTCGGGCAATTTCAGCAGTTGCAGCACATTGGCCAGCACGCCAGCGTTGTAGATGCCGTCGGAATCCGGGTCATCGACGCCGGGGTCAATCTGGCTCGACAACAGGATCTGCTTGTCGTCGGCCATCACCTCTTCCAAGGCACGCACAGATTTCTCGCGCCCTACAAAGAGCGGCACGATCATGTGCGGGAACACCACGATATCGCGCAGGGGCAAGACCGGGTAAGAGGCACTGAGGGGAGTTTGCATGCTCGTATCCTTATTCTTGGCAAGACAGCCGCGGTCCCGATTATCGGCAACCCTTGGGCCGTCTCCTGTCCAGATCACTCTATCTGGTGCAAGAACGACGCAGTTTCAAGCAGTCCCGCTTTCGGCAAAGCATGCATCCGCATTCTCTGTGCCGCAAGCGCGATGTCATGAAAATCTGCCGTGACCCTGAGGAACTGAGGGATCCTGGCCTCAAATCGGCTCAATATCCCCTTCTGCGCGGAGGGCGTGGAAGGCAGTCTCGAACTCGGCAAAGCGGTTTTGTGCGATCGCTGTGCGCATGCCGGACATCAATTCCTGATAATAGTGCAGATTGTGCCAGGTCAGCAGCATGCCCGAAATCATCTCACCCGTCCGGAACACGTGGTGCAGGTAGGCCCGCGAATAGGACCGGCAAGCGGGACAGGTGCAATCTTCGTCCAGCGGCCGTGGATCGTCCTGATGGCGGGCGTTCTTGATGTTCACCTGCCCGCGCCGGGTCCAGGCCTGCCCCGTCCGGCCCGAGCGGGAGGGCAGAACGCAGTCCATCATGTCGATCCCGCGCTTGACCGCGCCCACGATGTCGTCGGGCTTACCCACCCCCATCAGGTAGCGCGGCTTGTCGTGCGGCAGCATGGCAGGCGCATAGTCCAGCACTCCGAACATGGCCTCCTGCCCTTCACCCACTGCAAGCCCGCCGACGGCATAGCCGTCAAAGCCGATCGCTGTCAGCGCCTCTGCGCTTTCGGCGCGCAGGTGCTGGGTCACCCCGCCCTGCTGGATGCCAAAAAGGGCATGTCCCGGCCGGTCGCCAAAGGCCTCTTTCGACCGGGCCGCCCAGCGCATCGACAGGCGCATGCTTTCGGCCACACGGTCGTCAGTGGCAGGCAGGGCGGGACATTCGTCAAAGCACATGACGATGTCTGACCCCAAAAGGCGCTGGATCTCCATCGACCGTTCCGGGGTCAACTCGTGCTTGGACCCATCGACGTGGGACCGGAAGGTGACGCCGTGTTCGGTCAGCTTGCGCAGATCCGCCAGGCTCATCACCTGAAACCCGCCCGAGTCTGTCAGGATCGGCCCATCCCAGTTCATGAACTTGTGAAGCCCGCCCAGCCGGTCGATCCGTTCGGCGGTCGGGCGCAGCATGAGGTGATAGGTATTGCCCAGAAGGATATCAGCCCCGGTCGCCTTGACGCTTTCGGGCATCATGGCCTTTACCGTGGCCGCCGTACCAACGGGCATGAAGGCCGGTGTCCGGATCTCGCCCCTTGGGGTCGAAATCACGCCAGTGCGGGCCATGCCGTCCACGGCGTTCAAGGTGAACCCGAAAGCTGTGCTCATTGATCTGCCTTACCCTGTCTTTGCCAGCCCGCCTTGTGCCGCTTTGCCCCGCAAAAGGAAAGAGCGGTTTGGTCGACCGACTTTACCAGAAGCTCGGATTTGAACAGACCGCGCCAAGATCGCTCGGCATGGCCTATCGCGTCAGGTAGAGGTCACTTCCGCCAGACCGTGTCGCGTTCTTGCCTTGATGTCGCGGGACGAACAGACCGGGACAGGCGAACGCGCAATGCTTGGGTCAACTGCTTTGAAATGCCTCAAACATGTTTGAACGCCGAATACCTGAATGGCTGCGTCACGCGCCTGCGCCCTCGGTCCGGGGGTTTGCCACCCTTGCGGGGTTCGAAGCGGCGACGCGCGGCATGCTCATCTCGGTCTATCCGGTCGCAATGTATGACGCGCTTCGGGACGCGGCGCTGGTCAGTTCCATCTACTTTGCCATCGGGATCATCTCGCTGACTGCGGGTCTGCTTGTCCCGTTTCTGAACCGCTACATCCCCCGACGCTGGATGTATGGGATCGGCGCATCGGGATACATCCTGGGATCGGCCCTTGCCATCGTCGGCACGCCCGAGGCGATCGTGCTGGCCCTTGCCACCAACTCTGTGGCGACGGTGATCACCTTTGTCTGCTTCAACGCCTATGTGCTGGACTACATTTCCCGGATCGAATTGGGCAAATGCGAAACCACGCGGATGTTCTATTCCGCGGCAGGCTGGACGGTCGGGCCGGTGCTGGGCGTGGTCCTTTGGGGCTGGTGGCGACCTGCACCATTCCTGATCTCCGGCCTCTCGGCGGCCTTCATGCTGGCGGCCTTCGTCTATATGCGGATGGGCAACGGCAAGCTGATTACCCGGGCGCGCAAACCGCCGCCAAATCCGCTGGCCTTTCTGGGCCGGTTCTTTCAACAGCCCCGCCTTGTGGCAGGCTGGCTGTTCGCTGTCATCCGGTCCTGCGGCTGGTGGGCCTATGTGGTGTACCTGCCTATCTTTGCCGTCGAGAATAATCTGGGCGACCAGTTGGGCGGTATCCTGTTGTCGGTCACCAACGCCGCCCTGTTCCTGTCGCCCTTCATGCTGCGCTGGATGCAGGCGCGGTCGGTGCGCTATTCGGTTCGGACCGGTTTCATGGCCTGCGCAATCCTTTTTGCCGGTGCGGGCCTCGGGGCAGCGGTCCCCTGGGCGACGGTCGTTTTGCTGTTCGCGGGCAGTTTCTTTCTGATCCTGTTGGACATCTGCGCCGGCCTGCCCTTCCTGATGGCCGTCAAACCCTCGGAACGGACCGAGATGTCGGCGGTCTATTCCTCGTTCCGGGATGTGTCCGGGATTGCGACGCCGGGCATTGCCTGGCTGATCCTTCTGGCCGCCCCCATTGCGGGGATCTTTGTCGCTGCCGGAACGGCCTGTCTTGTGGCATGGGGCATCGCCAGCCGGTTGCACCCGCGCCTGGGCGAGGCGCGGTTAAGGCCGTCAGACCCAGCCGGTGATCTGGCTGCCGCCGAATAGGCTGCGCCTAGACCACCGCTTCTTTGGGGTTGTGAAACGGTGCGAAACTGGCCGACTGCGCCATCGCCCAAGCCCCGCCAAAGCGGGGAGAGCTGTCCGGATCGCTTAGCAACTGCCCGGGCACCAGCATCTCGTACTGATCGGCATAGGTCACCACCCGGTCCGACGCCCCGCGCCGCTGAAAGTGGTGGGGCCGCAATGCGCCCGGATGGTCCAGACCAGCCGCCGCCACCAGTTCCCCCAGCGCAAGCACGGTGTTGCGATGAAAGTTGGCGACCCGCTGGGATTTGTCCGTCACCACGAGTGCCCGTTGGCGCAAGGGATCGGCCGAGGTGACGCCTGTCGGGCAATGCCCGGTATGACAGGCCTGCGCCTGAATGCAGCCCACCGCGAACATGAACCCCCGGGCCGAGTTGCACCAATCCGCCCCCAGCGCCATGACGCGGGCCATGTCAAAGGCCGATATGATCTTGCCCGAGGCACCGATGCGGATACGGTCGCGCAGGTTGCAGCCAACAAGGGCATTGTGCACAAGCGTCAACCCGTCCCGCAGCGGCATGCCGACGTGGTCCATAAACTCAAGCGGGGCAGCCCCGGTGCCGCCTTCCTTGCCATCAACGACGATAAAGTCAGGAACGCTCCCGGTTTCGACCATCGCCTTGCAAATCGCCAGAAACTCCCACGGGTGGCCGACGCACAGCTTAAAGCCGACAGGCTTGCCCCCCGAAAGCTCGCGCAACTGGCCCAGAAAGGCGATCAGCTCTAATGGCGTCGAAAAGACGGAATGGCTGGCCGGTGACACGCAATCCACTCCCATCGGAACGCCCCGAATGCGCGAAATCTCGGGCGTGATCTTGGCAGCAGGCAGGACACCGCCATGACCGGGCTTGGCCCCTTGGCTTAGCTTCAGCTCGATCATCTTGATCTGCGGGTCCCGCGCGGTCGTGGCAAACATCTCGGGATCAAAGGCGCCTTCGGGTGTGCGGCAGCCAAAGTAGCCTGACCCGATCTCCCAGATCAGGTCGCCGCCATGCTCGCGGTGATAGGGCGACACGCCGCCCTCGCCGGTGTCATGGGCAAAGCCCGCCATCCGGGCCCCATGGTTCATCGCCAGAACCGCATTGGGGGACAAGGCCCCATAGCTCATCGCCGAGATGTTCAGGACAGAGGCCGAATAGGGCTTTGTGCAGACGCCGGGGTCCCCGACAGTGACACGCAGCGCCCCTTCCGTCACCGGCCGGGCAGGAACAAGGGAATGCTGCAGCCACTCGTACTGCTCCTCATAGACGTCGAATTGGGTGCCAAAGGGACGCTTGTCCAATTCGCGCTTGGCCCGCTGATAAACGATGGCCCGCTTGTCGCGGGTAAAGGGGGCACCATCCTTGTCGCCCTCAAAGAAGTACTGGCGCATCTCGGGGCGGATGCCCTCCAAAAGAAACCGCAGATGGGCGGCCACAGGATAGTTGCGCAGGATGGCATGACGGGTTTGGGTCAGATCGCGCAAACCAAGGGCCAGCACGGCAAGGCCCAAGAGGACCCCGACCCAGCCCAGATCGGCAAGGGACGGATTGGCCAGAACCAGCACAGCGCCGGCCAACACGGCCACCGCAGCAAGGGTCAGGGGCAGGAACCGGACTTCGAGTATCAGGTGAAGATAACGCATCGATAAGGCACCCCTTGTGACATTCTTGTGCAGCCGACCTCGCTAATCGACGCAACGGACCACAACACCGTCATAGGCCAATACTTTGAAGGCACAGTGTCAAGTTTTCTTGGGGACAGGTGTTGCAATCGTTGACCAACCGCATTTGCCCGCTCTACCAAAGCCTTAGATGTCGGTTTGTTGACCCTTAAGGCCAAAGTAGATTTCGTCGGTTCTTTTCCGGTTTCGCAGACCCCGCGGCATCCTGGGTCCTTGTTTGGTAATTGAGGGCGCGTCCGACACGTCCTCGCAAGAACAACATGATGTTGAGCCGCCGGAGTATCCGGGGCTGGCCAGAAGGACATGAAAGACGATGACATCCTCGCCCCCTCAACGCCTTGTCGCAGAAGCCCTTGGCACAATGCTTCTGGTCTGCGCCGTCGTCGGATCCGGGATCATGGCTGCGCAACTTACAGATGACGTGGCCCTGATCCTGCTGGGCAACACACTCGCCACCGGGGCGATCCTCGTGGTGCTGATCACCGCGCTCGGTCCGGTTTCAGGCGCCCATTTCAACCCGGCTGTCACCATCGCGCTGGCCCTGCGGCGCAAGGCCCAGGTCAGCGATGTGGCACCCTATGTCTTGGTGCAGATCGTGGGCGGCATCGTCGGCGCGCTGCTGGCGCATGCGATGTTCGAACAGGACATCCTGCAGGCCTCGATGACAATCCGGACCGGGCCTGCACAATGGCTGTCAGAAGGGGTGGCAACCTTCGGACTGGTCTTTGCCATCTTTGCCGGGGTGCGGCATGCCCCGCAGGCCGTGCCATGGATGGTTGGGCTCTACATTTCGGCCGCATACTGGTTCACAGCATCGACCTCCTTCGCCAATCCAGCAGTCGCGATTGCGCGCAGCTTCAGTGACACATTCACAGGCATCCGCCCCAACGACCTGCCTGGCTTTCTGCTGGCCCAGATTGCCGGCGCCCTGATCGCTGCGGCACTGGCCGGCTGGCTCTTTTCGGATGATGAAAGCTAGCGCTAGGTACCACGCCGCAAGGGGCGCGCCAGGGTGAAACAGCCAGAAACGGGCACGGATAGGTTACCGGGCAAACGCCCCCCTTTACCCTGCGACGCCTAAACCCTATATCTTCTGTCAGGATTTCTTGAACAGGAACCACCATCTCATGGCCGACACTCAACTCGAAGGCACGCCCCTGATCGCGCCGTCCAGCACCGACCATCCGCTCTACGACGCCGTCGTCGAGGCCTGCCGCACGGTCTATGACCCGGAAATTCCGGTCAATATCTACGACCTCGGACTGGTCTACACGATCGAGATCTCGGATGAGAACGCGGTCAACGTGGCCATGACGCTGACAGCTCCCGGATGCCCCGTCGCAGGCGAGATGCCCGGCTGGGTTGCCTCGGCCATCGAACCGGTCGCCGGGGTGAAACAGGTGGATGTGGATCTGGTCTGGGAACCTCAATGGGGCATGGAAATGATGTCCGACGAGGCTCGATTGGAATTGGGGTTCATGTAACCCGCCTCGCCCTCTTGAGCGGACACGCCATCGGGCCTACCTTGGTACGCAAAGGAGACTTCTCATGTTCGGCATTCCAGGCAAGCAGGCCGTGACCATCACCCCAAGGGCCGCCGCCCAGATCGCAAAGCTCATGGCACGCGACAGCCACGAAGGGCTGCGTATCGGCGTCAAAAAGGGCGGATGTGCGGGCATGGAATACACCATGGAATATGTGACAGAGGTCAATTCCATGGACGAGGTCGTCGAACAGGAAGGGGCACGGGTGATGATCGCCCCCATGGCCCAGATGTTCCTTTTTGGAACCGAGATCGACTACGAAACCTCACTTCTGGAATCCGGCTTCAAGTTTCGCAATCCGAACGTGGTCGATGCCTGCGGCTGCGGCGAGTCGATCAAGTTCGACGAAAACCTGACCGCCCAAGGCTAAACCGGACGCTTTTGCGGTCCCCCAAGTTCCCACTGAAACGAGATAATAATGCGCCGCAAACTCGCCGCCGGAAACTGGAAGATGAACGGCACAGCCGAGGCCCTGGCCGAGGTTGCGGCCCTGATGCAGTCCCATCCTGAACCATCCGTGGACCTGCTGCTCTGCCCGCCCGCCACGCTGCTGGCACGGGCCAGCGAGGCAGCAGAAGGGCATGCCCTTGCCATTGGCGGCCAGGATTGCCACTGCGCCGCCAGCGGCGCCCATACAGGCGACATCTCCGCCGCCATGCTTCTGGACGCAGGCGCCAGCTACGTCATTCTGGGACATTCGGAACGGCGGCAGGACCACTTTGAAACCAGCGCCATCGTCCACGACAAGGCTGTCGCCGCGCAGGCAGCCGGGCTCATCGCGGTGATCTGCATCGGCGAAACGCTGGCCCAGCGCGAAGCGGGCGACACGTTGACGGTGCTGGCGGACCAACTCGCGGGCTCCCTGCCCGAAGGCTGCACTGCCGACAATACGGTGGTCGCCTATGAACCGGTCTGGGCCATCGGCACCGGGCTCACCGCCACCGTAGACCAGATCGGCGAGGTCCATGCCAACCTTCGGGCCGCGCTCGTGGACCGCTTTGCCCAAGGCGGCGACATGCGGATCCTCTACGGCGGGTCGGTCAAGGCCGGCAATGCCGCCGAGATCTTCGGCATCGACGACGTGGACGGGGCCTTGGTCGGCGGCGCAAGCCTGAAGGCCAGCGACTTCTCCCCGATCGTAACGGCACTCGAAAACGCCTGATCCTCATCTCGCTCTAAATATCCCCGCCGGAGGCTCCCGCCCAAACCAATGGCGCGGCGATCCGGTCAAGGTATCGCCGCGCCACGGGATGCAAACAGCTTGCGCGGTAGCGCTCCGCTGAACCACGCTAATTGATGATGATCTCCGGCCCCATCACAAGGGTCGGCAACCAGATCGAGATCTGCGGGATATAGGTGATCAGGATCAGGAAGACGAAAAGAACGGCCAGGAACGGCAGGGCCGCGCGGACAACCGCCATCATCGACATGCCCGCCACGCCGCTGGTGACGAACAGGTTCAGACCGACCGGCGGGGTGATCATCCCGATCTCCATGTTCACCACCATGATGATGCCAAGGTGAATGGGATCGATGCCAAGCGAAATGGCAATCGGAAACACCAGAGGCGCCACGATGACGATCAGGCCTGACGGCTCCATGAACTGACCGCCGATCAGCAGGATCACGTTGACCATGATCAGGAAGGTCACCGGCCCAAGGCCCGCCCCCAGCATCGCCTCGGCGATGTGCTGCGGGATCTGCTCATCGGTCAGCACGTGCTTGAGGATCAGCGCATTGGCGATGATGAACATCAGGGTCACGGTCAGCTTGCCGCCCTCGAAAAGGGTTGCGCGGGTATCGGCATGAAAAAAACCGGTGATCAGCGCCTGCGGCTTGCGCCAGAGCGGGATCGGCTTGCCATCCGGACCGGCGGCCAGCGGGCCCATGTCGCGATAGATGTAGGTCGCCACGATAAAGGCGTAGATCGCGGCAACGGCTGCGGCTTCTGTCGGGGTAAAGATGCCGCCCTGCCAGTAGATCAGGCTCAGCCCTTCCTGGAACCGGATCGCGGGAAAGCCATAGATGCCCCCCATGATGATCAGAATAAGCAAAAGACCCCAGGCAGCATCCCGGAACGCGGCAAAGATCTCGGCCCAGCCCTGCCACTCACCCTTTGGCATGTTCCGAATACGGGCGATCACATAGATCGTCACCATCAGCATCAGACCAGCCAGAAGGCCCGGGATGACACCGGCCAGAAACATCCGCCCGACCGACACATCGGTGGCACTGGCGTAAACCACCATAACGATAGAGGGGGGGATCAGGATGCCCAGCGTGCCGGCGTTACAAATCACACCGGCAGCAAAGTCCTTGGTGTAGCCCACCTGCCGCATCGCCGCGATCACGATCGATCCGATGGCCACAACGGTCGCCGGGCTGGACCCGGAGAGGGCCGCGAACATCATACAGGCCATGACGCCCGCAATGGCCAGACCACCCTGCAAATGGCCTACGCAGGCGATTGCAAAGCGGATGATCCGTTTGGCCACCCCGCCTGTCGACATGAAGGACGACGCCAGCACAAAGAACGGGATCGCCAGCAGGGTATAGTGCCCCGCCATCGCCTGGTAGAGCGACTGGGCCACCGAGGCCAGCGAGGTGTCCGAGAACGCCAAAAGGAAGATGATCGAGGACAGGCCAAGGCTCACCGCGATAGGAACCCCGATCAGCAGAAGGCCGATGATCAGGGCAAAAAGAAGAGCGACTTCCATAGTTCTAGTTTCCCCGGTTCAGGGCGGCGACTTCTTCGACCGCATCTTCGGCTTCGTGGCTGACGATCAGGCTTTCCTGCTCTCCGCGCCAGATGCGCAGGGTCGACTGAACGATCCGGAACAGGATGAGAAAGCAGGCGACCGGCAGGATGGCATAGGGCACGAGCACAGGCATCTTGCGGTACTCGTCAAACTTCAGTTCGCCACCCTCGACGTAAGAATTGAAGGTCTGTTCCAGCCAGGTCTTGAGCCAGTCGAACGGGATCGGGATCTGACCCGTCTCGGTGAAACCATAGCGGCGGGCATCCCAGTCCAGCCCGGTCGGGATCCAGCGGCCTGTCGTCTTTGGCAAATCGGCGAAAGGTGCCCAGTAATCCCAGGCCCCCTTGAGGATCAGCAAAGCGTAAAAGATGCAGATCGCGCCCGAGACAAGCCCCATGATACGCCGGGTTTCGGGTGAAAAAAGGTTGGTCACAGCATCGACACCCAGGTGGGCGGTCACCTTGAAACCGTAGGAAATACCAAACAGGACAAGCCAGGAAAAAAGCACCAGCGTGACCTCAAGGCTCCAGATGATGCTCGAGTTGAAGGCGTAGCGCAGGACCACGTTGACGAAGGTCAGAAGCGTCATAAGCCCCAGCAGGACGGCGATCGCCGTTTCCTCGAACCCATGCACAAAGCGGGCAAGCCCCGTCTTTGGTACGTATTTGCTGCCCGCCATGGCTAGCCCCCCAAGGTAAAACCGAAAAGGTGGCCGTGGCCCCCTCCCAAGGGCCACGGCCGATCGCAATCGGGGCTTGCGGAAACTCCCTTCCGCAAGCCTCTGACTGCCAACTTACATGCTGTCGTTGATGGCCTGGGCCGCGTCGATGTTTTCCTGACCGACTTCTTCAGCAAATTGCGCCCAAACCGGCAACATGACATCAACCCATTCCTGACGCTGCTCGGGTGTCAGTTCACGGATGGTGCCGCCTGCATCCAGGACCGCCTGACGTGCGGCAAGGTCAACATCTTTCACCGCGGCGTTGCGCGATGTGGTCACCTCGTCAAGGATCGTCAGGAACTGGTCGCGAGTGCCGGCGTCAAGGCTGTCGAGGAAGTCAACCGACGTCACGACCATGTAGTCGATGATGCCGTGGTTGGTCTCGGTGACCCCGTCCTGCACTTCAAAGAACTTCTGGCCATAGATGTTGGACCAGGTGTTCTCTTGTCCATCGACAACGCCGGTCTGCAGCGCGCCGTAAACCTCGGCGAAGGCCATCGGCTGGGGCGAAGCACCCAGGGCCGCCATCTGGGCGACGAGAACGTCAGAGGGCTGAACGCGGAACTTGAGGCCATTGGCGTCAGCGGGCGACTCCAGCGGAACGTTGGCGCTGATCTGCTTCATGCCGTTGTGCCAGTAGCCAAGGCCCTGCAGACCACGACGCTGCATGGCGTCAAGCATGGCCTGACCGGTCTCGGAAGCCTGGAACGCATCAACCGCATCAATGTTGTTGAACATGAAGGGAAGGTCGAACAGGCGGTAGGCCTTGGTGATCGATTCAAACAGCGAGAGCGACGGGGCGGCCAGCTGGACGTCGCCGCGCAGCAGCGCCTCGATGACCTGCTCGTCGGTGTAAAGCGTGGAGTTCGGGAAGACCTCCATGCACATCGTGCCGTCCATCTCGGCATTGACCCGCTCGGCCAGCAGAGTGGCAGCGATACCCTTGGGGTGACGGTCGGTGTTGGTCACGTGGCTGAACTTGACGACGATTTCGCCATCGTCACAGCCCATAGGGTCAGCCAGGGCGGCGGAGGCGGAAATGGTGGCGGCGGCCGCAGCAGCGGCGAATGACAGAAACTTCATGGGTCTCCCCCTTGATGAGATATACTCGGTCCATCCCCTCCCGGGATGCACGGTGACAAAGGACCCTTAGGGACCGTGGGTCGCAAGCAAAAAACCGCCACTAAAACGGGCGATGTATAAACTACCGATTTTCAATGCATTATGACGGAAATTTGAGTGCCGCCGCAGATTGCACCCCACTCTGTGGCGAATTTCCGCACATATGTTTGCGCCCTATGTGCGACTTTCCACACACCGCGCTGGCATCAATCGTGCCGTGTCAACGGGTCGGCGGTGATCTCAACCCATGGCACCTGCCGCAGACAATACACAGAGACTGTCGGCGCCGGGAACGTCTGGTCAGCGAAACCACCAACTGGGATTGCGATCATTTCCGGCATGTCATCAATCTTGTAGTGCACAGTTGCGCCGCAAACCGGGCAAAAGCTCTGGATGATCCGGCTGCCTTCATCCCCGATCCGGGTAAAGGTTTGCGCCGCGCCCACAATCGTGACCCTCGTCCGATCATATCGGGCATTGGCGCTAAATGCGCTTCCGGTCCGAAGCTGGCAAGCATGGCAGTGACACACCGTCACCCGGATCGGGGGGCCCTCGCATCGGGCTGAAAGCTGTCCGCAGGAACAGGTGGCAACATGGTGTGTCATGGCTTTCCCCTTTTGCCACTTTGTGATCGTCCGGGACGGCCTTTTGCGATGGCGTGCCTAGCGATAGTCCTCGGGCCGAAGGCCGTGACGCGCCAGTTTGTCGTAAAACGTTTTGCGCGGCAGCTTCAGCGCCTTGGCCGTTTCGGTGGCATGGCCGCTTTGGCGGCGCAGGGCCTCAATCAGCAGCGACCGTTCGACCTGGGCCATCTGTTCGGCAAGGCCAAGCCCTTCGGCCTCCTGCGCCTCGCCCAGCCCCATGGCAAAGCGCATGGCCGCATTCATCAGGGACCGGGCATTACCCGGCCAGTCCTGCCCCATCAGGCGGCTCAGGACGTCGGCCGGGATCGGCGGTTCGGGGAGGTTGGCCTGTTCGCAGGCCTGCGCGACGTAGTGACGGAACAGCAGCGGGATGTCTTCTTTCCGCTCGCGCAGACTGGGAATGCGGACCCGCATCAGGTCGAGGCGGTAATAAAGGTCGGCATTGAAGCGCCCCTCGGACACCTCGGATGCCAGATCACGGGTCGTGCCTGCCAGAACCCGGACCGGAAGGCCCCCTTCCAGACGGTCAAGCAACGCATACTGGCCCGGCACAGGTAGCATGGCCACCTCATCCAGGTAGAGCGATCCTGCCTTTGCAGCTGCAATGCTGTCATCCAGCGCGTCAACGCCCAGCCCCGCCGCGGCCCGTTTGACAAACGGGTGGCTGGCGGCGGCGGACAAAAGATGGATGACTTCTGCCACCTTGGGGGTCCCGGACCCCGCCTCACCCGTCACCAACACCTCGGAACTACCCCTCGCGACAGCCCTGATCTGGCTGCGCATCTCTTCGGCCTGGCGGGATTGACCGTATAGCATCCGGGCCGCCGCATCACCGGCCTCGACCTCCAACCGCAGACGGCGGTTCTCCAAAACAAGGGCACGCGCCTTCAGCGCCTTTTCCACCACGGCCAGAAAATCGCTGGGTGCGCAGGGCTTTTCAAGGAACCCATGCGCCCCCTCGGCCATCGCCCGGACGGCCATCGGGACGTCCCCCTCCCCGGTCAGCAAGATGACCGGCAGGTCCGCATCAAGGCTCCGGACATGGGACAACAGGTGAAACCCGTCCCGCCCCGGCATCCGGATATCGGTGACAATCACCCCGTCAAAGCGGGCGTCGATATGATCCTTGGCTTCGACGAACGATCCGGCAAGCAAGGGATCAAGGTCGGCCAGTTCCAGCGTCTGGCCCAGAGCCTCGCGCACCTCGCGCTCATCATCGATCAAAAGGACCCGTCGCGTCATGCTGCCTTGTCTTCCCCTTGCTGCGGTGGATCAAGCTCTACCGTAAAGATCGCCCCGCCGTCAGGATGGTTGCGGCCGCGGATCGCGCCCCCGAACGACTGGACCAAACCGTAGGAGATCGACAGGCCAAGGCCCATCCCTTCCCCCTCGCTCGCCGCCTTGGTGGTGTAGAACGGATCAAAGATGCGCTCGGGCTCGGTCAGCCCCGGCCCGGTGTCGCGGACCGACAGGGTCACCCGGGGGCCGGACAGAATGGCGATCTCGACGCGGCGCTCAGGACTTTGGGCCATGGCGTCTATGGCGTTGTTCACCAGGTTGAGGATCACCTGCTGCAATCGAATCTCGCCGCCGCGGACCACCACGGGCGCGGACGGGCGGTCCCAAACCAGCCGGGTCTCGGCCTGACGGGCCTTGGGCCCTGCCATCTCAAGAACAGCCTCGACGACCGGAACCAGATCGACATCCGTCAAAGGCTCGCTCTCCTGACGGGCAAAGGCGCGCAGATTGCGGATGATGCGGCCCATGCGGCGGGCAAGCTCGCTGATCCGGCCAAGGTTCTGGGCGGCGACCTCGGGCTGGCCCCTCTCCAGATAGGCCTCGGCATTCTCGGCAAAGGACCGGATCGCCATGAGCGGCTGGTTCAATTCGTGGCTGATGCCTGCGGACATCTGGCCCAAAGCGGACAGTTTGCCCGCCTGCACAAGATCAGCCTGCGCCCGGGTCAGGCGGGCCTCAGCCGCGATACGCTCGGCCACTTCGCGGCGCAGATCGGTGTTGACGGCCGACAACTCTGCCGTCCGGTCCGCAACCCGCGCCTCAAGGCGGGCATTGGCCTGGGCGAGGGTGCGCCTGCGCTCTGTCGCCAGGAACAACATGGCGCCAAAGGCAAGGCACAGGGCCGCCGTCACCGCCGCCTGCAAGGAGGCCAGCTGACGGGCCGGGGACACATCCAAAAGCGCCTCGCCCTGCATTCCGACCACTGGCAGGTCCAGCGTCAGATGCAGGGCGCGGGCCGGAACATAGGGCCCGCCATCTACCTGCCAGATCTCGTGGCCGCTGACATAGCGGGGATGAAAACCGACAAAGGCCGTCACCCGGCCCGCCGGATACTCCGCGCTCAGGCTCGCCGTCACCGGATCACCCGACCGGGCGCGAAACAACAACTCGGACCGGTTGGACACAAAAATCACCCCAAGTGCGTCTGTAAAGAACACCGTCGGCCGGTCGCCGCGCCAACCGGCCTCTACCTCTTCTACATCGGTCACCACGATCACCGCCCCCACCACAGGACCGTCCGGGGCAAAGATCGGGGCGGCAAAGACAAAGGCGCGGCGGTCATACCTCGCACTCAGCAGGTGATAGACACCCAGGGCGCCATCCATCGCCCGCTCAAAATAAGGGGTCTGGGCGTGGCTCATGGCGTAGGGCACACCCTCCTCATCCGCGGCGCGGGCCAGTTCCCGACCGGTTGCATCCACCAGCAGGATATCGAGCGACCCGGTCTTGTCCGCAACCTGACGCAACAGGGCCACGGCCTGAGATGCCGGCACCTCTCCATCCACAAGGGCCGACAAGGTGGGATGATCCGCCATCAGCACCGCCAACTCGCGAAAGCGCTGCAATTCGCCGGTCAGACGGTCCGCCGCCAGGGCAAGGTCCGCCTGTCCGCGCCGGGCCAGGGGATCAAGGGCCGCGCGATAGCCAAAGCTCCACACCGCCGCTGCAAAGCCCGCAACGACCGCCAAGAACAGCACGATGGCCGCCGCGCGCCTGATACCCGATGGTTTCATGACACAGACTTTAGCAAGCACGGCCTTGCAAAGACCAGAGGCTGCGGGCAAGCCTTCGGGCATGAAGCACCTGCACCAGTCCCCCACCGATCCCGCCTTCGTGCAAAACCCCTACCCCTTCTACGACCGGGCGCGGGCGACGGGCGACCTGTTCTGGTGGGACGACTACGGCATGGCCTGCGCCACCTCGCACAAGGCGGTCAGCGCTTTGCTGCGGGACCGGCGGCTGGGGCGCGAGGCCCCCGCCGAAAGTGCCCCCGCGATCCCACAGGCACTGGCCCCCTTCTACGCCATCGAAGCGCATTCGATGCTCGAACTCGAACCGCCGCGACATACACGTCTGCGCAGCCTGGTTCTCAGGGCCTTCACGACACGGCGGATCGCGGCGCTTGGTCCCGAAATCGAAGAGCTGTGCCACGACCTCATCGACACGTTCCCCGACCAGCCCTTCGATCTGTTGGACCACTACGCCCGGCTGGTACCCGTCATCATCATCTGCCGCCTGCTCGGCGTGCCCGAGGACCGGGCAGAGGATCTCCTCAAATGGTCCAACGCCATGGTTGCCATGTATCAGGCGCGGCGGACCGAAACGATCGAGGCGGCGGCGGTGGAGGCCACCCTCGCCTTCTCCGACTTTCTGCGTGGCTATATCGCCCAAAAGCGGCACGAACCGGCTGACGACCTCATCACCCGGCTCATCGCCGCCGAAGAGGACGGAAGCAAGCTGTCGACGGATGAGCTGATCACAACCTGCATCCTGCTGCTGAACGCCGGGCACGAGGCGACCGTGCATACGCTGGGCAATGGGGTGGCCACTCTTCTCGGCCAGAGCAGCCGCCCCGGCATCGACGCGGCATGCGTCGAGGAAATCCTGCGCTTCGACCCGCCGCTGCATATGTTCACCCGCTGGGTCTACGAAGAGGTGACGCTCTTCGGGCATACTTTCCAGCGCGGCGATCAGGTCGCCTGCCTGCTGGCGGCCGGCAACCGGGACCCACTGGCCTACCCCGACCCCAACAGCTTCGACGCCAGCCGCGACGGCCCTGCCAACACCGCTTTCGGGGGTGGTATCCATTTCTGCGTCGGCGCCCCGCTGGCACGGCTCGAGCTGCTGATCGCCCTCAAAACCCTGTTCCAGCGCTGCCCCACCCTCGCCCTGTCGCAGCCCGCCCTATACGGCGACGTCTATCACTTTCACGGGCTCGAACATCTCATGGTCACCCGCTGATCTTCTCTGGATCATAAATATCCCCGCCGGAGGCATCCGAACAGACCAAAGGCGCGACGCGGGGCATGGACGTCACCAAGACAGGCGCGGAAAAGGAACGCGCGGAAGCGCACGATTTGAAACCGTTTACAGCGGCAGAGCCACCGTCGACTTGATCTCTTCCATCGACAGTAGGGCGGTCACATTATAGACGCGGACCTCCGCGATCAGGGCCTGGTAGAAGGCGTCATAGGCGCGGGCGTTCTTGACCCTGACCTTCAGAATATA
>JAQWWH010000085.1 GCA_029255105.1 Flavimaricola sp. | reverse complement strand
GGTGGTACCCGCGGCGGGACTCGAACCCGCACGGCCTTGCGGCCAAGGGATTTTAAGTCCCTGATGTCTACCATTCCACCACGCGGGCCTCGTTGTCGTTCGGCGGCTAAAGTCCATCCATGGTCCTCAAGCGGTCTGGCGCGAGGGGCGGCCAGATTTGTCGCAAAGGGCAAGGGCAGGCTTTCACCACACAGTCACAACGAGTGCGTTGGTATCAACGTCCCCCGCGAGGGTAAATCCTCAACTCGTGCATTAGGCACAACCTTGGGCATTCCACCAATGGCCTGGCTTGCATCCAACGTGTTGGCTAAAGCGCCTGCTCTGGCGGCAGGGTAAGCAATCGCCGCTCTCCCAGCCAAGGGTTCATCCGCAGCGCCTCGCGCAGCACGAGCTGGGCCTCATCGTCCCGCTCCAGACCCATCAGCGTCAGAGCCTTGCCGGTCAGGGCGGCAACATGGCGGGGGTCGATTTCCAGCGCCCGTTCCAGGTCAACCAGAGCAGGGGCATAGTCCTGACGCAGAAAGTTCGCGAAGGCGCGTTGATTGTAGCCCTCTGCATAGTCGGGACAGTATTCGACGAGGCCGTCGAGAACGTCGCGCGCACCTATAAAGTCGCTCAACTGCCGTCGCCGCATCCCTTCGTCCAACAACTCTTGGGCGCGGGAATCCGGGGCATCGGTCCAAAGTTGCCAGAGCCCATTCGATAACACCCGGGCCTCGGTCTCATCGCGCGAAACCCTCAGATCTCGCAGAATGTAATCCTTGGCGGCTTCATGGTCAGGATTTGCCGGGCAAACCTGCTGGGCAGCAGCGGGCAAGGCAATGCAAAGGCTAAGAATGGCGAGGGCGTGTTTCATACACGACAATCATGGAGCGATCTGGTCACGGGTCAAGAGGGACGGCTCAGGCGGCAAAGCCTTCTTCCTTGACCGCTTGCATCGCGACATAGGTGGACGTGTTGGCCACGTAAGGCAAAGTCGAGATGCGTTCGGCCAGAACCGCCCTGTACGCTGCCATGGTGCTGGTGCGCACTTTCAACAGATAATCGAATGATCCGGCAATCATATGGCACTGCTCTATCTCGCCGACCTTCAGGACCGCGGCATTGAAGGCGTCCAACGCCGACTCGCGGGTGTCGGTCAGTTTCACCTCGACAAAGGCCACGTGGTCCCGACGCAGAAGGATCGGATCAAAGAGGGCGCGATAGCCTCGGATAACACCGTTCTCCTCAAGCCGTTTCAGCCGCGCCTGGACCGGAGATTTGGATAGGCCGACCTTCTGCGCCAGCGCCGTGACGCTGATCCGGCCATCGACGGCCAGAACGTCGAGAATCTTGGTGTCAAATACGTCAAGGTCCACAGTTCGTTCAGCCATAAAACCACCCATTCTTCGGAACATTATGCCGTCATGCTGCAGTATTGGGGCAAAACGACCTGAAACATTGGTCTAGTGTAGACGAATTCCTTTGGAGAGTCATCCGATGTCTACCCCCCATCCGCTCAAGCTGCGGACCCTCATTGACGACGCAATGTATGCCGATCAAGGCACCATTCTACACCGCCTCAGGGCCGAGGCTGCACTGACTTTGTCAGAGCGCCAGGCCATCTCGGCCGATGCTGCCGGATTGGTCCGCAAGATCAGGTCCTCGTCCGATCCCGGACTGATGGAGGTGTTCCTGGCCGAGTATGGCCTGTCGACGGATGAGGGCATTGCCCTGATGTGCCTTGCCGAGGCGCTGTTGCGCGTGCCCGATGCCGAGACCATCGACGCCCTGATCGAGGACAAGATTGCGCCGTCCGACTGGGGCCAGCACCTTGGCAAATCCGCCTCGTCGCTTGTCAATGCCTCGACCTGGGCGCTCTTGCTGACGGGCCGGGTGCTGGATGACGATACCCCTGGCATCACCCGCCACCTTAGGGGCGCCATCAAACGTCTGGGCGAGCCGGTTATCCGCTCTGCCGTCGCCCGTGCCATGCGCGAAATGGGCCGCCAGTTTGTCTTGGGCGAAACGATCGGCAAGGCGATGACCCGGGCGGCCGGGATGCAGGCAAAGGGGTTCACCTACAGCTACGACATGCTGGGCGAGGCTGCCCGGACCGAGGCCGATGCCCGCGGCTATCACCTGTCCTATTCCCGCGCCATTTCGGCCATTGCTACCGACTGCACCCACGGCAGCGTCGCCCAGAACCCTGGCATCTCGGTGAAGTTGTCGGCCCTTCACGCCCGCTACGAAGTCGCGCAGGCCGACCGGGTGATGGAGGAACTGGTTCCCCGCGTCCGCGCCCTTGCCCTTCTGGCCAAGGCAGCGGGCATGGGGTTCAACATCGACGCCGAAGAGGCCGACCGCCTGTCACTGTCGCTTGATGTGATCGAGGCGACCCTGTCGGACCCGGCGCTCAAGGGCTGGGATGGCTTTGGCGTCGTGGTGCAGGCCTTTGGTCAACGGGCCGGGCCGGTCATTGACTGGCTGCACGATCTCGCAACCCGCCTCAACCGCAAGATCATGGTGCGTCTTGTCAAAGGCGCCTATTGGGACGCCGAGATCAAGCGGGCTCAGGTCGAAGGGATGCCCGGATTTCCGGTATTCACCAACAAGGCGGCGACCGATGTGAGCTATATCGCCAATGCCCGCAAGCTTTTGGGCATGACGGACCGGATCTATCCGCAGTTTGCCACTCATAATGCCCACACTGTTTCGGCGGTCTTGCATATGGCCAAGGCGATGATCATTGGCCCGGACCGGTTCGAGTTTCAGCGGCTGCACGGCATGGGCGAGACGTTGCACACCCTTGTGCTCAAGGCGCAGGGCACCCGCTGTCGGATCTATGCGCCCGTCGGGGCACACGAGGATCTTTTGGCCTATCTGGTCCGGCGCTTGCTGGAAAACGGGGCAAACTCGTCCTTCGTCAATCAGATCGTCGATGAAGAGGTCCCGCCAGAGGTCGTGGTCGCCGATCCATTCGGGGCGGATATAACGGCCCCGGACCTGCCAACCGGTCCGCAGCTATTTGAGCCGTCACGCGTGAACTCTGCCGGGTGGGACATCACCCATACCCCGACGCTCGACCGGATCGAGGCCGGGCGTCTGCCCTTCCTGACCCATGTCTGGACGTCCACCCCGATCTTGGCTTCAGGGCAGGCAAACAGTGATCTTGCCAAGCCGGTGCAGAACCCGGCCAACCTGGAGGACGTCGTAGGGCAGGTGGTCGAGGCGACCGCAGCGGATGTGGCGGCGGCTTTTGACGGGGCAAGGCCCTGGCAAATCCCCGTCACCGAAAGGGCCGCCATTTTGCGACGCGCCGCTGATGCCTATGAGGCGAACGCGCCAGAGCTGTTCGCCCTATTGGCCCGCGAGGCGGGGAAAACCCTTGCCGATGCCGTTGGCGAAGTCCGCGAGGCGGTGGATTTCCTGCGCTATTATGCAGCCGAAGCCGAGAGTGCAGAAGAGTGCGGCGCCCGCGGGATCTGGTCCTGCATCAGCCCCTGGAACTTCCCGCTTGCCATCTTTACCGGGCAGATCGCGGCGGCGCTGGCTGCGGGGAATGCCGTTCTGGCCAAACCGGCCGAGCAAACGCCCCTGATTGCCTCAAAGGCGGTCGCGCTGCTGCAGGCGGCAGGCGTGCCGGTCAGTGCCCTCCAGTTATTGCCCGGGGGCGTTGCCGCCGGAGCCGCCGTCGTGGCCGAGGCGCGGGTCGCAGGCGTGGCCTTTACCGGATCGACGGGTACAGCCCGCAAGATCCGGGCATCCATGGCGCAGCACTGCGCCCCCGGCACGCCGCTGATCGCCGAGACGGGCGGGCTGAACGCCATGATCGTGGACAGCACGGCCCTGCCGGAGCACGCGGTCAGGGACATCGTGAACGGTGCCTTCCGCTCCGCCGGGCAGCGCTGTTCAGCGCTTCGTTGCCTTTACGTGCAAGAGGACATCGCACCTAAGCTTCTGCGCATGCTTACGGGGGCCATGGACGAGCTGCAGATCGGGTCGCCATGGCAGCTGGCCACAGATCTTGGGCCGGTTATCGACAAGGCGGCGCAAAAAACGATTGCGGACCATATTGCCGTTGCCCGGTCCGAAGGTCGGGTACTGCATGCCCTGCAGGCGCCTGAAGCAGGGCATTTCATCGCCCCTACGGTGATCCGCCTTGGCAGCATCTCGGAACTGGAGCGGGAGATCTTCGGACCGGTGCTGCATGTGGTGACCTTCAAGGCGGCAGAGCTGGACAAGGTGATCGGGGCCATCAATGCGACCGGCTACGGTTTGACCTTTGGCCTGCACACAAGGATTGATGACAGGGTCCAGCACATCGTGGACCGGATCACGGCCGGCAACATCTACGTCAACCGCAACCAGATCGGTGCGGTGGTCGGAAGCCAGCCCTTTGGTGGAGAGGGCCTGTCCGGGACAGGACCCAAGGCCGGGGGGCCACACTATCTGCCGAGGTTCGGCGCGCCTGCCGCAGCGCCCGCAATCACCGGCACGGGTTGGTCGGGGGCCGAGGATATGGCCACCCTGGCCAACAGGTTGCGCCGGGCGGGGCCGGGACCAGCCTTGCCGGTCACCGACATGCCGGGGCCGACGGGCGAATCGAACCGCCTTGGTCAGGTCGCCCGGCCGCCAATCCTGTGCCTTGGGCCCGGGCGCGAAGCGGCCGAGGCGCAGGGCCAGGCGGTCGCGGCGCTTGGTGGCGTGCCGGTTGTCGCGGGAGGACAGGTCGAGGGCGACGCGCTGGAGGCACTGGGGCCTATCGGCGGGGTGATCTGGTGGGGCACTCGGGACCTGGCCAGCCAGTACGAGGCGGCGCTGGCCAGACGACCCGGCCCGCTGGTGTCGCTGATCACCGCAATGCCCGACGCGGCCCATGTCGTGCTTGAGCGGCACGTTTGCGTGGACACGACCGCAGCCGGGGGCAACGCCGCCCTTTTGGCGGCAGTTTAGGACGGGTCAGGTAAGGTGGGTTAAAACCCACCTTACGCCTTCCCAGCCTCTTGACCGTTCGGGGGGCATCGCTCAGGGTCTGGCTCATGTTTCCGATCCGCGATCACAACCCCAGCCGGCACAGGCCCTACGTGACCTACGGGCTGATCGCGATCAATGTCGCCGTCTACCTCTGGACTCTAGTCGCGATCCAGACGGACCGGCAGCTTTACGACCTCTACTACTGCTGTGCCATGATCCCGGCGCGGATCTCTGCGGGGCAGAACTACTACTCTCTCGTGACTTCGATTTTTCTTCATGCTGGGTTCTTGCATCTGGCGGGCAACATGCTGTTCCTGTGGATTTTCGGGGATAACATGGAAGACGAGATGGGCCACTTCGGCTTTCTGATCTTCTACCTTGCCGCCGGGACCGGGGCGGATCTGGCCCAATGGGTCACAGCCCCCTGGTCGCCGATCCCGCTGGTTGGGGCATCGGGGGCCATCGCAGGCGTCATGGGCGGCTACCTGTTGCTGTTCCCCAAGGCCAAGGTCGATATCCTGATCTTTCTCATCGTGTTCATCCGGATCCTGCCCATTCCGGCGTGGATCATGTTGGGGCTGTGGTTCGGCCTGCAACTGTTCAACGGGATCGGCACCGATGCCTCGGACGCTGGCGTGGCCTACTGGGCCCATGCTGGCGGGTTCATCATCGGGTTTATCCTGACGCTGCCGCTTTGGCTGCGGCTGGGGGGGCCATCGTTCTGGTCGCGCACCCATGGCCATCCGCCGCACCCCGAGGCGACCTACAGCCTGACACCCAGCCGGATCCCCCGGATTCCGCGCAACCGTTAAGAGGCCAAGTTGCCCGTTCCCGTCCTTGACGCCATGGCCGTGACCAGCAGCGATATCCCTCGCTCACTGGCCTTCTACCGTCTCCTTGGGTTTCAATTCGCCGAGCCCGAGGCCGAGGCCCAACATGTTGAGGCCGAAACGGCACCGGGTGCGGTCCGGCTGATGATCGACAGCGCGGGCCTGATGGAAAAGCTGACCGGGTCCGTGCCGCATCCGGCCAACCACGCCTCATTCGGGCTGCTGTGCGAGACCCCGGCCGAGGTTGACCGGATCGTCGAGGGTCTCGTGCTGGCCGGGCATCCGGTGCCGTCCCCACCCCACGATGCCTTCTGGGGGCAGCGGTATGCCACGGTCGTTGATCCAGACGGCTACCTGATCGACCTTTTCGCAGCGTTGTGAGGACCGCGTAAGGTGGGTCATGACCCACCTTACCTGACCGACCTTGCCTAAACGTCCTACTTTGCCGAAAGCGTCGCCGCGATCTTGCGTAACTCAAACTTCTGGATCTTTCCGGTCGACGTCTTGGGCAGCTCCTGAAAGACGACCCGTTTGGGCGTCTTGAACCCGGCAAGCCGCTCTCGCATGAAGCGGATCAGCTCCGCCGCTTCGACCGTCGCACACTCGCGCAGTTCGACAAAAGCGCAGGGCACCTCTCCCCAGGTCTCGTCCGGCATGGCCACAACGGCACAAAGGTTCACCGCCGGGTGGTGCATCAAGGCCCCTTCGACCTCGACCGAGGACACGTTTTCGCCGCCCGAGATGATGATATCCTTTGCCCGATCAGCGATCTGGATATGGCCATCGGGATGTTGCACGGCGATGTCTTCGGAATGAAACCACCCCCCCTTAAAGGCCTTTTCGGTCGCCTCGGGGTTCCGGTAGTACCCCTTCATCACCCCATTGCCGCGAAACACGATCTCTCCCTGGGTGACGCCGTCACGGCGGACGGGCAGAAGGTCAGCATCCACCACGCCAACTGGTTCCAGATGCGCCATTGTCACCCCTTGGCGCGCCTTTCGGGCCGAGCGGTCATCGCCCGGCAGCCCGTCCCAATCGGGCAGCCACATGCTTTCGAGGCCCGGCCCGTAGGTTTCCGTCAGCCCGTAGACCTGCGTGATGTTGAAACCCATCCGCTCGATCCTGGCCAACGTTGCCGGGGCCGGGGGGGCACCTGCTGTCATCACCTCAACGGTTTGGTCAAAGGCCCGACGGTCGCCCTCTGGGGCATTGACCAGCAAGTTCAGCACGATAGGCGCC
The DNA here is from genome assembly GCA_029255105.1 of Flavimaricola sp. Taxonomy (GTDB): domain Bacteria; phylum Pseudomonadota; class Alphaproteobacteria; order Rhodobacterales; family Rhodobacteraceae; genus Flavimaricola. The sequence goes on along the minus strand of JAQWWH010000085.1, from coordinate 74,676 downwards.
CCGCCGAAATGGGTGACTTTCTCATCTGCGATGGCCGCAAAGATATTGCGAGCGGTGACGTCCCGGCAGGCGACAAGGGTGCCGCCCAGCACCGGGATCATCCAAGTGTGGCACCAGCCGTTGCAATGAAACAAGGGCGAGATGGTCAGGAGCCGGGGAAACAGCTGCATCCTCCAACCCACCACCTGACCCATCACGTTCAGATAAGCCCCCCTGTGATGGTAGACGACCCCCTTCGGCCGCCCGGTTGTCCCGGACGTGTAGTTCAGGGCAAGGCTTTCCCATTCGTCCTTGGGCCAGATCCAGGGAAAGTCCGGCGCACCCGTCAGCAGGAAGCTTTCGTAATCCGTCTGCTCTCCGATGCCCTTGATCCCGGCCTGGGGGTCGGGCACCTCTATCACCAGCGGCCTTGGCCCGGTCATTAGGTCCCGCGCCGCCATGGCCAGAGGCAAAAACTGGCTGTCGACAAGCATCAGCTTGGCCTGCGAATGGTCCAGGATGTAGGCGACCGTGTCGACATCGAGCCGGATGTTGATGGTGTTAAGGACCGCCCCACAGGCGGGCACGCCAAAGGTTGCCTCCATATGCGCTGGCACGTTGGGCAAAAGGGTCGACACCACGTCGCCGGGCATCACCCCGGCCCCCGCCAGCGCCCCGGCGAGGCGCGACACCCGGGCGAAGGTTTCGGCATAGCTTTGTCGCAGGTCGCCGTGGACGATCATCTCTCGGTCCGGAAAGATGTCCGCCGCGCGCGCCAGAAAGCTGAGTGGGGTCAGAGGGACATAGTTCGCAGCGCATTTGTCCAGGCCGGTTTCATCCTGCATCCACCCCATGACGGCTCCTCCCAAACGTGATGTCGCTTGACCATCAGACTAAATGCAGGACACTCGGCCGCACAACGCAGGATTTTGCAGAATGCCGGGGGCCGGTGTGGCTATACCGGCGGCGGCGGCGAGCAGGCAGGACGACATAGTGACATGATCATCAGCCGGGGCCGGGGTTACATCTTTGTCCACATCCCCAAGACCGGGGGAACAGCGATGGCGCTGGCGCTTGAGGCGCGGGCGATGAAGGACGACGTCCTGATCGGCGACACCCCCAAGGCCCGGCAACGGCGCAAGCGTCAGGCCTCCCTGCAAGGGGCGGGCCGGATCTGGAAACATTCGACCCTTGCCGATATCGAAGGCCTTGTGGCGCGGGACGAGTTTGAGGATTTCCTGATATTCACCCTTGTCCGAAATCCCTGGGACCGCATCGTCAGCTATTACCATTGGCTGCGCCAGCAAACCTTTGACCAGCCCGCTGTCAAGCTGGCCCAAGGCACCGATTTCACCGGGTTTCTCAATGCGCCCCAGACCCAAAGAGCGCTGATGGCCAACCCGTTTGATCGCTATGTCCGCGACGGGGCAGGCAGGCTGCGGAACCCTGTTTTCCTGCGGTTGGAGCATCTGCAAGAGGATCTGGACCGGATTGCCCCCCGCCTCGGGTTTCGCCCAGACATGGGACAGGCCAATCCATCGCCGCGTGATCGGGATTGGCGGGTCTATTACACGGAACAGGACGCGGCCCTGCTAGGCCGCGTCTGCGGGGCCGATGTGGCCCGGTTCGGCTACCGGTTCGATCCCGGCGCCTAGGTCGGCTCAGGCGGCCTTTTTCTTGCCCGAGCCATAGACCCCGTAGAAGGTCTTGCCGCTGTCGGCCATCTCGCGCAGCAGGGCGGGCGGGGCGAACCGGTCGCCATATTCGGCAACCAGCGCGTCGCACCGCTCGACCGCATAGGCGGCACCCAGCATATCGAGCCATGAGAACGGCCCACCGGACCAGGGCGCAAAGCCCCAGCCAAGGATCGCCCCCACGTCGCCTTCGCGGATATCGGTGAACACGCCTTCCTCAAGCGCCCGCACCGCCTCCAGCACCTGAGCAAAGAGAAGGCGCTGCTGCACCGTCACCAGATCCGGTTGATCCTCGGCAAGTGGGTACTTTTCAGTCAGGCCCTCCCACAGACCGGTGCGTTTGCCTGTCTCGTCGTAGGCGTAGAACCCGGCCTTGGCTTTGCGTCCAAGGCGGCCTTCATCCGCCAGCCAAAAGATCACCTCGTCAGCGGCATCGTCGTAGTCTGACCCAAGCGCGGCGCGGGTTGCCATGGCGATCTTGACGCCCAGGTCAATCGAGGTCTCGTCGGTCAGCTGCAACGGACCCAGAGGCAGGCCGACCAGCTTGGCCGCGTTCTCGATCAGGGCAGGGGCGACCCCCTCTTTGACCATGCGCACGCCTTCGTTGATGTAGGGCAGGATGCAGCGGTTGGCGTAAAAGAACCGGGCATCATTGACCACGATTGGCGTCTTGCGGATTTGCCGCACGAAGTCGAGGGCCTTGGCCACGGCGCGGTCGCCGGTCTGGGCGCCCTTGATGATCTCGACCAGCAACATTTTGTCGACCGGCGAAAAGAAGTGGATGCCGATGAATTGCTCGGGGCGGACACTGGCCTTGGCCAGTTCGCCGATTGGCAGGGTCGAGGTGTTAGTGGCAAAGATGCAATCCTCGCCAACCACGGCCTCGACCTTCCTGGTCATCTCGGCCTTGACGGCGACATCCTCAAACACCGCCTCGACGATGAGGTCGCAACCCTTCAGGGCGTCAAGATCGGGGGTTGCGGTGATCAGGCCCAGAACGGCCTCTTTCTTTTCGGGCGTCACCTTCTTGCGCGAAATACCCTTGTCCAGATGGGCCGTGGTATAGGCCTTGCCCTTGTCGGCGGCCTCCTGATCACGGTCGATCAGGGCCACTTCGATACCGGCCAGAGCGGACACCAGGGCAATCCCAGCGCCCATCATCCCGGCCCCCAAAACGCCGACCTTCTTGACCCGCTGATCGGGGGCCTCCGGGCGGTTGGCGCCCTTTTCAAGCGCCTCCTTGTTGATGAACAGGCTGCGGATCATGGCGGACGAGGACGGGTTCATCAGGATATTGGTGAACCACCGCGCCTCGATCTTGAGCGCCACGTCAAAGGGGACCATCGCCCCCTCGTACACGGCTGACAGCAGGGCCTTGGCCGCAGGATAGACGCCCATCGTCTTGCCGTTGACCATGGCCGAGGCACCGACATAGGTCATGAACCCGGCCGGGTGATACGGGGTGCCGCCGGGCATCTTGTAGCCCTTCTGATCCCATGGCTTGACGATATCGGCGTCCTTGGCGGCAAGAACCCAGGCCTTCGCCGAACTCAGCAGGTCCTCGGGCGGCACGACCTCGTCGATGACCCCGGCGCGAAGCGCGCCCTTTGGGTCGTTCAACTTACCCTCGAGCAGCAGCGGAGAGGCTGCCATCGCCCCCATCTTGCGGACCAGGCGCGTGGTGCCGCCCGCCCCGGGAAAGATGCCAACCATGATCTCGGGCAGGCCGATCTTGGCCTTGGGGTTGTCGGCGGCAAAGATGCGGTGGCAGGCCAGAGGCAGCTCCAGCCCGATGCCAAGGGCCGTGCCGGGAAGGGCGGCCACGATCGGCTTGCCCCCCTTGAGGGTCTTGGGGTCCATGCCTGCCCGCTCAATCTTGCGCAGCATCTTGTGACCGGCCATGGTAAAGTCAAACAGGCCCTGCGCCGGGTCATCGCCGCTTTCGTCGCGGATCGTGGCCAGCACATTAAGGTCCATGCCCCCGGCGAAACTGTCCTTTGCGGAGGTGATGATGATGCCCTTGACCGCATCATCGGCCAGACAGTCGTCAATCATGCCGTTCAGGTCGGCCATCGAATCGCGGCTCAGGACATTCATGGACTTGCCGATAGTGTCCCAGGTGATGACGGCGACGCCATCGGCATCTTTGATCAAGTTAAAGTCGGACATAGGTCACTCCTTCAGGAAATGGCGGTCAGCCTGACGCCCCGGTTCCGATTGGAACAGGTCAGGGCGGAGGCTGGGAAAGGGGAGGGCTGGGTGGTACGGCGGGCCTCTATCAGGCGGTTCTTGCCTCGCCCCGGGCTGACAATCCGGCAAAGGTCGCGGGTTGATGGGCGGTGTATTGCACCATCTCGACCGCCAGTTTGCCGCCCGCGAACGCGCAATAGTAGATGATAGATGCGCCCGTCGTCTGAACCCCGCCGGGATACACATGATCCCAACCGACCCAGATGCGAAAACGGTTCTTGCGCATCAGTTCGATGGCCGACAGCCGCCATCGGACCTCGCGAATGCCCAGGTTCTGATAGCTGTCGGACAGGCCCTGCAGTCCCTCCACCAGATCCGCAGAGGTTTTGTACACCAGAACCTCGTCGGCGAGATGAATGGAAAGCGGAAACCGAAAGTAGTCGACCATGCCCGCGACATTGTCGGAAAGCATCATTTCCGACTGGCAGTCGAGAAATTTTTTTACTGATTGGAGCACGGTTTTGGAACATCCCTGCGCATATTTGATGTCGATCCTGCACCCAAACGGCGTTTGGGACAATAGAGCGATCAGAACCGGACCGGGAACCGGCACTTGCTGGCCAGAGGGTCACTGGCCCCGGAGGTACTTGCACCGAACGGACTGGCCGGTCCAATGCCTTCGGCTGCAACCCTGAAAAGACGACCCCGATTGGACGATCAACCGGGGCAGACCGGATCCTCCTGGTCATCTCGATCAGACCCGCTCGATTATGGTGGCAGCACCCATGCCAGACGCAATGCAAAGCGTCGCAAGACCTACGCCCTTGCCGGTCCGCTCCAACTCGTCCAGCAGGGTGCCGATGATGATGGCCCCGGTCGCGCCAAGAGGATGGCCCATCGCGATGGATCCGCCGTTCACGTTAACCTTGTCGCTGTCCACATCGAAGCGCTGCATGAACCGCAGCACGACCGAGGCAAAGGCCTCGTTCACCTCAAACAGATCAAGGTCCGAGATCGACATACCACTGTCGGCCAGGATTTTTTCGGTTACCGGCACAGGGCCAGTCAGCATGATGGTTGGATCGGTGCCAATCTTGGCGGTGGCACGAATGCGGGCACGGGGGGTCAGACCATATTTTTCGCCAAAGGCCTTCGACCCGATCAGGACACCAGCGGCCCCGTCCACGATGCCGGACGAATTGCCCGCGTGGTGGATGTGATTGATCCGCTCCAGATGCGGGTATTTCATCAGGGCGACCTTGTCGAAGCCGGGCATCACTTCGCCCATGTCCTTGAAAGCGGGTTTTAGGGCGCCAAGAGACTGCATGTCGGTCTGCGGACGCATGTATTCGTCGGTCGACAGGATCGGCAGGCCGTTTTGATCGCGGACGGTGATCATGGACTTTGCAAAGCGGTTGTCGTCCCAGGCCGCCTTGGCGCGGCGCTGGCTTTCAACGGCCAACTGGTCCGCCTCGTCGCGGGTGAACCCGTACTCGGTGGCGATGATATCGGCGCTGATGCCCTGGGGCACGAAATATGTGTCCATGGCGACCGACGGATCGGCGGCAATGGCAGCACCGTCCGATCCCATCGGAACCCGGCTCATCATTTCGACGCCACCCGCGATATAGGCCTCGCCCGCGCCGCCACGGACCTGGTTGGCGGCCAGATTGACGGCCTCCATCCCCGAGGCGCAAAAGCGGTTGATGGCAAGGCCAGGGATCGACTGGTCAAGATCCGAGGCCAGAACAGCCGTCCGTGCCAGGCAGCCGCCCTGCTCGCCGACCTGGGTGACATTGCCCCAGATGACATCCTCGACAGCGTGACCTTCCAGGCCGTTGCGGTCCTTGAGGGCGTTCAGAACCGCTGCCGACAAGCGGACGGAGGTCACCTCGTGCAGACTGCCATCAGGGCGGCCCTTGCCCCGGGGGGTGCGGACGGTGTCATAGATATAAGCGTCAGACATGGGGTCCTCCTTCAGGCGCGGTCGGCAGGCGAGCCGGGCATCATATCATAGGGGTGTTTCCAACCGGGCAGGGCGGCAATCGCGTCGAGCCAGCGGTCGACATTGGAAAAGGCCTTGCGGTCAAAGCCAAAAGGCTCGGGGTAGAACAGGTATCCACAACAGGCCAGATCGGCGATGGTCGGCTCGGCCCCGGTCAGCCAGTCGTGTCCGGCCAGGGCGGCATCCATGACCTTCAGCGCCGACGTCAGGCGCATTGACAAAAACCCGTTGACCTCGGCGCTGCGCTTGTCCTCGGGCAGAAAGTTCATGTTGAAGCGCAAGGGGCCTGCAACACCGGACACCTTGTGATTATCAAAGAACATCCAGCGCAGAACATCGCGGCGTTCCGCAGCCGACCGGCCTCCCAGCTTGCCCGTTTTTGAGCTGACATAGTCCTGAATGACCCCCGATTGGGTCAGGACCAGATCGCCATCTTCCATGACGGGCACTTCGCCCATGATGTTCAGGGCGCGGAACTCCGGGCTTCGCGTCGCGCCGTTAAAGAAATCGACGTAGACAGGATCCCACTCCGCACCGGCAAGGGTCAGTGTCAGAGCGGCCTTATAGGCATTCCCGCTCTCTCCAAAGCAGTGCAATCTGATCGTCATGTCGTAACCCCTTTCGCGGGACTGCCCTTAGCGGACAGGAGATTTTGAGTATTTGGAACGAAGCGAAGCAGCAGGGTCTTACATCAACCAATCCTTAATCAAGGTCATTCATCGTCCATGCTGCGGTACAGGCTGGAGAGCCGATGACCGCACGGAGCGAAGCCCCGATCCGCCGTGAAGCGCCCCCGGGCCCGGGGAACACTCGGCCCGGATCGGGGTGGAGCTGTCCTGACCATTCGCTCCGGTCGAAATACTCCCGCCGGAGGCGGCGCGATCCGATATGCGTGCGAGGGCTCATTTCTTGCGCGCCTCCAACTCTGCATTGAACAAGCGCAAGCGGTGGCCAAAGGTGTCTGCATCGATCACGCTGTCGAAGTTTTCGAACAAGAAGGACAGCGCCTCACCTTCATCAAGGCCTGCCTCGGCGGCAAAACGCTTGAGCCGACGATATCCATCCTCTGTCATGGCAACAGGAAATCGGCGTGTCAGGCGCAAGCGTTTCGGCATCGTATCCTCCGGTCGGATGGCAAAGTAAGGTGGGTCATGACCCACCGCCCTGTTCAGAAATTGGCAGCCTCCAGCGCCATGACCGTATCTGCCCCGCTGTTGATCCGGGCCAGGTGCATCGTGGTCGCGGGCAACTGGCGCGCCATGTAGTAGCGCCCGGTGGCGATCTTGGTCTCGTAGAACGCCTTGTCCGCTTTCACTTCATCGAGCGCCGCATAGGCCGCCTTTGCCATTCGGCCCCACATCAGGCCAAAGCAGACGTGCCCCATCATGTGCATGAAATCATAGGATCCCGCCAAGGCATTGTTCGGCGTCTTCATTCCGTTCTGCATGAAGTAGAGGCCCGCCGCCTGCAAGTCCTTCGACGCTGCTTTGAGAGGGTCGAGGAAATCGGCCTTCAGCCGCTGATCCCCTTCATTCTCCTTGATAAAGGTCTCCACCATCTCGAAGAACGCCATGACGTGCTTGCCGCCATCAAGGCCCAGCTTGCGGCCGACGAGGTCCAGCGCCTGAATGCCGTTGGCCCCCTCGTAGATCATGGCAATCCGGGCATCCCGGGCGAACTGGGACATGCCCCATTCCTCGATATAGCCATGACCGCCATAGACCTGCTGCGCTGCCACTGAATATTCAAAGCCCTTATCGGTCAGAAAGCCCTTGATCACCGGGATCATCAGCGAAATCAGGCCATCGGCCTCCTTGTCGTCAAGCCTGTGGGACCGATCGATCAGCTGCGCGCCCCAAAGCGCCAGCGCACGGGCGCCTTCGACAAAGCTTTTCTGGTCCATCAGGTTGCGGCGGATATCGGGGTGTACGATGATCGGGTCGGCGGATTTCTCCGGGTACTTCGCCCCCGTCACATCGCGGCCCTGCAGCCGGTCGTTGGCATAGGCTACGGCGTTCTGGTACGCGACCTCCGCCTGGGCATAGCCCTGCAGTCCGACGGCCAGCCGCGCCTCGTTCATCATGGTAAACATGGCCCGCATGCCCTTGTGCTCTGCGCCAAGCAGGTAGCCCACAGCGCCGTCGTAGTTCATCACGCAGGTCGCATTGCCGTGCAGCCCCATCTTTTCCTCGATGGATCCCACTGACACGCCGTTGCGCGCGCCCAGCGACCCGTCTTCGTTGACGAGGAACTTTGGCACGATGAACAGGGATACGCCCTTGATGCCGTCGGGCCCGCCGGGGATCTTGGCGAGGACGAGGTGGATGATGTTCTCGGACAGATCTTGTTCCCCGCCAGAGATGAAGATCTTCTGACCCGTCACCCGGTAGCTGCCGTCGCCCTGCGGCTCTGCCCTTGTCCGCATCAGCGCGAGGTCAGTGCCGCATTGCGGCTCGGTCAGGTTCATGGTCCCGGTCCACTCGCCGGTAATCATCCGCGGCAGGAAGCGGGCCTTCTGTTCGGCGGTAGCGTGTACATTGATCGCCGACACCGCACCGTGCGTCAGCCCGTTATAGACCTGAAACGCCATGTTGGCAGAGCTGAAGAACTCGCCCACGGCCGAATGCAAGACGTAAGGGATCCCCTGTCCACCGTATTCAGGATCACAATCCAGCCCTGGCCAGCCGCCTTCGCAGACCTGTTTGTAGGCTTCCTTGAAGCCTGTTGGCGTCCGCACCACACCATTTTCCAGCCTGCAGCCTTCACGGTCGCCAACCGCGTTGAGCGGGGCGAGAACCTGGGTGGCGATCTTGCCGGCCTCTTCCAGCACGGCGCTTGTGAAATCGCGGTCCAGGTCGGCAAAGCCGGGAATGTCCTGGGCGCTCACATCCAGCAGATCGTGCAGGATGAATTGCATGTCTTTGACGGGGGCTGTGTAGCTAGGCATTTCGGGGTCTCCCTTTGGTGGGGCGGGCGTGGGTAGAGGGGGGGCTTTGTCAATGTCAGGCGGCGGACGTCTGCTTTTTCAGGCGTTCAAGCTCCTTGGCGCCCCAGTCGATCTGAATCTTGAGTTCGGATATCGCTTCTTCGAGTTCGGCTTTCTGGGCTTCCATCTCGGCCAGGTGGACTTGGGCCAGCTCAAAGGTCTTGGCCAACTGCGTCGTCTTCTGATCCTCCATGTCATAGAGTTCCAGCAACTGCCGGATTTCTTCCAGGCTGAAGCCGAAGCGTTTGCCCCGCAGGATCAGTTTGAGCCGGGCGCGATCGCGCTTGGTAAAGTATCGTTTCGTCCCGTCGCGTACCGGGAACAAAAGTTCTTTGGATTCGTAAAAGCGCAGGGTTCGTGGTGTGACATCGAAAGTGTCGCACATCTCGCGGATGGTCAGGTTCGTCGTTGGCGTCGTCATGCGCATGCCCTCTTGAGCAACGGTTCGCTTTGCAGGGTGAAGCTTTTGCAGCCAGCATACAAGTAAAGGTGACGTTAACGTAAACAAAACGCCGCGTCATTTTTGGGGTGACGAAAGGTTAGCCTGTATCGGGGCTGGTGCCCCCAACGGCTAGCTCAGGGTGGTGGCCGTCTCATCACGCAGTTTGCGCAACTCTTGCATTGTCTCATCCAGTTGCCGCCGCTGTTCGGCCAGTTCGGCAAGCTGGCGGTCGGCCAGGTCTATCCAGGCGTGCATCTGCGCTTGGGTGCCTTCGTGCTCGTAAATCAAAAGCCACTGGCGAATGTCTTCAAGGGCAAACCCAAAGCGCCGGCCGCGCAGGATAAGGGTCATGCGTGCCAGTTCGCGGGGGCCGTAGAACCGCGCTCTTCCGTCCCGCTCGGGGGCGAGGAGCTCGATATACTCGTAGTACCGCAATGTGCGCGGCGTTACGTCGAACCGCGCACACATTTCCTTGAATGACAAACGGGTGTCGGACATACACATTCTCCTCCGTTTGAATCTAGTCGGGCTTTGAGTTCTGGGCAACAGCTTCGCATTGCGGCGGGCGGCTTTGGCCTTGCGAAGGACCCCCAAGAGGGGAATGGTGAGGCGACCATGAGAAGGGGCGAGGCACATTGGCCGACAAAACCAAGCAAGAGGCCGAAGCACTGCGCCAGCGTTTGGCCCAGGCGTTCGTCGTAGCCCTTCCCCATAGCCGTGCCCTGGGAATGGCCATGGACAAGATCGCCGAAGGACAGGCCGTGATGTCCATGCCCTATGACCCCAAGCTGGTTGGCGATCCGGAGACAGGCGTCATTCACGGTGGGGCTGTCTCGGCGCTCATGGATACCTGTGGCGGTGCGGCTGTCATGGCCCATCCGGCCGGGCCGTTGGGGACGGCAACGCTTGATCTGCGGATCGATTATATGCGACCGGCGACACCGGGGCAGCGGATTTCGGCCCGCGCGGAGTGCTACCACATGACCCGCAGTGTTGCCTTTGTCCGGGCGGTGGCGGTGGATGAGGACGACAGCAGACCTGTTGCGACCGCCACCGGCACATTCACCGTGGAATTGCCGAAATGACCGCAAGATTGGTCACATTGCGCTGCGTCGTAAGGTGGGTCTTGACCCACCCCGCCGGGAAAGAAATGACATGAAGCGTCCTGAGCCTGTCCAGGTTGTAAAGCAGCGGCGAGATGCGGCTCTTCAGGCGCTGGTCGGCGGTGTGCCCTATATTCAGTTCCTTGGCATCCGGTTTGATCGCAGGGGGGACGAGCTTACGGCAATCCTGCCTTTCGACGACAAGCTGATCGGTAATCCGATGATCCCGGCCTTGCATGGCGGCGCCACGGCGGCCTTCCTCGAGGTTGCGGCCATCATCGAACTAAGCTGGGCGATGATCTGGGACGAGATGGAGCACCGGCCTGCTGCAGTTTCCCCGGCAGGCCTCCCGCCCGAAGGTGCAAAGCCCGCAAATCCGGCCTTGCCGCTCGTGCGGCTGCCCAAGACCATCGACTTCACGGTCGACTATCTTCGTTCGGGCCTGCCGCGCGATGCCTATGCGCGAGCGCGGGTAAACCGCTCGGGGCGGCGCTTTGCCAGTGTTCATGTCGAGGCCTGGCAGGACAACCGCGCCCGGCTTTTTGCCCAGGCCACCGGGCATTTCCTGATGCCGGATACAGATGTCTGACGCGATCCTGCCGACCGACAGACGGGTCCTGGCCATTGCCCTGCCCATCGTGGTGTCGAACGCGACTGTCCCGATCCTCGGGGCGGTGGACACAGGCGTTGTTGGCCAGTTGGGCGAGGCCGCCCCCATCGGGGCGGTGGGGATCGGTGCGATCATCCTGACTGCGTTTTATTGGATCTTTGGCTTTTTGCGCATGGGAACAACGGGGCTGGCCAGCCAGGCCCATGGGGCCGGGGACACCGCCGAGGTGTCCGCCCTGCTGAGCCGGGTCCTGCTGATCGGGTTGGGGGCAGGGGCCGCGATGATTGCATTGCAGGTTCCGCTGTTCATGCTGGGCTTCCGGGTGTCGCCGGCCAGCGCCGAGGTCGAAGGACTGGCCCGGGCCTATATGGGCATCCGCATCTGGTCAGCCCCCGCCGCTATCGCCCTTTACGGCATAACCGGTTGGCTGATCGCCAAGGAACGCACCCGCGCTGTGCTGGTCATCCAGGTCTGGATGAACGGTCTGAACGTGATCCTGGACCTGTGGTTCGTGCTGGGGTTGGGCTGGGGCGTGCAGGGCGTGGCCTTTGCGACCTTTCTGGCGGAATGGTCGGGCCTTTTGCTGGGTCTCTGGATGTGCCGGGCGGCCTTTCGCGGCCGGGCATGGCGGGATGTCGAGCGCATTCTGGACGCCGCGCGTTTGCGCCGGATGGCCAGCGTGAACGGCGACATCCTGATCCGGTCGGTCCTGTTGCAGGCGATTTTCGTCAGCTTCCTGTTCTTTGGGGCGGGTCTGGGCGATGTGCGCCTGGCCGCCAATCAGGTCTTGCTGCAGTTCCTGCACATCACGGCCTATGCCTTGGATGGATTTGCCTTCGCCGCCGAGGCGATCGTTGGCCAGGCCGTTGGCGCCCGCGCCCTGCCCGTGCTGCGCCGTGGGGCGGTGCTGGCAAGCCTTTGGGGGGCTGCGGCCTGTGCCGCCATGGCGCTGGCCTTTGCCCTGTGGGGCGGCGCGATCATCGACCTGATGGCGACAGCCCCCGAGGTCCGCGAGGCGGCCCGCGCGTTCCTGCCCTGGATGGTGGCGGCACCGCTGGTGGGCTGTGCGGCGTGGATGCTGGACGGCATCTTTATCGGGGCGACCCGAACCCGCGACATGCGCAACATGATGGTCGTCTCGGCCCTGATCTATTTTGCCCTTGCCCCGTTCCTGCTGGCCGCCTTTGGCAACCATGGCCTGTGGATCGCCCTTTTGATCAGCTTCGTGGCCCGTGCCGTCACACTTGGCCTGCGTTACCCCGCCCTCGAACGAGCCGTCGCCTGAGCTGGTGGTGGTGGCAGGGGGGCTGTCTGCCCCCCACGGGCCTGCGGCCCTTCCCCCCGAGGATATTTTTGGCGAGATGAGGGGGGAGTTGCGCGGCTAAGGTGTCAGAGCCAGTCCGAGCGGCCTGTCCCAACGGCATCGGCCACCGTTGCAAAGCCATCCCTTGCCAGCAACCCGTCCAGTCCGTGGGCGATGTCGTCGACGAGGTGAAGCCCCTTGTAGGCAAGCGCTGTATAAAGCTGCACTGCGCTGGCCCCGGCCCGGATCTTGGCATAGGCCTGCTCGGCGCTGCCGATCCCGCCCACCCCGATCAGGGGGAGCGTCGTCAGCGATGACAGTCGCGCCAGCACCCGGGTCGATTTTTCAAATAGTGGCTGGCCTGAAAGCCCGCCGGCCTCGGTCTTGTTGGCGCTGGCCAGTCCATCGCGCGACAGGGTGGTGTTGGTGGCGACAATGGCGGCGATGCCCGCCGCTTCGGCGACGTCGGCCACGTCCTCAAGCTCTGCCTCTGTCAGGTCCGGCGAGATCTTGAGGAAGATGGGCAAGGGCCGCGGCAGCCCATCGTTGACATCCCGCACGCCGGCCAGAAGGGCACCCAGTGCGGCTTTGCCCTGAAGGTCGCGCAGTCGTTCGGTGTTGGGGGAGGAGACGTTGACGGTGGCAAAGTCCAGATGTGCCGCGCAATGGGCCAGCACCGTTGCGAAGTCCGCCGCCCGGTCCGCGCTGTCCTTGTTGGCCCCGAGGTTCAGACCCACGATCTGACCGGCAGGGCGGCCCGCTAGCCGCGCCCCGATCGCCTCCATCCCGTCGTTGTTGAAGCCGAACCGGTTGATGACGCCCGCGTCCTCGGTCAGCCGAAACAGCCTTGGTTTGGGATTGCCGGGCTGGGCCCGGGGTGTGGCAGCCCCAACCTCGACAAAGCCAAAGCCGCTTTGGCCAAGCGCCTTCAGCGCCACGGCGTTTTTGTCAAAACCTGCCGCCAGCCCGACGGGATTGGGCAGATCCAGCCCTGCGAGCACGGTGCGCAGCCGCGCTGTGCTGACCGCGCCCGAGCGTGGGCCAAGCCCCGCGTTGAGCGCCGTCAGCGCCAGCCCATGCGCCTGTTCCGGGTCGAACCTGCGCAGGGCGGCGAGGCCAAGGGTGGTCAGCGCCCTCATGCGAGGGGCGGAAACCGGTGTGCGCCGTCTTGCAGCACCAGCACGTGGTGCCAGCCCACATCGGTCAGCCGCAGTTCCCGGTATAGGTGTGGAAACAGTGCCCCGCCGCGCGAGGGTTCCCATTTCAGGTCTGCGCCAAGCGGGCCATCGTCGATGGCCAGCAGGACGAGCCCTCTGATATCGGCGAAGTATTTTGCCGCCGTCTCGGCAACCTGATCGCCTGTCGACAGATGGACATAACCGTCGGCCAGGTCGATGGGGGCACCTGCTGTTTGCCCCTTGGCCTGCAGATCGGCCCATTCGGACGCGAGGAGGAGTTTGTAAATCATCATACCCATCTCATGCAGCGCCCCGGTAACAGGGTCAAGATGCGGTCCGTCATGAACCCGTCGCGAAGACCTGCGACCAAGCGGCAGCGATCGCTTTGACAGCCGGACAATTGCAGACCAAGCTGTCACAATTCAGACCATACCGGGGGATCCCGTCATGACTGCACGTATTCTGGCCTCGACCTGCGCGCTTGCGCTTTGCGCCGGGGCAGCGTCTGCCGACTATTCGCTGACCATTTTACACACCAACGATTTCCACGCCCGGTTTGAGCCGATCAGCGCGTTCGACTCAGGCTGTTCCGCCGAGGATAACACGGCCGGAGAGTGCTTTGGCGGCTCGGCCCGCCTTGTCACGGCTGTTCAGGAAGCACGGGCCCGGTCCAACAACTCCATCCTTGTGGATGGGGGCGACCAGTTCCAGGGCACCCTGTTCTACACCTACTACAAGGGCGCGATGGCGGCCGAGTTCATGAACCTGATGGGCTATGACGCCATGACGGTGGGTAACCACGAATTCGACGATGGCCCCGAGGTTCTGCGCGGCTTTGTCGATTCGGTCAGCTTCCCGATGCTTATGTCGAATGCCGATTTTGCAGGCGAAGAGATGCTTGCTGATGCAATTCAGAAATCGGTCATCATCGAGCGAGGCGGTGAGCGGATCGGTCTGATCGGCCTGACCCCGGAAAACACCGCCGAACTGGCCAGCCCCGGACCCAATGTCACCTTCTCTGATCCGGTTGCTGCCGTGCAGGCCCAGGTCGATGCCCTGACCGCCCAAGGCGTGAACAAGATCATCGTGCTCAGCCACTCTGGCCTGAATGTGGACACGCGGGTCGCAGAGGGCCCCACTGGCGTCGACGTCATCGTTGGCGGCCATGACAACAGCCTTCTGTCCAACACCATCGAAGGCGCGAAGGGCCCCTATCCGATCATGGTCGGCGACACGGCCATCGTGCAGGCCTATGCCTACGGCAAGTTCCTGGGCGAGCTGAACGTGACCTTTGACGACAACGGCGTCATCACCGAGGCCGTGGGCGAACCGATCATCATGGACGCCTCTGTCACTGAGGATGCCGCATCTGTCGCCCGGGTTGCCGAACTGGCCGCACCGCTGGACGAGATCCGCAACGAGGTCGTGGCCGAGGCCGTCGACATGATCGTCGGCGACCGGGCCGTCTGCCGCCAGATGGAATGCTCGGGCGGGAACCTGATTGCAGACGCCATGCTTGAGCGGGTTGCCGATCAGGGCATCCAGATCGGGTTCATGAACTCGGGTGGGATCCGGGCCAACATCGACGCGGGCGAAGTCACCAAAGGCGAGATCCTGACGGTGCTGCCTTTCCAGAACACGCTGTCGACCTTCTTTGTCAGCGGTCAGGCGATGATCGACGCGCTCGAGAACGGGGCAAGCCAGCACGAGGACGGCTCTGGCCGGTTCCCGCAGGTGGCGGGCATGACCTTTACCGTCGATCTGAGCATGGAGCCGGGAAGCCGGATCAGCGACATCATGGTGGGCGGGGCAGCCATTGACCCGGCCGCGACCTACGGCGTGGTCTCCAACAACTTTGTGCGCAACGGGGGCGACGGCTATGCCATGTTCCGCGATGCCGAGAACGCCTATGACTTTGGCCCCGACCTGGCTGATGTGGTGATTGAGTACATGCAGGCGCAGGGGCCCTATACCCCCTACACCGACGGCCGCATCACGATGAAGTAAGGTCGCCAAAGGCGACCGGATGGGGCGCGTCCTTCGGGGCGCGCCCTTTTTCGTTAGGAGGGGGAGTGGGCGTCGTGTTCGGCAACATGACCACATGATTCAATAGGCAAGCGGAGATGGTGGCCCGCCCACGGATTTCGAACCTAAGAGGACAACTGTGAACACTGTGAACAGGTGCCGTCGAGGGACGCGGGTTTGAAGCGTCGATGGTCTGGCCCGCGATGCTGCGGTCCGCTAGGCTGAGATCGGGACGGATAGGATCGAGGGGGCTGGCCGATGTGTGGACGTATGGCAATCACTCTGCCCCATGACGCGATGGCGCAGATGTTCGAAGCAGTGCCTGCCAATGACCTGCCCGATGTGCCCAACTACAACGTCTGTCCGACGGTTCAGATCCATGTCGTCCAGTCGGACGAGGGGACCCGCCGGTTGCGCCCCATGCGCTGGGGCTTTGTGCCCCACTGGTACAAGGCGCCCAACGACGGCCCCCTTCTGATCAACGCCCGGGCCGAGACGATTGCCGAAAAGCCCGCCTTTCGCGCCGCGGCCCGCGAACGCCGATGCCTGATCGTGGCAACGGGGTTCTACGAATGGATGGTGACCGAGGAGAAGGCCCGTCTGCCCTGGTACATCACCCGGTCAGATGGCGCACCGCTGGTCTTTGCCGGGGTCTGGCAGACCTGGGAACGCGACGGCCAGGCTCTGACGACCTGTGCGGTGGTGACGACCGGGGCCAACCAGTCCATGTCGCGCATTCACCACCGGATGCCGGTCGTGCTTGATGCCGTCGACTGGCCACTCTGGCTGGGTGAGGCGGGCAAGGGGGCTGCCGTCTTGATGAAGGCCGCACCGGAAGACGCCCTACGCTTTCACCGCGTCGGGACCGAGGTAAACTCGAACCGTGCTAGCGGTCCCATGCTCATTGAACCGATCGAGGTCTGAGACCCGGCGCCGCCCTCGCCAACGTGATATCCGTCCGCTAATCTTTGCCGGAGGAGCGGAGGGGATCATGGAAGGCTTTGACGAGACCACCTTTGGCACACTGAATGCGGAGGATTACGACGCCCTGCATGACCCCGGAACGACGGCCGAGTCCGTGGCTCTTATCTCGGAGCTGGCCGGGCATGGCCGCATTCTGGAGCTGGCAATCGGCACTGGGCGGATGGCGCTGCCCCTTGTTGCGCTTGGCCATGATGTTTCGGGCATCGAAGGCTCGCCACTAATGGTCGAAAAGCTGCGCGCAAAGCCGGGGGGGCAAGCCATTGAGGTGGTCATTGGAGACTTTGCCGACGTGGCCATCGACGGGCCGTTCGATCATGTCTTTCTGGTCTTCAACACCTTCTTCAACCTGCTCAGTCAGGAGGCGCAGGTGCGCTGCTGTGCCAATGTCGCCCAGCGGCTGACCGAAGGGGGCACCTTCCTCGTCGAGACCTTCGTGCCTGATCATAGCGGTTTTGCCGATGGCCAGAGGGTTCAGACCAAGCGGCTTGATATGACCAAGGTCTGGCTTGAGGCGGCGCTGCACGACCCGGTGCGTCAGCTGCTTGAGTTTCAGCGCATCCGCATCACCCAGGACGGGGTTCGGATGGTGCCGCTGCCCATGCGCTATGCTTGGCCCAGCGAAATGGACCTGATGGCCCGCCTTGCCGGCCTATCCTTGCGGGACCGCTGGGGAGGCTGGGACCGTCGGCCCTTCGATGCATCGAGCAAGATGCATGTTTCTGTCTATCAAAAGTGAAGAAACCCAGAATAACCCAAGCCAGATCCGTCCCGCTGAAACAAGCTGGCCGGGCGACCACCGCCTGTTTCGCCGGGGCTCCGGCCACGCATTCCCGACCATGTAGAAGGTGACCCTGTCATGCCGGGCGCATGCCTTTCTCAGCGGCTTCATCGGTATTCCCGTGGGCGCCGGCTATAATTCTCCACCTTTGTAAAGCATGGCCTTGACGAGAGCGTTGTTCACAGGTCGATAGAGGACAGTCGGCACACTGGGGCAGCCATGCGCCCGCCTCACCCCAAAGCAAACGGCGATTGGACATCCCATTCTCATCGATATTGACGTCACCATGGAATATGCCCTCGGAACCGATCCGATGGTCCTGCTGACCCTTGAGGCGGCCGAGACCGAAGGGCAGCGCGTCCTAACCCATACCCTCGAGGTCGAGGATGCAACTGTGCACCGGATCGGTGCGGAATGCGGGGTCGGGCAGCGGGTTTGGGCCAGTGTTACGGTTCCCACAATGCGTCTGCGGTATCGGGCCCAGGTTAATGTCAGCCGAACGGCGCTGCCTCTTGAGTCGCTTCCCCCGACCCCTCTTCATGCCTTGCCAAGCGAGGCTGTGACCCACCTGCGCCCCTCGCGCTACTGCCAGTCGGACATGTTCCTGTCCTTCGTCGAAAGCCGGTTTGGAGAGTTTCCGGGCGGGGCCAAGGTCGCCGCCATCCGCGATTGGGTAGCCGAAGAAATGCGCTACGTTCCCGCCAGTTCAAATGCAGCGACGACGGTTCTGGACACCTTTGCCACACGCGAAGGGGTCTGCCGGGACTTTGTCCATATGGTCTGTGCCCTGTGCCGCGCAGCCGGGATTCCCGCCCGCTACGCATCGGTCTATGGGGCGGCGGTTGAGCCGCCGGACTTTCATGCGGTAGCCGAGGTCTGGCTGGACGGGGCATGGCGGATTGTCGATGCCACGGGCATGTGCAGCGCCGATGCCGCGGTCGTTGTGGCTGTGGGGCGCGATGCCTGCGACGTGGCTTTCATGGAGACGGAAACGCCCGCCTACCTCGTGGCCCAATCCGTATTGGTGACCGAGCATGGCGTGACAGGCGCGGCGGCTGGCGAGACCTAAGTTGCGCCGTCGCAACCGTTGGTCCGCTTGACCGCGATTTGTCCCAAGGCTGGCACAGACCCGACACTGCTAGTTGCGGATAAACCGTAGCAAGGACCCGTCCGGGTCCAAAAGCGCCCCCATATAGACGTGAGGCGTCGCCGAGGGCGCGTGGACGCGCGGGTGGCCGGTGGTTGTTTCAGGAATGCCAGCGGCTTTGCATTCCGAAAAGAACCCATCCACATCATCAAGCCGAAGGCAGCAACTGAACCAGCTTTGCGCCGGGTCAAGGGTGGGATGCGGAAAGAACTCCAGAACAATTTGCCCACGGTTCAGGATAAGCCAGTCGTGGTTGCGGAACACTTCGACAAAGCCGATCCCGGCGTAGAAGTCCCTTGTAAGATCGAAATCACGAGAGGGCAGGTTCGGGGTCGAATGATCCATCAATATTCCTTTCGGGCGTCCATCTGGCATGTTCGGCCAGTTATATGTGTCCGTCAATTTGGCCTGATCCCAGCCGCGTTTCCTTCCGGCTGATGTCGTCAGGGAAACAGGATCGCCTCGTCAGCCTCGTCCCAGATCGGGTATTTCGGCATGATCCGGTCAAATTGGTCCGAGGATAGGAACCGTTCCAGCCATGCCTGCAACCTTGGCCAGGGCTGGGCGTCGAACCACGTCTTGTCGATGAAGGCGAACTGCCGGACAAAGGGAAGGATGGCAAAGTCCGCCAGTGTTGGCCTGTCGAAGATCCAGTCTGACAGCTGAGCCTCCAGATCGGCCAGAAAGCCAGCCGCCTTTACCCGTTCTTCTGCCGGATCCGCGTCAGCATAGCGGGTCGCATATTTTGTCCGGTCCAGCGCCTGCTTGAACGGGCCATCCGCCCGGCTGATCCAGTCCCGGCCCGCCTGCGGCATGGTCAGCCAGCCTTCGGGGTCGTTCTTCTGCAAGGCCCAGATCATGATGTCGAGGCTTTCGTCCAACGTCGCCTCCTCCGTGACGAGGCAGGGCACTGTGCCACTGGCCGACGCGGCCAGAAAGGCCGGATGCTTGGCCTTCAAAGACACCTCGCGCAGTTCGACAAGTTGGCCCGACACCGCCAGCGCCAGTCGCGCTCGCATGGCGTAGGGGCAGCGGCGAAAGGAATAGAGGATCGGGGTCATTCGGGGCCTTCAGGACTGGCAATATTGGCTGGCCAGATACTAGCGGCTTGGCCATCCTCTGACCATGGCAAGCGCGCCCTGGTTTTCGGGCAATGGTGCCACGGCCCTATTGCGAAAGCCGGTTACATCAGTCTCAATCCCGGCGAGGGATGAGGGGTCGCCATGACAACAACGATCAAGCCGGATGTCGTGATCATCGGGTCCGGCGTCGGAGGGGCCTCGGTCGCCCACCGGCTTGTCGGCACCGGGGCGAAGGTGCTGATCCTTGAGCGGGGCGAGGCCCTTCCGCGCGAGGCGCAAAACGCCGATCCCGACGCCGTCTTCCTTCAGAACCGCTATCGCACGCAGGACGAATGGCAGGATTCGACCGGTCGCGCCTATCGGCCGGGGCAGTATTACTTTGTTGGCGGACATACCAAGTTCTATGGCACGGCCATGTTCCGCTTTCGCTCGGACGACTTTGCTCAGCAGTCGACGGACGAAGGGACCTCACCGGCTTGGCCGGTCACTTATAGCGACCTTGAGGCCCACTATGACGCAGCCGAGCGGCTGTTTGGCGTCAGGGGGCAGGCGGGGCAGGACCCGACAGAACCGCCACGCGCCGCGCCCTTTGCCCATGCCCCGATCCCGCACGAGCCGGTGATCGCCGATATGGCCGAAAGGCTTGGCCGGGCGGGATTGCGGCCGTTTCATATGCCGTCGGCCGTCGATTATGGCCCGGGCGGGCGGTGTCAGCGCTGTGGGACCTGTGATGCCTTTGCCTGCCGCTTTGATGCCAAGGGCGATGCCGATACCCGCATTCTGCGGCCCTTGTTGCGCCACCCCGATGTTACCCTATGGACCGGGGCGCAGGTCATGCGCCTGATCTCGGACCCTGACGGCCTGCGGATCGTTGCCGCGGAAATCCAGCGTGGTGGTGAGGTCATCCGGATCGAGGCCCCGTTGTTTGTCCTGAGTGCGGGGGCCATCAACTCGGCCCTCATCCTGCTGCGATCTGCCAGCGAGACGCACCCGAACGGGCTGGCCAACCGGTCCGGGGTGGTGGGGCGGTATCTGATGAACCATCACCTGACCGGGCTGATGGGGGTCCGGCCTCTGCGCCCCAATAACACCCGGTTTCCCAAGACCTTGTCCATCAACGACTTCTACCGCGGGATACCGGGGGACGGGTCGGCGCGGGGGAATATCCAGATGTTGGGCAATATCGGGGGGCCGATGATCCGCTCGGCCTATCCTGTTGCACCGAAATGGGCGGCGAATTGGTTGGGGCGGCACAGCGTCGACTTTCTCACCATGTCCGAGGACCTGCCAAACCGCGACAGCCGGGTGCGGTTGATGGAGAATGGAGGGGTAGAGGTGGATTACCGGCCCGGCGGCACCGCGGGGCATGACCGGTTCGTGCGTCATGTGCGAACGCTGCTTCGACAGATCGGCTTTCCCCTTGTGCTGCGCCACAGTTTTGGGATCGAGGCGCCCTCGCATCAATGCGGGACGGTTCGGATGGGGACAGACCCGGGCCTGTCGGCGCTCACTCCGCTTTGCCGGGCGCATGACCACCCCAACCTGTATGTCGTGGATGCTGGTTTCTTCCCCTCTTCCGCAGCGCTCAACCCGGCGCTGACCGTGGCGGCCCAGGCGCTTAGGGTTGGCGATCATATCGCAGGCCTTTGGAAGAGAGGCATTGCAGTCTGACATGCGGGGTCAATTGACTTTCTGTGCCAACTTATGATGTCATCATACCAGTTGAATTCCAGGAGCGACCAAGATGACTAAAATAGCGGTGTTCGGTGCCGGGGGCAAAATGGGCGTGCGCTGCTCTCGCAACCTGACGGAAACCGATTTCGACGTGGCCCACGTCGAGATTTCGCCAGCCGGGCAGGCCCGTCTGAAAGAGGCGATCGGGGTCGACTGCGTCTCGGCCGAAGATGCCTTGAAGGGGGCTGAAGTGGTCCTTCTGGCGGTTCCCGACACGGCGATCCGGGCGGTGGCCGCGGCCATTATCGACAAGGTGGAATCAGGCGCCATGGTCATTTGCCTTGATGCGGCGGGCCCCTTTGCAGGGCACCTGCCCGAACGGGCCGATGTCACCTACTTTGTCACCCACCCTTGCCATCCCCCGATCTTCAACGACGAAGACACCGAGGCTGGTCGCAACGATCACTTTGGCGGGATCGCGGCCAAGCAGGGGATCGTGAACGCCCTGATGCAAGGGCCAGAAGAGCACTATGACCTTGGCGAGAAGGTCGGCAAGGCAATCTACGCCCCCGTCGTCCGATCGCACCGCGTGACCGTCGAACAGATGGCCCTGCTCGAGCCGGGGCTGTCCGAAACCGTCGTCGCGTCGCTGCTTGCCGTGATGAAGGAGGCGATGGACGAGGTTGTCAGCCGGGGCGTGCCGGAAGAGGCCGCGCGGGATTTCCTGCTGGGTCACATGAACATTCTGGCCGCCGTCACCTTTGGCCATATCAACGGCGTGTTTTCGGACGCCTGCAACCTTGCCATCAAGTTCGGCAAACCGGTCCTGATGCGGGATGACTGGAAACGCGTGTTCGAACCTGATGAGATCGCAGCAAGCATCCAGCGCATCACCTAAGGACCAGACACGATGCTGAAGGGCGGATTGATCGGTTGCGGCTTTTTCGCCGTGAACCACATGCATGGCTGGAACATGGCGCAGGGGGCCGACATCGTGGCCATCTGCGACCGTGATCCCGCGCGGCTGGCGGCCATCGGCGATGCCTTTGGCATCTCGGCCCTCTATTCCGATGCCGCCCGCATGCTGGCCGAACAGGACCTCGACTTTGTCGATATTGCCACGACCGTCCCGTCGCACAGGTCGCTGGTGGAGCTTGCCGCCACCAATGGCCTGCATGTCATCTGCCAGAAACCGCTTGCCGACACGCTTGAGGATGCCCGCGCCATGATCGCGGCGGTCGAAAGGGCGGGCAAGACCTTCATGGTGCACGAGAACTTTCGCTGGCAGTCCCCGGTCCGCGCCGTCATCGAGGCGGTCCGGGGCGGCGCTATCGGGACACCTTTCTTTTGTCGCGCCAGTTTTCGATCCGACTATGACGTCTATGCCAACCAACCCTATCTGGCGACGGATCCACGGTTCATCATTCAGGACCTTGGCATCCATATTCTTGATGTCGCCCGCGCGCTGATGGGAGATGTCGAGCGGATCGCGGCCACCACCGCCCGGATCAATCCCCGGATCGCGGGCGAGGATGTGGCCACCATGCTGCTGACCCATCACTCTGGCATGACCAGCGTCGTTGACTGTTCCTACGCCAGCCCGCGCCGCCCGGTCACATTCCCCGAAACGGTGCTTGAGATTGATGGATCGACCGGGTTTCTGCGCCTTGATACCGGCTACCAGTTGCTGATCCAGAATAGCGCAGGAGAGGTTCGCCGCGACGTGTCCCCGCCGCTTCTGGAATGGGCGGAACGTCCCTGGCACAACATTCAGGAAAGCGTGGCGCTGATCGAACAGCACTTTGTTGACAGCGTCCTGTCGGGGCAAAACGTCGAAACCTCGGGCCGGGACAATTTTGAAACGCTCAAGCTGGTCGAGGCCGCCTATCTGTCCGCCGAGACGGGATCGACGATTGATCTGAGCGTTCTGTGATGACAGACGCTCTGTCCCTTTTCGGAACGACCGAACCGCCGGGCGAAGCGCGGTCCTTCCGGCGGGGCCAACTGTCGTTCTGTTTGATGGAGGGGGGGCTTTCGGACATCCGGTTTGCCGGAACCGAACTGATCCGGGCCATCACCTTTCCGGTGCGCGACGCGGATTGGGGCACCCTGACCCCCGTCATCGAAGGCGAAACCATCGTTGAGAGTGCAGCCGCCCTGACAATCGAATGGCAGGCCATCTACCATGGCAACGGCCCGGTTCTGCGGGCGGCCATGTCGGTGCAGGCAACACCCTCCAGTCTTGTCTTTCGCGGCGTCGCGGTGCCCGATGCGGATTTTGAAACGAACCGGGCCGGCTTTACGGTTCTGCATCCGGTTCAGGTCTCGGGCCTGCCGGTCCGGGTCGAGCATACGGACGGCCGGGTAGAGGACAGCGCCTTTCCGGCCCGCATCGACCCCAAACAACCCTTCATGGACATCAGGTCGCTGACCCATAATCAGAATGGCCTGACCGTCAGGTGCGCGTTTGAGGGCGACACCTTCGAGATGGAGGATCAGCGCAACTGGTCCGACGCCTCTTTCAAGACCTACGTCCGCCCTTTGGCGCTGCCCTGGCCTTATGTCCTGCCAGCCGGGCAGGGGATTGAGCAGGCGGTGGCCCTGTCGTTTTCGGGGACACCTGAGGGTCAGGGCGAAACTGCGCTGGCGGTCGAATTGGGCGATATTTCCCTTAAGAAGCTGCCAGAGCTGAGCCTCGTCCTGACGGCTGCCGAAGCCCGTCAGGCGCTGCACGAGCCCGGACCCTTGCAGCACCTCGCCCCGAACCGGATCTGGGCCCATCTTGATCCCGGTGCAGCCGAGGGGCCGGTCGAGGATGATCTGGCGGCCTTTGCAGCCCTTCAGGCGGCAACGGGACTGGTCGTCGATCTGGAATACGCCGCCCGCTGTGATGGCGATCTGGACGCCGAGTTCGGGGGGCTGGCCCGGCAGATCAATGCGGCTGGCCTCAACCTGGCTTCGATTCTTGTCTGCCCCTCTGTTGACCGCCAATCGACACCGCCCGGCAGCACCTGGCCCGCCTGTCCGCCCTTGGAGGAGGTGCATGCTGCCGTAGCGCGGGCTTTCCCCTGGATTGAACGGGGCGGTGGGATGCTGTCTTATTTCACCGAACTCAATCGCAAACGGCCCCCCGTTGCGGCGCTTGACTACGTGACCTGTGGGACCAACCCGATTGTCCATGCCGCTGATGACCGGTCGGTGATGCAGACGCTGACGGCCTTGCCCTGGATCCTGCAATCCGCCGAAGCGATCGTCGAAGGGCGGCCCCTGCGGCTGGGGCTGTCCTCAATCCCGATGCGGCAGAACCCTTACGGCTCGCGAACCATGCCCAATCCAGAGGGCAAGCGCCTTTGCATGGCCGAGACCGATCCACGGCATTTCGCCGCCTTTGGTGCGGCCTTTGCCCTTGGCTATCTCGCCGCTATCGCCCCGTTCGGGGTGGCGTCCTGGACGCCTTCTGCCCTGTTCGGCCCGCGTGGGCTGATGGCAGGGAAAAGGTCCACGCCGCTTGCCGATCTGCTTGTCAGGCTTGCCCAACTGGCCGGACAGCCCTTGCGGCACTGCCAGACCAGCGACCCTGAGCGTGTTGCCGCCTTGGCCCTCGCCGATAACATCTGGCTCGCCAATCTCACAGCCGAGGCGATATCGCTCGAGGTTGGGGGAACGACCGTTTCCCTTGCCCCCTTCGCCATCGTCGAACGGGATCTGGCCTAGCGATGAAAGCGGTACTTTTCAGACGACCGGTCCAGATGCATCGTCATCACCTGTCCCGCCGCCTCTGGGTCAGAGGCGGCAATCGCGTCGATAATCTGACGATGTTCCTTGAGGGTGGTGCCTTCGTTCCCCGACCAATGCAAAAGCGCTGTGTGGTAGTGAAACAGCCATTTCAACATGGCGTCCGCCATCGCGGCGACAATCGGATTGCCGCCGATCTCAACGATGCGGGCGTGAAAGGCCATATCGGTGCGGATAAAGTCCTTGGGCCGGTCCAAAAGCCCCGATTGGGTCTCCAGAAGGGCCTCAAGTGCGGCGATGTCTTCGGGCCGGTGCCGCTCTGCCGCCTGCTTGGCCATGCCGACCTCAAACATCTTGCGGGCGGATTTCAGATGCTCGAGGTTTTCGGGCGCGGCGGACAGAAGGAACGGGGCAAGGGCATCAAGCTGCTGGATCGCGACGGTCGGGCTGATCTCGTTCACCCGGCTACGCTCGCCGTGGGATACGGTGATCAGGCCAAGGTTGTGAAGGGTCTGCAACGCTTCTCGCACGGCTGGTCTGCCGACGCTGAATCGGGTCATCAGGTCCCGCTCGGACGGGACCGGATCACCGGGGACAAGGGTGCCGTCAAGGATCATGCTCTTCAACCGGTCGAACACCTCGTCCGACAGCTTGCGCCGGACAATGCGGTCGGGGTCCGGATGGGTGGACATGAAGAACCTCCTCAGCATGGCAATGGCGTAAATGACGCTGGGAAAAGGGTATACGGTGGATAAGGTCAAAGCCAAGGGTGCTGAGGCGCCGCTGATCGGCTGGCTGGGCGACGATGTCACCGGTGCGGCGGCGGTGATGGAGGTGCTGACTTTCGGCGGGTTGCCCTCGATCCTCTTCCTGGGGCCACCAACGGCCGAGCAGCTTGCCCGCTACCCGGATGTGAAAGGGGTGGGGATCGCCACGCTCGCCCGGACGAAATCGCCTGACTGGATGGACGAAAACTTGCCCAGCCTTTTCGCGACTTTGGCCGAAACCGGGGCAGGGCTGATCCACTACAAGACATGCTCAACCCTAGATTCCGCCCCTCATATCGGGTCGATCGGCCGGGCGATGGACATCGGGGCTGCAATGTTCGGCCGGTCCGCCATTCCGGTGGTGCTGGCTGCGCCTGCCATGCGCCGCTTTCAGGCCTTTGGGCACCTGTTTGCCGGTACGCCCGATGGGGTCTTTCGCCTTGACCGGCATCCCGTCATGGCGCGCCACCCTGTCACCCCTATGGACGAGGCGGACGTGGCCCGACATCTGGCCCGGCAGACGGACATGCCGTTCCACTGCCTTGATCTTGAGATGCAGGCAGACCCGGAGGCCGCCGCCGCCCGCCTGACAGGCCAATGGGGCGGCTGGACGATGGACATGATGACCGCCCGGGACGAACCGGTCGTTGGCCAGTTGTTGTGGGAACGGCGGGAGGCAAGCCGGTTTGTCGTCGGCTCTCAGGGGGTTGAATATGCCCTTGTGGCCCACCTTGCGGTGGTTGGTCAGATCCCACCGGTTCAGACGCCGGCCTCGCTTGGGCGCACCGAAAGCATGGCGGTTGTTGCAGGCTCTGTCTCGCTCATCACCCGCGATCAGATCGACTGGGCTGAGGGGGATGGGTTTGCCAGCATCGCCTTTGACACCCTTGCCGTTTGCCGCTCTCCCGATGATCTGGCGCGGGCCGAGGATATCGCGGTAAAGACTTCCCTGTTGGCCTTGTCAGAGGGCCGCATCCCACTGGTGCACAGTGCCAAGGGCCCGGATGACCCCCGTGTCGCGGCCCTTCGGGCGCAGGCTGCGGATATGGAGCAGGCGAACGAGGCTATCGGCGGGGCGCTGGGCCGGATCCTGCTGCGTCTGGTCACAACGGCCGGGCTGCGCCGGGCGGTGGTGGCGGGGGGTGACACATCGGGACATGTGACCGGAGAGTTGGGCATCTTTGCCCTGTCGGCCCTTGTCCCCACGATCCCCGGGGCGGCGATCTGTTCGGCACAGGCCAGCGGTGCCGCTGACGGGTTGGAGATTGCCCTCAAGGGCGGACAGATGGGCAGCCATGACTATTTCGGCTGGATCAGGGACGGAGGAGGTCTGCGATGACAACCGAACGGTTTACCGCCACCTATGACATGGAAAGCCCGGTCGGGCTGGACCGCGCCGCAGCCGTCGCGGCGGGCGAGCAGTCGACCGGCACCTTTGTCCGGCTCGCCGCCGAGACCGACGACCTGCGCGCCCGTTCTGGCGCCCGGATCGAGGCGATCCGGCCCACCGGCAGCAGCCCGACCCCGTCCTTGCCATCGCGCGCAAAGGGAGAGGTTTACGAGCGGGGCGAGGTCACGATCAGCTGGCCGATGGACAACATCGGCCCGTCCTTGCCAAACCTGATGGCCACGATTGCCGGCAACCTGTTTGAACTGGCCGAGTTTTCGGCCATCCGGTTGCTGGACGTGACCCTTCCCCCCAGCTTTGCCGCCGCCCTGCCCGGACCGCAATTCGGCATCGGGGGAACCCGCGCCCTAATGGGCGTGCCCAAGGGGCCGATGATCGGCACCATCATCAAGCCCAGCATCGGCCTGACCGCGACCGAAACGGCGTCCCTTGTCGATACGCTGGCCGGGGCGGGCATCGATTTCATCAAGGATGATGAGCTTCAGGCAAACGGCCCCGGCTGTCCGTTGGACGAGCGGGCGACAAAGGTCATGGATGTCCTGAACCGGCATGCGGATCGGTCGGGGCGCAAGGTGATGTATGCCTTCAACATGACGGACGACCTTGATGCGATGGCGCGTCATCTGGATATGCTCGAACGATTGGGGGCGACCTGCGCGATGGCCTCGCTTTACTCGGTCGGCCTTGTCGGCCTGCGCTGGCTGCGCGACCGGTCGCCGCTTCCGATCCATGCGCATCGCAACGGCTGGGGGCTTATGTCCCGCTCGCCCCATATCGGGATCGCCTTTCCCGCAATGCAAAAGATCTGGCGGCTGGCGGGGGCGGATCATTTGCATGTCAACGGTCTGGGAAACAAGTTCACAGAAACCGATGCGGTCGTCACCAATGCGGCCCGGTCCGTGCAGGCCCCGATTGCCGGTGCGTCGGAGGGGGCGATTGCCCTTCCCGTCTTTTCCTCTGGTCAGACGGTCTGGCAGGTTGGGCCGTCGGCAGAGGTCCTTGGCAATCAGGATTTCCTGTTCTGCGCAGGCGGCGGCATCATGAGCCATCCTAGCGGTCCCGCCGCCGGTATCACCGCTTTGCGGCAAGCGGCAGAGGCCGCGCGAATTGGCGTCCCGATCCGCGATCACGCCCGCGAACAGCCGGAACTGGCGCAAGCTTTGGCGCATTTCAAAGAGGTCCTGTAACGGCCCCGAATGGGGTTTGATGCCTCACGTCCGCTCTGCAATGAGCGACCCCCGATGGCGGACGTCGGGGCATCCTTGTCAAATTTTCGCTCCTTTTGCTTGGCAGCACGCATCTTTCGTGTTCCCATGCGAGGACATTGACGAGCGCACCCGGATTGTCCGCGAGTCGCGTCGGCAAGGACGTAATGTCCATATGTTCTGATGATCAGGTTTGGTCGGACCTGATTGGCAGCCTGTATAAATGCGGCACTCCAGGCCAACTGGGGGTCAGTTCTTCGACGACCAAGAAAAAACCCAAGGGAGACAATAATTATGTCACTGAAACAAAAGCTTGCGGCAGGTTTCCTGCTCGCAGCGATCGGGGCGTCCTCGGCCTCGGCACAGGCCCTGGTCTATTGCTCGGAAGGATCGCCCGAAGGGTTCGACCCCGCGCTGTATACCGCTGGCACGACCTTTGATGCGTCCAGCCACCCGATTTACAACCGGTTGACAGAATTCCGGGTCGGCACGACCGAAGTTATCCCCGGACTGGCCGAAAGCTGGGATGTGTCCGAAGACGGGATGACCGTGACGTTCAACCTGCGTCAGGGCGCGTCCTTCCATAGCAACGAGATGTTCACGCCAACGCGCGACTTCAACGCCGATGACGTGATCTTCTCGTTCGACCGTCAGGGCAACGAAGCCAACCCCTATTTCACCGTCTCCGGCGGCACCTGGGAATACTTTGGCGGCATGTCGATGCCCGATCTGATCGAGAGCATCGAAAAGGTCGACGACTATACCGTCGTATTCAACCTGACCCGGCCCGAGGCCCCCTTTATCGCCAACATGGCGATGGACTTTGCCTCGATCGTTTCGGCTGAATATGCCGATGCGATGATGGCGGCTGGCACGCCCGAGATGCTGAACCAGGCGCCGATCGGCACCGGTCCCTTCAGCTTCCAGGCCTATCAGAAGGATGCCGTCATCCGGTATCTGCGCAACGATGCCTATTGGGGCGAGCCTGCCCGCGTTGAGTCTCTGATCTTTGCGATCACACCCGATGCCAGCGTCCGCTACCAGAAGGTTCAGGCGGGCGAATGCCATGTCATGGCCTATCCCAACCCTGCCGATGTCGAAGCGATGAAAGCCTTGGATGACGTTGTCGTCATGGAGCAAGAGGGTCTGAACGTCGGCTACCTGGCCTACAACACGACGCAGCCGCCCTATGACAATCCGGCCGTCCGTCGTGCCCTGAACATGGCCATCGACAAGCAGGCCATCATCGACGTGGTCTTCCAGGGTTCCGGCCAGATCGCGGTCAACCCGATCCCGCCGACCATGTGGTCCTACAACACCGCCACTGTCGACGACCCCTACGATCCCGAAGCCGCCCGCGCCATGCTGGAGGCAGAAGGTGTCACCGACCTGAACATGAAAATCTGGGCCATGCCGGTTCAGCGTCCCTACAACCCCAACGCCCGCCGTATGGCCGAGCTGATGCAGGAAGACTTTGCCCAGATCGGTGTGACGGTGGAAATCGTGTCCTACGAATGGGGCGAGTACCTGTCCCGGTCGCGCGAACTTGACCGCGACGGTGCCATCCTTCTGGGCTGGACCGGTGACAATGGTGATCCGGACAACTTCCTGGCTGTTCTGCTGGGCTGTGACGGTCGCGAGAACTCGAACCGGGCACAGTGGTGCTACCAGCCGTTCGAAGACCTGATCCAGGCTGCCAAGGTGCTGCCGACACAGGCAGAGCGTCAGCCGCTGTACGAAGAGGCGCAGCTTATCTTCAAAGAGCAGGCGCCATGGGCCACCATCGCCCACTCGGTCGTCTACATGACCATGCGTCCCGAAGTTGAGAACTACGTTGTTCACCCGCTGGGTGGCCACATCTTCAACGCCGTCGGTCTGTCCAACTGATCGACCAAAAGTCCCGGGGCGGCGCGCCATGCGCCGTCCCGATCCTACCCTAATTCCCCTCTGACAGTCTGGTGCTGACCTTGGCCTTATCGCTGACCGACCGTCTCGCCGCCTATGCCACAGTGGCCTCCGACCTTGGTGTCGATGCTGTTGCCCTTGTGCCTGGCCCGAATTTCACCCGCGCCGTTGAGCATGTGTTCATGAGCCATGAACGCCCCTTCATGCTGGTCATCCCCGCTAACGGACCGCCCGCCGCCCTTGTGCCCAACCTCGAACTGCGCAGCTGGGACCTTGTCGGCTTTGAAGGCGCCGTCTTCGACTGGCGCGACCAGACCGGCTATGACGCCGCCTTTTCTGCCCTGATGGCCCATCTGTCGATCCGGTCACTTGCCGTTGAAGGGCAGGTGATGCGTGTCTTTGTTCATCACGCCATGATGCGTGCCCAGCCTGACCTGCGGATCGTTGATGCCGAGATCGAAATTTCGGCCCTGCGCATGATCAAGACGCCCAAGGACATCGGGGCCTTGCAAGAGGCGATCGACATCTCGGAACGGGCATTGGCCCGAACCCTTGACGGTGTGCGCCTTGGCCAGACCGAAAAGCAGATCGAACAGGCCCTTATTCAGGCCCTGTTCGCCGAAGGGGCCGAGGATCAGTCATTCCACCCCATCGTGGCCGCTGGCGACGGATCGGCCCGGCCGCACGCCAAGGCGCGGGCAGGCTATGCGGTCAAGGCGGGCGATGCGCTCTTGCTGGATTTCGGGGCCCGCAAGGATGGCTTTGCGGCCGACATCACCCGCACCGTGTTTCTGGGCCACGCCTCGGACGAGGCGCAGGAGGTCTATGACACCGTCCTGCGGGCCAACCTGACGGGGTTTGAAGTGACCCGGGCCGGCGTCACGGCCCACGACATCGACGATGCGGTGACCGGCGTGCTTGAGGCATCGCCCTTTGCCGACCGGATCCGCACCAAGACCGGCCACGGCCTTGGTCGCGACGTGCACGAGGCCCCCTACATCATGCGGGGCAATCACATGATCCTGCCTGCAGGCACGGTCTACACCAATGAACCCGGCCTCTACGAGATCGACAATTTCGGGGTCCGGATCGAGGATGACGTGCTGATCACCGAAACCGGGGGCACCTCGCTGACCCGCTTTCCCAAGGACCTCATGGTACTGAAATGCTGAATTACGTCCTGAGCCGCCTGCTGACTTTTGTCCCGACCTTCATCGGGGTCACGCTGATCTCTTTCGCCTTTATCCGGGTCCTGCCGGGCGATCCGATCATCGTGATGGCGGGCGAACGGGGCCTGACGGAAGAGCGCTATGCAGAGCTGAGCGAACAGTTCGGGTTCGACAGGCCGATCATCGCGCAGTTCTGGGAGTATTTTACCGGGGTGCTGCAAGGCGATCTTGGAACCTCTTTCGTGACCAAGCGACCGGTCTGGGATGAATTCTTTTCGCTATTTCCCGCGACGCTCGAGCTTTCGATCTGCGCCATGATCTTTGCCGTGGCCCTTGGCCTGCCTGCCGGGGTCATCGCGGCGGTGAACCGGGGCAAATTCTTTGACCGCGCCTTGATGTCGACAGCCCTGATCGGCTACTCGATGCCGATCTTCTGGTGGGCGCTTTTGCTGATCATTGTCTTCTCGGGAAACCTGCAATGGACGCCCGTTTCGGGGCGGATCGACCTGATCTACTATTTCCCCAATCCCACCGGGTTCATGCTCATCGACTCGATCGCATCGGGCCAAAGCGGGGCGTTCACCTCGGCGGTCCGGCACCTGATCCTGCCGACGATCGTGCTGGGCACCATCCCGCTGGCGGTCATCGCCCGCCAGACCCGCTCTGCCATGCTTGAGGTGCTGGGCGAGGATTACATCCGCACCGCCCGCGCCAAGGGCATGTCGCCGGGCCGGATCAATGGCATTCACGCCCTGCGCAACGCGCTGATCCCGGTCATCACCGTCATTGGCCTGTCAGTGGGCACTCTGTTAGCTGGCGCAATCCTGACCGAGACGATCTTTAGCTGGCCGGGCATCGGCAAATGGATGGTCGACAGTATTTTCCGCCGTGACTACCCGGTGGTTCAGGGTGGTCTCTTGCTGATTGCGGTCATGGTCATGATCGTCAATCTGACCGTCGATATGCTGTACGGTGTCATCAATCCCAAGATCAGGAAACGCTGATGGCCGAGGTAGCCGCCACCACCGCAGACCCGACCCAAAGGCCCAACCGCCTGAGCGAGTTCTGGTTTTACTTCCGCGAAAACCGGGGGGCCGTCTTCGGGCTTTGGATCTTTGGCATCTTTGCCTTCCTTGCCCTCTTTGGTCCCTGGATCGCGCCGCATGACGCAACCACCCAGTTCCGCGATGCCACCCTGCAACCGCCAGTCTGGCAGGAGGGGGGCAACTGGACCTATCCTCTTGGCACCGATCCTCTGGGCCGGGACATGCTGTCGCGGCTGATCATCGGGGCGCGGTTCTCGTTCTTTGTGGGGATCGTCGTGGTGTCCATCGCGGCGACCGGGGGTATTCTGGTCGGCCTGATCGCGGGGTTTGCGCCCAAGTGGGTCGACAGCATCATCATGCGGATCATGGACATCATTCTGGCGTTTCCGTCGCTTTTGCTGGCGCTGGTGCTTGTCGCGATCCTTGGCCCGTCGCTAACCAACGCGATGATCGCCATCGCCATCGTGCTGCAACCCCACTACGTCCGCCTGACCCGCGCCAGTGTGCTGTCCGAGCGGCAAAAAGACTACGTCACCTCGGCCCGTGTGGCGGGCGCAGGGATCGGACGGTTGATGTTCGTGACCGTCCTGCCCAACTGCCTGGCCCCCATCATCGTTCAGGCGGCCCTGTCCTTCTCAACTGCGATCCTTGATGCCGCCGCCCTTGGCTTTCTGGGGATGGGTGCGCAGCCGCCAACGCCCGAGTGGGGGACGATGCTGGCCGAAGCGCGCGAGTTCATCCTGCGGGCCTGGTGGGTCGTCACCTTTCCCGGTCTCGCGATCCTGATCACGGTGCTGGCCATCAACCTGATGGGCGACGGCCTGCGCGACGCCCTTGATCCCAAGCTGAAACGGAGCTGACAGATGACCCTGCTGCGCATCCGCAACCTCAGCGTTGATTTCCTGACCGCCTCGGGCTGCTTTCGGGCGGTGGATGCGGTGGATCAGGATGTCGACACCGGCGACATTCTGGCCATCGTGGGCGAAAGCGGGTCGGGCAAGTCGGTGTCGATGTTGGCCCTTATGGGCCTCTTGCCCTGGACCGCCAGTGTCACGGCCGACGAGATGACGTTTGACGGCCACGACCTTTTGCGGATGGACAACCGGGCCAAGCGCAAGATCATCGGCAATGATCTTGCGATGATCTTTCAGGAACCGATGTCCTCTCTTAACCCTTGCTTTCCTGTGGGCTGGCAGATCAAGGAGGCGCTGCGCTTTCACCTGCACCTCGACCGGGCGGCCCGCCACGCGAGGGCGATTGAACTGTTCGAGCAGGTCGGCATCCCGGACCCGGAAAAGCGGCTGGCGGCCTTTCCCCACCAGCTGTCTGGCGGCATGAACCAGCGGGTGATGATCGCCATGGCGATTGCCTGCAAGCCCAAGCTGCTGATCGCGGACGAACCCACAACCGCGCTGGATGTGACGATCCAGGCCCAGATCCTCGATTTGCTGGCTGATCTGCGCAATGAAACCGGAATGGGTTTGGTGCTGATCACCCATGACATGGGCGTGGTCGCCGAAACGGCCGAACGCGTCAGCGTCCAATACGCCGGTCAGAAGATCGAGGAGCAGGCGGTCATGCCGCTCTTTGAAACCCCGCATCACCCCTATACTGCCGCCCTTCTGGATGCCCTGCCCGAGCGGGCGACAGAACGCCGCCTGCCCACCATCCCGGGCGTCGTTCCCGGTCAGTTCGACCGCCCCCAAGGGTGCCTGTTCTCACCCCGTTGCAAGTTTGCCGATGCGCTGTGCAAGTCCAAACCGCCCCATCCGCAAGATGCGGCGCTGGGTCTGGCGCGCTGCCACTATCCGCTGAACACGGGCGAAAGGATCGCCTCATGACTGCCAATGTGATCGAGGCGACGGCCCTGCAGCGGCACTATACCGTTGGCGGGGGCCTCTTTGGCAAACCGCGTCTGCTGCGGGCTGTCGCCGGGCTGGATTTTGCGCTGGCCCCCGGCAAGACGCTTGCCGTAGTGGGCGAAAGCGGATGTGGCAAGTCCACGCTGGCCCGCATGGTTGCCATGATCGAGGAGCCGACAGCTGGTACCCTGACGCTGGATGGCAAGCCGGTATTGCCCGGCGACTGGGCCGACCTGCGCCAGTCCGTCCAGATCGTGTTTCAGGACCCCTACGGATCGCTCAACCCGCGCCAGCGGATCGGCACGATCCTGCAAGAGCCGCTGGTCATCAACCGCCGCGGCATGAGCAGCGCCGAGCGCGAGGCAAAGGCCCGCGACATGCTGGGTCTGGTCGGGCTACGGCCCGAACATAACGACCGCTATCCGCACATGTTCTCGGGCGGACAGCGCCAGCGGATTGCGGTGGCCCGCGCCCTGATGCTCGACCCCAAGGTGCTGGTGCTGGACGAACCCGTCTCGGCCCTCGACCTGTCGATCCAAAGCGCGATCCTGAACCTGCTGATGGACCTTCAGGACCGCTTGCAGCTGGCCTACCTGTTCATCAGCCATGACCTGAGCGTCGTGCGCCACGTCGCGGACGATGTCATCGTCATGTACCTTGGTCGGGCCGTCGAAAAGGGCCCCAAGGAAGAGGTCTTTAACGCCCCCCGGCACCCCTATACCAAGGCGCTCCTGTCTGCGACGCCAAGGGCCGATCCAGCCGCCGTGAAAGAGCGCATCAAACTGACCGGAGAGCTGCCTTCGCCGCTGTCGATCCCGCAGGGTTGCGCCTTTGCGCCCCGCTGCTGGAAGGCTCAGAACCGGTGCCGCGAAACCGTGCCAGAGTTTGAAGGACAGCCCCACGGCGCTGCCTGCTTCTTTCCGGACTAGCGATCCGGCCCTCAGGTCACTTGGTCGAACAGCCTTCCCGGCCCGGTGATCGGGGGGGATGACGGGCAAAGCCGGGCCATGTGCCAGGCCAGCGCCTGATTGCTGCTGATCACCGGCAGTCCCAACGCGTCCTCAAGGTCGGCGATGATATCGAGCGTGCGCAGGTTTGTGCACGACAGGAAAACCGCGTCGACATCCCCCTGTCGGCCCACCTGCAAAGCGGCCTCGCGGATCGAGGCAGGGTCGATCCGCGCCACCCGCGCCTCAACCTTTTCGCCAAAGGACAGGGTTGCAGGGACCGTGAACCCGCATGCCTCAAAGGCCTGCCGGATGGGTTGAGCCACCGTTTCGATATAGGGTGACACGATCCCGACTGATCCGACCTGCAGCGCCTCCAACGCGGCGACAGAGGCGGTGAGAGGGTCGGTCACTGCCCGCGTCCGGGTCGAATTGCTGACAAGGGCCGCAACCCGGTCCGCCCCGATCAGGGTTGTGCCCGATGTGCAGGCATAGCCCACCACATCAAAGTCGGCCGCCGGGGGCAAAAGGGACGCAGCCTGAGGCAGGTCCATCTCCATTTGGGCGATGGTGTCTGCTGTCAGCTCGGCCCCCGATGGAATGCGACTGATATGAAGGGCGGTGCCGGACAGAGGGAACAGGCGGCGAAAATCATGCTCGATCGTTTCATCGACCTGCAGCACGATCAGTCCCAGCGTCGCAGTACTGCCGATGGGACCGGTCAGCCGGTAGGGAAAGCCGGTCATGTCGCAAGCTCTGGCAGGAGGGCCGGGGCGCGGCTGGACAAAAGCTCGGGTCCGGTGTCGCGCAGGACGATGTTTTCCTCGTGCACGATGATCCGGCCCGGCGCAATCTCGACCCCCGGTTCCACTGTCAGCACCATGCCGGCGCGCAATGGCGTCTCGTCCTTTGCGGTCAGGGACGGCCATTCGGTCAGCGACAGGCCCAGCCCATGGCCAAGCCGACCACCGCCCGGCGTCATGGAACGGTCCCGCAATGCGGTGGTCAGTTGGGCGTGAAGGTCGCGTGCCGTGATCCCGGGGCGAAGCGTCTCCAGAACCTCGGTCGTGGCCTCGTGCAGCGCGGCATGCGCCCTTGCCACTTCATCGGCTGGCGGCCCGACCGAGTAGTTGCGGTCAAAGTCGCAGAAATACCCGTCCCGAACCGCCCCTGTGTCCAGCATCAACAGGTCGCCGCGCTGCAATGGCCGGGCATCGGCGGGCGAGATGACATCGCCGTAGCCGCCCGGACCCGCGCCGCCCGCGACATAGCTGACCCAGTCCGCCCCTTCTTGCAAAAGCGTGATTTGAAAGTCGCGAAAGATCTGATCGAGGGGGGTTCCCGCACATGCAAACTCCGGCACCCGTGCAAAGGCCGCGCCTGCGCTGCGGCAGATGGTGCGGATCTTGTCGACCTCGGCCTCTGATTTGATCTCGCGGACCCGCTGGACCACCCCTGTGGCGTCGACCATCTGGCGGGCGCCGAGGGCTGTGCCCAGTCGGGCGTAGTCGGCCATGGGCATCCGCACATGGGTCTCAAGGCCCATTGGCAGGCCGATCCGGCCATTGCCGGGCACCACCGACGCCAGAGTGTCGGCCAGCAGGCTGACCCCGTCGTCATGGGGGTCGGGCGCGTCCCAGGTGCGGATATCGGCCAGCCAGGTCCGGCCCATCAGCTCCGCCCCGATGCCGGGGATCACCGCGATGGGTGGGGCCGTGGCCGGTATCACGATGAACCAGGGCCGCGCCGGGCTTTCCCAAAAACGGGTCAGAAATCCGGTGACGTAAAAGACATCCGGCGGGGTCGTCAGGAGCAGGGCGCCGATCTGGCTGTCCTGCATGCCCGCTTGCAGCGCCCGGATGCGGCGCTGATACTCAGCCGCGGGAAAGATCATAGATCCGTTAGGCATCCTCTGGCCCCTCGCTCAGGATCGCCATGACACGGGCGTCTGAGCCCATATCGGATACAAGGCCGGGCAGGCCCGCAAACAGGGCGCAAAGGCCCGCCCCGCCCGAAGGGGTCGTGGCAAGGCCGTGGCGCGCCAAAAGGGCAACGCCCTCCGCTGCCTCGCCCTCGGTGATCGTGGCAAAGACGTCGGCATCCCGGGACAGGCCGGCCAACGCGATCATCGACGGGGTTTTACAGTCCAGCCGACCCATGGCCGAGACAGGCCCTCGGGTCGTTACCAACCGGCCGGCGCGGATGCTGTCAAAAAGGGCAGGGGCCGCATGGGGTTCAACAATGATGATCGTAGGGTCGGTGCCCCAGACTGCCCGGGCATGGGCCGCGACGGCGGCGGCAAGGCCGCCGACACCGGCCTGCAAAAGGATATGGGTAGGTGCCGGACCGATCTGATCGGCGGCCTCGGCGGCCAGTTGCAGGTAGCCTTCCATCACCCGGTAAGGCGGATCGGTGTAGCCGGGCCAGGAACTGTCCGACAGAAGGGTCGCCCCTTCGGCCTTGGCGGCGGCTTCGGCGGCGGCCATGCTTTCCTCGTAGTTCGCCCCTGACCGGGCGACGGTCGCGCCTTTGGCCCTGAGCCGCGTTGCAAAAGCCTCGGGCACGGTGTCGGCGATGTAGATCGTGGCCTCTGCCCCGAACAGATGGGCGCCTGCGGCGACAGACAGGCCGTGGTTTCCGGCGCTGGCCGTGATGTAGCGGCGTCCGACAAGGGCCCCGTCCCAGGCCCCGTCCCGAACCACCTGCGCCGCGTCATGGGCGATGGCATAGGCAGCCCCAAGGGCCTTGAAGCTCCCCAGACCCATCCGGCCCCTTTCGTCCTTGACCAGCAACTGGCCAACGCCCGCCACCTTTGCCAGGTCTGGCAGGTCAAGGAGCGGTGTCGCGGCATGCGCAGGGCAAAGCGACAAAAGCTGCGCCACGGCGGCAGGGTCGTCTTGCGGCACGATCGACGGATCGGGAAGGCCGGTCCCAAGGTAGGGATTTGGGTGGATCACTGGCATACTCTGGCCTCCTTTTCAGGAGTGCTAGCAGTTTGGTCTTGCAGACTCAAAGGGTTGTCGGACCTGCCCCCGCCATCTGGCGCAGGGCGGCGACCATTTCGTCGATGCGGGCGGCATCTGTGAACCGGTCTTCGGAGGGGGCAAAGCCCATGGCGACAAGCCTCGGGTCCGGTTGCCGTGATCCACTGCACGAGGCGTGAACAGCGCCGACACCTGACCCTGCAACCGCCCTCAGGTTTGCAACTGTGACCCCGCTTCCGGCCATGATGGTAAGACCTGTCCCGGCAGCCCGCTGCATCGCCGCGAGGACTGTCACCCCTTCGGGCGCGGTCCGGGCGCCGCCCGAACTCAGGACCGTATCAAAGCCAAGGGCAATAGCGTCGGCCATCGCAGCGACCGGGTCTGTCAGAATGTCCACGACACGGTGCAATGTCGCACCCATCGGGCCCGCTGCCTCTCGCAGCCGGGACAGGGCGGCGGGGTCGAGCCGACCTTCGGCGGTCGCTGCCCCAAGGACGACGCCGTCCAGACCGACATCGCGCGCGGCGGCAATGTCCTGGCAGCATTCCTCCAGTTCATCTTTGGAAAAGACGAAATTGCCTGACCGGGGGCGGATCATCACCCGAACCGGGCGGTCGATGCGGGCCGCATAGCGGATCAATCCCAATGACGGGGTCAGGCCACCAAGGGACAGGGCGGAGCAAAGCTCGATCCGGTCGACCCCGGCGCGATCGGCGACAAGCAGACCGTCGAGGGTGTCGACGCAAACCTCGAACAGAAGATCAGGCATGGGGGACGGTGTCGGCCAGACCGCCCGTCATGGCATAGGTCCGGTCCAGCACCAGCAGGTCGGACAGGCTTCGCCCGACAGGCGAGGCAAGGGCATCCGCCCCGATCAGCCGCGCTGGGACCGTGATCGCCATCTTGAGCGCTTCGGCGGGCGCGATGCCAATCACGTTGACCAACCGGTGCACGCCTTCGGCCATGGTGACATGCGCGCCCGCAAGGCTGCCTTCGGCATTGATCAGGCGGCCTTCGCTGAGCCGGATTTCCTGACCGTAAAGCTCAAACCGGTCCGGGCCGCCAACGGTTGGCATGGCGTCGGAGACGAGGAACATGTGGTCGGCCACTGGCCGGGCGCGGATCGACAGGGCCAGCATGTCGTCATGGACGTGGTGCCCGTCGCAGATAAACCCAAGATAGGCGTCCGAATTGATGGCAGCCCCTACCGCACCCGGCGCCCGGTTCAGCATCGGAGGCATGGCGTTGTGCAGATGGGTGACCGAGCGTGCGCCTTCGGCCAGCGCGGCCTTCATCTGGTCGTTTGTCGCATCGGTGTGGCCCAGCGACACCACGGCTCCCATGCGGACGAGGCTTGCGATCTGTCCGGGGGCCACAGCCTCGGGGGCGAGGGTGATCAGGACGGGCACCCCGGCGGCGCGCAGCCTGCCCACGACATCCATCGTGCGGCTGTCCAGAGGGCGGATGAAATCGGCGCTATGGGTGCCCTTGCGGGCCAGCGCGATATGCGGCCCCTCGATGTGCAGCCCCAGCATGCCGGGCGTCGGCCATAGGGCAATGACCGCGTCGGCGGCGGCGTCCAGAACCTCTGGCCGGTCGGTGATCACCGTGGGCAGCAAAGCCATGGTGCCAAAGCGGCGATGTGCGGCAAGGATGGTCCGGATCCCTGCCGGGGTCGGCTGATAGTTCAACAGCGCCCCACCGCCGCCGTTGACCTGAAGGTCGATGAAGCCGGGCACAAGCGTCCCTGCCACAGGCTCTTGCCGGTCCCGAGGTGAAAGCTTGGCACGCGGCGCGATCCTGACGCTCTGCCCATCTTCGACAAGGAGGGCGGCGTCGCTTAGCAGGGTCTCGCCATCAAAAAGCTGATCGGGGCAAAGCCAATATCGCGACGGGCCGGTCAGGACGGAAGGTTCAGTCATCAACGCTCTCCCGATAGGCGGCGAAGGCTGCCCCTCTTGCTCCGCTGCTGTCGCCGCCCTGCGCCAGGGCCAGCCGGGGGGCCGGTTTGCCAAGGACGAGGGCCTTGTCCAGATACCTCTCAAGATCCGGGACAAGGTCCGGAATATGCGTCAGGCCGCCTGCCAGTACGACGATATCTGGGTCCACAACAAGGGTCAGCGTGTGCAGAAGCTCGGCCGTCAGCTTGCACCAGATATCCCAGACCTGTGCGGCACCGCTATCCGTCCCGCGGCTGGCCCCGATGGCCTCGGGGGTCCAATCCTGCCCTGTCACTGTCTTGGCGAGCCGCGACAGACCGGGGCCCGCGACATAGGTTTCAAAGCACCCCATGCGCCCGCAACCGCATTGCCGGACGGGCAGGGCGTATTCCTGAACGAGATGGGCAGGGGCGGCGAAATGCCCGAACTCACCGCCCACGCCCAAGGGGCCGGGCAACAGGGTGCTGTCAAAGGCGATCCCACCACCGACGCCGGTTCCAAGGATCAGCGACACGACGCAGCGATGCCCTTGGCCAGCTCCAAAGACGGCCTCGGACAGGGCCATGGCGCGGCAATCGTTCAGCCATGTGATCGGCCTGCCAAGGGCGGCGGCCACGTCGCGCGGCAGGGGGCGGCCGGTGGCCGAAAGGTTGGCGGTGATGGCAAGCCCGGTCCGGGGGTCCACCAAACCGGCCGCCCCGATGCCGATTGGCAAAGGGTGGCCCGCTTCTGCATCCATCCAGCGGGCCTGATCGGCAATGGCGGTGACGAGGGCGTCGTAGTCCTGCGGGGTCGGGACGCGATGGCGGGCCGAAAGGGTCCAGTTGGTGGCAAAGCCCTGAACCTCGATCTTGGTCCCGCCAATGTCGATCCCGGCGGCAATCATGCTGAGACCGGATGCAACCGCACGCCAGAGACCACCCGGCTAAGCGTGCCCCGCCCGGCAAAGGGATCGTCGACATTCAGGCCAAGGGCGTCGGACCACAGCACCCCGGCCACCTGCGCGGCGGCGATGCTGACGGGGGCGTGCCAGAGCGGGCCATAGGGCATGGCAAAGTCGATGTCGCCCCCCGGCCCGATGGTCCGGACCGTTGCGTCAGGGAACTGGCCGCGCAATTCCTCGACCAGATCGATTTCATAGGCAGCGGCATGCGGATCGGGCGAGGTGAACAGGGTGATCAGCGTGTCGTCGGTCACGAAGGACTTGGGTCCGTGGCGAAACCCAAGGGTGCTGTCCCAAAGGGCGGGTATGCGGCCTGCCGAAAGCTCCATCACTTTCAGGGCGGCTTCGCGGGCGGCAAAGGCCATCGGACCGGTCCCAAGGTAGACTGCACGGGACGGAGGCGCCCCCGTGGTCGCGGCGTATCGGGGCAAGAGCGTGCCAAGCTCGTCTGCCAGGAGGGTCATCCGATGTTCGAAATCGGACCGGTCCCCAAAGATCGACAAGGCCGTCAGCAGCATCGTCGAAAAGCTCGAGGTCATCGCAAAGCCGGCATCATGCGTGGTTTCGGGCAAGACGATCATCTTGCTGTTACCCGACGGGCTGGGTCGTTGTGCCAAAGCGCCATTGGGATTGCAGGTGATGTGCAGGCGTGGGGCCGATGGGGCCAGAACGTCCAGCGCGTCAAGGGTTCCGACGCTCTCGGTGCTGTCCCCGGACCGACCGAAACTGACGACAAGCGGGGATACGTCTTGAAGATAGGCGCGGGGCCTGCTGACCAGATCTGTACTTGGTACAGAACGCAGCCTGACAAAGCTGTCGGTCAGGCCCGCCTCAAGAATGTCGCCGATATAGGCACTGGTCCCCGCGCCGCAGAACCACACCTCACGGATTGGAAGGCTGTCGACCCAGAGGCGGTAGGGCGAGGGGTCAAATTGCTGGCCCCACTCCCTCCAGATTTCGGGTTGGGCGTTCAATTCGCGCCAGGTGGTCCAGGTATTGAGGCTGTCAGTCATGTTGTCTGCGTCACTTTGGACAAGGCCTTGGGGCTGTCGGGGTCATGCCCCAGTGCCAGGGCAGTGGCAAGGATGACGGGATAGACCAGCGCCAGCAGGTAGGCGGCAGCAGCGGCCGGGGTCAAGGGACCAACGCCAAGGTCCGACGGGGTGATCCGCCAGACGTCGCATCCTGTCGCCTTTAGCCGTGCTTCGGCCTGATCGAGGCTGTCGCGGGCAATTTCGGCCCCTGTATCAAGGATCAGGACCATCATCGGGTTCGTGGCAAGCTGCAGGGGGCCGTGGATGACTTCGGACGCGCTGTAGGCCTCGGCATGCAGGGCGCAGCATTCCTTGAGCTTGAGGGCGGTTTCCTGCGCGGCGCCATAGCCGGTGTCCCGCCCGATGACGTAGACGTGGCGCGCAGGCAACAGGGCGGCGCGCAGCTGATCTGCCTTGGGGTGAGCCGACGGTGCCCCTTCAAGGGCCGCGACGGAGGCCCGTGTTCTGTCAGCATAGGCCGGGACTAGCGCTGAAATCAGCGCCATGCCCGCCGCGACCGATCCGACGACCGACTTTGTGGCCGGGACGGCCAGCTCTGGTCCTGCACCGATGGGAATGGTCACCTGGGCCGCCCCCTCGACCGGCGAGGCAGGTGTGTTGGTGATCGCCAGCACCGCCGCCCCCGCAGCCCGCGCACCCTTGGCCGAGCGGACGAGGTCCTCGCTCGCCCCGGATTGCGAAATGACCAGGGCCGCGGCGCCGTCAAGCTTGACCCCGGCGCCGATGGAAAAGACCGATGGGGGCAGGGAGGTCACCGGCAGGCCCAGCTCGCGCATCAACTCATAGCTCAGGATATTGGCCGCCGCGTCTGAGGACCCGCGGGCAATCGTATAGATCGCATTGATGCCTGACAGGTCCAGCGGGGCGATCGCGTCGCCAAGGTCTTTGGAAGCGGTGGCACAAAACACGCCGAGTGCCGCGGCACTTTCGCTGGCCATCAGGTGGCCGGGGCGCTCTGCAGTGGTCATCATCCCCGCAGCCCAAATCCGTCGAATTCGGCCCATGTTGCCCGAAGGTCAACCATCCCGCCGTTTATCCGCGCCTCGTCCAGCGCCATCGCGACAAGCCCGGCTTCGAGCGCATCGACAACACCAACCGGCAGGCTGTCGGTTTCACCCCGCAGGAAGGCCGCGATATCGGCGACCATCATGTGATCGGCCCCGTAATGGGCCGACATCCGGGCCGGATCGCCCTTGGTATAATCGTGATCCGCGAGGATCGTCCCGTCCCGCGCTGTCGCCTTGAGATAGCCGCGGACAAAATCGCCCTCTGCCATCCCCTTGGCCCCCATGATGCAAAACCGGCGATGTTCGTCGGGTACATTGAGATTGGTGTGAAACGCGAGGCTTGCCCCGGTCTCATAATGCAGGATCGCGGTCTGGTAATCGATGATGTCACCGTCCGAATGGAACGGATCGTCCACGCTTTCCCAGACCGAGGGTTTGCGGTGCATGATCTCCATCTCGGTGTTCGAGGTGGGGGCATGTTCTGGGACAAAGCTTTTGCGCCCCCCAAAGCTCGCTACCCGATCCGGGCGCGAGCCAGTGACCATGTTGTAGACATCCAGATCGTGGCAGCACTTTTCCAACATGAAGCCACCGCTCCACCGTACCATCCTGCGCCAGTCACGCATGAAGAACGCACCGTGATAGGGGCCGATATGTTCGTTCGCCTCAAGCGATACGATAGGGCCAAGGGCGCCCAGAACCGCCCGCAGGTCGACCATGTGCTGTGAATAGCGCAGGACAAGGCCGACCATGACCTGATTGGTGCCATGTTCGGCCAGAAGGGCGGCCAGTTCCATCGTCTCTTCGCGGGTCACAACAACCGGTTTCTCGGTAAAGATGCGGACGCCTGCGGCAAGGCCGGCCTTGATATGCTCAAGGTGGAACGCATTTGGCGAGCCTACGAAGAAAAGGTCGGGCTTGGTCTTTTCCAACATCTCCTCGACCCCGTCATAGCGGGGAACATCCTCACCGATCCGGGCAAGATGGGTGGGTTGGGGGTCAAAGTAGCCCACGAATTCAATCTCGGGCATCGCCTCTTTCAGCAAGGACAGGACATGCCCGGCGCGCAGTCCGATACCGGCGGTGACAACCTTCATCTCAGGCCACCAGTCCGGGGGCGGCCTGACGGCGCAGGACCCGGCCATCGGCGTCAAACACATGGCAGGCGGCAGGATCGACGGTCAGGTGGACGGTTTCGCCCTCTCTCACCGGGGCATTGCCTGACAGCGAGGCCCGGAAGGCGGTGCCGTCGCCGATAGAGCCATAGGTGATCGAGGCGCCGCCCAACCGTTCCAGAACGCGGATCGACACCTCAAGCCCGTCGGTGCCCAGATCAACATCCTCGGGGCGGATACCAACCTCGACCTTGCTGCCGACATGGGCGGTGGTGGCCTCGACCGGGATGGTCATCGTGTGGCCCCCGGCCAGTGCTACGACCGGGCCGTCAGGCGTCATTTCCTTGATGGTGCCTGGAACGAGGTTCATGTTGGGCTGCCCGATAAAGCTGGCCACGAATTTCGTGGCAGGGTGGTGGTAAAGTTCCATCGGCGTGCCGAACTGTTCGACCTTGCCGCCGTTCAGCACAACGATCCGGTCGGCCATCGTCATCGCCTCGACCTGATCGTGGGTGACATAGACCATGGTGGCGTCAAGCTCGCGGTGCAGTTGTGACAGCTCGACCCGCATGTCGCCGCGCAGGGCGGCGTCGAGGTTCGACAGGGGTTCGTCGAACAGAAAGACCTTGGGGTTGCGCACGATGCTGCGCCCGATGGCGACACGCTGCCGCTGACCACCAGAAAGCTGGCCGGGCTTCAGTTTCAGCTTGTC
Source organism: Flavimaricola sp. (assembly GCA_029255105.1). Lineage (GTDB taxonomy): Bacteria > Pseudomonadota > Alphaproteobacteria > Rhodobacterales > Rhodobacteraceae > Flavimaricola. The sequence continues at coordinate 29,696 of JAQWWH010000085.1, read as the reverse complement.
CGACAGTTGGAGGATTTCGGCGGCCTTGGCGACGCGGGCGTTCAACTCGGTCGGTTGCAACTTCTGGACCCGCAGCGGAAAGGCGATGTTCTCGAACACCGTCAGGTGGGGGTAAAGGGCATAGGACTGGAACACCATCGAGATGCCCCTGTCGACCGGATGGGCGGTGCTGACATCCTGACCGTCGATCACGATCTTGCCGCTTGTCGCCTCTTCCAGCCCGGCGATGATGCGCAAAAGGGTGGACTTGCCGCAGCCGGAGGGGCCGACGAATACGACGAATTCCCTGTCCTGGATGGCAAGATCAATGTCGTGGAGCACTTTGGCCGTACCAAAGGACTTGTTGATAGCTTTCAGGTCGAGCGTCGCCATGACGAACGTGTCCTTTCGACAAAGATCGTGAGGGAAAAGGGGGTGCGGGTGGCCGCTAAGGCCGCCACCCGCGATAAGGCCAATCGGCCCTTAGAGCGCGTCGTCCAGCTCTTCACCGGCGATGGTCACCAGGTTGTCCACGGTATCATCCTGAAGGATGATGCCCTGCACCATGTTGGTGAACACCGACTGAAGCGACTTGAAGTCTTCGACCAGCGGCTCGGGTCCGCCGGTGGCGATGCCCTGGACAAAGTTCGGCCAGACGTCGCCCTGTGTGTAGTAGGGGTCAGCCACGCCCATAGCGACGTAGTCGAGGATGGGTGTCAGACCCCAGGAGGCGTCCAGGTCGTACTGGCTGTCGCCCGAGGTGATGCGCTGGGCCAGTTCCTGGGCCAGTTCCTCATGTCCCGATCCTTTGAACACCACGATAGAGTCGGTAATCAGGATCGTTCCGCTTTCGCCCGAGGGGCCATGCGGAACCGGGGCCACCAGCTGGTTGATGCTTTCATTATGCTGGCCGTAGCCCCAGGGCCCGGACACATACATGGCGATCTGGCCGTCGTTGAACAGATCCTTGAGCTGGTCACGCTCCCATGCGGTGGGGCCGTCCTGCGCCACGGCGACGAGGCTGCCGTAGAATTCCAGGGTTTCGCGGGTCTGCTGGCTGTCGAGCATGTTTTCGCCGGTGACCGGGTCGATCACCATGCCGCCGTTCGAATAGAGGTAGTTCAGGAACTGGTGCATCGTGTTGTCAAAGTCTTTGCCGGCAAGGCCGACGCCAGCGGCATCGGTGTTGTCGACCACACCCTGCGCCATGGCGTACATATCGTCCCAGGTGGCAGGTGCTTCACAGGCCTGGCCCGAGGCTTCGACGATATCGCAGTTGATGTAGAGCGCCTTGGTCGAGAAGGCATGCGGGTAGCCCCAGGTGGTGCCTTCGATGGTCACGGTGTTCAGCACGCCGGGCTGGTACATCGTGTTGGGGTCGATCTCGGCGGGGACGATCAGGTCGTTGTTGGCCAGCTGGCGCAGGGTCCGGCTGCCCATATAGGCGATCGAGGGCGGGTCGCCTGCGGCGGCCAGCGTCAGCGACTTGTCCTGGCAGGTGCCCCACGGCACAGCTTCGAGGTTGACGGTGACGCCTTCGTGGTCGGCCACGAACTGGTCGACCACGGCCTGGTCTGCCGCGCGGACTTCACCACCGCACATGATAAAGTGCAGCTCGGTCGCGTGGCTTTCGGCCTGGGCCGACATGGCGGTGCCGGTCAGCAGCACGGCACCCAGAGTAAGTTTGGTAAGTTGCATTTTGGTCGTCTCCCTTTTGGTTTTGCTAAGTTTATTCTTTGACGGCGCCGGCGGTGAGCCCGGCGACAAGGTACTTCTGAAGGAACAGGAAGATCACCATGACGGGCAGGACACCCACCAGAGCAGCGGCCATCATCTCGTTCCAGGTCACCGACTGATAGCCGATGAATTCGTATAGTCCGGCTGGCAGAGGTTGCAGTTCGCGCTGTTGGTTAAAGGTGATGGCGAACAGGAATTGCTGGGCATAGGCGCCGATGAACACGGCCACCCCGACCACGATCAGCCCGGGCACGGCCAGCGGCAGGACAACCCGGCGCAGCGTGTACATCCGCGACGCCCCGTCGACATAGGCCGCCTCTTCCAGCTCGCGCGGGATCTTTTCAAGGTAGGACCGCAAAAGCCAGATGCCCGTGGGGATCAGAAAGGCCACCCCCGGCACGATCATCGCCCAGTAGGTGTTCAGCAGGCCAAGGGTCCGCAGCACCCGGTAGAGCGGGATCAGAAGCACCGCGCCGGTAAACATGTTGACGCCCAGAAAAATCGCCAGAGACGCGCTCTTGAACGGAAAATCAAGCCGGGCGTAGGCGTAGGCCGCCGGGATCACAAAGACCATGGTGATCGCCGTGACCGATGTGGCGATAAAGATGGAGTTCAGGATGTAGCGCCCCAACAGCGGCACCGTCACCCACATCTGCGAGTAGGCGTCAAAGCTGAAATCGTCGGACCAGAATTGATAGGGGCTGCGGAACAGATGCTCCAGCGGGCGCAGGCTGGTCATGAACATCTCAAAGAACGGCAGCAGGATGAAGATCAGAAAGATGGTGATGGCAAAGTAGATGCCGGCCATCTGCAGCTTGGTATACCGGTCCATCATGTCACTTTACCCCGTAATGCTTGTTCACCTTGTTCAGGAAGAACAGGTAGAAAAGTGAGAAGGTCGCCAGCAGCGCCACGATGACCACTGCCCGTGCCGCGCCTTCGCCGAACTTGAAGTTGCCGATGGCCGTCTTGTAGGTGTCCACGATCAGGGTCGTGGTCGCACTGCGCGGTCCGCCCTCGGTCAGGATCCAGATGATTTCAAAGCTGTTGAAGGTCCAGATCGCCGACAAAAGCGCCATGGATACGATGACAGGCATGATTTGCGGGATGGTGATCCGCCGGAACCGATACCAGCGGCCCGCCCCGTCAACCCACGCCGCTTCGTAAAGATCGCGGCTCACGCCCTGCATGGCTGCCAGAAAGAACAGGGTGACCATGGGTGTTCCGACCCAGACATCCGTCACGATGGCCGAATAGAAGGCCGAGTTCTTGTAGGCGAGGAATTCGAACGGCCCGTCCGTCAGGCCGATGGCCTGCGCGGTCCCGGACAAGATCCCGAAGTATCCGTTATAAAGCCACAACCAGCCGATACATCCGATCGCAATCGGGATGACCCACGGCGGCATGACCAGAACCCGAAACAGCCCCCGGCCCGGCACGGCAGCGTTCAGCAGAACCGCCCCGATCAACCCAAGGATCAGCTTGAGGCTGACCGAAAGAAACATCCAGTAGAAGGTTCTGATGATGGTGTCGTGGAATTTGCGGCTTTCCAGCAGGTCCTGATAGTTGGCAAGGCCCACGTAATGCTCGCCCCCCAGATCAGCCTCCATGAACGACAGGCGGATCGTCTCGGCCAGAGGCCACGCGACGATGACGGCGATGAACAGCATGGCCGGGGCGACCAGCAGCCAGGCGAACCAGGCCTCGGGCAGAACCTTGCGTCGGGTCCCCTCAATGGCACGCGCGGCGTCGGTCAGGTCCGTCATCTCAGCCAAGTTGCAGCCCCCCATGGTCAGCATCGCCGCAGCGGCGAATCGATCAACTTTCCTGACCATACCAAACGCGAATATAAATGCTACCAATATAATACCACACATGAAGCTATTGGGTTTGAGTTTCTTAAAACTCTGTTTTATAAGGGCATATGAGGCGCGTGGCGTCAGGCGTGAAGGGATTGGTATTATAATGCAATACCATAAAGATGAGGCTGATACAGTGGCCGGGAATCAGGTGAAGGAGGGGGCCGGGACAGGTTCCGCAGAACACCTTTTTGCGCTGACCAACTGGTTCAAGCCGGGTCGCGGCCCGCGTTACCTGCAGCTTCACCGTCATATCAGCGCAGCGATCCTGTCGGGCGACCTTGCCCCCGGCGACCACCTTCCACCCGAGCGTGATCTGGCCGAAATGGCGGATATCAGCCGCGTCACGGTGCGCAAGTCGGTGGCGCAACTGGTCACCGACGGGCTGATCGAACAGCGGCAAGGGGTCGGATCGTTCGTGCGCGGCCCCACGGCCCGGTTGCAGCAGTCGCTGTCGTCGCTGGTGTCCTTTACCGAGAACATGGCCAACCGTGGCATGACCTCCAACAGCGAAGTCCTGACCCGGGGCCTTTTCGTGCCCAGTCATGCAGAGCTTTTGACGTTGGGTCTGTCGGCGGGTGACCGGGTGGCCCGCATCCGGCGCCTGCGCAGTGCGGATGGGATGCCTGTCGCCCTCGAACAATCGGCACTCCCGCGCGATATTCTGCCCGATCCCGAACGGGTGGGGACATCGCTGTATCAGCTCTTGCGTGAAAACGGGCAGGCCCCGACCCGGGCGATCCAGCGTGTCACGGCGGCCAATATCACGGGCGAGGATGCCGCCCTTCTCAAGCTGCCCGAAGGGACCGCCGTGCTACGTATCGAAAGAACAGGGTATAGCGCCACTGGCCGCCCGATCGAGTTCACGGGCGGGTTCTACCGGTCCGACATCTATGACTTTGTGTCGGAGCTGCGCCCCGAATGACCCTTGCCTTTACTTGCCGGATATCCGGCCCAGACCTGTTGTGCCGCCTCACCGTTGACCGGGCAATGAATGCCCCGGTTCTGTGTTGTTCCGGCATGGCCCCCTTGACCGTCACCGAGGGGGGAGAGCGACTGTTCGCGCTGGGCAGCTACATCGAAGTGCAGCTTCCCGATCTTGCAAGCGGTCAGACACACGACTTTGTTCTGGCCTATGAGGGGGGCTACAAGCCCGCAAACCGGGCCTGGATGCCGATGGGCGCCTACCTGCGCACCGACGACGGCTGCCTGCCCTTGCCAGCCCTGTCGCTTGGGCCCCGGCCCGAAGTGATCCCGGATGGCCCGCCCCATGACGGGCTTGGCCTCTTGCCCGAACCTCAGTCATGGACACCCAGCGGTGGGGTCGTTGTGGCCCATGGGTTTTCCGTTTCAGACCCCGGTTTTGCCGCGGTCGACGCTTTGGCAGGGCGCCTTGGGCTGGGGCCTTTCCTGTCTCAAACCGGCCTGCCTGTTGTCTTGCAGGACAGCGACCTGCCCGACGAAGCCTATCATCTGGACATCACGACTGATCAGGTGATCCTGTCGTCAGGATCGGCCAGCAGTCGGTTCTACGGGGCCATCAGCCTTTTGATGGTGCTGCGCACCCACCAAGGCCGCCTTCCTTGCGGACGGATCGAGGATGCACCCCGCTTTGGCTGGCGCGGGCAGCATCTGGACTGTGCCCGACATTTCTACGACCCCCGGTCCATTCACGACCTGCTTGACCTGATGGCCCTCCTGAAACTGAACCGCTTTCACTGGCATTTTGCCGATGATGAGGCGTTTCGCCTCGAAATCGACTGCCTGCCAGAGCTGTGGCAAAAGACAGCGCTGCGGGGCGAGGGGCATCTGATCCCTGCGGTCTTCTCAGGCGGGGTCGAGGCGGGGGGGAGCTATTCCAAATCCGATGCAGCAGCCCTCGTCGCGCATGGTCGGGAGCTGTTCATTGAAATCATGCCCGAGATCGAGGTTCCGGCCCATGCGTTGGCGCTGGCCAAGGTCTTTCCCGAAGTGCTGGACCCCGACGATACGGGAACCGAGCGCAGCGTGCAGGGCTATCCCCATAATGTCACCAACCCTGCGATGCCCACGACGTGGGAGGTGCTGACGGCGCTGGCGACAGAGGTGGGGGCGCTGTTCCCCTTTGGTGTCCTTCATCTGGGTGGTGACGAGTTGCCGGAAGACACCTGGATGGGCTCCGCCCGGACCAGGGACCTGATGGACGGGGAAGGGCTGTCCACAACCCACGACCTGCAAGGCTGGACCATGGCGCGACTGGCCGAAACTTTGGTCGTCAACGGCCAGCGCCCCGCCGCCTGGGAAGAGGCGGCCCGGGGCTGTAATGGCGGCATCGGGCATGGCGCGATCCTGTTCAGCTGGACCGGGCAGGGTCCGGGGATCGCGGCGGCGCGGGCGGGCTACGATGTCGTCATGACGCCCGCACAGCATGTCTACCTGGATATGGCCGCGACCGATGACCCGGATGACTGGGGGGCAAACTGGGCGGCCTATGTTAGCCTTGCCGATACCATCGCATGGGACCCGGTTCCGGCAGATGCGCCCGAGCTTGCCCCCCGCATAGCGGGCGTTCAGGGTTGCTTCTGGTCAGAATTCACCAGTCAGGACGTACAGATGTGGCCAATGCTTTTGCCGCGCATGTTGGGGGTATCGGCCAAGGCCTGGCAAACCGGGGCGATGCCGGTGGAACGGCTATATGCTCTGGCGCGCTTGTTCATGGGTTTGGACGCCTTGCCGGTGAAACGTGCGCTGGGCGCGGCGTGACCACGCCAAGCGCGAACCAACACGCTGCCTAGCCAAAGTTCGCCTTGAAGGTCCCGATGCACTCTCTGAACCCGGCCTCATAGTCACCGTTGCCGGGGTGGAACACACTTTCGAACGAGATGACACCATCGTAGCCATCCGCGCGCAGGGCATCCGCGATGGGCTTGAACAGGGGTCCCAATTGGCCTTCCCCCATACGGCGCACCTCCAAGGTGGCGCGGGGGGTGTCGACCAGGACATCCTTGATATGGACATGACCAAGGTAGCCGTCCCGCACCTCGGCATAGCCTTCGGGGTAGGCCCTTTCGTGACACCAGCAGTTGTTGCCGGGGTCCCACAGAACCTTGAGCACATCCTTGGCCCCCAGATCGTCGATCAGCTTGCGGGCGGTGTAGTTGGAGTTGACCATGGTGCCGTTGCCCGTCTCGACCACCAGCGTCAGGTCCTCTGCCCGGGCAAGCTCGACCGCGGGGGCGATCATCGGGGGCATGGTGTCCCATGCGCCTTTGGCCACATTCCATTGCTCGGCCCCGTTGCGGCCCCAGAGGATCTGTTCCTTCCGCTGGGTCATGATCCTGACAAGCGGGGCGCCAACGACGTGGGCCATGTCCATGACCCGTTTCAGGGCGTCCATGTGCCGGGTATGCAGGTCGTCGCCGGGGCGGTTTGCAGTGGTCAGGCCGGCAAAGACATGGCGGGACAGACAGCTGACCTGCTTGCCCCGGTCGCGCAGGAGGGTGTCGATCTCATGGATCTCGGCCGCCGAATGGTCGCCCACTTCGGTATCGCCCACAAACTGAAGCTCTGCATACTCAAGGTCGTATTCGTCCATCACACCGACCGCATGGCGCAGGTCGCGGCTGATCCCGTCGCAGATGACACCAAGCTTCATGGCCTGGCCTTGCGATGAAGCTCTGCCCCCACGATTTCTTCGATGACGCGGGTGCAGACCCAGTTGTCACCGTTGGGATACTTGGTCCGGCCGGCATGAAAGATCTGCATGGCAGAGGCGGCGGTGTGCAGGGGAACGCCCAGCTCTTCGCCCAGTCCCATCGAGATTGTCAGGTCCTTGTGCATGGTGTTGATATGGCTGCCAGTCCCTTCGAACTGGCGGTCGATGATCTTTTCCAGCGCGTTGTTGACCACGCCGCATCCGGCGGAAGAGGTCGAAAAGACGTCCAGCAGGACCTGCCCCGGAACGCCCGCCTTCGCGGCGAGGGCTGCGGCCTCGAAGGTTGCCGAAAACTGCGCACCGATCAGCGATTGCAGGCAGGCCTTGACCGTTTGCCCTTCGCCCGGCTTGGTGCCGACCCGGTGGATATTGGCCGAGACCGCCTGCATGATCGGGGCGAATGCGTCCAGAACCGCGTCAGGGGCGGCGGCCATCATCGTAAGGGTCCCGTTCTGCGCGCCCGGAAAGCCACCCGAAACAGGCGTGTCGATCAGGTGGATGCCGGACCCTTCCATTGCGGCCCCGATCTCGCGGGCTTCGCGGGGTTTTATCGTGGCGCTCAGGATCACGGCGCCGCCTTTGGGCAGGTGGGACACAAGGCCGCCGTCGCCAAGAATGACCGATTTCGCCTCGTCCCCTGTCATCACCATGACAAAGACCGCTTGCGAGGATGCGCCAACGTCGGCGGGCGACGTTCCCGCGATCCCGCCCATCTCGACAAGGGCCTGCATGCGGTCAGGCTTGAGGTCGAGCCCTTTGACCACATACCCGTTCTTGATCAGGTTTCGGGCCAGCCCACTGCCCATATCCCCAACGCCAATCACCCCGACTGAGTTCATCTGAACCACCCCCCGTACTTTCCGCGCAAAAGGTTGCCAGCGCGGCGTTCGAAAAAAGCCCCTCTCCTCCGAAGGGCCGGTTTCACGGGGGTTTCACACGTCTTGGCGACGTCGGGCGGGTCCGGAAGACACCCCGCTGCCCGGTTATGTGCCACGAGATTGCACCAGCGGTCTTGCTTGGGCAAGCGGACAAGATGGGTGGCTTCTGGCTGCCAGCCCAAAGGCGCTCAACGTCGCCGCCACCATTCCCTATGTTCCCTTTTCGTTCATGAGGGGTTAACGTTTCCTGATCGGGGCCGGGTGAGCAGGTTGGACAGCGCAATGATGGCGTCATATCTTGAAAAACTGAACGATCAGCAACGCGCCGCTGTCGTCTTTGGCGTGTCCGGCACGACTGTACCCCCGCCGCTTTTGGTCATTGCCGGGGCAGGGTCGGGCAAGACCAACACGCTGGCCCACCGGGTCGCCCATCTGCTGGTCAACGGGGCCGATCCAAGGCGGATCCTCTTGATGACCTTCTCCCGCCGGGCCGCGACGGAACTCACCCGCCGCGTCGCCCGCATTGCGGAACGGGCAATGGGCGGCGGCTATGCGGCCGAGGCGTTGACTTGGGCTGGGACTTTTCATGGCATCGGCGCCCGCATCCTGCGCGAACATGCGCCGGCCATCGGGCTTAACCCGGATTTCAGCATCCATGACCGTGAGGACAGCGCCGACCTTTTGAACCTGTGTCGTCACGAGCTGGGCCTGTCAGGCACCGAAAACCGGTTTCCGACCAAAGGCACTTGCCTGTCGATCTATTCCCGCACCGTCAATTCCGAAGAGCCGCTGGCCGAGGTCCTCAAACGGCATTTTCCCTGGTGCGCGGGGTGGGAGGAGGACCTTAAGCGCCTTTTCGGGGCCTATGTCCGGGCCAAGCAGGCGCAGAACGTGCTCGATTATGACGACCTTTTGCTGGCCTGGGCGCAGACCATGTCGGACCCGGGTTTTGCCGCCCATATCGGGGCGAACTGGGATCATGTGATGATCGACGAATATCAGGACACGAACCGCCTGCAGGCCCGCATCCTGATGGCAATGAAACCGGACGGGCGGGGCCTGACGGTGGTGGGTGACGATGCCCAGTCGATCTATGCCTTTCGGGCTGCCACGGTGCGCAACATCCTTGATTTTCCTGCTGCCTTCTCGCCGCCGGCTGATGTCATCACGCTGGACCGCAACTACCGTTCGACCCGGCCGATCCTCGAGGCCGCCAACGCGGTGATCGGGCAGGCGCAAGAGCGGTTCACCAAGGATCTGTGGACCGAGCGGCAATCGGAGCAGAAACCCCGGCTGGTGACCCTTGCCAATGAGGCCGATCAGGCCCGCTACATCGTGGACCGTGTGTTGGCGGACCGCGAGGTCGGGGTGCGCCTTATGGATCAGGCGGTCCTTTTCCGCACTTCAAGCCATTCGGGCCAGCTGGAGGTTGAACTGACCCGCCGCAATGTCCCCTTCGTCAAGTTCGGGGGGCTGAAATTCCTCGACTCGGCGCATGTGAAGGACCTTCTGGCGTTGTTGCGTTTTTCAAGGAACCCCAGGGACCGGGTGGCCGGGTTCCGGGTTTTGCAACTGATCCCCGGTGTTGGCCCGGCTGCCGCCGGGCGGGTGCTTGATGCCATCGAGATTTCATCCGATCCCCTCGCGGCCCTCGAATGGGTGGCCCCGCCGCCCCGCTCGGGCGACGATTGGCCGGCCCTTGTCGCGGCCTTGACGACACGGGCCAACTGGCCCGAGGCCATCGGCCTTGCCCGCGCATGGTACGACCCTCACCTTGACCGCATCCACGAGGATGCTGAGGCGCGGCGCGCCGACCTTCTCCAGCTTGAGCAGATCGCCTCGGGTTACCCGACATGCGAGCGGTTCCTGACCGAACTGACCCTGGACCCGCCCGATGCCACCAGCGATCAGGCGGGCGTGCCGATGCAGGACGAGGACTACCTTATCCTGTCCACGATCCATTCGTCCAAAGGGCAGGAGTGGACGTCCGTGTTCATCCTCAACGGGGTGGACGGCTGTATCCCGTCTGATCTGGGAACCGGCTGCACCGATGACCTTGAGGAAGAGCGCAGGCTTCTTTACGTCGCGATGACCCGGGCCAAGGACAATCTGACCATCGGGGTGCCCCTGAGGTTCTATGTGACCCAGCAGACCAGAAACGGGGACAGGCACCTTTATGCCCTTCGGACCCGGTTCATCCCCAAGGATATCCTTGATCATTTTGAGCCGGTCTATTGGTCGCCCACCGCCGCGCCCGGGGCGGCCCCTGTCCCGATGCCCGCCCCGATTGATGTCGGAGCGCGGATGCGGGACATGTGGGGCTAGCGCCTCTTTGACGCCAGTCTTTCGCGATTGAGCGTGTAGATGCCCGTGGCGATAATGATTGCGGCCCCGACCCATGTCCAAAGGTCCGGCAATTGGTGGAACACCAGCCACCCATAAAAGGTGCCCCACAAAAGCAGGCTGTAATGGACCGGAGCCAGCACGACGGCCTGGGCCAGTTCAAGGGAGCGGATCACCATCGCCTCTGCCCCGCCCGCAAGGATCGCCATGCTGGTCAGAAGAAGGACTTCCCTCCCCCATTCGGGGGTCCGCCAGACAAAGGGAAGCGGCAAGGTCAGCAGCACGCTGGCCGTGATGGCAGTATAGGCGATGGTCGTGGCGGTGCCGTCCGTCCCGCTTAACCGCCGGGACAGGATTTGGCGAACGGCGAACAGGAAGGCGGCGAGCAGGACCAATCCCGCCGCTGGATGGATCACACCCATGCCGGGCCGGATCACGACAAGCGTGCCAAGAAAACCGATCGTCACCGCGACCCAACGCCGGATGCCGACCGCCTCACCCAGGATCAGCGCCCCGAGGATCGTGACGAGGAAAGGCGCGACAAAGCTGATCGCCACCGCATCGGCAAGCGGGACATAGGCCACGGCAACAATGAAAAGGGTCGCTGAAAGCGCGGCCAACGCCCCCCGGCTCATCTGAAGAAAGGGATGTTCGGTCCGCAGGACGCTGCGCCCTTTGAACATCAGCCAGATCATGACCCCAAGAAACAGCCCCAATTGGCGGGACCAGGCAATCTGGATCGGATGAAAACTGTCGGTCAGAAACTTTGCGTGGGTGTCCACCGCAGAAAAAAGGAACATGCCGCCTGCCATAAAGACGATACCGCGCAGGCTGTCGGATTTCTGCTGAAGCGTTGGCGGCGGGGGCGCGATGGGCGTGACGAGGACATTGGCCCCGGCGGGGCTTGGGGGGGGCGTCATGGGCGCAAGGGTCCTCTGTCAGCGGGCGGCCTCGCCACCATGGGCCAAAGGCGTGGAACGTCAACCGGGCTTGCGCGGGTCTTGGCGCGAGGATCTGCCCCAGAACCGCAATCGTCCGCATGGATTACTCAACAGGCAGGTTCTCGCGAAAGACCACCTGCAAGCGTGGCGGCACCATTTCATAGTCCAGTCCTCGCGCGGCATGGACCAGTGTGTTGAGCGCCTCGCGGATTTCCACCCGGGCGTTCTGGTCGATCACCGCGTCAAGCGTTCCGTCCAGCAGCAACGCCTTGTTTCCGTCGGTGGTATCATGGGCGATAAAGACGCAGTCGGCCTGTCGCCCCAACTCTGTCAGCGCCCCGGCTATCCCTGCCGTGGCGCCGCCTGCATTGTAGACGCCCGCCAGATCGGGATGCTGCCGCAAAAGGCGCGCCATCTCTGATCGAGCCTTGTCCCGGTTCTCGTGCACTTCGCTGAACTGGACGATTTCGATGTCTGGGAAATCCTCATGCAGGACCTGACGAAACCCCATCTCGCGCTCCTGATGACCGCGATAGGCGAGGGAGCCTGCAAAGAACGCGACCTTGGCGGCGGGCCGTGGCCCGATCAGGCGGCCCAGAAGATAACCTGCCATCCGCCCTGCCTGCGCATCGTTGATGCCGATATAGCCAAGATGCGGCACGTTCAGAATGTCAGAGGCAAGGGTCACGACCGACGTTCCCGACCGGATCAGCCGACGCACCGCTTCGCGCACCACCGGGTGGTCCAGCGCCACAAGGGCGACGCCCTGCGCCTTGCCCCGCAGGTCATCAAGACATTGCGCCAGGCTCAGGGGATCGAATCCCGCGATGGTCATCACCTTTGTCTCAACCGCTGAAAACTGCGGCGTCTGTAGGGTGACCTGTCGTTCAAGTTCGTGGATGAAGGCATTGGTGCCCTGCGGCAGGACAAAGACGATCCGCACGGGCAAAAGCGGGGGGTCCGCCATGACCGGGCGGCCGTCCTCATCCAGGTAGCCAAGCCGGTTTGCTGTCGCCTTGATATGGGCAAGGGTCCGCGCCCGCACACTGCCGCGCCCGTTCATGGCCCTGTCGACGGTGGCAAGGGACACCCCCGCCGCGTTGGCGATATCTGTCAGGGTTGGTCGCGGCAAACGGACCTCCTATGAAGCTTTTTGAGGTATTTCGTCTGACTGTTGTGCCGTCAACCCAGTTTTGGGATGTGATGTTGCGTCATTTCTTTTCGATAGGCTCAGATTTCCACCCAAGATACCTCAAAATACCTCAATACGCTCAATCATTTCATTGACTCCCTTCGCGGCATGCGTCGAATTGAACCTGCAAGATGTGAGGCACGATCTGGGAGGAGGGCTGCGCGCATGACGGTGCTTTTTGGCATGACCCATGACGCAGTGTCGCTTGCCGAACGGGCCGGAGCACTTGCGCAATTCGGCGGTGTTCGTCTGATGACCGTTGAGGATGGGGCCGGGCGGGGCGTTCGCGTGCTTGAGTTCAACACCGGCAGCGGCCTGCGCTTTTCCGTCACCGTCGACCGTGCCATGGACATTGCAGAGGTGTCGCACAATGGCCGTCCCATCGGCTGGCAGTCCGCCAGCGGCATTCGCCATCCCGCGTTGACACATGCCGAGGAAGAGGGCGGCCTTGGCTGGAACCGGTCGTTCAACGGTTTTCTGGCAACCTGCGGACTGGACCATATTCTTGGCCCCGAGGAGGTTGCCGCCGAAACCTACCGCTATCCGCGCCGGGCGACGGTCCCCCAAGGGCTGCACGGTCGCATTGCCAATACGCCCGCCCGGCTTTCCGGGTACGGGGAATGCTGGCAGGGCGATCGCTGTATCCTTTGGGCCGAGGGGATTGTCATTCAGGCGACCCTTTTTGGGGAAAACCTGCACCTGCACCGCCGGATTGAGGCGGATCTTGGGGGCAACGTCGTGCGTCTGTCGGACCGGGTGGTCAACGCCGGTTTTGCCAGAACGCCCCATATGCTGATGTATCACGTCAACCTTGGCTACCCGGTGATAGATGACGGAGCCCGCCTTCTGGCCCCCGTCGGCCCGCCAATTTTTGCCACCCACGCCAAGGCGGGGTTGGCGGCGCAAGGGGTCGGCTATCGCACCTGTCCACCGCCGCAGCGGGACTGGACCGAACAGGTCTGGGAACATGACACCGCCAGCGATGCCGGGGACCGGGTGCCCGTCGCGGTGGTCAATGACAGGCTTGGCTTTGGCATCCAGATCGAGACGGCCAAGACGGAACTGCCTTGCCTCCTCCAGTGGCAGAACTTTCAGTCGGGCAACTACGTCATGGGGATCGAGGCGGCGACCCACCATGTGCCGGGCAACACTTTTGCCCGCGACCGGGATGAGATGATCTGGCTCGACCCCGGTGACGCGCGGTCCTACCACGCCGAATTCTGGGTCCTTGACGGTGCCGCCGATATCGCCGGGGCAGAGGCGCGCATAACCGCAATCCAGCGGCAGCCGGATACAGATTATCCGACCCCGACGGGACGGTTCCCCCGGCTACATTCGGCCAGGGCGGTGGCCCTATGACCGCTGTTGGCCTGACCGCCCCTGCGATGCGGGACTATAGCCTGACCGGTCCCGAAAACCGTCACGCGGTCGAGGTCGGCCTTGCTTCGGCGGAATGGTATCACTCGGACGTGCCGCGCAAGGTGATGAAGGAGTTGATGCAACGCTCGGACCGAATGGCGGATCGCGATACCCTTTTGTGGTTCGCCCTTCTGGCGCTTACCGGCGGGGCCGGGGTGCTGCTTTGGGGCAGTTGGTGGGCGGTGCTTCCGTTTGCCTTTTATGGCGTCCTTTACGGGTCGGCCTGTGACAGTCGCTGGCACGAATGCGGGCATGGCACCGCATTCCGGACCGAGTGGAAGAACGATGTCGTCTATCACATCGCGTCCTTCATGGTGATGCGCAATCCGACCGCCTGGCGGTGGAGCCATGCCCGCCACCACACCGATACCATCATCGTGGGTCGCGACCCCGAGATTGCGATCATGCGCCCCGCCGCCATCCTCGGCCTTGCCCTGCGGTTTGTCGCCATGCCCGACGTCTTCAACGAATTGCGGACATTGGCCCGCCAGGCGCTGGGCTGGATCAGCGATCAGGAAAAGGACTACATCCCCCAAACCGAATGGCACCGGGTCGTGCTTTGGGCGCGGGTGCATGTGACGATTTACCTTGTCACCATCGCGACCGCGCTGACCACATGGTCGCTTTTGCCCCTGATGCTGATCGGGGGGCCGCGCATCTACGGCTGCTGGCATATGGTGCTGGTTGGCCTGATCCAGCACGGCGGACTGGCCGAGGATGTCCTTGATCACCGGCTGAACAGCCGGACGGTCCTGATCAATCCGGTCAGCCGCTGGATCTACTGGAACATGAACTACCACGTTGAACACCACATGTTCCCGATGGTGCCCTATCACGCCCTGCCGCGTCTGCATGCCCTGATCCGCGATGACTTGCCGCCGCCCACCCCGTCGATCCTTGCCGCCTACAACGAGATGATCGGCGCGGTCCTGCGTCAACGCCAAGATCCGGGGTATTATGTGCGCAAGACCCTTCCTCCCTCAGCCCGCCCCTACCGGGAGGAATTCCATGCAATGGTTCCCGAAAGGCGACCAGTATGAAGGTAGCGCTGACGGACAAGGTGGTCATTATCACCGGTGCTGCGTCGGGCATCGGGGCGGCGATTGCGCAGGCGGTGGCAGAGGCGGGTGGCGTTGCGGGGCTTTTGCTGACCGACCGGGACGCAGAAGGCCTCGACGCGATGATCGCTGAGTTGTCCCCATTCGCACCGGTTAAGGGCTGCGTGGCTGACCTGTCCGAGGTTGGAGCGCCCGCCCTTGTGGCGCGGGCGGCGATTGACCGGTTCGGCCGTATCGACGGGCTGGTCAACGCAGCGGGGCTGACCAACCGCAGTTCCATGCTGACCGGCACGGTTGAGATCTGGGAAAGCCTTTTCGCCGTCAACACCCGTGCCCCCTATTTCCTGATGCAGGCCGCCATCGCCGATATGCTGGGGCGCAAGGCCACGGGCACCGTCGTCAATATCCAGTCGGTCAATGCCCACTGTGGCGCGGCCGATCTGGCGATCTACTCGGCCAGCAAAGGTGCGCTTGCGACGCTGACAAAAAACGCCGCCCACGCGCATCGGTCAGACCAGATCAGGGTCAACGGCATCAACCTCGGCTGGGTGGCGACCCCCAGCGAACACCGGATGCAGGCAGAGGTCCTTGGGCGCGGGCCCGGCTGGTTGGCTGAGGAAAGCGCCCGGATGCCTCTTGGCCGTTTGGTCGAGGCGGCAGAAGCCGCCCGGTTTGCGACATTCCTTCTTAGCGATCAGTCCGCGCCGATGACGGGAACGTCGACCGATTTCGACCAAAGGGTCATGGGGGCGCCGGTATGACGGGGTTTGCAGGCAAACAGGTCCTTGTGGTCGGGGCAAGCCGGGCCGGCATCGGGGCGGCCATCGCAAGGGCCTTTCAGGATGCCGGGGCAGAGGTCGCGATTACCGGGGTCGAAGCCGCACCTGCACCGGAGGATCGCGACCGCTTTGCCTACCACCAGATCGACGTGACGGATGCAGCGGCGGTGACGGCCCTTGCCGCCCGCATCCCTCGCCTCGATATCCTGATAAACGGGGCCGCGATCACTGCCCGGGGCGAAGAAATGGCCCCGGCCTTCTTTGCCAAAGTGGTCGACGTAAACCTTTTTGGCACCTTTCGCATGGCCGAGGCCTTTCACCCCCACCTTGCCGCGCAGGGGGGCAGCCTGATCAACATCGCGTCGATGTATGCCCAGTTTGGCAGCCCCAAGAACCCGGCCTACGGGGCCAGTAAGGCAGCGGTGCAGCAATTGACCAAGTCGCTCGCCATCGCCTGGGCGCCCGACAATATCCGCGTCAACGCCATCGCACCGGGCTTTATCGTGACCGAGCAGTCGGCTCGCAGCCGCACCGACCCCACCCATGTCGCCAATGTCAGCGCCCGCACGCCCCTTGGCCGCTGGGGCCAGCCAGAGGACATCGCCGGGACCGCCCTCTTTCTGGCGTCGGATCATGCGGCCTTTATCACCGGGGCCTGCATCCCGGTTGACGGAGGATACTCGGTTGCGTGACGCTGGACAAAGGAAGGACGGACAGAAATGACCAACTTCACCACCATCGGCGCGGCTGTCATCGGCGCCGGCTTTATCGGCAGCGTCCATACTCAGGCGTTGCGGCGGATCGGGGTGCAGGTGCGCGGCGTCCTCGGCTCCAGCCCCGAGCGCGGGGCAGAGGGGGCCAGCGCCCTGGGTGTCGCAAAGGCCTATCATTCGCTTGATGCGCTCTTGGCGGACCCGCAGGTCGACTTGGTCCACGTCACCTCGCCCAATCACGCCCATTATCCGCAGGTCAAAGCCATCCTTGCCGCGGGCAAGCACGTCATTTGCGAAAAGCCGCTGTCGATGACCTCTGCCCAATCAGCCGAGATGGTCGCCCTTGCCCGCGCCAGCGGCCGGATCTGCGCGGTGTCCTACAACATCCGCTTCTACCCCCTGAACCAGCAGGCCCGTGGCATGGTCGAGGCCGGGGAGTTGGGCGATATCCGCTTTGTCACCGGCCACTACCATCAGGACTGGCTGGCCAAGCCCACCGACTGGAACTGGCGGCTTGAGACCGAGGCGGGCGGCGTCCTGCGCTCGGTCGGGGATATCGGGACGCACTGGATTGACCTGACCAGTTTTGTCACCGGGCAAAAGGTCGTATCCGTTCTGGCCGATCTGACCACCTTCATCCCCGAACGGCAAAAGCCGACCGGCCCTGTCGCCACCTTTTCGCAATCGAGCGGGGCGACCGAGGCGCGGACCATCAGGACTGATGACGCGGCGATGATCATGTTGCGCTTTGCCAACGGGGCAAAGGGGGTGATGTCCACCAGTCAGATCAACATCGGACGCAAGAATTCGTTGCAATGGGACATCGCCGGGTCCCGAGCCTCTGCCGCCTGGGACTCTGAGGTGCCGGATCATCTGTTCATCGGCCACCGCGACGCGCCAAACCAGATCCTGCAACGGGATGCATCGCTGATGAACCCCACCGCTGCTCGGGCGGCCAGCCTTCCGGGTGGCCACGTCGAAGGCTTTGCCGACAGCTTTGCCGCCTTTTTTGGCCAAGTCTATGCGGATGTGGCGCGGGGCGAACGCTCGGCCACGTCGACCTACGCGAGTCTTGAGGACGGCCATTACGAAATGCAGGTCTGTGATGCGGTGCTGCGCAGTGCCGCGACCGGAACCTGGGCCGATGTAGAAGCAAAGGGAGGGACTTCATGAAACTGGGCCTCTTGTCCGCCCCTTTCGAGGGCACAAGCCTTATGGACGTCGCGGATTGGACCGCAGCCAACGGCATGTCGGCCCTAGAGGTCGCCTGCTGGCCGGCCAGCGGGGGCGAAGCGCGGCGCTATGCCGGGACCAGCCATATCAACGTGGACGGCCTGACCCGGGCACAAGGGTCCGAGATCATGGGCGCGATGGCCGAAAAGGGGATCGAGATTTCGGGTCTGGGCTACTATCCTAACCCGCTTCATTCGGACGCCGAACACAGGGACGAGGTGATTGGCCACCTGAAAAAAGTGATCACGGCGGCTGGCACCATGGGGGTCGGTGTCGTCAATACTTTCGTCGGGGGCGACCGGCAGCTGACGGTGGACGACAACTGGGCTCGGGCCGAGCAGATCTTTCCCGACATCGTGCGTCATGCCGTCGACAATGGCGTGACCCTCGCCTTCGAAAACTGCCCGATGATCTTTTCCAACGACGAATGGCCGGGCGGGCACAACATCGCCTACAGCCCGCGCATCTGGCGGCGGATATTCGAAAGCTGGGAAGGGGTCGGTATGAATTTCGACCCAAGCCATCTGGTTTACCAGATGATCGACCAGACCCGCTTTATCCGCGAATTCGGCGACCGTTTTGCCCATGTCCATGCCAAGGACCTGATGATCGACCATGAGGGCCTATACGAGCGTGGCATCCTGTCCGCCGGCATGGGCTGGCAAATCCCGCGCCTGTGCGGTCTGGGCGATGTGGACTGGGGGAAGTTCTTTGGTGAACTTTACCGGGTGGGCTATGATGGGCCCGTCATCATCGAACACGAAGACCGCGATTTCGAAGGGACCGATGAAAAGGTCAAGCGGGGCTTCTGCCTCGCCCGTGACGTCCTGAGCCCCTTTATTCACTAGACGCCTTTTTTCACAAGAACGACCAAAAACCTAATGGGAGGAATTGATATGAAAAGACATTTGACAACGACCGCAGCCCTGGCCCTGATGGCCACCGGCCTTGGCAGCGCGGCCTTTGCCGAGGCGCATGGAGGCTACACCATCGGCATCTCGAACACCGTTCAGGGCAACGGCTGGCGCGAGGAGATGGTCTGCGCGATGAAGGCCCAGGCCCTTGTCTCGGGTCAGGTCGACAGCCTCAACATCGCCCATCGCAACACTGATGCGGCAGGCCAGCTTGAGGATATTCGCAACCTTATCCAGGCGGGTGTCGATGCCATCGTCATCAACCCCTCGAACGCGGACGGCGTCAACGCGGCCATCGAAGAGGCGATTGCCGCAGGCATCGTGGTCGTCGCAGTCGATCAGGCCGTGACGGCCGAAGGGGCCTACATCCTGTCCAACAACCAGGAAGAATACGCCTACCTTGGTGCGAGCTGGCTGTTTGAGGAATTGGGCGGTTCGGGCAGCGTGGTCTACATGCGCGGTGCCGCAGGTGCGGGTGCCGATAACGACCGGGACGCCGGCTTCCAACGGGCCCTTGCCGAACATCCCGGCATCGAAGTGGTGCATGAGGTCTTTACCGGCTGGCAGCAAGATCAGGGCAAGCAGCAGATCCTTGACTACCTGTCCACCGGTCTGCCGGTCGACGGAGTCTGGACCAGCGGGATCGACAACGTGATCGTCGACGCCTTTATCGAATCCGATGTGCCCTTGGTGCCGATCGTTGGTGCCGACAACGCCGGTTTCGTCGGTCAACTTGCATCCGTTGAAGGCTTTACCGGCGCTGCCGTAACCAACCCCGGCTCTATCGGTGGGGCGGGTGTCACTCTGGCGCTGCAGATCCTTGGCGGTGAAATGCCCGCCAGCAACACCGTCCTCGTTGATCCCTCGATCTGGGCCAACAACGACCCCGAAGGGATTGCGCTGATCGAAGCGGCGCAGAACCCCAACCTTGATCCTGAATGGCCGGTTTCGGTCATGATCCCGGGCTGGACCACCTACTCTATGGACGAGATCATCGCCTGCGCAGGCCCCGGCGAATAATCTGATCGGTGGCCCCGGTACAGGCCGGGGCCATCCATCCATGAGGCAAGGGCAGGCATGACCGACAATCAGAATCCACCGCCTCTTCTGGAGGCATCTGGCGTGTCCAAGCGGTTCGGCGCCGTTGTGGCCCTGCACGATGCTGCGTTGCGTCTTCGGCCGGGCGAGATTGTCGCCCTGATGGGTGCCAACGGGGCGGGCAAATCCACCTTCGTCAAGATCCTGACAGGTGCCCTGCGCCGCGATAATGGCCACATTCGCATTCGCGGGGCTGATACGAACTTCAGCTCACCCGCACAGGCCCGCAAATCGGGTCTGATCCCGGTCTATCAGGAGCCGTCGTTGATCCCTGATCTGGACGTGGCCGACAATCTGCGGTTGGGCCAGACCCCGGTCGAGCCGTTTCTGCACTGGGTGTCCGAACTTGGGATTGCGAACCTGCGTCTGGACGACACAATCAACCGGTTGCCGCTGGCAACGCTGCGTATCCTTGACCTTGCCCGCGCACTGGCGAGCGAGCCCGAGGTCCTTTTGCTCGATGAGATGACAGCCGCCCTGCCGACCGATCTGGTCGAGCGTGTCCTCGGGACCGTCCGGGCGCAGGCGGACAAGGGGCAGGCCGTGATCTACATCTCGCACCGCTTTGCCGAGATTGCCCAGATTTGCGACAGCGCCACGGTCCTGCGGGACGGGGCGACGGTGGGCGATCTGCCCATCGTGCCGGGGGTCGAGGAACAGGTCGTCGAACTCATGCTTGGTGCGGCCCTCGAAACCAATCCGACCCGCAAGGCCGGCGCGGCGCGGGCCGCGAGCGGTGGGCCGCATGTTCAGGTCCGCAACCTTGCCGTCGGGACCAAGCTGCGCGACGTGTCGCTTGACCTGCACCGGGGTGAGGTTCTGGGCGTCGTGGCCCTGGAAGGGCAGGGACAGGACGAGTTGTTCGAGGCGCTTGCCGGGATGATCCGACCCACCGGCGGCAAGATCGTGATTGATGACGCCGCTGTCAGCTTTGCCCACCCCGCCGACGCCATCGCCTGGGGGTTGACCTTTGTGCCGGGGAACCGGGCTGACGGGCTTTTGATGCAACGCTCGGTCCATGAGAACATCGCCTTGCCGCTGCTCGCCCGCCCCGGCAAATGGGGCGCCATCGGCATGGCGTCCGAGGCGAGCCGCGTCAACGACGCCATTGCCCGTCTGCAGATCGACACCCGCGCGATGGGCGAGGTGCAGCGCCTGTCGGGGGGCAACCAGCAAAAGGTGACCATCGGGCGCTGGATCGCGGCGGGGGTGGATACCCTGCTGCTTTTTGATCCAACCCGGGGGATCGACGTTCGTACCAAGCGGCAGATCTATCTGCTCGTCCGCGAACTGGCTGCCCAAGGGGCGTCTGTCCTTTATTATACCTCTGAACTGGCCGAGGTGCCCGCCGCCTGTGACCGGGTTGTGGTGATCTTCAACGGCAAGGTCGTCGACGTGATCGAGGCGGCAGAGGCGGACGAACAGACCCTGATGCGCGCCGCCTATGGACTGACTGGCGAGGCGTTGCCCGCATGAGCCGCATCGTCGCCCGCCATGGCTGGACCCTTGGGCTGCTGGCCATTCTTGTCCTGCTGTTCGCCTTTACCAAGGTCATTCAGCCAAATTTCGGACCCACCGGCCTGGACAGCCTGTCCCGTGCGACGCTGCCCTTTGCCTTTGCCACGGCGGCCATGGCGATCGTGGTGATTGCCGGGGGCATCGACCTTTCGGTCGCCTCCATGATGGCGGTGGCGGGGGTCACGACGGCGGTGATGATGGATGGGGCAGGGACGGGGATGACCCTGTTCACGGTTGTCGCCGTCCTAGTGATCGGTCTTGGTATGGGGGCGATCAACGGGGCACTGATCGTGGTGACGCGGGTGCCCGACATCGTGGTGACGCTGGCCATGTTGTTTGTCTGGGAAGGGGTTGCCCTTTTGATCCTCAAAGCCCCCGGGGGTGCAGCGACCCCTTGGTTGCGCGAGATCATCGTGGGGCCGTTCCTGGTGCCCTGGCTGCCCAAGTCCTTTGTATTCCTTGTGGTCTGCCTTGCGGTTGTCTGGATCCCCCTTCGGCGGTCGCGGCTGGGCCTGTCCATCTATGCCATCGGCAGCGACGAACTGGCAGCCTACCGGTCCGGCATCGCCATCGGCCGGACCCGGATCATCGCCTATGCCCTCTGCGGCCTGTTCGCTGCGATGGGCGGGCTGACCCTGACGATGAGCACCGGCAACGGAGAGCCGATCCCCGGCCCCTACCTGATGGCGAGTGTGGCGGCGGTCGTCCTTGGCGGTGTCGTCCTTGGCGGCGGCAAGGGCGCGCTTTTGGGGCCGATCATCGCGGTCTTTATCCTGCGGCTGGTGCGGATGGATCTGACGCTGATGTCGGTCGATCCCAATGTGACAACCATTGTGGAAGGCACCATCATGGTTGTGGTGGTCATGATCGGCGGCGTTCTGGCCATGCGAGGGAGGCGACAATGACGGATCAACCGGCACCTCTGAAGCGTGTCCTGCGGTTCATGGGCGACAACCCGATCATTCCGCTGATCATCCTTCTGATCATGTTGATCGGCGTGCTTGAATACATGCGCCCCGGCATCGTGAACGAACGCTGGATGGGCAACACCATCAAGTTCGCCATCCCGCTTGCGATGCTTGCCGCCTGCCAGACGCTGACCATGCTGACCGGCGGGATCGACCTGTCGGCGGCGGTCGCTGCCACCATCAGCGCCTTTGTCATGGCAACGCAGGTGCCCATCATGGGCGTGCCGCTGGCGATCTGCATCGGGTTGATCCCGGCGATCCTGATCGGATTGGTCAACGGCTTTGGCGTGGCCTTTTGTCGGGTGCATCCCTTGATCATGACGCTCGGCACCGGTCTGATCGGGACCGGTTGCCTGCAGGTCTACCAGCGGTTCGTCATCGCGACCGGGTCCGTGGTTCCCGATGGACTGGCCTGGCTGGGCACCGGGCGGACATGGGGTCTGCCCAATTCCCTTTTGTTGTTCGTCCCCTTTGCCGTTGTTGTCATCTGGGCGCAGCGGCGCACCGGCTTTGGGCGGTTGCTGTATGCCCTTGGCTCGAACCAGACGGCCTCGCGGATTTCGGGGGTCCGGTCCTGGCAGGTCCTGCTGGCGCTTTATGCCCTGTCCGGTCTGATCGCCGGTGTCACCGGCCTGCTTTATGTAGGGCTGATCAAGGCACCCTCGCTGTCTTTGGTCAATCCGCTCCTCCTGCCGTCGGTGGCGGCGGCGGTGATCGGGGGGACCTCGATCTTTGGCGGGCGGGGCGGCTATGCGGGCACCATCGTCGGCGCGCTGATCCTGACGGTTCTGGGCACCCTGTTGACCCTGATGCAAATGCCCGAAGGGGCGCGGCGCATCCTGTTTGGCCTGATCATCCTGGCCGTCACCACGATCTACATCCGGCTCACGGATCAAAGCCGGTAAGGAGGGCACAATGGCCAGATACCGCATCGTCGGCATCAGTTTCGACCACATGCACATGGGGGACCTGCTGCGCCTCGTGCACGACCACCCCGATGCCGAGATTGCGGGTATCTTCGACCCCGATCCGGAAAGGATGGCCGGGGCCATCGCCACCTTTGGCATCCCGCCCGAACGTGTGTTTACCGATTTCGATGCCTGCATGCAGGCGGCAAAGCCCGATCTTGCCATCCTGTGTGCCGCCACGGCGGACCATGCCCTCTACACCGAACGGTTGGCCGCCTATGGCACCAACGTCTTCGTCGAAAAGCCCTTTGCCGGCTCCGTGACGGATGCCCGCCGGATGCAAGCGGCCATGGCGCGGGCGGGCAAGATGCTGGTGATCAACTGGCCGCTCGCATGGGTCGATAGCCACGTCACCGCCAAACGGCTGATCGACGACGGCGTGATCGGGGATCTGCTTGAGGTTCATTTCTACGACGGCAACCGCGGCCCGCTTTATCATCTGGCCGACAAGGTTGAGGTTACCCCGGACGAGGTTGAGCGGCAAAAGCCCGGCTCGTGGTGGTACAAGGCCGCCTCGGGCGGGGGCAGCCTGCTGGACTATCTTGGCTATGGGGCGACGCTGGGCACCTGGTTCATGAATGGCGAGGCCCCCATCGAGGTGACATCGGTCATTGACGAAACACCGGGGATCGAGGTTGACCAGCATTCGATCACCATCTGCCGGTACAAGCGGGGTCTGTCGCGCATGGAAACCCGCTGGGGCACCTTTACCGATCCCTGGATGATCCAGCCCCAGCCCACCTGCGGCTTTACCTTCGTCGGCACTGACGGGACCATCGCCAGCCCCGACTATGCCAGCCACATCACCGTCCAGACCCGGGCACGGCCCGAGCCGACCCCGGTTCCGGCAGAGCCTTTGCCTGAAGGCAGGCGGAACGCCATCGAATACGTCCTGCACTGCATGACGACCGGAGAGGCGATCACTGGCCCGCTTGACCCGGCCACCAGCCTCATCGGTCAGCGCATTGTCGATACGGCTGCGCAGTCCGCCCGCGAAAAACGCACCCTGGGGCTGCTGCCATGAGCGATGAACCAGACGCCGATACCTACGCCCTGCGCAGCGTCAGGTTGCCGGACGTACCCGCACCGAATGTGCCGTATCTGCCGCCCACCCCCCGCACCTATCGGCCCCGCATTGGGATCATCGGGGCAGGGGGCATAGTCGGGGCACATCTCGACGCCTACCGGACCGCCGGGTGGGAGGTGGCGGCGATCTGCAACCGCACCCTCTCCAAGGCCGAGGCGAAGGCCGCGGAGTTTGCGCCGGGGGCCGTCACTTGTGACGATCCGGCCACGATCCTGAACGATGACAGCATCGACGTGGTCGACATCACCCCGCACCCCACCGACCGGCTGCCCTTGATGGAGGCGGCCTTGCGGGCGGGCAAACATGTGCTGTCGCAAAAGCCCTTCGTCCTCGACCTCGATGCGGGTGCCCGCCTTGCCGATCTGGCCGATGCCCAAGGGGTCAAGCTCGCGGTCAACCAGAATGGCCGCTGGGCGCCGCATCTGGCCTGGATGCGCGAGGCTGTCCGGGCGGGCCACATTGGTGAGGTGATCTCGTGCCACGCCTCGCTGCACTGGAACCACGGCTGGATTGCGGGCACCCCGTTTGAGCGGATCGAGGACCTGATCCTTTACGACTTTGGCATCCATTGGTTCGACTTCGTCAACAGTATCGTCGGTGAGAGTGCGGGGTCTGTCTATGCCTCAGCCGCCTTTGCCCGGGGACAGACCGCAAAGGTGCCACTGTTGGCGCAGGTGCAGATCACTCTCGATCATGGGCAGGCCTCATTGGTCTTTGACGGCGGCGTGCCCCATGGCCCGCGAGATACGACCTATATCGCGGGCACCAAGGGCAGCCTGCGCAGCGATGGTCCTGACCTTGGCGATCAGCAGGTGACCCTGACCACAGATGCAGGCGTGGCCACGCCTGCGCTCACAGGCAATTGGTTCAACGACGGGTTTCGCGGGGCGATGGGGGCCCTGTTGGTGGCGATCGAAGACGGGACAGAGCACGCCAACGGCGCACGCGAGAACCTGCGCGGTCTTGCCATGGCCTTTGCCGCCATCAGGTCGCGCCAGACTGGCGAAAGGGTCAAGATCGGCGCTGTCCGCCGGATTGAGGTATAGGGGGCAATGCGATGACGCGCGTTCTGATCGTCGGTGTGGGGAACATGGGGCTGAGCCATGCGCTGGCCCACCATCACAACCCCGGGTCGACCATTGTCGGGATCGTCAACAGGTCTGGCAGGGCGCTGCCTCCTGTTCTGGCGGACTACCCGGCCTTTGCCTCGTTCGAGGCGGGGATGACGGTTTCACCCGAACTTGTGGTGATCGCCACCTATTCCGACAGCCATGCCGACCTGTCGATCCGGGCGATGGAAGAGGGCGCCCACGTCTTTGTCGAAAAACCGCTCGCCCCTACCGTGGCCGAGGCTGAGGCGGTGGTGGCAACCGCCCGCCGGACGAACCGCAAGCTTGTCGTGGGGTATATCCTGCGCCACCATCCGTCCTGGATGCGGCTGATTGACGAGGCCCGCGCCTTGGGCGGTCCCTACGTTTTTCGCATGAACCTGAACCAGCAGTCCAAAGGTGCGGAGTGGGCGGTGCACAAGCAACTCATGCAATCGACCTCGCCTCTTGTCGACTGTGGGGTCCACTACGTCGATGTCATGTGCCAGATCGCCCGCTCCAGACCGGTGAGGGTGCAGGGCATCGGGCTGCGTTTGTCGGACGAGATACCTGTCGACATGTACAACTATGGCCAGCTGCAGGTCACCTTCGAGGACGGGTCCGTCGGCTGGTATGAGGCCGGATGGGGACCGATGATGTCCGAGACTGCGTTCTTCGTCAAAGACGTGATCAGCCCCGCCGGGTCGGTGTCGATCACCGACGCCGACAAGGGGCTGTCGTCAGACATTGACGGGCACACCAAGGTGGGCGGCATCCTCGTCCATACCCCCACCGGGGACCGGATGATCGACCTGCCGCAGGAACCCGGCCACCAAGAGCTGTGCGATGCCGAACAGGCCTATGTGCTGAAGGCCATCGCGCAGGATCTCGACCTTGCCGACCACATGAACGATGCCGTGCAATCCTTGCGCATCTGCGTGGCGGCCGACGAAAGCATCCGGACCGGTCAGGTCGTCAGCCTGAGTTGAGACCGCCCCGCACGCCAGATCCCCCGTTTACCCCAGGTCCCGTGCTGATAGGATGATGCCGAACCCCGGCCCCCGGCCAACCAAGAGACATGCAGACAGGACAGAACGCGATGGTGGACTACGTTTCAGCCAATGGGATCAACATGGCCTACCGGTTTGACGGGCCGACGGATGCGCCGGTCCTGATGCTGTCCAACAGCCTGATGTCGACCCACCGCATGTGGGACCCGCAGATGACGGCCTTTTGCGCACATTACCGCGTCTTGCGCTACGACACCCGGGGTCACGGCGCGACCGAGACGACCGAAGGGCCCTATTCCATCGACCTTCTGGCCCGCGACGCAGAAGCCCTGATCGAGGTTCTGGGGGTTGGCCCGGTGCATTTCCTTGGCCTGTCCATGGGCGGCATGATTGCCCAGCGGCTGGCCGTGAACCGCCCCAACCTTGTCTTGTCCCTGTCGCTTTGCGACACCGCGTCCGAGATGCCGACGCTGGCGATGTGGAATGACCGTATTGCGACCGCCAATGCTAAGGGCGTCGAGGGCCTTCTGCCCGGCACCATCAAGCGCTGGTTTACGCCGGGGTTCATCGAACGCTCTCCTGCGGCCGTCGGTTTTGTCGAAGGGATGATCCGCGATACCGGGGCGCCGGGCTACATCGGCTGCGCCTCGGCCGTGCGTGACATGAGCCAGACGGACATCCTCAAGGACATCCATGCCCCCACGCTTGTGCTGGTCGGAGCCGAGGATCCGGCCTGCACCCCCGCGCAGGCGATGGTGCTGCACGAGAATATCCAAGGATCACGCCATGTCGTGCTGGAGGATGCCGCCCACCTTGCGAACATCGAAAAACCCCATGAATTCAACGAGGCGATTCTGGGCTTTCTTGCCGACGTGGGCTGACGCCTGATCGTCGCCGGTTGGACGGTTGGACGACCTAAGGCGTGGTCGGATTTGACGTCAGTGAGGCGGCGAGGACATTGCCAGTGGTCCGGACGATGGTGTTGGCCGGAAGAACGATCTCGGGATCGGGCGGCTGGGCGACCGTTTCGTCCCGGTCGGGATAGTCCAGCTGGGACAGAAAGTGCTTCATACAGTTCAGGCGCGCCCGCTTTTTGTCGTTTGACCGGACCACGGTCCAGGGCGAATCCGCTGTGTGCGTGTGGAAGAACATCGCCTCCTTCGCCTCTGTATAATGGTCCCATTTGTCGAGGCTGGCTCGGTCGATCGGGGATAGCTTCCAACGCTTGAGGGGATCGGTCTCGCGCGAGGCAAAGCGGCGCTTTTGTTCCTCTTGCGTCACGGAAAACCAATACTTGAATAGCACGATGCCGCTGCGGACCAGCATGCGTTCAAACTCGGGCGTTTGACGCATGAATTCGTGGTACTCGTGCGGTTCACAGAAATCCATCACCCGCTCAACGCCCGCCCTATTGTACCAGGACCGGTCATAAAAAACCATTTCGCCCGAGGTGGGCAGATGTTTGATATACCGTTGAAAGAACCACTGGCCACGCTCTTCGTCGGACGGCTTGTTCAGGGCCACGACGCGGGCGTTGCGTGGGTTGAGATGTTCGGCGAACCGCTTGATCGTGCCACCCTTGCCCGCTGCGTCCCGCCCTTCGAACAACATGACGACCTTTTGGCCGGTCTCCTGGAGCCAATATTGAACCTTGAGCAATTCAACCTGAAGGGCGGCCTTTTCCTTTTCATAAGCCACCCGACCAAGGCGATCAGCATAGGGGTATTCGCCCTGCTCATATCCGGTCGGACTGGGGTCCGCATCGGGGATGCTGGTTTTATCCACTCCGGTGATCGGATATTGTTCTGGCATCGGTCACCTCCACAGGCCTGAACGTTCGTACCAAGGCCTTGGGTTCGGCGTCATTGACCTGAATCAACATTGTCAGCGTTTCAGGCGGTCGGACACCCGTCCTACGGGACTATCATTGATATGGTCGGGGGGATCTTCGCCTTTCTGGCATCAGGCAATTGACATCCTTTGTGAGGTCAATTCTTGCTCAACAAGCTCACTGCCTGATTTATGGAAGATAAGGGATCTTTTCCAATTCTTCATTAATTTCCAATATTGTCCGATCTTTAGGTAAGTATTTGATAAATAAACAAACTTGAGGACTGTAGCATAACCGTGTTATCGCAAACAAACAGGGTTTATTCCGGGAAATGTGGCATGATTTCAGTTCCAAAGACGATTGGTCTGAGTACCTACGAGACCATCAAGGATGACATTGTCTTCGGCGTTCTGAAACCGGGTGAAAGGCTAAAACTCGATGGATTGAAGTTGCGGTATTCCGCCAGTGTGTCGACGCTTCGAGAATCACTGAGCAGGCTTGCAAGCGACGGATTGGTCGAGGCGTTAGAGCAGCGGGGGTTCTATGTCCGCCCGATGTCATCGTCCGATCTGACAGAGCTTGCGGAGCTGCGGATCTTGCTGGAAACGACGGCATTGCGCCTCTCGGTCCAGAATGGCGATGCCGAATGGGAAGGTGATATCGTTGCGGCGCATCACAAGTTGCAGCGATTGGAAGAGAGGATCGCGGCAGGCGAGGAAACGCCGATAGACCTGTGGAAACGGTATGACTGGGCCTATCACGAGATGTTAGTCAGAGGATGCAACTCGGACAATTTGATAGGTGTGCTTGCGGGTGTCTATGTCAAGTTCATCCGCTATCAGGTGAACCTGCCGACAAGGTGGGGGGATGCGGCCGGGCGAGAGCATCGCGAAATGCTCGACGCGGCACTTGCGGGCGATTCAGATCGCGCCTGCACGGTTTTGGCGACGCACATCCGGCTAAGCGCCGAACAGGCGCACGCTGCGCTCTAGCACGGTCCAATCCCGGGATTTTTCCGTCTGTTGATATGGCGGAGCCTCCCACCAATCGCTTGCGCCACACCGGGTTTCCGCCCTTGTGTTGTCGCCATAGGGCGGTACGGTGCCCCTCGCCATTTTGGGCAGGCACCGGACGGTAACCTTGCTCCAGTCTTTGTAACGATACCGGAAACACGTCGCGGGGCGCTTGCTGCGAAATGGACGCCGGCAAGAAGGATCAACCATGATGAGATTGGGTCCCGCTGTCCTTCGAATGATCTGCGTTCCCAGTTTGATGTTGGGTCTGTTCTTCATGTCGATGTCGCTGACCCCGTCCCTGATCCCCAGAGGGGCCCTTGTTCAGGGCATTCTGGGCGGGCTGGTTGCAGGCATCGGCTACCTCTGCGGTCGG
>JAQWWH010000084.1 GCA_029255105.1 Flavimaricola sp. | reverse complement strand
CTGGCGGACACGGCAAGACCGGCCAGAAGCCCGATAACCATGGGTTTGCGCACAACGCTCCACAAGGCGTCGATGGCGACGCGCAAAAGGGGCTTGCCTTCGCTTGGACGGGAACCGCCGACAAGCAGAAAGCAGATCGGGACGATCAGAAAGCTTTCGACAAGGATGTTCATCGCAAACGCCTGGGCGGCGACATCGGGCACGGCAAGGAGCAGGACCGGAAACCCGACGTAGGCCGAGTTCGGACAGGCGGTGCCCATGACCGCGATGGCCCGTCGGGCCGGGCCGGTCGGCGTGCCAAACAGGTTCAGCCGAAACCAGATCAGCGCAAAGACAATCACAAAGAGCCCAGCCAAGGCATAGCCAGCGATGTAGGACGGATCGAGGATCATCCCCGCGCCTTGTCCCGTCACAGCCGAGAACATGAGGGCGGGCAGGGCGATGGTCATCACGAACTTGCCCAGGACCGTCATGTCGCCGGGTTCGAAAACCTCTTTGTACACAGTCACATAGCCCAAGGCGACAATGGCAAAGATTGGGAAAGTTATGCCAAATATTTCGGGCAAACGGCTGACCTGCGCGTCAATTCAAGTGTGACGCCCATCATGGCGCGGATAGGCTCCGGTCGTCGAGGCGGGGCATTGGGGAGGCGCGGTTTCCCGCCCGCCCTGTGATGGATATGACTCTGTCCGGGGCGGGCCATGGACTAGCCGATCTTGCCGCGCACGCCTCCGGTCTGACCCCGGTCCAGGATCAGGTGGTCCAGCAGGACACAGGCCATCATCGCCTCGCCCACCGGCACGGCGCGTATGCCGACGCAGGGATCGTGGCGGCCCTTTGTCACGACCTCGGTCTCTGACCCATCAATGCGAATGGACTTGCGCGATGACAGGATCGAGGAGGTCGGCTTGACCGCGAAACGCACAACAATGTCCTGCCCGGTCGAAATGCCGCCCAGAATACCACCGGCGTGGTTTGAGCTGTACTCGGGTCCGTCGGGACCCATAAAGATCTCGTCCGCATTGTCGCGTCCGGTCAGGGCAGCGGCGGCCATGCCTTCCCCGATCTCGACCCCTTTTACCGCATTGATCGACATCATCGCGGCAGCAAGGTCTGTATCAAGCTTGCCATACACAGGCGCACCGAGACCCGGCGGAACGTTGCGGGCGACAACCTCAATCATCGCCCCGACCGAGTTGTGGTCCTTGCGCCGCAGGAAATCGAGGTAGTCTTCCCATTCCGCCGCTACGGTCGGATCGGGGCACCAGAAATCGTTCTGGTCAATCGCGCCCCAGTCAAACCGCGTGCGGTCTATGGTCTTGGGACCCATCTGGACCATGTAGCCCTTGATTTCGACCTGCGGTGCAAGGGCGGCAAGGGCCGCCCGGGCGACCCCGCCTGCCGCGACGCGGGCGGCCGTTTCACGGGCCGATGACCGACCGCCGCCGCGATAATCGCGCAGGCCATACTTCTGGTGATAGGTAATGTCGGCATGACCGGGCCGAAAGGTCTGGGCAATGTCGCCGTAGTCCTTTGACCGTTGATCCGTATTCTCGATCATTAGCTGGATCGGGGTGCCGGTGGACTGGCCTTCAAAGACCCCGGACAGAATGGCGACCGCGTCAGCCTCCTGCCGTTGGGTCGTGTTCTTGTTCTGACCGGGGCGGCGCTTGTCGAGCCAGTGTTGAAGACCGGCGGCATCAATGGCCACGCCCGGCGGGCACCCGTCGACAGTCGCGCCAAGCGCAGGGCCATGGCTTTCGCCCCAGGTGGTAACCCGAAACAGATGGCCGAAGGAATTGATGGACATACTCTGCGCTCCCGAAGCTGCGGCCTTTGGCATAGGGGATCATGCGGGGCGGGCCAAGATTTTTCGCGAAAAATCTTCCACTTGAAGTCCGGGAATTCTGCGATAGGTTCGCCAGTACCTCGGGGTGCCATGCAAATGGCTGAGATGCGCAAGCGAACCCGTTGAACCTGAACCGGTTAGGACCGGCGGAGGGAAGGTCATGAGTTCGTCCTCACTGCCCCCATCCGTCTTGGCCGCATGTGAAAAGGATGAAACATGAAACTCCATCTGACCCATGTCGCAGGACTGTTCTTGAGTGCCAGCATCGCGCAGGCCCAAGAAGACCCCGTCTTGACGATCTACACCTACGACAGCTTTGTCACCGAATGGGGCCCCGGCCCGGTGGTTGAGGCGGCATTCGAGGCCACCTGCGCCTGCGATTTGCAGTTTGTCGGCCATGGCGATGGCGCGGCGCTCTTGGCCCGGCTTCAGCTTGAAGGGGCTCGGACCGACGCAGACATCGTGCTGGGCCTCGACACCAACCTGACAGCCGCTGCCACTGATACGGGCCTCTTTGCGCCCCACGGACTGACGCCTGCGCTGGATCTGCCCATCGCCTGGGACGATGCAACCTTCCTACCCTATGACTGGGGCTATTTTGCCTTTGTCAGCGATGTGTCTGTCACCGCCCCTTTGAATTTCGAGGACCTTGCGCAAAGCAATCTGAGCATTGTCATCCAGGACCCCCGCTCTTCCACTCCCGGCCTTGGTCTGGTCCTCTGGGTGAAGGAGGCCTACGGCGACCGGGCGCCCGAGATATGGGAGGCGCTGGCCGACAACATCGTCACCGTCACCCCCGGCTGGTCAGAGGCCTACGGCCTGTTCCTTGAGGGTGAGGCGGACGCAGTTCTGTCCTACACCACCTCACCCGCCTATCATCTGATCGCAGAAGGCGATGGGTCAAAGACCGCATGGGCCTTTGAGGAAGGGCATTACATGCAGATCGAAGTGGCAGGTGTTTTGCAAAGCTCTGATGTGCCTGATCTGGCCCGTTCCTTCATGGCTTTTATGGTCAGCCCCGGCTTTCAGGACGAGATTGCGATGACCAACTGGATGTACCCGGCAGTCACGCCAGAAGGCGGCCTTCCCGACGGGTTTGAAACGCTGGCCGTTCCCGGCAGTGCCCTTTTGCTGTCTGGCCCAGCAGCCCGCGAGATAAGGGATGAGGCCATAACAGAATGGCGCGACGCCCTATCCCGCTAGCCCTGGGTCTGCCCCGCTGGCCAGGCGCAATAGCCGCCTGGCTGGTTCTGGCGCTGACCCTTGGAACGCTGTGTATCGTTGCCCTGCGCGCAGGGACGGGCCAATGGCTTGGCCCTGCGGATTGGGCGGCGGTACGGTTCACTGTTTTGCAGGCGGCCGCCTCGTCGGCAGTGTCAGTGCTCGTGGCCATTCCGGTAGCGCGGGCATTGGCCCGTCGCCGGTTTCGCGGGCGCAGCCTTTTGGTGACGCTGATGGGCGCCCCCTTCATCCTGCCAGTCATCGTGGCGGTGCTGGGCCTGTTGGCTGTCTTTGGGCGGGGCGGCCTGCTGAACGGGGTTTTGTCAGCGATCGGCCTGCCTAAGGTCAGCATTTATGGGTTTCACGGCGTTGTTCTGGCCCATGTGTTCTTCAACCTTCCCTTGGCCGTGCGGCTAATTCTGCAGGGCTGGCTGTCGATCCCGGCAGAGCGGTTTCGCTTGGTGGCCACCCTTGACCTTGCGCCGGGACGATTTCTGGAATGGCCGATGTTGCGGGCCGTCGTGCCGGGCATTGCGCTGGCGATCTTCCTGATTTGCCTGACAAGCTTTGCCGTCGCCCTCATTCTTGGAGGCGGACCCCGCGCCACAACGGTCGAGCTTGCGATTTACCAAGCGCTGCGGTTTGACTTTGACCTTGCAGGCGCGGCCCGGCTTGCGGTTCTGCAATTCGGCATCTGCGCCATCGCCGCCGTCCTCGCCTGGACGGTGACCTTGCCTCAGGCGCAGGGAGGCGGGTTGGACCGCGTCGTGCAACGGTGGGATGGCGGCAGATTGACTAAGGTGGGGGACGGCGCGGTCCTTATCCTCACGGCCTGTTTCTTGCTTTTGCCGCTGGCGATGGTCGTGACGCGGGGCTTGTCTGGGCTGGCGGAAATGCCGATCAGCATCTGGCCAGCCGCGCTACGCTCAGTTCTGGTGGCGGCGTTGTCCACGATACTGTGTCTTGGGCTGGCCCTTACTCTGGCGATGCGCCGGGGCGGGGCGCTGGCCGGGCTGGCCAGCACGCTTCCGCTGGCGGCCTCTGGACTGGTCATCGGAACGGGGCTGTTCCTGATCGTGCATCCTTTCACGAATCCCGCCCGCCTCGCCCTTGCCGTGACGGCCCTAGTCAACGCAACGATGGCGCTGCCCTTTGCCTATCGCGCCATCGCGCCAGAATTGGCCCGGGTTGAGGGCGACTACGGGCGCCTTGCTGACAGTTTGGGGCTGCGCGGTTGGGCACGGCTCAGGTGGTTGATCTTTCCCCGTTTGCGCAGGCCAATCGGATTTGCAGCGGGATTGAGCGCTGCGCTTAGTATGGGGGATCTGGGCGTGATCACGTTGTTTGCAACAGGTGGGCAGGAAACCCTGCCCCTTGCCATGTATCGCCTGATGGGCGCCTATCGTATGGATGCAGCCGCCGGAGTAGCGCTTGTCCTTTTGGCCCTCAGCCTCCTTGCGTTCTGGCTTTGCGATAGGGGAGGCAGGGTGGATGACTGATGGCTTGTGGCTGGATGGGCTGAGGCTTGAGCAGGATGGGTTTCGCCTGTCTGCCGATCTGTCGCTAAAGCCGGGTCAGGTGACGGCCGTCATTGGCCCCTCAGGTGAGGGGAAATCCACCCTGCTTAGCGCCATTGCCGGGTTTCTGGCACCCGTCGCGGGGCGGGTGGTCTGGGACGGACAAGACCTGACCCAAATCCCGCCGGGGTCGCGACCCATCAGCATCTTGTTTCAGGATCATAACCTGTTCCCGCATCTGACTGTGAACCAGAACCTTGGGCTGGGCCTGCACGCGTCGCTGCGGCTGACACAGGCCGACAAGGCCAAGGTTGAAAGGGTGCTCGACCGGGTCGGGCTGGCGGATCTTGGCGATAGAAGACCGGGGGCCTTGTCGGGAGGCCAGCAGAGCCGAGTGGCCCTTGGCCGCGCCCTGCTGGCCAAGCGTCCATTGGTCCTGATGGATGAGCCTTTCGCCGCCCTTGGTCCCGGCCTGAAGGCCGAGATGCTGGACCTTGCCGTCGAGGTACTTGGTTCCGCGGGACGCACACTGGTTATGGTCACCCATGATCCTGAGGATGCCCGCCGGATTGCAGATGCGGTTGTCGTTGTGGCCGAAGGCAAAGCGATGCCACCGGTTCCGACGCAGGCGCTGCTGGACGATCCGCCCGAGGCCTTGCGTCGCTACCTTGGGCGGGAGGTGGGTTGAAACCCAACTTACGCGCCTCTGGCGAAACGTGGTGGTAAGGTGGGTCCAGACCCACCGCCCGCAAAGGAAAACGGCGCCTTCCTTTCCAGGAAAGCGCCGCTTTGGCCGGATCAGAAAGGTCCGATCAGCTTTTCTTGGGATGTTTGACCGGGGCCCATATCCACTTGTTCGTCAGATAGAGCAGCACCGAAAGAACGGTCAGGAACAACACGCCGGTAAGACCGGCCTGCTTGCGTGCAACCAGCTTTGGCTCGGCTGCCCACATCAGGAAGGCCGACACATCTTCAGCCACGTGATGCAACTCAGTCGAGTGGCCGTCGGCATAGTCGACGTCATCGCCATAAAGCGGCTGTGGCATTGCGATCCAGCTACCGGGAACCATGTGCTTGCCGTTCTCATCGATGCAGGTCGGCGAGAAGCCACCATTGGCAAAGGCTGTGTTGTAGTAGCCATCCATTACGGGCCCATCGAGAGCGCACTCAGGCTCTTCTTCGTAACCTACCATGAGTGAGGCGATGTACTCGGGTCCGCCCATGCCATTGAAAAGCTGGCTCAAACCAGTGCCGTAGGGTCCGTGGAAACCGGCCCGGGCCTTGGCCATCAGGCTAAGGTCAGGGGCGTTGGAGAGGGACGAGTTAAAGAACTTGTCCGCCGGTGTTGCCGGCCGATAGTCGCCTTCGCCGTCCAGCAACGTCGGGTCCCAGACCTCGTACTGGTCCGCATATGCCCGCATCTGGTCCTCGGGCAGGCCGGGCCCACCTTCGTCAGACAGGTTGCGGTACGACACGTAATGCAGGCCGTGGCAGGCGGCGCAGATCTCGGTAAAGACCTGCAGGCCCCGCTGGAGCTGCATCTGGTCGTAGCTGCCAAAAGGACCTTCGAACGAGAAATCGAAGTCCTCGACATGGGCCTCGCCCGCGGCCTGAACCGGAGCAGGAACTCCGGAGGCCAGAAGGCCGAGGCCAAGAGCAGCCGTGAGAGTAAGCGTTCTCAACATCAGATGGTCCTTTCTCACTCGGCCGGGGTCGGAGCGGCAGAGCCGCCCTTTACCGCAGTATCGCCGTAGTGGTCGTTGAAGTCGGCCTCGATCGTGCTGGGCGGAGTTGTCGGTTTCTCGATCACGCCAAGAAGCGGCAGCAGGATCAGGAAATAGCCGAACCAGTAGGCCGAACCGATGAGCGAGATGTAGGGGTAGATGCCTTCCGCCGGCATGGCCCCGACCCACATCAGTACGATGAAGTCGACAACCAACAGCGCAAACCACCACTTGAACATCGGACGGTACCGGCCCGAACGCACCGAGGAAGTGTCCAGCCAAGGTGCCAGCGCCATCACGATGATTGCGCCGAACATGGCCAGAACCCCAAAGAATTTGGCGTCGATGATCCCAAAGCTGATCCAGTCAACCAGCATCACGACCCAGACGTCAGCGGTAAAGGCCCGCAGGATCGCGTAGAAGGGCAGGAAGTACCATTCCGGCACGATGTGCGACGGCGTCGCCAGCGGGTTTGCCGTGATGTAGTTGTCGGGGTGGCCAAGGTAGTTGGGCATAAAGCCGACGATTGCCATGAACACGGCCAGGATGATGGCCAGTGCAAACAGGTCCTTGATCACGAAGTACGGCCAGAAAGGCAGGGTGTCTTTCTGCGCTTCTTCCTTGGATGTCCGGCGGACCTCAACCCCGGTGGGGTTGTTGTTGCCAGTCGTGTGGAATGCCCAGATGTGCACGATCGTCAGGCCAAGCAGGACGAAGGGCAGCAAATAGTGCAACGAGAAGAAGCGGTTGAGCGCCGGCTGACCAACAGCGGACGCACCCAGAAGCCAGGTCTGGATCGACTCGCCGATGAAGGGGATCGCCCCGAACAGGCCGGTGATAACAGCGGTGCCGTGGAACGACATCTGACCCCAGGGAAGAACGTAGCCCATGAAGGCTGTGCCCATCATAAGCACGAACATCAGGATGCCGATGACCCAGGTCACTTCGCGGGGCGCCTTGTAGGAACCGTAGTAGAGCGACCGGAACATGTGCAGATAGACGGCCACGAAGAACAGCGACGCGCCGTTCTGGTGGAAGTAGCGGATCATATGCCCGCCGTTCACGTCACGCATGATGTGTTCAACGCTGGCAAAGGCCATGTCCACATGCGGCGT
This sequence comes from Flavimaricola sp., assembly GCA_029255105.1. Taxonomy (GTDB): domain Bacteria; phylum Pseudomonadota; class Alphaproteobacteria; order Rhodobacterales; family Rhodobacteraceae; genus Flavimaricola. The sequence goes on along the minus strand of JAQWWH010000084.1, from coordinate 7,932 downwards.
ATAGTGCATGACAAGGACAACGCCTGTGGCAATTTGCATGACCAGCGTAAAGGTCAGGACAATGCCCCAGATCCACATCCAGTTAAGGTTCTTCGGAGTGGGGATGAACAGGGTATCATAAAGAAGCCCAACGATGGGCAAACGGCTGTGAAGCCACTTTTCGCCACCGGACTTGGGTTCATAATGGTCGTGGGGAATACCGGCCATGGGTGCCTCTCCTTAACCGAGCTGGATCGTGGTCTCGTCCACGAAGGACGCGACCGGAATGGGAAGGTTGCGCGGTGCGGGCCCTTTGCGGATCCGACCGGCTGTATCGTAGTGCGAGCCGTGGCAGGGGCAGAACCATCCGCCAAAGTCGCCCTGCTCTCCAAGGGGAACGCAGCCAAGGTGAGTACAAACGCCCATCTGTACCAGCCAGGACCCGTCTTCGGACAGGGAACGGTTCTCGTCCGTCGCGGGGGCCGTGGCGTTGGTCAGGTTCGCGTTTTCCGCGATCGGATCGGGCAGGCTGTCGACATCGACGGCACGGGCCGCTTCGATCTCGTCCGGGGTCCGGTAGCGAATGAACACCGGCTTACCCTGCCAAAGCACCGTCAACTGGGTACCTTCATCGACGCCAGACACGTCGACCTGGATCGAAGCCAGGGCGCGCACATCGGCGGAAGGGTTCATCTGGTTCACCAGCGGCCAGACCGCTGCACCCGTTACAACTGCGCCTGCGCCAGCTGTGGCGTAGTAAATGAAGTCGCGACGTGTGCCCTGGGTATCGTCTGTATGTGACATGGGGCGTGCATCTCCGTTAGTGGGCCGGCCGATGGCCGGATCGGATTGGATCACCGGCGGGCCGCCGCCAGTCATCCTGGCGCTCTTTATCGGGCATTGGGGACAGCGTCCAGCGGACAATAGGGCGCAGGGGTTAGAGAATTACTCCACCGCGCAAGATTGTTATCCGAATGCTTCACCAGGCTAAAAACCGGCCCAACCCGGTTGCCTGCCTGCCCAATCTAGTCTGACAGCAACATGGCCATCAGGCGGTCCCGCGACAGGGGAAGGTCACGCATCCGCTGCCCAAGGGCCCGGGCGACGGCATTGCCGATGGCGGCCGCCACCGGACCCTGAGTCGCCTCGCCTGCCCCAAGGGGCGGGTTTTCAGGGTTAACGATGAAACGCGTCTCGATCCTGGGCAGTTCAGAGAATCGCAGGATCGGATAGCTTTCCCAATCCAGCGCCGGGATTTGCCCGTCCTCGACCGGCACAGCCTCTTTCAACGTCCAGCTTGTCGTTTGGATCGCACCACCTTCGATCTGGCTAAGGGCACCAGCCGGATTGATCAGGAGACCCGCGTCGCAGACCAGCCACAGCCGCTTGACCCTCACCGTTTCGTCAACTTCGACGTCAGCCACGGCGGCGAGCCAGCATCCCTTGTTCTTGTAGCGGGCTACGGCAATGCCGCGTCCTTCTCCATCGCCTCCCAACTCGCCCTTGGTCCAACCCGCAAGGTCCGCGACCTCGGTCAGGACCGCGCGGGCGCGGGGGTCGGACAAATGGTCCAGTCGAAAGGCAAGCGGGTCCGCCCCGGCCAAATCGGCCAGTTCGTCCATCGCCGATTCGATGGCAAAGACGTTCAGGTTTGCCGCCAGCGACCGCAACGATGACGTCCGGACGGGGCTGGAGGCATCAAGACTGACCGTCACATGCTGCGGGAAATCGTAGTTCGCAACGCTGTTGCGCGAGGCCCCGCCCCCTCGCATTGCGGGCAGGTCGGCGATCAGTTTGGGGGCGTTGTCCGGATCAAGGGCCTCGGCCGACGTCAGGTTGATATACCCGTTCGCACCCGGGCGCTGCAAATGCGAGGCGCTGCTGACTTCCATGTTCCAGCTGGAAATGCGGCCCTCGGCCGACAGGGTGGCCTCGATCCGGGCACTCATCGCCGCGCCGACCGGCCCACGGCCAAGCTCGTCCGAACGGGACCATTGAACCCGGACCGGCTGGCCCTGGTGGGCAAAGGCGACAATGGCGGCATCCAGACCCACATCATCCGCCCCGTTATGGCCGTAGCACCCCGCCCCATGGGCATGGATGACCCGAACCTGCGAGGTCTCAAGCGACAGGCAACGCGCAATCTCGGCCCGCAGTTCAAAGATGCCCTGCGAATGGCACCAGACCGTCAGCCGGTCCCCGTCATAGACCGCCAGCGCACAGGATGGGCCGATGGAGCCGTGGGCGATGTTCGGGCGGCTATAACGCGCGACAAAGGTCTTGCTGCCTGCCTCGGCGGCCCCGGCTGTCGCATCGCCTTGGACAAACACCTCTGGTTCTGCCGTTTCGGGCGGGGTCCACCGTCCAGTGCCGTTGTCCCATGTGACAAAGCGGTCAGCCTCGGACATGGCCTTTTCCACGGCGTATTCATCAGCCCCGATCAGGGCCAGAAAGTCCGCCTTGCGATAAACGCTCACTGCCGGATGGCGGCGGGTCAGGAAGGCCTCATCAACCGCGACAAGCCGGGCGAGCCGGGATGGCTGGCGCAGGATGCGAACGTGCTGCATCCCGTCGATCACCATATCGTGGATGAAGCCGCCGCCGGTGTACTTTGCGGCAAGGTCGATACGCGGCGGGCTGCTGCCGACAAGGGAATTAGGGGCACCCGCAACGTCGCCGGTTACGGGCAGGGACCAATCGACATCCCCGGACAGCGACCAGAAGGTCAGACCTGTCGGTTCGCCATCTTTCAGGATCGTGCCATCCTCGCTGCTGACACGGTCAAGCGGGACATCAAGCCTTTGGGCCGCCGCCCTTAGCAAGGCCGCCCGCGCCTGTGCCGCCGCAAGGCGGATAGAGCCGCCCGACACTTCGACCGACAGGCTGCCGACCGTCATCCCCTCGTTCGGGGACAGGTCGGTGTCGGCGGACTGGGGCAGGATGCGGCCCAGATCTGTCCCAAGGCCGTCTGCGGCAATCTGGGCAAGGGCGGTCAGGATGCCTTGTCCCAGTTCCACCTTGCCGGTGCGCAGGGTCACAAAGCCCTGCTGTTCAAACGACATCCACTGGCCCATGGCGGGACTTGTCTTGAGGCTCATCGGAAGGTCGGTCATCGTGCGCCCTCCGACAGGGTCCGGGCTGCCCGCGAAATGCCTTTGATGATGCCCGGATGCGCGCCGCACCGGCATAGATGATCATCGAGCGCCTCGGCGATCTGATCATCCGTCGGCGCAGGATGCTCAGTCAGCAAAGCGGTTGCACGCATCAGGATGCCGGACAGGCAAAAGCCGCATTGCCCCGCATTCTCGGCCTCGAAAGCATGGATGAGGGCCGTGCCGATCCGGTTGTCGGCCAACCCGTCGGCGGTGGCGACCGTGGCGTCCTCCACATCTGACAGCGGAAGGGTGCAGGAATAGCGCGGGGTGCCTGAAACCAGCACGACACAGGCCCCACATTGCTCTTGTCCGCAGCCGAAACGGGTCGCCATCCGGCCAAGATCTGACCGCAGGGCATAAAGCAAGGGATCATCCCCGGACCTGTCCACCTGGACCGTTTTTCCGTTAAGCGTGAAGGAGATCATCAGGTCAGCATCCTCAAGCAGTCAAAGCCGTCGTTATTCGCCAACATGTCGCGACAAGTTGCGACAGGCAAGCAATATGCGAACGATTGCACGAGATTGGCCTCCTCGCATCGTCGGCCTTGGACCCTAGCCCGCTGCCATCTCTTTTTCGCGGGGCAAAAGGATCGTCAGAAGGCCAAGCAACGGAAGATATGAACAGATCAAGTAGACAAATGTCAGGCCCTTATAGTCGGCCACCACGCCCAGGATTGCCGCCGAGATACCGCCCAGCCCAAAGGCAAGCCCGAAGAAAAGCCCATTCACCAGGCCAATCCGACCCGGCATCAGTTCCTGCACAAACACCAGGATCGCGGGGAATGCGGCCGAAATCACGATGCCGATGATCACCGACAGGACGATGGTGACAGGAAGGTTTGCGTAGGGCAGCAAGAGGGTAAAGGGCAGCACGCCAAGGATGGAAACCCAAATGACCGTCAATGGACCAAATCGGTCCCCGAATGGTCCGCCCAGCAAGACGCCAAGGGCCATGGCACCCAGAAAGACGAACAACATGATCTGAGACTGCTGGGTTGTCAGATCAAACTTTTCGATAACGTAGAAGGTATAAAAGCTTGAGATGCTGGAGGTGTAAACGAACTTGGAAAACACCAGCATGATCAGGACGCCAACCGCTACCCTGACCCGAATGGGCGACAGGTTGTGGGGAGTTGACGCCCCCCGCCGACCGGTCCCTGACCTGCGGTACCGGTCATACCAACGGCCAACCTGCCAAAGGATGCCCATGCCCAACAGGGCGGCCAGCGAGAACCAGACGATACTTGGCCGCCCAAGCGGGACAACGATGAACGCGGCCAGCAGCGGCCCGATCGCCGTGCCAAGGTTGCCGCCGACCTGGAACACCGATTGGGCAAGGCCATAGCGGCCGCCAGAGGCCAGTCGGGCAACCCGCGACGCTTCGGGATGAAACACGGCAGAGCCGATCCCGATCATCACCGCCCCGGCGACCAACCAGCCATAGCTTTCGCCTCGCGCCAGCAAGAACAGGCCGATCAATGTTGATCCCATCCCAAAGGACAGCGATTGGGGCAGCGGATGCTTGTCCGTATAAAGTCCGATCCCCGGTTGCAGGACCGAGGCCGTGAACTGAAAGGCAAAGGTCAAAAGGCCGATCTGCCAGAATTCCAACAGGAACTCTTCCTGAAGCAGCGGATAGATCGCCGACACCAGCGATTGCATGACGTCGTTCAGCAGGTGGCAAAGGCTGATCGCCAGGACCACCAGGTAGGCCGCATCATTGGCGGCGGGTCGTGCTGTGGTCATTAGGAGTGTCCGGGCGGAGGGGCGACGCTATCGCGCTCAACAAGAGTGACAGGCAATGTCGTAACCTCGGCAATCTCGGCGTTGTCGTCAAGGATCATGCGAAGCAGGGTTTCACCGCTCACCCGACCGACTTCGAATTGCTGAATGCGGATGGTGGTCAGCTTTGGCTCGATCATGTCGAGGAAAGGCATATCGTTGAAACCGGTGACCGAGACCTCTTCGGGGCAGGCAATGCCGCGCGCCCGCAGGACTGAAATCGCACCAAGGGCCAGACGGTCGTTGGCGCAAAGCAGGGCCGTCGGGTTCCAGCCACTATCAAGTAGGGCTGCAGCGCAACGCTCACCTTCAGCCTCGGAAAAGCGATCAGCGGTGGCGATGGCCTGATCCGGCAGGTCTAGACCCAGTTCCACCCCAATCTCGCGAAAGGCCCGAAGTCGGATTTCACCAGTCGACAACATCACCGGTCCGGCAATATGCGCGATCCGGCGGTGGCCCTTGTCATAAAGGTGGTTCAGCATCAGCCGCACCCCCATGGCATCGTCATTGACGACGGCCGGGATGCCCGAGTTCTCTATCCGCCGGTTCACCGTCACGAGTGGGGTACCATCTTCCGCCACTGCCCTAATCTTGGGGTCATCGCGCAAGACGGCGGCGTGGATGATACCATCGACACCGCGCTCTCGAAGGACGTCGACCAACGCATGTTCCCGCGAGGTCAGGCTGTCGGTGTTCACCATAATGACCGCGTAGCCCATCGGCTCCAGCGCGCTTTCCAACCCCCGCAGGATCGGCGGAAAGATTGAGTTTGTGATGTCGGGGATCATAAGGCCGACAGTCATGGTCCGGCTTGTCCGCAACCCGGCCGCAACGCGGTTTGGCCGATATCCAAGCTGTTCCGCGGCGTTCTTGATCTTTTTCACCACGTCATCGGTGATCGATGTTCGCGTGCTGGGGTTCAGTGCCCGTGACACTGTCGAAACATGCACACCCGTCTCGCGGGCAATGTCCTTAAGGGTGGGCGCGCTTTTCTTCATTCGAACACCTTTTCACATTTCCAGCCCTAAATGCGACTGAGACCAGACGCAATTGATTGGATGCGAAAACCTTGTTTGGGCGCATTTTTGCAGCAAAACGGTACCAAAAGGGGCATTTGGCGCGGCCTATTCCAGTTTTCGCGAGGCTTGTGGTCCAATCAGACCAGTGGAATTGGGCGCCTTCAGGCCGCAAGAATAAGGGCTGCGGTCGATTCATTGGTGATCACACCGTTGATCAACCGACCGCGCAGCGCGCCCAGAAACGCAGGAACCTTGGCCTCGCCCGAACCGATGCCGATCATCGGACGGTCATCCGCAGGCTCTAGCGGGGCCGAGGCAACCCGCTCGTTGATCCCGTCGGCAAGAACCTTGCCATTGGCGTCATAGACCCAGCTTGTGATTTCACCCACAACATTGTTGTCCCGCAACAGCCGGACTTCGTCCGGGGTCATGAAACCATCCAGCATCAAGGGGGCCGAGGTATCCATTTGGCCAATGCCGACGTAGGTCACATCGGCCCGGGCACACAGGTCCAGCGAATTTCGGACAGGCTCCTGATTGTGCAGGATGCGCAGCTCTTCGACCGAACTGGCAAAGACCGGAAGTGGCATTGGATAATGCCTTGCTCCCACCCGCTCTGCCATACGGATAACCACGTTATAGGGCGTCGCGGACCCGTCCGACATCATGTTGCCAAGGCGGGACACGATGCGATGCTGTGGGCAGGACATTTGCGGCAGATACTCAATACAGGCCCGCAGGGCACGGCCTGTGCCAATCCCGATGATCTTTGGATCGGGCTCTTTCAGCCAACGCTCCATCGAGGACGCTCCGGCAATCGCGATGCCCGTCAGAAGGGCGGGGGCGTCGGGGTCGCTTGGGACAATTTCGCAAGAGATCAGGTTGTACTTCTCGGTCAAAGCCTGGCCAAGTTCCATGCAGCGCGCAATCGGGTGATCGAGGCGCACCTTGACCAGTCGCTCACTGACAGCAAGCGAGACAAGGCGCTGGGCAGACTGTCGCGAGACACCAAGTTTGCGGGCAATTTCATCCTGCGTGTTGCCGGCGACGTAATATAGCCACCCCGCCCGGGCCGCGTCGTCGAGTCGCCCAGTGTCTGCTGCTGTCTGTCCGCCCTTGGCCATTCCGCCCCCTTCAGCGCCCCTGCAATGAAGGGACAAGTACGAACAACTCAACCCAGTTGTCAAAAGTTCTGACCTCTGGGGGGTGTTTTAGGACCCTGTCGCGTAAATGCGCACCGCCCGTATAGCGCAGGACCGGCATATCAGCGGCGACGGCGGCGGCAATGCCGGGCAGGCTGTCTTCAATGACAAGGCAGCGGGCCGGATCCACCCCCATCCGCCGGGCGGCATGCAGGAACAGATCGGGCGCAGGCTTGCCCCGCGCCACTTCCGAGGCGGTAAAGACATTCGCCCCAAACGGACCCCCCAGCCCCGCAATCCGAAGCGAGTTGTTGGCCCGTTGCGGGCTGCTGCTGGTCGCAACGCAGTAGGGAACGGCCAGCTTGCCCACCATGTCGACAACGCCGGAGGTCGGCGCCAACCCGGCCTCGAATGCGGTCAACAGTCGGGCGCGGTACGTCTGTTCAAAGGTTTCTGGCAGAATGATGTCGAAAGACCGGCGAATATCCTGAGCGACAGTCGGAAAGCTGCGCCCAAGAAAATTCGCGCAAAAGTAATCAAAATCAAGGTCAAGGCCGAGGTCGGACAACTCCGACAGCAAGACCTGCGCGCTCAGGCCCTCGCTGTCGACCAGGACACCGTCGCAATCAAAGATGACAAGGTCGATTGCGGGCCCTGGCTCCATTTTTCTCAGCTCCGAAGGGTTTGACGTGGCGGTCCCGCCCTGTGCTATCCTTTGGGACTGTGTTTGGTCAAACTGGGTTTTACCATTGTACGGCTATGTATTGGGTTTCGGTGAACTCTTTGATGCCTTCGTGACCGCCTTCTCTTCCGAGGCCGGATTGTTTTGTACCGCCGAAGGGTGCTGCGGGGTCTG
>JAQWWH010000083.1 GCA_029255105.1 Flavimaricola sp. | reverse complement strand
TTGACGATGGGCAACTCCTGTTCGACCGCAAAGAACGCGTCCAGCGTGCCACCCATGTAAAAGTCGATCCGGCCAGCCAGCATCAGGGCCTGATTGTTCACCTGCGGACCACCCGGCAGAATGGTGACGTCCAGACCGCAGGCCGCATAGGTGCCATCGGCAACGGATTGATAGAAGCCGCCATGCTCTGCCTGGGCGACCCAATTGGTGCCGAAGGTGACTTCGGTCTGGGCCGAAGCGGCGGTTGCAGCCAGTCCAAGGACCGCGGCGCCCGCGACAAACTGCAACTGATTCCTGAAAGACATCCCCGTTTCTCCTACTGGTGAGTACGGAATGATTAAGAACCACACTTTGGCACCACCCAAAGTGGCCGGACCCACCGGCCTGATCACGTGTATCGCTTCGCTCAAATATGGTGCGCATTCCCAACTTGGCGCAAATTATTTTGGCAACTTTCGATCTTGATCACCCTAACATGCGGACAAGGCCTAGGGCAGGGTAGGCCTGATCGCCCAGTGATTGACGGTCTGATGGAATCGGAGGCAACCCAGATGCGCGAGATCAACCCAACATCCGTTCGACCACCCTTCGCGCGCTATGCCCATGGGGTTGAGGTGCCGCCGGGGCACCGGCTTGTGATGACCTCAGGTCAGTTGGGGCTGAAATCGGACGACAGTCTGCCCGAAACGGCGCTGGATCAGGCGCGTGTCTGTTTTGCCAATTGCGCGGCAATCCTTGCAGAGGGTGGGATGGGGCCGGGCGACGTGGTCCGGATCAACGCCTTTGTCACGGATCGGTCGCATATGGCAGGCTATATGCAGGCGCGCGATGAATGGCTGGCGGATGTCGCCCGCCTCCCCGCCTCCACCCTGGTCATCGTGTCCGGGTTTACCCGGCCAGAATTCCTGGTGGAGGTCGAGGTGACGGCAGCCTGCCCGTAGGCAGTCGCGTCCATGGGGAAAGTGGTGAGCCCGTCGGGGTTCGAACCCGAGACCTACTGATTAAAAGTCAGTTGCTCTACCAGCTGAGCTACAGGCCCCACGAGGGGGGGTATTAGGAATTGCGCCCAACGCGGTCAACCCCACAAATGCAGGGCCGCTGGATTCATCTTCAACGCTCGTCTATATGCCCGGAAAAGCACAAGGACGGCGTCAGTGGCATTTGCCTTCATGAAAATGCATGGGTTGGGGAACGACTTTGTCGTTATCGACGGGCGGAAACAGGCGCCCGACCTGTCTCCGACCCTTGTTATGGCCATCGCTGACCGGCACCGGGGGGTTGGATTCGACCAGCTCGCTCTGATCACAAAGGACGCAAAGGCCGACGTCCGCCTGACATTCTACAACGCCGATGGCTCACTTTCGGCTGCCTGTGGCAATGCCACGCGCTGCATCGCGCGGCATCTGATGGACGAGACCGGTCAAAGTGCTGTGACCCTCGCCACCGGGCGGGGACTGCTACAGGCTCGTGACGCGGGCAATGGGCTGACCTCGGTCAACATGGGGCATCCCCAGCTAGGCTGGGATGAGATCCCACTGGCCGAAGCGATGGACACCCTGTCCCTGCCGATCGAGGGCGGGCCAACTGCGACAGGGATGGGCAACCCGCATTGCACCTTCTTCGTTCCGGATGCCGAGTTTGTCGATCTCGGCCACCTTGGCCCGCTTATAGAAACCCACCCGCTTTTCCCCGAACGGACCAATGTACAGTTCGCAACGGTTACAGGACCCGACACCCTGCGGATGCGGGTCTGGGAACGGGGCACAGGCATCACGCTTGCCTCCGGCTCTTCGTCCTGCGCCACGGCAGTGGCGGCGGCGCGACGGGGGCTGACAGGACGGGCAGTCACGATCCATCTCGATGGGGGGCAGATTTCGGTCACCTGGGCCGATGATGGGGTCTGGATGACCGGCCCGACCGCCCATGTCTTTGACGGGGTCTGGCATGGCTGAGGCACCCGTCTTCGCCACCCTCGGCTGCCGGCTCAACGCCTATGAGACCGAAGCAATGAAGGAAATGGCCGCCCAGGCCGGGGTCACCGATGCGGTGATCGTAAACACCTGTGCCGTTACGTCAGAGGCGGTCCGCAAGGCCAAACAGGAAATCCGACGCCTGAGGCGGGCTTACCCCGATGCCACCCTCATCGTGACCGGCTGCGCCGCCCAGACCGAACCAGCCACCTTCGCCGCAATGCCCGAGGTGACAAAGGTGATTGGCAACACCGAAAAGATGACACCGCAGACCTGGGCCAACATGACCCCCGACCTGATCGGTACGACCGAACCTGTCCAGGTCGACGACATCATGTCAGTGACTGAGACTGCCGGGCACTTGATCGACGGCTTTGGCACCCGCAGCAGGGCCTACGTCCAGGTCCAGAACGGCTGCGACCACCGTTGCACGTTCTGCATCATCCCCTTTGGCCGGGGCAATTCGCGCTCCGTACCCGCCGGCGTCGTCGTCGATCAGATCAAGCGACTGGTTCAGAGTGGCTACAACGAGGTCGTGCTGACCGGGGTCGATCTGACCTCCTGGGGGGCGGACCTTCCAGCACAGCCCCGGCTTGGCGATCTGGTCCTCAGGATTCTCAGGCTGGTGCCGGATCTTCCACGCCTCAGGATCTCGTCCATCGATTCGATCGAGGCGGACCCCGCACTGATGGACGCCATCGCAGGCGAGGCGCGGCTGATGCCCCACCTGCACCTGTCGCTGCAGGCAGGCGACGACATGATCCTCAAACGGATGAAGCGGCGGCATCTACGCGACGACGCCATCCGCTTTTGCCAGGAGGCCCGTGCCCTGCGCCCCGACATGACGTTCGGGGCCGATATCATCGCAGGCTTCCCCACCGAAACGGATGAGATGTTCCAAAAGTCGCTGGACCTCGTCCAGGAATGCGACCTCACCTGGCTTCACGTCTTTCCCTATTCCGCCCGCCCCGGCACCCCTGCAGCCCGGATGCCGGCTGTCAACGGACGCACGATCAAGGATCGGGCCGCCCGGTTGCGGGCAGCAGGGCAGACCCAGGTCTCGCGCCACCTGGCGGCACAGCAGGGCAAAACCCATCTCATCTTGATGGAAAACCCCCGCATGGGCCGGACAGAACAGTTCACCGAAGTGACCTTCGGCACCGACCAGCCCGAAGGGCAGATCGTCGCAGCTCAGATCACCGGCGCAACGGACAATCAACTCCTGGCCTAAGGCTTTTCTTGCCCCAAATATTCCCGCCGGAGGCTCCGCACCAACCCACCAGCACAACGTCCAAACAAAAGCGCTGACTAAGCAGGATACCCGCCATGCATCCCAACCCGAACTTTCGGCGACCCGGTGTCGAAAGGAACCTGACCTTCGCCCGCAACCGGGCCTTCGGGCTGTTGTCCGTGAACGGGCAGGACAGCCCGGTCTTAGCCCATGTTCCATTTCTGCTCGACGCTGATGGCGGATCCGCGGACCTGCACCTCGTGCGGTCCAACCCGATCCTGCAGGCGCTGGATCAGCCAAAGGCGGCCGTTATAGTCATCTCTGGACCAGACAGCTACATCTCGCCGGACTGGTACGAGGTTGCGGACCAGGTCCCGACCTGGAACTACGTCGCTGTCCATCTGCGGGGTCAACTCGCGAAATTGCCGCAAGAGGAGATGCGCGACATGCTGGACCGGCAGTCCGCCCATTTTGAAGACCAGCTTGTCCCCAAACCTCCGTGGACCACCCACAAGATGACCCCCGAAATTCTTGACCGGATGATGCGGCAAATCGTGCCTTGCCGCCTGACGGTGACAGGCATCGACGGCACCTGGAAACTCAACCAGAACAAGCCGGACGAGGTCAGGCTGCGCGCGGCCGACAAAGTGGCCAAGGATGGCATAGGGTCGGAACCAGCGGCATTGGCCATCTTGATGCGGACCCCTCCTCAGGACTAGCCTGCACCGAAACCCTGCTCAACAAAGGCCCATGCACATGAAACTCCTGATGTCTCCCCCCTCCCCCTTTGTCCGCAAGGTGCGGGTGGTGATCCGGGAAACCGGCCAGCTTGACGCGATCGAAGAGGTCGCGGTGACCACATCGGCCCTTGATACCGATCCCGGCCTCATGGCCGCGAACCCCTTGGGCAAGATCCCGGCCCTGATCCGGGAGGACGGCCCGGCCATCTATGACAGCCGGGTGATCACGCGCTACCTCGACGCCCGGGTCGGCGCCGGGCTCTACCCGGACGCTCGCCTGTGGGAGATCCTCACGCTCGAGGCGACAGCGGACGGCATCATGGAGGCTGGCGTCCTGATGGTCTACGAAGGGCGGCTGCGGCCCGAGGCGCAGCAATCCCCCGAATGGGTCGAGGCGCAATGGGGCAAGCTGAGCCGGTCGCTCGACGCCGTCAACGCCCGCTGGATGAGCCATCTGGCCGGGCCGCTGAACATGGGGCAGATCGCCATCGGCTGCGCCCTGGGCTATCTCGACCTGCGCCACGATGCCCGAGGCTGGCGCGAAGGGCGCGATGCCCTCGCCGCATGGTTCGCCGACTTCAGCCAGCGCGAGGCCATGATCGACACCCGGCCCGAATAGGCCAGCGCCTCCCCACGTAAGGTGGGTCATGACCCACCTTACTTTTCAGAAACGATCAACCGTGTCCCGATGCGGATGCGGGGGGCGATCCAGTGAAGGGCCCGGCGTGACAGTCCGACACATCCAGCGGTGGGAAAGCCCGGCCTGCGCCACTGATGGATAAAGATAGCCGACCCGAGGCGATACTCGGCCCTTGGCCAGTTCCAGTCGGTGAGGATCACCAGATCATACATCGGATCGGCCCGGCGCAGCACTTCGTGGCTATGGGGGTAGGGGGCCCGGACCATGAGGTTGTAGTCCTCATGCCCGGGATCGTCGGACCACAGGTCCCCCGGTCGGATCGGCACGGCCCAGTCGGCCGGCTTGCCCATCCGGTCAGGCCGGTACAGCATGCCCACCAGATCGTGCACTCCAGCCGGGGTGGCCCCATCCCCTTCGCGCTTGTCCCCGGTGATGCCGCCCCGACCGATCGTACAGGGAAACCGATGGCCCAGGAACCGAAGGTGGGTTGGCGTCAGAACGAGGTCGGTCGGGCGCATGGCGGGCTCCTGTGTCCGGTGTGCTCCGTCAGGTCTAGACCGCCATCGGGCCTTTCGCCAGTCCTGCCAAATCCAAAAATTTGGCCTGCCCCACCCCGCTGATGTCGCTTTTGAACCACAACACCGCGGGCACTGCCGCCACGCTGATCCCAGATGCCGCCGACCGGAAGGACCCGCCATGCGCACCCATGCTCAAGCTGTTGTCATCGGGGGCGGCGTCATCGGCTGCTCGATCCTCTATCACCTGACCAAACTGGGCTGGACCGATGTCGTCCTGCTGGAGCGGTCAGAGCTGACCTCGGGATCAACATGGCATGCTGCTGCCAATATCCACGGACTGCATGACAGCACCAACATCAGCCGCCTTCAGCACTATACCATGGGCCTCTACAAAGACCTGGAAGCCGAGACGGGACAGGGCTGCGGTATCTTCCAGCCCGGATCGCTCTACCTCGCCCAAACTGCCGAGCGCGAGCATCAGTTGCGCCTGCAGGCCGCCAAGGCCCGCTACTACGGCATGAACTTTCACGAAGTCACGCGCGCAGAGGCCGAGCGTCTTCACCCCCTTGTCAACTACGACGGCATCCGCTGCATCATGTTCGAACCTGATGGGGGAAACGTCGATCCTTCGGGCGTCACTGCCGCCTATGCCGCCGGTGCCCGGCAGAGGGGCGCCGAGATTCACCGCCAGACCCCGGTTACCACCACCCGGCCCCAGCCCGACGGCAGCTGGATTGTCGAAACCCCAAAGGGGGACATCCACACCACGTGGATCGTCAATGCCGCTGGCCTTTGGGGTCGTGAAGTGGGCCGCATGGCTGGGCTGACCCTGCCCCTCTTGCCGACGGAACATCAGTACTTCGTCACCGAAACCATCGCCGAGATCGCGGGCCTTGGCCGTCGCCTTCCTTCCGTCGCCGACCGGGACGGGGAATATTACCTGCGGCAAGAGGGCCTTGGCCTGCTGGTCGGGGCCTATGAAAAAGATGTCCGGTTCTGGGCAGAGGACGGGACGCCCCCCGATTTTGGCCACGAGCTGTTTGCCGATGACCTTGACCGGATCGCCCCCAACATGCTGCGCGCCATGGACCGGGTGCCTGCCGTTGGCGAGGCCGGCGTTAAGCGGGTCATCAATGGCCCGATGATCTGGTCACCAGACAGCGCCGCCCTGTTCGGACCGGTGCCAGAGCTGCGCAACTACTTTTGCTGCAACGGCATCATCCCCGGTTTTTCACAATCCGGGGGCCTTGGATTGCTTGCCGCCGAATGGATGATCCAGGGAGAGCCGCATCTGGACATGTTCGCATGGGACCTCGCCCGCTTTGGTCCATGGGCGGATGCAGCCTTCACAAGGGCCCGGGTCGAGGATCAATATGCCCATCGTTTCAAGATCCACTTTCCTGGCGAAGAACGCGCCGCCGGACGCCCGGCCCGCACGCGCCCTGCCTATGACAGGCAATCCGAGATGGGCGCTGTCTTTGGCCTGAACTCGGGCTGGGAACACCCACTCTGGTTCGCCGCCGCAGGCGAGCCGCGCGAGGAAACCGCAGGCTTTGACCGGCAAAACTGGTTCGAGCCTGTGGGTCGCGAGGTCCGGATGCTGCGCGACAAGGCCGGGATCATCGACATTTCGAACTTTGCCCGCACCCGTATCAAGGGACCGGGGGCCAAGGCATGGCTTGATGCGCTACTCGCCAATCGGGTGCCCTCGATTCAAGGCCGGACCTGTCTTGCCCCGTTGATCGGCAAACGGGGTGGTGTGGCGGGCGATTTCACTGTGACCTGTCTGGCACCCGACGACTACTTCATGGTCAGCTCTGGCATGGCAGAGCGCTATCACCACCGCTTTTTCAACGCGGTCGCCCTGCCAGACGGGACGACATGGTCCAGCCAGACCGATGCGATGGCGGGTTTCAATATCGCGGGACCGCTTGCCCGGACCCTTTTGCAGGGCCTGACGAATGCCGATCTGTCGAACGAGGCGTTCCCATTCCTCAGATCGCAGCAGATATCACTGGCGGGCGTGGACTGCATCGCCATCCGGGTCTCATTCACCGGCGATCTGGGGTGGGAGCTGCATTGCGACGCGGCAGACCAGCTCCGCCTGTACGATGCCCTTCTGGCGGCAGGCCAACCGCTTGGGGCCGGACCAGTCGGCGGGCGGGCCCTTGGGTCGCTGCGGATCGAAAAGGGCTATGGCAGCTGGGGCCGGGAGTGTTCGCCCGAATACTGGCCGCAGGAATCCGGGCTGGCCGGGCTTATCAAGCTCGACAAGGATTTCCTCAACAAGGACGCCTACCTTGCCATCGCAGACACACGTCCACGCGAGGTCCTGCGCTGTCTTGAGATTGACGCCACAACGGCGGACGCCTCGGGGACAGAGCCGGTCTTTGACCTTGAGGGGAATCCTGCAGGCACGATCCGCTCCGGGGCCTATGGCTACCATGTGGGATCATCGCTGGCACTAGCCTACCTGCGACCCGACATTGCGCCGGGGGCCGAGCTGGATGTCATGATCCTGGGCACCCCGCACAGGGCCCGTGTCCTGGCACAGCCTGCCTTTGATCCAGAGGGAAAACGGCTAAGAGGTTAGAGAGGCGGCATCCGAACAGGGCTTTCGTCCAGACCCCAGCCGCGCTACATCCGCCGGCATGCCGACAAACTTCACCTCTCTTGCCCAGCTGCGCGACCACGGCTTTGACACGGTCATCGACGTTCGTTCGCCGTCGGAATACGCCGAGGACCACGTGCCGGGCGCGATTAACCTGCCCGTCCTGTCGGATGCAGAGCGGGCCGAGGTCGGGACGATCTACAAACAGGACAGCCCGTTCACCGCCCGCAAACGCGGGGCGGCTCTGGTTGCCCGCAATGCCGCCGACCATATCGAGCAGAGCCTGTCGCACCATGGTGGTGGCTGGAAACCCCTTGTCTACTGTTGGCGGGGTGGCCAGCGATCAGGGTCGTTTACAGGTATCCTGCAGCAGATCGGCTGGCGGGCTGACACCATTCAGGGCGGCTATCAGACCTACCGCAAACTGGTTCAGACCGCGCTATACGAAACGCCCTTGCCCCATCGGCTAATCCTTCTGGACGGCAATACCGGGACCGCCAAGACCGATATTCTGAGTCATTTGAACCAGCTTGGTGTCCAGACCCTCGACCTCGAAGGCATGGCGGGACATCGCGGATCGCTTTTGGGCAGCACGCCTGCGAGGCAACCCAGCCAAAAGGGGTTTGAGACCCGGCTGGCCCTTGCCCTGGGGGAACTGGACCCCGACCGACCGGTGGTGGTTGAGGCCGAAAGCTCCAAGATCGGGCAACTGATCCTGCCACCCCAGCTATGGTTGAACATGCGCGAGGCGGCCAGGATCGAGGTTTCGGCCTCCCTCGCCACGCGCGCGACCTACCTGACCCAAGCCTATGCGGACATCATCGCCGACCCCGACCGGCTGGCCCAGCGCCTGCAACCCCTGCGCGTCCATCGCGGGCACGAGATGGTGGACGGTTGGCTCAGGCTGCTGCAGGACGGATCGTTCGAGGATCTGGCCACTGCGCTTATGGCCCAGCATTATGACCCGGCCTATGCCAAGTCCCGAAATGTGCACGAACACGAGGTCATCGCGACCCTTGATACCGACAGGCTCGACAACCCGGGCCAAGTCGACCTCGCACGGCGGATCGCAGAGCTGATCAGCGAAAGGTAACTCCTGACGCGCCAGCGACGATCTTGCCAATCCGAACCGCAGGGTAGCCTGCGGCCTGCAGGGCCTCAAGGATATGCTCCGCCTCTGCCGCTGTGACAGCAGCCAACAGACCGCCCGCCGACTGCGGATCGAACATCAACGCGCCCCGGGCACCCTTCGCGCCAAAGACCGGCCCCGCCCCGGCCCGGTTGTCCGGCAGAATGGTAGAGGCGATGCCCCGCTCGGCCAGTTCAAGCGCGCCGGGCAGCAGGGGGACATCGGCCAACCGGACCTCCGCCGCAACGCCCGAGGCCTCGCAAATCCCCGCCAGATGCCCGGCAAGGCCGAAACCTGTCACATCTGTCATCGCATTAGCGGTTTCCAGAATGCGGCTTGCTTCGCCCTGCGAGGCTGTCATTGCGGCGTAAGCACCAGCCACGACCACCCCGCTGGCCTTGCCCTGCATTTCAGCCGCAAGAATGACGCCGGACCCGATCGGCTTGGTCAGGATCAGAATATCGCCGGGTCGCGCCCCCGCGATGGTGATGGGGTCCTGTTCACACAGGCCCGTCACAGTGAACCCGATCGTCAGTTCTGACCCCATAGATGAATGGCCACCAATGATAGCCGCCCCCGCATCCCCCATGACCTGTGCAGCTGTCGACATCACCTCGGCCAGGGTCCGCTCCTGCAAGGTGGCGGTCATCCGGGGCAGGATAACGGTGGCAGTCGCCGCCTGCGGCGTGGCCCCCATCGCCCAGACATCACCCAGTGCATGAATGGCCGCGATCCGCGTCATCAGGACCGGGTCGTCCGTCACAGCTCTCAGGTGGTCTGTCGACACGACCTGCCGCACGCTGCCCATGCGCAGCATCGCCGCATCGTCGCCCGCTACGGCCTCTACATCAGCGCGGCGGGCAGAGGGCAGGCTGGTCAGGGCGTTGCGCAGCGCCCCTCGCCCTACCTTGGCCCCGCAACCACCGCACATGGGTGCGTCGCCCAGCGCCTCCTTCAGCCCAATGGCCCTAGTCGTGGGCAGGCTGGGCCCCTCCATAAGGGGCAGGTCCGAAAGCTTGTCCATGAACAGCCGGTCGATCCGGTCCTTCCACCGCCAGAGTATCGGGCCGCTAAAGGCGCGGCCCCATTTCTCGGCCAGTGCCGATTTCTCGCCCAGTGAGATCAACTTGAGGTAGTCGCGCTGCGGCTTGTAGGGGCGCATCGGCCCACCCGACAGGGCGGCAACAAGATTGTCGAGCAGGACCGGCGCCTGCCGAACCGCAAACACCCCAGCCTTTGGGCGCGGGTTGTCACTGAGGTGGGCGCAGTCACCGGCCGCAAAGATGGCAGGGTCGTTGGATTGCAGGAACCGGTTGACCGATACGAACCCCTCATGCAGCCTAAGGCCGGTCTGCCCAAGCCACTCAAACGGCAGGGCCCCCGCGGCCCCGGCAGTAAAGTCCGACAGGATGTGGCGGCCATCCTCCAATTCCACATGATCTGCGGCTACAGCAGCCACCGGGGCGTTCTCGTGCACGACCACGCCAAGCGCCTTGAGCGCCTGCAGCAGCCGCATGCGGCCCGGGCGGGTCGCCTCGGATAGCGCCATGCTGCGATCAATCAGGCAGACCTCTGCCACCCGCCCATCAGATCGAAGCGCATGGGCCATAGCCATCGCAAGTTCGGCCCCGGCGACACCGCCGCCAATGACGGCCACGCGGGCCCGGCCCGTTCTGTCCCGGAAAGCTGCCCAACGCTTGCCAAACGGGGTAAGGGGTTTGGCAGGGATGCCGTGTTGCGCAAAACCGGCAAGGGCGGGCATAGCGGACGTGATGCCGATGTCGACCGAAGCCACATCAAAGGCGATCGGTGGTCGACCGGGCACATGGATACTTCGGGCCGTGAGGTCGATCCCGTCCACGGCACCAAGGATCAGCCGCGCCCCGGCAAAACGCGCCAGTTTCACAAGGTCGATCCCCAGATCGTCGCGCCCATAGTGCCCGGCAACAAAGCCTGGCAGCATGCCGGAATAGGCAGCCGTCGGCTCGGGATTGATCAATGTCAGCCGCGCCCCGGCAAGAGGAAGCATCCCCCAGCGCCGCAGCACGAGGGCGTGGGTATGGCCACCGCCAATCAGCACCAGGTCTCGGGTCAGGGGAAAGGCGTTTTCCATGTGCCCCTTTACCCCGCGCCCAAGGCGACCGCTATTCAAAGTTTTGCTACGGTGACAGCCATTGTCCTGTCCAACCGTCATCCCGCCGATACAGGGCGCGACGGTGGACCGGCCCCAGATGAACCGCGTCGATGGTCTGGACGGTGCAGCGCAGGACCGCAAAACTCGCCGGATCGGGGGTCTTGTCATAGTCCAGCGCCCGGGCAATCGGCGTTCCGGGCGGCGGGGTCACCCCATAGCTTTGCCGCGAATGGTCAGGCACCCGGGCCCAGAGGGCGGCAACAGCCTCACCGCTCTGGATCTCGACGCTCAGGCTTAGCCGGATCTGAAGCCGGTCCTCGGCCTCCCAGACATGCAGGGCAGCGCGGGGCAGGTTCCGCAGACTGGCGATCTTGTCCGAGAACAGATCGGTATGCGCCTCAACCGTACCAGACTGTTCGTCGGCGGCCCGAAGGACAACCGTCCGCGCCTCTGGCCAGCCATCGAGGCCTTGCGTGGCAAGGACGGGATGCCGGGCGGCGGAATCGCGGTTGGCGACACCCTGCAGCAAGTGGTGCCAGACATGCGCCCGAAGGCCATCAAGCGTTTCGAACCAGTCATTCATAGCCTGTCATCTCCAGATATCCCCGGCCCGAATGGCTGCCGCTTACCATGACCGGGCCTTCCCAATATGGGACGCTCACGTCCATCCAGGCGGCCTCGTTCAAGGCCTCTACCGTCACATCGATCCCCTTGTCCGGCAGGCGGACCTGCCATCGGGTCGGGATCTGGCGGCCTGCCACGGTGCTTTGCGACAGCGGCTCTGCCTGAAAGGCGCCATCGGGATAGGCGGTCGCCTGCCCGTCCGGTGCGATCCATGTGGCGGCGGTAAACGTGTCATCCCCCCTCAGGGCAAAACCCATAAGCCGGGCCCCATCGTCAAACACCAGGCTGAACCAGTCCCAACCAGTCTGATCCGAGGCAAGCGGTTGAGATGACCATTCCCGATCAAGCCAGGCTTGCCCCGTCACCGGCACCTCGCCTTCAGGCAGGACGAGGGTGCCAGAGATGTCGAAGAAGGGTTGCGAATAGTAGTAGCTGGCCTGCCCTGCCGCCGACTTCACCGAATAGCCCGCATCACCTTGCAGGACGAGCGGCCCGTTTGCCAACAGGGCCATGTCATAGGCAAAGTCCGGTCCCGTTGCGGTTAGCCGCATCTCGTCAAAGGTATCGCCTGCCATCTGCCAGTCGTCGATCCAGGCAACAAAGGGGGAGGCTGTCACCCCTGCCTGCCCGACCCCGCCCCTGGCCAGCCTTTCGGTCACAAAGTGCCGGTCGGGCGTCGTGACCGCGGCGTGCCCCATCCACAATTGCGGGGCATCCCACCCCGCGCCCGCCTCAGGCGCGAGGGCCGAGCGGAACAGGGTCCATTGCAGGCCATAGGGCGTACCATCCGGGCCGGTCAGGGTCGCCGTCAGATACCACCATTCGATCCGGTAGTCGGGATGCGGTCCGTGATCGGCCGGAAAGGTCAATGGCACCCCACGTTCGGGCACGGCAAAGCCGTCGCCAGTTGCGCCCAATCCGGCAAAGCCCTGTGCCTGCGCGGCAATGGGCAACCACAGCAGCAAGAAGAACACCCTAACGTTCATTCGAAAACACCTTGAGCAGGGCGGCAGGCGGCGTCCGGGCCAGTTTGCGCGCCGGCCAAAGCGCCGCAAGAAGGGCCGCCCCCAGCGCAAAGAGGGTCAGCCGGGCGTAGTCGCCTGGGAACAGGAACATTGGCAGGCGCCAGCCAAAGGCTTCGACATTCACAACCGCCAACAGCACCCATGCCAGTGCAAGGCCAAGCGGCAGAGCCATCAGCGTTGTCAGCACAGCCAGCAGGATCGCGCGTGCCACCTCGAACCGCCCAAGCGCCTTTCGGGTCAGTCCCAGCGCCCAGACCGGCGCTAGCTGCGGGACACGCAGCGCGGCCAGGGTCAGAAGGCTCATCAGGATGGCAAAGGCGGCGACGGCAAGCGTCAGCACATTGAGGGCGGTCGTGACCGTGAACGTCCGGTCGAAGACCTCAAGCGAGAACGCCTTGATCGCTGCCTGATTGATCATCGCGCCCTCGGCAAGACCGAAGTCGTCACGCAGGGTGCTGCGCAGATCGGCAACGTCCTCTGGCGGCAGGCGCAGACCGAACCGAAGGGGACCGATATCGGGATAGAGCGTCCGGAACAGCGTCTCGGTCAGGATGACCTGCCCAACCGGGTTTCCATAGTCGCCATAGACCCCGATTATGGGCAGGGCCGTGTCCGTGGCCACGGACACCGCGTCCCCCAGGCTCAGACCCGCCCGGCGGAACAGTTGTTCGTTGACGAGAACGCCTTCGCCCCGGGCCAGCAGATCCCAGGGGTCCGGCACTGCCTCCAGAAACTGCCAGTTGTCGCGGTAGGTGGCATCATCGCGGGCGGCATAAAGCTCGGCCGGGAGGCCGGCTACGGTCAGCTCGACCGAGATCAGGGGCAATACGGCGCGGACGCGGGGGGTCACGTAGGCGACCAACGCCTCTGCCTGCGCGTCATCTGCGGCACTGACGTAAAGTTCAGAGGCCAGCCGTTGGTCAAGAAATCCGGTGAAGGTCAGCCGAAAGGACGACACCATCGTCGACACACCGACATTGGCCGCCATCGCCAGCAACAGCGCCATCAGGGCCAGGGACAGGCCCGGCAGTTGCTGGCGGGTGTCGGCCCAGAACCATTGGACAAGGCCCGGCCGGGACAGCCGCTCTCCCAGTCCGAGCACCAGATCAAGGACCACGGGCAGGGCAAGTGCCGCTCCGATCAGCAGGGCGGCCAATAGGCCAAACCCAGCTGCCAGCCCCTCGCCCCATAGGGTCAAACCGCCGGCGATGACCAACAAAAGGGCCGAAAGCGCAGCCTGCCAGAGCCGCCCCTGCCCTGCCGCCATCGCCCAGGCGCGCGGCTGGGCTGACGCTAGAAGCGGCATCCGCCAAAGCCGGTAAAGGGCAGCACCGGCGGCCAGCCCCGTCCCGCCGACCGCGATAGCCAGACCAGACAGCCACCAGACAGGACGCAGCGACAGGGTGCCCCCCACATCGGCCCCGTAAAGCCCGCGCAACGTCGCCGCCACATCAGGCAGCAAGGCCGCCGCGATCAGGTAGCCTATCCCGACACCGATCACGCCGGCCAGCAAGGCAAAGGCCAGCAGTTCAGCCACGATCAGCGCCATTAGCCGGCCCAGTGGCACGCCAAGCGCCCGCAGGGTCCGCACCATGCTGCGCCGCTCTTCAAACGCCAACCCGATGGCCCCGTTCACGATGAATATACCAACCGCAAAGCTAAGAAGGCCAAAGGCGGTGAGGTTCAGGTGGAAGCTATCGGTCAGTCGACCGACATCCGACCCACCTTCCGCAGCGCGGCGGCTCAGGTCGGGGGCAACCTCGGACAAGGGGCGTTGGATCAAAGGCTGGACCGGGGCGACGAGGAGGCGGTTGACCGCCCCGTCCTGCCCAAGCAGCCGTTGCGCCAGCCCGATATCGGTGATGATCGTGCCCGGCGCGATATCATTGGCCACGATGAGGTCGGCCCCGGTATCGCCCAAGGCCTCGAGCACTTCGGCCCGCCCAAAAAGCTGGCCCGCCCCAAACAGAAACGCGCCGATATCGGCCCCTTCCGACAGGCTGACCGGGCCGAGCCCCCCCGGCGCTGTCAGCGGGTCAAGGCCCACGACACGCACCCCCTGCAACCGTCCTTCAACCACAGGGCTGACCAGCCAACCGGCACGACGCAGGGCGATGTA
Source organism: Flavimaricola sp. (assembly GCA_029255105.1). Lineage (GTDB taxonomy): Bacteria > Pseudomonadota > Alphaproteobacteria > Rhodobacterales > Rhodobacteraceae > Flavimaricola. Next base: position 15,219 of record JAQWWH010000083.1, on the reverse strand, counting down.
GGTGTCTTGCGCGATCAATCCTCCGTCGCTGGCGACCAGCTGATCAAACTGCGCCTCGCCCAGGGTGGCCGCAGCGGCATCATAGCTTGCCCGCGCCTCGGCGTTGATGGCCTGAACGCCGGACCACAGGGCGGTGGCCAGGGCCAACCCGGCCAAGAGGGTGAACAGTTGCACCGGATTGCGCCACCAATGCGAGGTCAGTGCCGACAGGATGACCCGCGTCATGCACCCGCCTCAACCACCGCACCGGCCCTGAGGTGCAGGCGGCGACCCAGACGGGCGGCAAGCCGACCGGAATGGGTCACCATCATCAGGGCGGCGCCGCTTTCGGCGACCAGTTCCAGCATCAGGTCCATGACCTCATCCGCTGTCGCCTCATCGAGGTTGCCGGTCGGTTCGTCCGCCAGCACCAGCCGGGGCCGGGCGACAAGTGTGCGGGCGATGGCAACGCGCTGTTGCTGGCCGCCCGAAAGCTGTTCGGGGTATTTCGCCAGATGCGGGGTCAGGCCCATGCGATCGGCGAGGGCCGCGGCCCCATTGGCATCATAGCCACCGCCCAGACGGGCCTGAAAGGCGATGTTGTCGATGACCCGAAGCGACGGGATCAGGTTGAACTGTTGAAACACCACCCCCACAACCGACCGGCGCAGGGCCGCGCGGTCCCTGTCGTCGAGGCGGGCGATGTCCTGCCCTTCGATCACGATGGCCCCGCCGTCGGGTGTGTCCAGACCACCGATCAGGTGCAGCAACGTGCTTTTGCCGCTGCCGGATTCACCGGTCAGGGCCAGCGTCTCGCCTTGCGCAAGCGCAAGTGAGATGTCGCGCAGAACCGTCACCGGTCCTTCGGCGCCGGGATAGGTTTTGGTCAGGTGATCAACGGTCAGCAGCATTCCGGTCCTCATGGTCCGAACAGAGGTAAGGCAAAGGGACCTGACGGAAACCTGCTGTGACGCAATTCGCAGCGCGGCTCAAGCCACCTGACCGAGAGTGGTCGCCCAAATGGCTGAGATAGCAAGAAGAAGCAGGGTCAGGACAATCAGCCGCAGGCGCGGACCCCGCTGGGCAGGATCAGTGCCCCATTCCGCCATCATCCGAAGCGCGGCAAGCGGGCCGGGGAAAACCTGCCCCGTCGCCTTCTGCGCCCTCGCCCGAACGTGGAACAACACGGCAAAAATCTGCACGGTCCAAAGCAGGAACACCACGCCCTGCGCCACAAGCAAGCCGATCATGACCAGTCGTCCCCCGATACCGTTCAGGCCCATAAATCCGTCGACAGATACTTCAGCCCGCTGTCGCAGATGATGACGCCGACTGTTCCCCCCTTTTCGGGGCCGCGCAACAGGTTCAGGGCCGCCGCGACATTCGCCCCCCCGGAAAAGCCGCCAAAGATACCTTCGGTCCGGGCAAGGGTACGGGCCATGTCGCGCGCCTCCTGACCTGTCGCGGTCAGATAGCCGTCGACCGGCGTGTCCTCCAGAAAGGTCAGGTCCGACATCGCGTATCCGCCGCCCTGAATCGGATGAGATCCGTCGCTGACCACTTGCCCAGCAAGGGCAGCGGCCCCTTCGGGTTCAATCACATAGCCCCGGACGTCGCCCAACGCCTTCAAGCCACGGATCGTACCGGCATAGGTCCCACCCGACCCCGCGAAATCGGCAAAGGCGGTCAACGTACCGCCGCTGTCGGCCCAAAGCTCTGGTGCCGTGGTCGCCTCGTGGGCGGCCGGATTGCCCTGCCGCTGAAACTGGTCGGCGCGAAAGGCGGCGCGGGCCAGTGCGATCTCTGTCGCGGCAACCTCGACCAAGGCAAGATCGGTGCCCGATACTTGCCCGGGGACGCTCCACTGCGCCTGATCGACAAGGACAACCTCCGCCCCCAAAGCACCCATCATCCGGGCCCGTTCGGGCGAGTTGCCCCGACTCATCACGGCGACAAAGGGATAGCCCTTGATGGCGCAGACGATGGCAAGGCCGGTGCCCATATTGCCGCTGGTCAGTTCCACCACGGTCTGACCGGGGACCAAAAGGCCCGCCTCCTCGGCCTCATTAATCACGCCCAGCGCTGCGCGATCCTTTTTGGACGAACCGGGGTTGAGGTAGTCAAGCTTGGCCAAGATCCGCCCGTCAACGCCCGCCTCCGCGACAAGGCGGTCTAGCCAGACCGAAGGGGTGCCACCGATGGCACCAAGGATGGAGGCATGGGCGCTCATGTCCAGTCCAGCACGACCTTGCCCAACGACCCCGACAGCATCGCGGCGAACCCCTCTTCAAAGGCATCGACCTTGAACCGGTGGGTGATGACGGGCCGCACATCCAGACCGTTTTCCAGCATGGCGATCATCTTGTACCACGTCTCGAATATCTCGCGGCCATAGACGCCCTTGAGAGTGATGGCCTTGAAGACGATCCGGCTCCAATCCACAGGGGATTTACCGGGGGGAATGCCCAAAAGGGCGATGCGGCCACCCATGACAAGGCTTTCCACCATCTGGTCCAGCGCGGTCTGGTTGCCTGACATCTCAAGGCCCACGTCGAAACCTTCCTTCATCTTCAGGCCCGCGATGACCTCTGCCAGGTTCTGGGTTGCCACGTTGACGGGCACCACGTCGGCCACCCGCGTCGCCAGATCAAGGCGGTCCTGATTGACGTCTGTGATCACAACATGCCGGGCCCCGACATGGCGGGCAACGGCGGCGGCCATGATGCCGATAGGTCCAGCGCCCGTCACCAGAACATCCTCGCCCACCAGATCAAAGCTGAGGGCGGTGTGTACCGCGTTGCCAAGGGGATCGAGGATGGCCCCGATCTCATCATCTATCGCATCCGGCAGTGGCACGACGTTAAATGCCGGAAGGCGCAGGTATTGGGCAAAGGCCCCCTGCTCATTCACACCGATGCCGCGGGTCGCCGGGTCCAGGTGAAACTTGCCTGCCCGGCTTTGACGGCTGTTCTTGCCAATCAGGTGCCCCTCGCCCGAACACCGCTGCCCAAGGGTCAGATCGGTCACGTTGCGGCCAAGCTCGACAATCTCGCCCGCGAATTCGTGACCGGTGATCATCGGTACAGGAACCGTTTTGGCGGCCCATTCGTCCCAGTTCCAGATATGGATATCCGTCCCGCAGATACCGGTCTTGTGGACCTTGATCAGGACATCATCGGGCCCGATCTCGGGCACCGGGGCGCGTGTCATCCACAAGCCGGGCTCGGCACGTTCCTTAGACAGAGCCTTCATTTCATTCGTCATTTTCTGTACCCTTACCAAGTATCACCCAGGACCATGTCACACCCGCATTCTTGTTCACCAACTGAGGCTAGGCTTTTTGGACCTTCGCCTCGGACCAGCGCGTCATGTCCGGCGCGCCATCAAGAGAGGGCTGCAAGTCAGCCTTGGTCATCCAATCACCCCAGTATCCCGACCCGCCCGGGCAAAGGCAGCAAGGGCCGTATCAAGGTCGTCCCGGGTCAGCGCCGCATTCATCTGGGTGCGGATGCGGGCGCGTCCCTTGGGCACGACCGGAAAGAAAAAGCCCGACACATAAACGCCAAGCTCGAACAACCGCGCCGCCATCGCCTGCGCCTTGGGTGCATCATAAAGCATGACAGGAATGATCGGATGTTCGCCCGGCAAAAGGTCAAATCCCGCCTCTGTCAGGCCAGCCCGCCAATGGATTGCATTTTCAAACAGGGCGGCGCGCAGGTCATCGCCCTGCTCCACCAGTCGCAACGCCTCCAGCCCCGCCGCAACCACGGCAGGGGGCAAGGCGTTTGAGAACAGATAGGGCCGCGCCCGTTGGCGCAACAGGTCGATCACAGCCTGCGGACCGGCGATATAGCCACCGATGGCCCCGCCGAGCGCCTTGCCAAGGGTGCCTGTGATCACATCGACGCGAATGCCGAAATGCGCCGGCGTTCCGGCCCCCTTCGGCCCCATGAACCCGGTTGCGTGGCAATCATCGACCATCAAAAGGGCGTCGTACCGGTCGGCGAGCGCACGGATCTCGGGCAGTTTGGCCAGAAAGCCATCCATGCTGAACACACCGTCCGTGGCGATCATCACGTGGCGGGCCCCATCGGCGCGAGCCAGTTTCAGCTGCGCCTCCAGGTCGTCCATGTCGGAATTGGCAAACCGGTAGCGCCGCGCCTTGCAAAGCCGGATACCGTCAATGATGGACGCATGGTTCAGCGCGTCCGAGATGACAGCGTCACCCTCGCCCAAAAGCGGCTCGAACAAGGCCCCGTTGGCATCAAAGCAAGCGGCAAAGAGGATTGAATCGTCGTGGCCGAGATACGCCGCCAGACGTTCCTCTAGCGCCCGGTGCAGATCCTGTGTCCCGCAGATGAAACGGACAGAGGCCATGCCAAAGCCGTGGTCAGCCATCGCCTGATTGGAGGCACGGATCAGGGCCGGATGGTCGGCAAGCCCGAGGTAATTGTTGGCGCACAGGTTGATGACCTCGCGGCCGGCAACCTTTACCCGGCGCCCTTGGGGCGATGTGATCTCGCGTTCGGTCTTCCAAAGACCTTCGGCCCTGATCTCGGTCAGGCGGGTCTGGATATCGTCCAGAAATGCGCTCATCTGGCCCTCCGTTTCGATTGTGATAACTTGCGCTGGGTATAGCGCACCCAACAAATCCGACATGACCCGACGCAATCGACAAATGACGGCACGTCCCCCCTCGCCTCTACCAGTCTAGCGGTTCATCTGCGACCGAAACAGAGGGAGGGGACCCATGACCGATATCGTGATCCTGGGCGGCGCACGCACCGCCATCGGCAGTTTTGGCGGCAACCTTGCAGGTGTGACCCCGATCGAACTTGGCACCGTCGCCACCAAGGCTGCGCTTGAACGGTCGGGCGTGGCCCCGGACCAGATCGGCCATGTGGCCTTTGGCCATGTCATCAACACCGAACCCCGCGACATGTATGTCAGCCGGGTTGCGGCGATGCAGGCCGGGATCCCTGACACCGTCCCGGCGATGAATGTGAACCGGCTATGTGGATCGGGGGCGCAGGCCGTGGTGTCTGTGGTGCAGTCCCTGATGCTGGGGGACGCCGACTTTGCCCTTGCCGGAGGGGCCGAATGCATGAGCCGTTCGCCCTTTATCACCCCAGCCGCCCGCTGGGGGGCAAAGATGGGCGATGTCCAAAGCCTCGACATGATGCTGGGTGCGCTCAACTGCCCCTTCGGGACCGGCCATATGGGCATCACGGCCGAGAATGTCAGCGAGGAGCATGGGATCAGCCGGGCTGAACAAGACGCCTTTGCCCTGACCAGCCAAAGCCGGGCAGCGACCGCCATCGCCGAAGGACGCTTTGCCAGCCAGATCGCCCCGGTCGAGGTCAAGGTTCGGCGCGAGGTCGTGTCCTTTGACACCGACGAACACCCAAAGGCCACGACGGCAGAGGCGCTGGCCGGACTGCGCCCGGTGTTCCAAAAGGACGGAACGGTGACGGCAGGCAACGCAAGCGGCATCAACGACGGGGCCGCGGCAATTGTCCTTGCACGGGCAGAGGCAGCAGAGGCGGCGGGTCTGACACCAAAGTTCCGCGTCCTCGGCTACGCCCATGCCGGTGTCCGGCCCGAGGTGATGGGCATCGGCCCGGTGCCCGCCGTTCAGGCGCTGATGGCCAGAACGGGTCTGTCCATCGCCGATTTCGACGTGATCGAATCGAACGAGGCCTTTGCCGCCCAGGCACTGGCGGTGAGCGCGGCCCTTGGCCTTGATCCCGCCAAGGTGAACCCAAACGGAGGGGCGATTGCCCTTGGCCATCCGGTCGGGGCAACCGGCGCGATCCTGACGGTGAAGGCGATGTACGAACTTGAACGGTCAAGCGCTCGGATCGCCTTGATCACCATGTGCATTGGTGGCGGTCAGGGGATCGCACTGGCGATCGAACGGCTGTGATCGCCTAGCGCAACTCAACCGACGCCCGGGCCGAGCGGCCAGCAGCGTCAATGACCGTCAGCGACGAAAAGCCCGGCCCAAGGTCATCAATCCGTAACTCGCGGCCCCGGGTCGTGGCCAGCGGCGCGCCATTGGCCAGCCATGTGAAGGGGCCAAGGCCGTCGCGGACCTTTACCGTCAAACCCGCGCCTTCGACGATTGCGCCGTCGGGGGGAAAGGATATCTCGGGCCCACCCCTTTCAGGCGTTCCGCCGGGCGGGCCAAAGCGTTGCAACGGCAAGGGCAGCCGGTCGTTCGACACCAGAAGGGTGGCGGCGGGCGGCGGCGGCAAAGGCTCTGCCGGGCCAAGCCGCTGGAACACCGAAAACAGCACCGGTGCGGCCAGGTCCCCACCAAAGACGCCTGGCACCGGCGTGCCATCCGCCCGGCCCAGCCAGACGCCCACCACATGATGGCCGTCGAACCCCATGGCCCAGGCATCGCGGTGGCCGTAGGAAGTGCCCGTCTTGAACGCGATCTCGGTCGCCATCATCCCGCGGGGGCGCGGCGTTTCGCGCAGGATGTCAGCCACCTCCCAGGCGGCGACATCGCCGATCACCCGGTGCGGCACAAACCCCGGCGACGGCTCATCCCGCCAGCGCAGATCAACCCGGGTCCCGCCATTGGCCAGCGCCGCATAAAGCCCCATCAGATCGGTCAGCCGCAGGCCGACCCCGCCCAGCGCGACCGCAAGGCCGGGACGGCCACCGGGGATGACGGGCTCCATGCCCGCCCGGCGCAGGCCCGCCAGCAAATGCTCTGGCCCCAGGGCCTCGGTCAGGCTGACGACGGGCAGGTTCAGTGACATCGTGAGCGCCTGCCGCACCCGAACCTCGCCCCGCCACAGCCCGTCAAAGTTCTGCGGCGCATAGCCGTCAAAGTCCGTCGGGCGGTCGGCGATCATCGTTTCGGGATGGGCCAGCCCCCGATCAAAGGCCAGTCCATAGACCAGCGGCTTGAGGGTGGACCCCGGCGACCGCAGGGCCTGCGTCATGTCGACAAACCCCTCCCTCGCGTCAGCGGTGTAGGAGGACGACCCGACCGAGGCGAGGACTTCGCCCGTTTGATGATCCGCGACCATGATCGCGATCTGAAGCCGGTCGCCATGCGAGGCGACGGAATCGGTCGCCAATTGCTCCAACCGCGCCTGAAGGCCCGCGTCGAGTGTCAGGACATGGCGCGTCTGCAACGGTGCCTCCAGTCGGGCCCGGTCTGCCAGATGCGGGGCCAGCATGGGAAAGTCGCGACGGCTGTTGGGCGACGGTTCGGTCAGGGCGGCCTGCACGGTTTCAGGGTCCAAGATGCCCTGCCCTTCCATCCGGTGCAGAACCCTGTCCCGCGCCGTTTGCGCCGCAACAGGATCACGATCCGGGCGGCGATTGCCCGGAGACTGGGGAATAGCGACCAGCAGTGCGGCCTCAGCCGGGGTCAACCGGTTCGGGGGCTTGCCGAACCATGCGAAACTGGCGGCACGCACCCCTTCGAGATTGCCGCCAAAGGGAGCATGGTTGAGGTAGAGCGTCAGGATCTGTTCCTTGCTCAGCACCCGTTCAAGCGCCAGGGCCACCCGGACCTGACGCAGTTTGCCCTGCCAGCGCCCGGTTCCGCTATCCTCGAGCAGCCGGGCCACCTGCATCGACAGGGTCGATCCCCCCGACACCAGCCGCCCATACCGCAGACCCTGACCAAAGGCGCGGCCCATCGCCCAAAGGTCGACCCCCGGATGCTCCCAGAACCGTTTGTCCTCATAGCGGACCAGCATCGCGACATAGCCCGGATCGACCGCATCAAGGCTGACCGCCAACCGCCAGCGCCCGTCAGCCACCGTGTAGGGGCGCAACAGGGTTCCGTTACGGTCCAGCACCTCGACCGATTGGGCCGAGGCGAGCGCGGGAAGGTCTGTAGCATCAATCCAACGGTCGAACCCGTCCCGACCCAGCGCCGCAAGCCAAAGCACCAGCGCCAAAGAAAGGACCCAACGGGCCGGTCTGCGCCCGGAAAGGATCACTCGACGACCGTGATCCGCCCCGTCGCGGTCCTTGCGCGCATCTGGGGGCGGTACATATCCTCGACGCTTGCCGCCGGATGATGGAAAGACCCCGGCGACACCGCACGCACGATATAAGCCAGCTGGAAGGACCGGTCAGACCGCCAGTCGACAGCGGCCAGAAAGCGGTCCTGCCGGAATTCGGCATTCTCGCCCACAATCGGGTCCATCCAGTCAAACGCCCGGATATCGCCGCCGCGCAACAGGTTGGGATTGTCGATCTCGAACCCAGCAGGGAGTGGATCGTCCACCATCAACCGCGCCTCTTGCCGGCCAAACGGCGTAACGGTCAGCAGGGTGACAAGTCGGGTCCCCACTGTGACATCCCCCGGCGTCACCGGTTCACCGTCCATCGTGTAGTAATTGCGCGAAATCGAGAACCCGTTGCCACCTGCCGGTTCCAGCTCTGACGGCACGCCAAAGGTGGTCACGGTCAGCTCTGTCGGTTTCGTTCCGGTGTTGCGGATGTTTATCGGGGCCGCACGCGCCGCCGCCTCGCGCAGACGGACAAGCGGGCCATCCGGGGCGATGCCGTCGATGGTCAGGTCCGTATCGCGTATGTCATCGATCAGGGCATCCGCCGCCAGAAGGGTCCAGACGGCCTCCTGCGTGGACACCCGATCACCGGCACGCGCCAGACGGGTGGACAGCAGGTCGGTATCGACGACCTGGCTCCCGGCCTCGACGGCCAAGGCCAGCACAGCGGCGTTGTCCCGCCGGACGCTGCCATAGTCGGAGCGCCAGACAGAAGCGTTCGCCTCGGTCGGAATCGTCGCGATCATGGTAACCGCCCGGCGGAACATGGCGTCGGCCCTAAGCTGGTCACCATAAAACGCCAGCGCCGCGCCAAGCTGCGCCGCGGCCAGCGGTGTTGTGAAGGCGGTCGACCGCTCGTCGACGTAATAGCGCAGGTCACCAACGGCTGCCGCCCCTTCGCGGGCCAGCACCATGAGCGCATAGGCAATGTCCTGTCCGCCTGCCTCAAAATCAGGGGCGTAGTTGACGCGGTTGCGCAGGTTGTCGATGGCATTGGAGAAGGCCAGCTCGGGGACGCTATGCCCCCGCGCCTTGGCGCGGCTGAGGAAGTCAGTGACATAAGCGTCGAGCCAGAGATCACCGGAATAGGGCCCCCAAAGACCAAAGGCCCCATTGGCCGACTGGTTGCCCAGCACCACCTGAATCGCCTCGTTGATCCGGCGCGACACCTGATCGGCGTTCGCCACACCCATCGCCTGCGCCACCTCGTCAAAGTACAAAAGCGGCAGGGCCCGGCTGGTCACCTGTTCGGTGCAGCCGTAGGGATAACGGTCCAGCGCCTGTAACAGGCCGGGCGCGTCAAACCGGGCCAACGGCCCTATGGACAGGGTTGCCGAGCCCGAGCCTGTGGAAAGGCCAGCAAAGACCTGATCGTCAAAAACGAACGTCTCGTTCGGGCCAAGGCTAAATCGGGAGGTGCGCGCAATCTCGGGGTCATTCAGCAGAACCGGAATCGTAAGGTCCTTGACCAGTTCGGTCCCGTCCGGCGTCGTCAGAATGACCGAGATGCGGTGCACCCCGATTTCGTCGGCCGCAAAGGGGATGCGGAAGGTCTGTTTGCCCCCCTCGGCCAGGGTGAAGCTGCTAGGCAGGGTCTGCGCGAACAGCGATAGCCCGTCACCTTCGACCCGCAGGCGCATTTCGCCAGCAGGCCCGTCGGCATGCACCACCTCAAGCAGCAACCGGCTGCTATCACCCGGCGCCATAAAGCGGGGGACACTGGCGGTCACGACGACCGGATCGCGAACGATCACATCAGCCTCGGCCTGACCGACCCCGCGGGGGGACCAGGCCACGGCCATCAACCGGACGGTGCCATTGAAGGCGGGCAGATCAAAGCCGATCTGCGCCGTCCCATCCGCACCAACCTCAACCGGACCCGAGAAGTAGGCAACAAGCTCTTCGGGCGGGGGCGGGGCCTCTTGGGTCATTCCGGACTGGGCATCGCCGCCTGTCCGCACGGTACCCATGGCGCCATTCATCCCATCGATCAGCCGACCGTAGATGTCGCGGATTTCCACCCCAAGCTTGCGCTGGCCAAAGTAGTGGCCTTCGGGGTCGGGGCTTTGGAACCCGGTCAGGTTAAGGATGCCCAGATCGACAGCGGCAAGCGTGACATAGGCCGTGTCGCCCTGTCCCAACCCGTCCACATTGACCGTCACGTCCAAGGGCCCACGCGGGGCGACATCGGTGTTCCACGCAAGGCTCACATCAAGCGCCTTGTCCGCCGGATCAACCGGGGCATAGGCCAGACCCATGGACCGGGCGGGATTGCGATCCGCCCCCACATCCATCGGCCGGATAACGGAGGCAGAGACATAGGCCCCCGCCCCCCATTCCTCGGTCACGGGAAGGGTGATCAGGTTCTCGCCCTCGGTCACCTCCACCGCCTGCATCGCCACCACCCGGTTGGTCATGACGGTCACAAGGGCAGTCCCGGCGTAGCGCGGGACGATACGGAAGGTGGCCGTATCGCCGATGGCATAGGCCTCTGCGTCAAGAGAGGCTTCAAGGAAATCGGGCGTCGCTCCGCTATCCGCGGGGGCGTACCACCCCGCGTAAAAGCTGGTGGAGGCGCTGACGTAGTCGCCGTCAGTCCGCTCAACGACGACCTCGAACCGGCCCCACTCAACCGGAACCGATATCTCGGCCGGTGCACTACCAAGGGTCGTCGTGCCGGTGGCGACACGGGTGCGGGTGGTCGTCGGTTCCCAGTTCCAGTTTCCGTAAAGCTGGTACCACTGGTAGGAGGTGCGCAGACGGTTGACGGTCCATTGGACCTCCATCGGCGCGGGCGTCAGGTCAGGGGTCAGGCCAATCAGGCTGAACCGTGCCTCTGCCCCTTCGGGCACCACACCGTCAAAACCGGGCCTGATGCCGATCATCGCCATATCGGGGCGGACGGGAATGGTGGTTCGACGCTCTACTGGGCGGCCTGACCCTTCGGACAGGCGCAGCGTCGCGATTGCCTCAAGCGGCTGGCTGGCACCGCCATCAACCTCTGGCAGGAACAGATCAACAATGGCACTGCCATCCGCTCCTGTCGTGGCCGCCCCGCCAAGCCCCTCTAGCCGGGCGGTAAAGCGTTCGTCATGACGGCCAAAGACATAGCCCGGATAGTCGTCCAGGCCGGACGCGGCCCGCAACAGAACTTCGCCCTCAATGGGCAGATCAGGCGCAGGCGGCCCGAACAGATAGCGGGCCTGCACCGCAAGGGCAGACGGCTGACCCAAGCGCAGGAACGGCTCTGACGCCATCTGGAAATCAATACGTTCCGGCAGGAAATCCTCAACCAGCACCTCGGTCGAGGCAAGCGGCGGGGCCTCTACATCGGCCCGCACCTCAATCCGCCAGGTCCCGTGTGGGGCAGAGCCCGCCACGGGCAAGCGAAATACATGGCCACCCGCGCTATCGGCGGCAGAGGCGAGGCGGCTGTACTCCACCCCGTCCGGACGGGTCAGAATCGCGGTCAGTGGCACTCCAGGAAGGGCCTGCACCTGGTCGTCCCGCATCAGGGCGGTCAGCCAGATCGTCTCTCCCGCCCGGTAGGCGCCGCGATCGGTGGTCAGAAACACATCAATGGGCGGTGCAGGCTCGCGTCCTTCGACCCCGCGGTCGGACAGGTCAAAGGCAGGATCGGTCAGCGACAGGAACGCCAGATCGTCCTCTCCGTTGCGGACGGTCACCAGCCCCGGTGCACTGCTGCCCAGACCACGGGTCAGGCCGGCCTCGAACAGGGCGACCCCATCGGCATTGGTTTGGGTCGTGCCCAGAACGGCATTGGCCCGCGACAGTAACTGCACTTCGGCACCGACGACGGCACTGGCATCGCCAAGGCTGCGGACAGCAACCGTTAGGCCATCAACACCCCGAAGGGTCGTCAGCCCCAGATCGGACAGGACGAACCACTGGGCGGCCGGGACGTTGTCATAGGGGTCAGCCCCCGGAACCTTCGCCGTCAGGACATAAACCCCCGCCGGTTGCCCGGCCAAAGCCTCTGACAAGGGCAGCCGGGTCAAACTGTCCTGGTTCAGGGTCCCGGTGACGTCGGCCGCACCTTCCCAAAAGACCTCGCCGATCTGGTCGACAAAGAAGTCCTCCTGCCAAGCATAAAGCGGGCTGGCGAACATGTCCTCTTGCATGGTGCGCAGGATGTTGCGGTCACTGACCCGGGCCAGCGTCAGATCGACCGTGTCGAGGTTCACCGTCTCAAGCGGGATGGCGATGTCTCCCATACGCGGCAGGACATAGGCCCGGCTGACAAAACGGGCGCTTGGGCTGCGGTCACGGACGTAGAGGGTCAGTTCGACCGGGCGCACCAGCGTCTCACCGCTTTCGGCCGGAAGGCCCTCGCGCAGGACAATGCGGTAGCGTTCACCGTGGACGACGCCGTCGATGCACAGCTGGGTATCGTTTACCGACACGGCCAGGCGGGGATCTGGAAGCTGAACGTATGTTGAATAGTCCACGCCTGCGGGCACAGGGGTCTCCGAGAACAGGGCGCAGATGCGCGGCGTGGCGCTGTCGCTGTCCACCTGCGTGTCAGCCACCCGAAAACCATAAAGCCCGATGGCCCGTTCAAGCGCCGCCTCAGTGTCGCGTCGGGGCGAGATGTCCTGGGCCAATCGCAGCGCGGGGATCATGAGGCGACCCCGCTGGTCGCCTTCCAGGGCGTAGGCCATATCGGACAGGATGGTCGCCTGCGTCGACGCATCGGGCGCGCGAAGGTAGGCGTTGATGACGGCGGGCAAAGCATTGCGGCGGGCTGTCGTCACCTCGCCCGATGCGCCACCGGTCGCGATCCGGGCCAACCGACCGTATTCAAGCCAAAGGTCAGACCGGTCTGTCAGCGACAAAGCCGCCCCGGTCAATCGCAGTGCCCCAAGGTAATCCTCGCGACCACGCTGGATGGCGGCGGCATCCAAAAGCTGGGCGGCGGACAGTTCACCTGCCGCGTGCAACCGGCCAATCTGGGCAGCAAGATTGCGGGCGGCAGCAAGATCGCCTTCAGTCAGAAACGCCAGATCGACGCGGCGGATGTCCGCAAGGGCACGGGTCTGTGGTGTGGTACGAAACACCCGGCCCGAGATCGCGCCCAGATAGGGCTCGACCGAACCCGTGTCGACCTTTGGAAAACAAGAGTTTGAACGTTGGTTGAACGTGAACGCGGTGCACTGGCTGTTAGCGAGACAAGCGTTCTGGCAGGCGTCCAGCGTTGTGTCAAAAATGGCGGCCAGATCACCGCCCGGGTAGTCCATGTCGGCCGACATGGCGACCCGGGCATCGGGAACCGCCTCTTGCGCGGCTGCAAATTGTCCGAAGCATATGACGAAAAACACGATCAGTGCGCTGCGCATCGTCCAGATCTCCCTTGGCCGAATTGCGGCAAGGGTCGCATAGACCAGCTTAGTCCCGCAACGATTCAGATGTGCAGATAAGGGCGGGTATTCCCTACGTTTTGGTCAGTTTGACGGTGTCACACGGACAAACGCCCAGCGATCCCCCTCGCTTAGCTCTGGCGCGAAGGCATAGCCGCCGCTGGAAAAGGCGCGAATGTCGTCGGGTTTGGTCAGCCGGTTTTCCACGATGAACCGTGCCATCGCCCCGCGCGCGCGCTTGGCGAAAAAGCTGATGATCGAGGTCTTGCCGCCCCTCTGTTCAAGAAAGACAGGTGTCACGACCCGCAGCTTCAGGGCCTTGCGATCAGCGGCCCGGAAGTACTCTTCCGAGGCGCAGTTCACCAGCGTGTCGGTCCCCACAGCGTCAGCCTGCTGATTAAGGGCTTTGGCAACCTGGTCGCCCCAATAGTCATAGAGGCTGGCGCCCCGACGGGTCTTGAGACCGCTGCCCATCTCAAGGCGATAGGGTTGGATGCCGTCCAACGGTCGCAGCAGGCCATAAAGCCCCGACAGGATGCGCAACCGGTCCTGGGCCCAGAACAGATCGGCCTCGGTCAGGGTCTTTGCCTCAAGCCCCTGATAGGTGTCGCCGTTAAAGGCCAACACAGCCGGCTTGACCGCATCGGCAGAAGGCTCTGCCGCAAAGGCGCGAAAGCGGTCGCGGTTCAGGCGGGCCAGATCGTCCGAGATCGACATCAACCCCCGAAGCTGGCCAAGGGTCAGGTTGCGTGCCGTCTTGGACAGACGAATGGCGTCCTCTTGCCAGACCGGTTCGGTCGGCGCGATGGCGACGGGCGAATAATCAAGCGATTTGGCGGGCGAAAGAACGGTCAGCATGGGCTCTCCTGAGGTTGGTTCGGATGTAGCGCCCGTGGCCGGGGTAATCAAACCAAAGCCTGTCAAAAGCGCCCGCCGCCCGGAACGGGCAAATCATATGCGCCGCAGGCGCACCATTGGATCAGCCCTTGTTCGGAAAGGTGCCCAGATCGGCAATGGCATAGCCTTGCGGATAGCTTGGCCGCCGTACTCTTGTATGGAGGTGCGGCCGCCGCCGTGCGGGCAACAAGCGCAAGGCCCCTGCCCGCAGCCGCATCGCGCCAAACAGCAGGCTTTGCAGCCAGCGCGGTGCGGCCGGAAACCCCATTGCCGCCAGAAGGGGCCCGTCCATAAACGCATGTGCGGCCGGTCGCCCAAGGGAGATCAAAGGGCGCGGCAGGTAGAAACCCAGCAAAAGGTCCCGCGTCACCTTGCCGATCCGCTGATTGCTGTCGGCAAAGGCAAAGTGTTCGGCCTCGTAGCGGAGGTTGAACGCCTCTAACCCGGCCCGGTCCACCGGAATGTCAGTGATCCCCATGGCCTTCCCCAGCTTGCGATAATGGGCAAAGACGGCCCTTGCCTCATGCTCGGACATGGCTCGTTTGCCGAAACGGGCCAACCAGCGTTCGGGCTCAAAGACGAAGGTCGACAGCACATAGAGCATGTCATCATTACTGATCCGGTAGGCACCGTGCATGGCGTTCATCCGGGCAAGGGCGGCCTGCCCCCGGTCGCTGTCCAACCCGTTCTCGGTGATCTCGGACAGGATCAACTCGGTGTCGTCATAGCGTTTGCGGGTCCGCGCCTCAAACTCACCCGTCTTGGCCAAAAGGCCCGAGATCGAGGGGACAGCGTAGTTGTTCCATCCCGGATGATCACATAGACCCTCGCCGATCTGCACTTTTCATGGCACGATTGATCTTGCGCGAGGTTCGGGACGGGGATGCGAGATGCTGATTTCTCTTCACAAGCAGGCG
>JAQWWH010000082.1 GCA_029255105.1 Flavimaricola sp. | reverse complement strand
CTCACGAAACTGGTTTCGCTCAAGGTGAGTGTCTTCTGCGGAGTAGAGGGACATGTCATCCCCAAGACCGGAAAAAGCAAGCAACGTCTTCATACTGCCAACAGGATCGGTCGTAACGTCTTCGTAACGCAATTCCAGCAAGTTCTCGCCAAGCATCGGAGCGCACTGGCGGATAATGCTGACTGCCTCCAGCCATGAATTACAAGCGGCGTCAGTTTCCTCGATCTTGACGACTTTGCCTAGCTTCAAGCTCGCGACAACATTTAGTGGATTGCGCACCAGATGCAGGAACCGAGCATTCGGAAACTCCGCCCGGATCAGGGGTAATCCGTAGACGTTCTGTGGAGTTTTGTCGAACCACCGGTAGCTGTTCAGCCCCATAGCTTTCGCCATGTAGTCCACATGGGCTCGCAGCAACTCCCCCTTTGTATATGACGTGTCTAGGAGCCTTATGAAATCGGCTTCGGCTATGCCATCAATCTCGCGATGCCTTTTCAACGTGCCATTCTTGAGGATCGTGTTCCTATACCCCGGGGTGCGAAACGGATCTCCAAACCGATAGTAGTGCGTCTCTTCTGGACAAATAGTACCCGGTTGGCGACGCAACAGGTTTCGCACCAGGGTTGTGCCAGACCTCATGGAGCCAATAATAAAGAGAGGCGGAGCAATTTCTGTCGGATGATCGGCGGTCATGCAGCTTGTCCTAGCGTCTTATAGTTTTGACATTGTGGGGTGGCGTATATCTATCAGGACCGGGCTACAAGTTGCTCACCACGGTGTCTCGAAATGGATCGGCAGCGAAGCTACAGCATCTTGACGAATTCGCGCCTCACTTGGTTCCGTCTAGGAAGAAGATCGATTGGAGAAAAACTACCTTACCGATAGCTGTTCGAGGTCCGATCGAGAGCTCGTCTGCAGTCGGAAGAAGGCTTTAGTGGGGCCCAGATACTCAGTCACATGTGCATTCAACAGGCAGATATTGTTGATCGGACCTAGCGGTCGTCGTTGACCGATACCTTATAAGGCATTCACAAAAGCATTGATTGCCAAAAAACCCGATGTCACCCACGTCGAACCACAGGGAAACCGGGCGCGACTGGGTGCCTATGGGGTAGTTTCACCTCGATCGCGACACACGCAGCGCCCCCACCGGGTTTGTACATGAGTGAGCGCAGGCGCGGGCCGAGAGCGACCGCGAAAGCCGGATACGTACAAACAGCGATCGTTTGAGGCTCCAAATTGGACAAATGAAGGTCCCGCGATCGGCCTGGATTCATTGGCAAGGCGCGAATCACAACGATCTCAATAATGCCTGCCAGTCCGTGCAGCGTGCGCCGACGTGTTCAAGAAAATGTCACGCAAAGCAATATCAACGATTTCCTTTGACCGTGCCCCCCCCTCCCAAATCCTAATCTAGTCCATTCCAGAAAGATCCCGCGTAAAGACCTTATCAGTCACGTCAGCAATCTCATGGGTCAGCCGGTTTGCAATGATCAGATCCGCTTCAGACTTGAATGCGTCAAGGCCGTTCACCACACGAGAGCGGAAAAACTGATCGTCTTGCAGGACAGGCTCATAAACGATGACCTCCACACCTTTTGCCTTCAACCGCTTCATAATGCCCTGAATGGAACTTTGACGGAAATTATCGGATCCGGCCTTCATTACCAGTCGATAAATGCCGACCACCTTTGGATTTCGCAACAAAATCTGATCAGCGAGAAAGTCCTTGCGTGTCCGGTTCGCGTCAACGATCGCACGAATTAAATTTTGCGGGACTTGATTGTAGTTGGCCAAAAGCTGCTTGGTATCCTTTGGCAGGCAATAGCCCCCATAGCCAAAGGAAGGGTTATTGTAATGCCCGCCAATCCGCGGATCGAGACCTACACCCTCGATGATCTGCCGCGAATCCATGCCTCCTGATAGCGCATAGCTGTCGAGTTCATTGAAAAATGCGACCCTCATTGCGAGGTAGGTGTTCGCAAACAGCTTAATAGCTTCGGCCTCGTCTGGGTCTGTGAACAGAACAGACACTTCCTTTTTCCAAGCACACTGGAGCAAAAGATCGGCGAAAACCCGAGCCCGTTCGGACCGTTCTCCGACAATAATGCGAGACGGATGCAAGTTATCATGCAAGGCACGGCCTTCGCGCAGAAACTCGGGACTGAAGATGACCTGATCGGTCGCTAGCTCTCGTCGGATCCGACGAACATAGCCGACAGGGATCGTCGATTTGATGACAATTGTCGCCCTCGGGTTTATCGCAATGACCTGCTCGATCACCGTCTCAACACTGGATGTGTCGAAAGAGTTGGTCCCTTCATCATAGTTTGTAGGCGTCGCAACGATGACGAAATCGGCATCGGCATAGGCAGCGGCAGCGTCCAGCGTGGCGATCAGTTGCAAGTCGCGGTTGGCCAAAAAATCTTCCAGGTCACCATCGACAATCGGACATTTGCGGGCCTCAACCATACGAACCCGTTCCTCCGAAACATCAACGGCCATCACCTGATGCTGCTGCGCCAGCAACACAGCGTTAGAAAGGCCGACATAGCCGAGCCCTGCGACCGCAATTTTCATTGCTGTACCTTCTCAATATTGAAATTCTATATCATCGCGTCGGAACGGTGATACTTGACCGCGATTGCGCAGGCAACCTGAGGTGTTCACACCCAATCGCTACCCAACTCTTTCCTTGCGGTTGACGTCCAAGATCGGGATGGCAGGTCTCATGTCAAGCATCCCCCTGCCCCCGACCAAACGGGTCAATTCGATCTGTTGCTCACCACCCGTTTCCAGTACTGTCGCCCATGCCGCCTACCCCAACGTTCCTCGATCAACCCTAAAGTCGCAGAGGTCCTCCTCCAACGACCAGAAGTGAACCACTCACGTCCCCGATGACGAACCCGCCCCCACTGGTTGGATGGACTTGATAGAGGCCCAAAAAAACGTCAAAGTGCAACAAACGTCAGCAGACTGGCGCGACGCAGGCACAGTTTTGTGTTCAGAAGCATCACATTTAATCGGTCGCCCCGACCTTCTGCCTGCGCCTCAACCCTACATCAAAGGTTCAGATATTTATCCCTCTGAGTATTTTTTTGAGAAATCTTGAAATCCACATTGTCTTAGACAATCTGATCGTCATTTAGAAAACCGATATGAATGGCGACAAACAAATCACGTTCCAGAACCATGGGCAACGCTCAGACACCACATTGAACAATAGCGCCTAGCCAAGTAGCATTGAACCAAGGATCAGGCGCCATGAGCAGCTTCTTCGAACCGCAAAAAGATTTGATGTTCGACAACACCCAACCTCATACGATTGTCGTCATGGGGCCGCCCAGGTCAGGAACATCGATGGTTGCGGGCATCCTGCGACTACTCTGAGTCCATCTGGGCCGACGCAAATACAAGAATCACGAAGATCTTCGCTTTGACAAGAGACAGAGTAGTACTTCAATCCGCACCCGAATAAGCAATACGAATAACAAATATCCAATCTGGGGCTGGAAACACCCAACGACCCATGAATATTGGGAAGAGGTTGCTGATTTAGTTCGCCACCTCTATTTCATTGGCGTGTATCGCAATATCCTTAGCTCAGTTGCCAGCAAACTGAAACACACAGGCACTGCCGATCTTCTCAGCATGCCACGGTCTATTGCGGCACATTACCAAAAAATCTCGACCCTGATGATGAAACCAGAAATTCCACGTCTCTTCATCAACTATGACGAAGTCCGCTCTGATCCGGTTGCGTTGGCGCGATTTCTGTCTTTGCGCCTAATAGGCAACCCAATAGAGGAAAGGATGGCCAAACGCGTTGCACTCTTTTGCGCTCCTGGGGAGTATAAGTCGATGGAAGAGCTCCTGTGAACCAATTTAGCAACTGAATAGTATCGCTTCAGGCCTAAATGGTAGCATTTACCCAAAAAGAGATCGGAAAACTCTACGTCTTGCACCGTGAAGATTCTGCCGCCTCAGCTCTACTAGAGCCATATAAAGTCGGCATAGCGCATCAACTTGCCACCATGCCAAATTGCGATACGACACAAAGGGTATCATACTTCTAAGGGATCGAATTCAGCATCTTAACCAATCAGACTTACACCGAACTTATTACGGCGACCAAGGTCAAATAGTTAATACAGGCTGGAAAAGGCGCGCACTCCGTGCACGTTTTCTCCAAGATATAAGCTCCCGCACTCCACTACCCTCTTACAGGATTCTAAACCTCGGTAGAAAGCGCCGGTCCTTCAGCGGTCTGAACGACCTTGACTGGGACATAGGGCTTCATGCCCTCCCGGGCTACACGACGTTCGATTTCAGTCAATGCGGCTTCAGGATTAGAAAACGGCACGCCAATTAGTTGCCAACTCGCGTATTGCCACCATTTGACCTCAAGCATCCTATTACGCAAAGACTCATTGAATCGATAGCGTATCAACTTTGCAGGCACACCTGCAACAATTGCATAAGGCTCAACGTCTTTCGTCACGACAGCATTAGCCCCGACCACAGCACCATCTCCAACTTTCACACCTGCCGTAATAATGGCCCCATGGCCAATCCAAACGTCGTTCCCAACATAAGTTACTTTAGTCAGGTCCCGTCGAGCCTTGGCCGATAGATCCGGGTCCGGCTTTGTCGCTTCATAGACAGCCTTGTCCGGAAAATCTGGCCCGACATTAAAGCAAAAACCTTGCTGAAACTGGAATGGACTCGTCGAAAGCCAATCCATCGTGTGATTAAATTGACCTATGTTGACGTCTCGAGCGATAGAGCAATATCGACCGATATGAGTACCGTACGCGTAACCGGAAACCGCATAGGAGAAAGCGCCTAACGATGACCCTCCCCGCATTTCCAATTGAGACAATCTTGCGGGCGGTTCAAACACAAAACGGATGTCGAGAGCATCAGCGACGCGCATAGCCGCATCCAAGCCAAAAGACTGATTTTTTTCCCGCAAAGTCATGGGTTTTGACTTCGTCGTTCCGCCCATGCCATCCTCTGTTGACAGACCCGGCCCAACTGATCCGAAACTATTATGAGTTCCCGTAGCCCTCGCGAAGCCACCCTTCCCAAGTTTTTTGATACACCATGAACGCAATCGATCGGTCTCCTCATCCCACGACTTCAGATCAACACCCAGCAACTTTTTTGTCGCCGCGATATCATCGGCATATGCCTCGAGCAAAAAATGAATATCGCTCGCATCTATTGGCAATGGATGGCCGAAAACCTCAATACCCTCTGAATTGAACTCCCGCATCCCACCTGCGTTAGATACCTTGAGAAGCGCCGGAGGTTTATATCCCTCATCTATTTTAAGAAAATTGCAAACTTTGCGAAAACCCTCTTCTGGACGTTTGGCAATATCATCTTCAAAAATTAAGACCTCAAATTGCTCACGGGGGTAGGAGTTGAACCAAGTCGACAAATGCGCACCATAAAATCCAATATCAAGAACACCAAACCTATCCGCAGTATCGCGAAGACTCAACTTGGGGTCAATTCGCCCACGCTTCGCATGATGACCAAAAGCTGAAATTGCTCGCCATACCGGGTGCCGCAATGATATAATAAAATCTACCTGATCACCCAAAACCTGCCGAACCGCGCCAGGAATATCAACGTTATGTCCTGACGGTGGCTGGGTCACAGACCGTGATCGATCGGTACTCCAGAAATAGCCTGGCGTCTTTTCCCCGACCCGTTCAAATTTATCAGCATCCGCAAAATGCGCCTCATAGGCGGCACGCTCGACTGGATCCGCAAAATTTGGTTTATTAAAATACAATAGCTCTACAGCAGCCGGCATAAACACCTGTGGATGATCTCGCAAACAGTCGTAAATCCAGGTCGATCCAGCTTTTTGAGCCCCCAGCACTAAGAAGTCAGGTAATTTCATTGATTCATTCAATCAGCTTAATGGAAGTGTCAAAATATACCACAAAGTCCCACACATATCTAGGGTCTAGACTTGGTCGATGGCGGCAACGGGATCACTCAAACAACCAACACCACGCAATGATATGATATTTCGTAATTCAATTGAGCGAACAACGTAAAAATTCGCCTCGCTATATCTGGACAACTCTGTAAATGAAAAAGCTGACCATTGCCACCAACCAGCAAAAAAACAAGAACACACCAAAACCAACGCAGAACGCAACTCTGCACATTTATGAAAGCCGCCGCCCTATGAACTCCTGATCATTTTGGAAATCGTTGCATCGAAATCCGCTGTCGCATCCTCCATCGCCCAGTTCTCGAACACCCATTCACGCATCTTTCGGCCGCGCTCATGCGCTGTATCCACTAGCTGGATTTGAGACACAATCGCCGCCTCCCAAGCAGATGTAGTGTTTGGAACAAGTGTTACATTGTCGGGACGATCTTTCACCGAACGATACACGCTCACTTCAGAGGCCAATACTGGCAGACCCAAAGCACCATAGTCCAGTAACTTAAGCGACGACTTAAGGGTGTTGAAATCTGTATCGTCAAGTGGCGCGAGTGCAAAGTCTGCCCGTGGTGTCAAATCTCGCAACCAGGGAACAAAACGAGAGTAGCTCCCTTCGGGAATTTTTATCCGCTCCACCCAACTTGGCAATTCGCCATCTGACGTAACACCGATCAGCGTTACGGAGAACCGGGGATACAAGCGTTGAGCCGCCTCGAGAGCCGGAAGAATAATTTCAAAGTCAGCACCATGGGTCCGAGTGCCCATGAATAGAGCTCGGACCTCTTTGCCCTTTCCTCGAACTGGCAGCTCACCACCCCAAAGTCGTTTGCTAATTCTATTCGGCCAAACTATGACGGTTGGAGCTTCTGACCTTATCTTTTCCGCAAGTAGATCTGTAGATACAGTTACTAAACTCGCAGACTTCAGCAGATTTCGTAGCGTCGGAATATAGGCAGTGTATTGTCCAGTGGGATCCTTGTCCTTAGGGACGTTTAGCAAATCGTCATCCATATCGAACGCATAGCCAATATTCTTCTCCCTCAAAACACCCAGAAGCAATGGAGCCAAATTTTTCGGTATGGCATTTCGCTGAAACAGGGCGCCGTCGATTTTAGCATCATTTGCTGCCGCAAGTAGGGTTTCAGGGGTCATCCGAATATAGCGGATGGGACGATCAATTGCATTTCGAGTACGTTCCCACAATCGAATTTCAGTCGACGCAAAGGCGCGATCAAGCTCATTTCCTACGGCACCGGCCCCCACCACACCAATTCGAGGGGTATGTTCATGGGTCGAAATGGGATGGCCATGGGTAATTGTTCGCCGCCGATTTCGCGCATCCCTGTAAACATCAAGATAGGATGCGGCCATCATACGTGTCGAATTGCTTCTACCTTCACCTTCTTGCCAAGCTTCGATCGCATCATCCACGCGCCGCTGCTCTTCGCGATCAAAGGCGAGCGCTATAATTCGATCATATAGTTCTGAAACGTCACCATGAGGAAGGACCCAACCAGCGCCGCTTTCGCGAACACGCCCCGCTACTGTCGGAAAATCAAAAACCAGAGCCGGAACGCCCGCTGACCAGAGTTCCGTCAAAGTATGACAGTAAGTCTCGTCCCAAATAGAAAAGATCGCACCAAACTGCGGTAGTACCGATGCAACCTTGTCCAAAAAATCCTCTCTGGAATAGGACCCGTGCCAAGTCAGGCGGGAATGGGCTGCACGTCCAGTTGGACCAACGTTCCCGAGGATATGAAATTCCAGAACACCCGAAACGTCGTGATCCAGCAATTGATAAATGATGTCGAGGCCCTTGCTCACATCGATATTGCCCGGCACCAAGATCTTCACTGGTTGGGCATGGTTTGGGAAAGTACGCAGTCTTGCAAATTTTGGAAAATTACGCCCGTGTGGAATAACCACGAAACGGTCGGGATCTATGCCAGGCAACTGGGCGAGAATTGTGTCGCGAGCGCTCGTCGAAGTTGTCACGAAGGCATCGCACTCTTCAAGGCTCTTTGCCATTTTCGAGCGCCAAACGTTCACCCAGTTATGCTTTAGGGACGGGAGGCTGTCCTCGGGCCAAAGTTGAACTTTGCACCGACCTTCACCAGTTGTACAATTGCCGCCGCAATACTTGCCCTGATGGTCAACCAACTTCACTGTTGGACATAGGGCGTAGAAATCATGGAACGAAAAGACAACAGGCTTTCCCATGCTTTGCGCAATACGAGGAAGGGAAAGGCTATGCCAGCCAATATGGCGAATATGAATGAAATCAAAATCAATTTGACGGATCCAGTCGGCAATAATTGTGTCATACTCTGCCGACGCATGGCTAATTGGATTAACTTTTTCCTGGAGAATGTGCTTCCGCATTAGAACGGGATTACCGTCTTTGACCCGACTGAGTTCCATTGACCGGCTATCGCATCGCAGAAGCCAACAATCGATACCATCAGATAGCGCACTCATCAGATCAGCGTTTGTTTGTGGCGTACCTCCACTGCTGGTAGAGATGACGAACAGGACACTTTCAAGGTGAGCCTGGCGTTCGCCGCAATCTTGCAATGCCTGGCGGGCTCGGAAGCGAGCGGTCAAGATATCGGAGCTGGTATGAAACATCCGTATCGCAGTGCCATACTCTGAAAACCGACTATCGACGATCTTTCGTCCAGCCGCTGAAAGTTCAGCTTTAGTTTCCCCAAAACTCTTTGAGCGGTCATGGAAAACATAGGTACAATCGTCGATCACATGGTTCCAACCTTCACGGCCGGCTCGCATGCAGAAGTCATTTTCTTCGCCATACCCTTTTGGGAAAGCCACGGCATCAAACTGTCCCACAGCATCGATGCAATCACGTGAAACAAACATGCAGTACCCGTTGCCAGTTGGGACGAGTGGATACAAAGCCAGACTCCGCCGTCGGAAGGCGCGCGCATACGTAATTTCGTCAACCCCAGCCGGGAGTTTGTTTTCGTTTCCAATATCTGGGGCCGAAAAAGCCCCCGCCCGATCCGACATCGGCGTTACTGTCGCAACGCGGGGCCGCGCCCCTGCGGCGGCAAGCATCCCTTCCACCCAAAACGGGGTTACTCGCGCATCGCTATTCAGCAGAATGACGTGCTTACGCCCCGCTTCTTCTATGCCCCGATTTATAGTCCAGGAGAAGCCACTGTTCCGATCGTTCTTGATGACCCGGTTACCCGGGCGATCTAAGGCTTTCTTGAGGACAGTTGTCACTTCGGCGTCCGGCGAAGCGTCGTCAATAAAGATGACTTCGACATCGGATGGTGTGTAGGCCGCAATTCTCTCAATGCAAACGCAAAGGTCATCGGCGGCATTATAGACTGGTACAATCACCGCGACTTGTGATGTGTGCAATTCGGTAAAGACTCCTTGACGGGTCCTGAGCGTTTGCACAGTCTCTATATCGCGGGATATGGATTTTCCGTTTGGAAGGATAACAGACACCTTATGGTTGCCGCTTTCCAGCAGTCTAAGGGGTATCTCCAATTCGAAACCGCCTTGACCGGTACTCTTGCCCTTCTTTACGAGATCGTCCCGCCCGGAATCCGTCCTGATACGCGCGTAGAAAATTCCATCGATAAGTATATCCACGTCAAAGACTGCAGAGGCGGAAAAGTCGGCGACGGCCCATCCTCTCATGCGGTCCGGAGTAAGCGTTTCAATTGACCCCGAATAGTCCGATTCTCGCGAGGCAAACGCCCCACTTATTCGAAAAAACTCTGTGGAGTGAAGCTCTGTCGCTAGGAATGAACGGGATAGCAATGTTTTCTTGCCACCCGACAGGCGGGCTTCTATGACGACTTCGCTCTGACCCGGCTTTGCGACAACTGGCGTGAATATTTGAAAACCGTAGCATCCATTTCCAATACCCGCGTCGCGGACATCCGCGCGAAATAGATCCGCCCGGACACCTTGAGCTACGGCGTCCCCGTCGATGTATAGATCAATCGTAAGCGGCTCATCGCTAGTCGATGCTTTGATCCAACCAGAAACACCCTCATTCGATACTTGATCGATAAAACCAAGCTGTCGCTGAACGCGTAGCGGGTTCCGAAGACTCATAAGGTTCATTAAATGTTTCCGACAAATGTCTTGTTTTAAAATTTGGTTGTTGCCCGAAGACTGGGCGGCACCATCACGTATAGGAATGACAACTTTTGCACGGCGGGGCAATCTCTATGGCGGGCGAAGCGCTGAACATTTTCTCAAACGAACACAGATGCGGCGGGATCGTATGTCTACGGTAGGCTTGCTGGGCTCTCGCGATAGCAAGTTTCCACCCTGCACTATATCGCTACGTTGCGGATGTGCGCGTCGGTCCAGACCCTTTGCCCTTAAGCGTTTGAGGGACGAAATATGACCTAGTTTGAGCCGAACTTTGTCAGATAGGGCGGATCAATCGTAGCCTGCGAGCCGTCGGCAAGCATGATGGGGTTAGGACGATGTGGGCTCTAGCGTCGTCATGGACGTCTTTGTCGGGCACCGGTGCGTTGAAAAAGCACTTCGGTCTTCTCTGCAGTGCCCGCCCCCCAGATCATGATCGACCCCGCCCTTGCATCTTTCGCTGCCTAGACCCGGTTTGCACCCGTCGATGGGGTCTGGTCGGCCAGCAGTGTGATGATGGACTGAAGAACACGGTTCGACGCGAGCCTTTTGGGATAGGCCACAAGGTATCCCTGCTCCATCGGGATTGGGTCCATTGCCAATTGCATGACCCTTCCAGCGGACAGGTCGTCCTCGGCGAACCGTCGCGGCAAAAGGGCGACGCCGAAACCCTGCCGCGCAAAGCTTAGCGCAGTGCTGCTTGCCCCGACCCTCAGACCGACGTTGGGGTCAACAACACGTCCCAGAACAGAAACGCCACCCCAATTTGGAGAGGTTGAAAAATCGCGCCCCCAGTCGGTATGGATCAAAGAGTGGTCCGCGATCTGCTCTAGGTCCGTCCCGCGGCGCGCGACGAAGTCTTTGGATGCCACCGCGATCAGGACGTCCGAAAACAGCGGAACGACCCGATAGTCCCCGTAAAGGTCGTGGCCATAAAAGATCCGCATATCGATCCTGTCGCGTGCGAGGTCGACGGGATCATCCTCGACCCTTATTTCTAGAGCTGTGGCAAAATCCGGGGGACCCCCACGGGCCAATCGGGGGGCCAGCCACGTTTCCGCGATGGAGTGCGGAACGCTTAGGACCAGCCGCCTGCGGTGCTCTGCATGGCGCATCGTATCCGAAAGCGCGGCCAGCGCGCCCATCGACTGACCCAGTTGCGGGTAAACCGCCTGCCCCGCATCCGTCAGTGCGATCCGGTTGCCTTGCCGGATGAACAGGGTCTTGCCCCAATAGGCCTCCAGTTGTTTGACATGCTGGCTGACCGCGGCAGAGCTGACCCCCATCTCGCGCGCCGCATTGGCAAACGATCCGGTTCGCGCTGCGACCTCAAAGGCGCGTAGAGCGTTCAATGGTGCAAGACGTCTCATCAATCCGCCCTTCGTAAGAAAAACTTATGGATCACAATTAGAACTAGTATTTCTGAAGCAAGCGGCCGGCAACATACTGCGTGCAACTTTGGAAGGACTTTACGCATGAAAGACATCATCGATCTGGACCGATATCCCCTCGACCAACCGCAAAGCGCGGCCTGCCTCGCACTGATCGACGATTGCAAGGCGCGGCTGGCCCGGGACGGGTTGTTCAACCTTCCCGGCTTTGTCCGCCCCGACGCCGTGTCAGAGGCTTTGGCCGAAGTGTTACCGGTCCTGGCAAGCAACGCCTTTGTCCACGCCAGAAAGCACAACATATACTTCAAGAATTCGGTGCCCGGGCTGGCCCCCGACGCTCCTGCCCTGCGCGAGTTCGAGACTTCGAACCGCACGATCTGCGCCGACCAGTTGGGGCCTTCCGTCGTCATCCAGCTGTATGAATGGCCACCCTTTGCGCGGTTTCTTGCCGCCGTGATGGAAAAGCCGCATCTTTACACGATGGACGACCCGCTCGCCCGGACGAACGTCATGGGCTACTCGGAAGGTCAGGCGCTCAACTGGCACTTCGACCGGTCAGAGTTCACCACCACCCTTCTGTTGCAGGCCCCCACATCCGGGGGAGAGTTCGAGTATGATCAGGATCTGCGCAGCGACGATGATCCCAATTACGACGGGGTGGTCGACCTGCTCGAGGGACGTCGCACGCCTGTCCGCATGCCTCTGACGGCGGGAACGTTCAATATCTTCAAAGGCAAGAATACCGCCCATCGGGTGACACCGGTCCAAGGCCAAAGAGACAGGGTCATCGCCGTGTTCTCGTACTACGACCGACCGGGCGTCACGTTCTCGGATGAGGAAAGGGTCGGCTTTTACGGACGCGGATCATGAAGGATGGGGCCGTCTTCAAGGACGACCGCAAGCTGACCTACCTCAATGCGGAGGGGGCGGACAAACCATTGATAAGTCCGGTGTCACCCGACGTGTTGGCGGCCGCACGCGCCTACCGTTTGCAGCGTCTGCGCGACCAACTTGCCCAGTCGGATTGCGCGGCCTTGCTACTTTATGATCCTTGCAACATTCGCTACGCCTTTGACTGCTCGAACATGCAGGTCTGGACCCTGCACAACCCGATGCGCTACGCCCTGATCCTTGCGGATGGGCCTGCCATTATGTTCGAGTTCAAGGGCTGCCTGAAGCAAAGCGAGGGTTTGTCCGGGATCGACGACCTGCGCATCGCCAAGACCTGGATGTTCATGGCATCGGGCGACAAGGTTGCTGCCGCCACCTCTGCCTAGGCTGACGAGATCGCGGACCTTGTCAGCGAATTTGGCGGGGGAAACAGGCGGATCGCCTGTGACCGGCTGGACGGAAGCGGCCTTCACGCCCTTGAGGCGCGGGGACTGTCCTATGTCGAAGGCACCCAGATCACAGAAATCGCCCGAGCCATCAAGTCGGACGACGAGATTGAATTGATGCGTTGGACGATCCGTGTCTGCGAGGCCGGGATGGCCCGGATCTACGACCATTCGGTGCCAGGCGCTACGGAACGAGAGCTTTGGGCCCATCTGCATTTTGAAAACGCCCGATCGGGCGGCGACTGGCTGGAGACCAAGCTTTTGACCTGCGGGCCAAATACCAATCCCTGGTATCAGGAATGCTCGGACCGGGTCTGCCAGCTGGGCGAGATGATCTCATTCGATACCGACATGATCGGGCCCTATGGCTATTGCGCCGACCTGTCGCGGTCCTGGACTTGCGGCTACACAAGGATGACCCCGACGCAACGGCGGCTTTACGACACTGCCCTGGCGCAAATCCATCACAACCTCGACCTTGTGCAGCCGGGTATAAGCTTTGCCGAGTTCAATGAGAAAAGCTGGCGCATTCCGGATGCCCATATCCCCTATCGCTATTCGCTGGCCGCCCATGGCGTTGGGATGGCCGACGAATGGCCGGTGATCCCCCTGCATGTTGATTGGGGACCGGGTGCAATGTCGGGTCGGTTTGAGCCGGGGATGGTCATCTGCGTCGAAAGCCTGATGGCCGAAGCCGGATCGGAAAGCGTCAAGCTGGAAACACAGGTTCTCGTCACACCGGCGGGCCACGAGCGGCTGGATCGTTTCCCCCTCAATGATGCCTGAGGAAAGGCGCAGGCCCGATAAGGCCAAGCAGGCGATTTTCCTATAGGCGTGGCAATTCAGGGGTAGCTCTGTCCAAAATGCATTTCGGGTTTATTCGCGCCCCGGTTGTCCCTAGAGTTGATCGTGTTGGGTAATGATTGATGTGTTTTGATGCCTGGTCGTCATGCAGTTTCGTCGAACAATCGGAGGCGGCAAGCACAGTTTGCCGAAGGGGCTGAACAGCCCCCACTTGAAGGCTGCCGCCCAGCGCGCGCCAAGACCGATATTCGGTCATGAAGGTTGCCATCATTCACTATTGGCTCGTTGGCATGCGGGGGGGCGAAAAGGTCCTTGAGGTGTTTTGTCGGATGTTCCCCGATGCCGACATCTACACCCACGTCTACAATCCCGATACTACCAGCAGCACCATCAACGCCCATCATATCACACAGACCGCGATTGGGCGATTGCCTTGGGCCAGACGGCTTTACCAATCCTACCTCCCACTTATGCCAGGGGCGCTCGAATCCCTTGACCTGACGGGCTACGACCTTGTGATTTCCTCCGAGGCCGGACCGGCCAAGGGGGTCATCGTTCCACCCGATGCCTTTCACCTATGCTACGTGCATTCGCCAATGCGCTATCTGTGGGACCAGTACACTGTCTACCGCAACGGCGCGGGCCGGCTGACACGACTTGCGATGCCCCTTTTGGCCCCCCGCCTGAGGGTCTGGGACGTCGCCAGCGCCGCCCGGGTCGATCATTTCGTGGCAAACTCGACCCATGTGGCAAATCGTGTCCAAAAGTACTGGCGCCGCACCGCCGAGGTGGTCCACCCCCCCGTTGACGTCAGGGCCTTTGCCCCGGTCGATGTGGCCAAACGGGGGGATTTCTATCTTTGGGCCGGCGAACTAGCGCCCTACAAGCGGCCGGACATCGCCATCGCGGCATTTCGCGAACTTGGCCTGCCTCTGGTGATCATCGGCGGACCTGAAAAGACCCGGGCACGGCTTGCGGCAAGCGCACCCCGAAACATCACCTTCCTTGGCAAGACCGACTTTAGGACGCTCCGGTCTCACATGGCGCACTGCAAGGCGCTGGTTTTCCCGGGCGAGGAGGACTTTGGCATCGTCCCTGTCGAAGTCATGGCATCGGGACGCCCGGTCATCGCCTATGGGCGGGGCGGCGCTTTGGATACGGTCGTTCAGGGGGAGACCGGCCTCCTGTTTCAGGAGCAATCGGCAGACGGCCTAATTCAGGCCGTGTGTGCGTTCGAGGCAAGCGGGATGGCAGACGCGGACCCCGCGCCCCTCGTCGCCCATGCCGCACGCTTTGACGAAACCGCCTTTCGGACCGGCATCCAGAAAAACCTTGGGTCCGTTCTGCCCCGGGATTGGCTCTAAAATGCGGCGGATGCTACGGATCGACGGGGGCGCCACCTCGTGACCCTCTTCCCCATTGCCCTGTACTGGTGTGCAGCCTTTTGGGGCCTGTCCTCGCGCAAACCGGTCCTGATCTGGCTGTTTTTCGTCAGCCTGCCATTCGGCTCTATGGTCGTGGTGCCAACGGTCTTGACCGGGGGACTTTCGCTGTTGCCCGCCACGATGACCGCGCTGCTGATCATCGTAAAACAGGCGATGCTTAAACGCAGCGGACCAAAGGCCTTTGCAACGCTGGCTTTGACCGCCCCGGGGCTATGGCTTTTCTTGTTCTGGTGCGTGGCTGTCGTCGTGACCCTTTTTGCGCCACGAATTTTTGCCGGTGAGATTCAGGTCATTCCGATGGCCCTTGTGGACTATCGGTTCCTGGAATCCATGCCCCTCGCCCCGACCCGGCAAAACATTTCGCAACTGGCCTATATCACCGTGTCGGTCTTTGCGGTCTTTGCCTTTGCCCGCGCCTTTTCTGAAGCCATTGGCGGGCCCGGTTCTGGGCCCGATCTTCCGATGCTGATCCGGGGCCTCATGCTGTCGGGCGCGATTGTGATTGGGACCGGTGCGCTGGATTTGCTGGCAACCCAGGCGCCAATCGCCCCTCTTCTCGATCTCTTTCGCACGGCGAACTACGCGATTTTAGACAATGTTCTGATCGCCGGAGGGGCCAAGCGCGTGACAGGGCTGATGCCAGAAGCCTCTGAATTCGCACGCCTAACTTTGGCGCTCTTGTCCGCCTTGTGGTTCCTGAGGCAGGCAATCAGCGACCGGCACCTGCAACGCCAATGTCGCAGCATTATCGCGGGCCTTGTCGTGATGCTTGTCCTGTCGACCTCTTCGGCAGGGTATGTGGGCATCGCCGTGTTCCTGATCGTTGTCGTGGTGGAATGGTTTGTCAGGGCCAGCCGACTTGAACAGTCGATACTCAGACGTCGCGGAATTCGCCGGGAATTCATGATCGCACTTGGCACAATCTGCGTCCTTTCGGCGGCCATTCTGGCGGTGCCACAGCTTTTTGATCCGGTGATCGACCGGTTGAACGCGCTGGTCTTTACCAAGTCCGAAAGCCTGTCTTATCTCGAACGAACCTTCTGGACATGGACGTCCTTTCAGGCCGGCATCTCCAGCCATTTCATCGGTGTCGGCCTTGGCTCGACCCGGGCGTCGAACTTTGCCGTTGCCCTGTTCGCCAGTACCGGCATCGTCGGGTTTCTTTTGTACTTCGCTTTCGCTCTGACCCGGCTTCTGGCTCCGATCCGGTCTCGTGATCCCCAAACGGTCGCGGTTGCGAATGCCCTGAAGTGGTCATTCCTTCCGCCCTTTGTCGTTTTGCTTCTGATTGGGACCACGCCGGATTTCGGCACCTTCGAAGCTTTGCGATGGGGTGTCCTTACGACGCTTGCCCTCGGCACCTTACACGCCCAAAGCCCGCACCGGTTTCAAGCCAGGCGGCCCGGTCCAGCGGGGTCAGGATGACCGAAACGGTTGGTGGAAAGGTTGCTCGGGCGGGCCTGCAATCGGTCGCGGGCAGGCTTGGCGGGAGGGCAATCGACTTTGCAACCTTGCTGGTTCTGGCGCAGCTTCTCGTTCCTGCGGATTTTGGGCTGATCGCGCTTGCTATGACCGTGATCCTGCTGGTCGAGGCCGTGACAGATCTGCCCATCAACCAACCCATCCTGCGCGCCGAAGACCCGACGCCCGACTACTATGACACCGCGTTCACGCTAGGTCTTATGCGGGCGCTTGTGCTTGCCAGCGTCGTGGCCGCTGCCGCCGCGCCGGTCGCCGCCTTTTACAAAGAACCACGGCTGCCGCTTCTTATTCTTGCTCTCGCCACGGCCCCCATGCTTCGGAGCCTTGTCAGCCCACGCATGGCTGACTTCACCCGTGTCTATAACATGTGGCCGGACTTCATCCTGACCCTGTCTGGCAAGGCCGTCTCCTTCACCGTGGTTGCGACGCTGGCGGTCACGACGCAAAGCTACTGGGCCATTGCCGCAGGAACCATCACCACGCCCCTTGTCGGGAACGTGCTGAGCTACTGGCTCGCCCCATATCGGCCGCGGCTTCGGCTGACGCGGTGGCATGTTTTCAGGGACATCGTGGGGTGGAGTAGTGTGGGGCAATTCTTCTCGGCGCTGAACTTTCAGATTGATCGCATCCTGCTTGGCCGCACATTGCCAGCCGCGGACCTTGGCCGATACGCCTTGGCGAGCGATCTGACCGGTGTGGCGATGCAGGGTATTCTGGTTCCGTTTTCCGGGCCATTGACCGTTGCCTTGGCGCAGGCCGACAAGACCGAGGATCTGCGCCGCGCCTGGGACAAGACGCTGAATGCGACCGTCTGCATAATGGGCCCCGTCCTTTTGGCGCTTGCGGTCATGACGGATCCCACCGTCGACCTCTTGCTAGGGCCAAGCTGGAGCAACCTGTCCCCGATCCTGTCCTGGCTGGCCTTGACGACGATACCGGCAATCGTCGGGCCAATTCTCGCGCCACTGGCCAATGCGCTGTTCCGTCCGCGCCTGAACGCCGAACGAGCGATTGTCGAATTCGCAGTAAAGGTCCCCTTGATGGTCGTGGGGATTGCGATGTTCGGGCTATGGGGCGCCATTGCGGCACGGGGGGTAACCAGCTTGGCGGGAATGCTTTTCTCCCTGTCCGGCGCTGCCACATTGACCGGGACCAGGCTGGTCGATCAGCTTTGGTCGCTTCGCCGAACGTCGGTGGGTTTGCTGACGTTTGCGGGGATCTGCTTCTGGATGTGTCCCGACCATGGGCAAGGCTCGGGGCGACTTGTCCTCGGGGTCCAGCTTGCGTCGGTTTTCGGGCTCGCCCTGGCCGGTCAGTGGCTGAGCATGTTTGCATTCTGGTTCCTGGCCGGGCGCCCATCGGACACAATCGAAGCCACGGGGTATCGTCGGCTGTCTAACCGGCGGTAGAGGCCGGAAAAACGGCGTCGAGGATTGGACATCGGGCAAGCCGCGTCAGGCCCAGGCCCTCAACCGCCCCTCCAGTCGGCCCAAACGCTCCCGCAACTCCGCGCTGATCGGGCCTGTCCGTGGCGGATCGCGCAGGGTGGTGATCCAATGCGGCTCTGGCAGCAGCTTGCGACCGCGCCGGTCCCATTCGAGGGCCGCCAGAACGGATTGCGCCGCATCTGGCAAATGCTCCGGAATGGGCCGTCCGTTCATGGTACCCCAGACCCCGGTCCATAGACGCCCGACAGACCACGGATTGTAGCCGCCACCCCCAAGGGCCAGGAACCGGGGGGACAGTTCCTGCAAGGCGGCGACGACCGCCCAATGGGCGTTGTTGGACAGGGTCAGGCGGGACTGAGGGTCTTCGGTCACCGCATCGGCCCCGCATTGCAGCACGATTGCATCGGGGCGAAACGCAATGATCGCAGGCAGGATCAGTCGTTCCAGGATCAAGGCCATCTCGGTGTCGTTGAACCCTTGGGGCACCGGAAGGTTGAACACCTGCCCTGCCCCGGCATCCTCCAGTCGTCCAGTGCGTGGCCAGCGGTTTTCCTCATGGACAGACAGCATCAGCACATCCTGATCGGCGGCAAAGGCCGCATCGACCCCGTCCGGATGGTGGGCATCTATGTCGACATAGGCGATCCGGGGCGCGCCGTGATGGCGCAGGGACAGCATGGCAAGGACCGGGTCGTTGAAGTAGCAAAACCCGTTGGCCCGGTCCGCCATAGCGTGATGAGTCCCTGCCGCAGGGGCATAAACTGACCCACCATTCGTCAAAAGCTCTCCGGCAAGGATCGCACC
The DNA here is from genome assembly GCA_029255105.1 of Flavimaricola sp. Taxonomy (GTDB): domain Bacteria; phylum Pseudomonadota; class Alphaproteobacteria; order Rhodobacterales; family Rhodobacteraceae; genus Flavimaricola. The sequence goes on along the minus strand of JAQWWH010000082.1, from coordinate 4,385 downwards.
ACCGGCCGAGGTGGCGGGCCGGCGGAACATCTCACCGAAGATCGGGTTCGAGTGGGTGCCGATGTTATGCCTGTCCCTGACCGCATCTGATACGGACTGCGCCTTTTCGGCCTCGGCCAGTGCGGCGACGTATTCGGGAGTGTGAAAGGCATGCAGGGCGGCGGGCTTGGCCCGGGGACTGTTAATAAATTGGGTCGGGGGGAGCCAGCCCAGCGCTCGGCTCAGATCCATCACAGTCGAGACGCGAGGAATGCGCAGGGGGTGCCAGCCACCATAGCTGGAATGGCGGTAGATCTCTGACCCGATGAAGACGGGTGGATGGGGAGAGGTCATTTTCGATGCCTTGTCATCAGGGGCTTTCAGCACTTTTCCAGAACCTTCGCCACGGCTTTTGTCATGTCGGGTTTGCCCTTGGGCGTGCCATGCGGGCGATACCGGTCCTGACCAACCCGTCATGTAGCGTCGCGGCGGCGGCGGGCCATCCCCTGCGACCAGGTCAGAGTGAGCGGTCATCTTGCCTCGAAAAAGACGCGGTGGCCTTGCATCCTTATCTTGGACAAACCATTGTCAGGAACGCTTTGGCGACTAGCTGGAGCATAGGCTATGTGACCGTCAAATTAGGCTATTGTCATGATCCGCTTCAGTCTTGCCTGCAAGGACGGGCACCGTTTCGACAGTTGGTTCGCATCCTCGGCGGCCTATGAAGGGCTATTGGCCGCAGGGCACGTCACTTGTGCGATTTGTGGCAGTGCCAGGGTGGAAAAGGCTCTGATGGCGCCCGCCGTGCGGACGGATCAACCCGAAGCGGCGCCCGTGTCGCCCGAGCAGGGACCATCGTCTATAGGCAGCCACGGTCCCCTGAGCCAACCGGCAAGCCCGGCTGAACAAGCGCTGGCCGCCTTTCGCAAGAAGCTGGAAGCCGAGGCCGACTATGTCGGGCCCTCCTTCGCCGAAGAGGCGCGGGCCATCCATGATGGCACGGCCCCCGAACGGATGATCTATGGCGAGGCCCGGCTGGATGAGGCCAAGCGCCTGATCGAGGACGGCATACCGGTCGCCCCCATGCCCTTCTTGCCCAAGAACAGGGCCAATTGAGATTTTGATCTGAAAGGTTTCCCCACATGTCGATCCTTATCACCGGCGCCAATCGTGGCATCGGGCAGGCCCTGCGTTTGGCCTATCAGGAGGCAGGTCAGGATGTGACCGGCACAATGCGGACAGCACCGGCAGAGGGCTACGTTCAACTGGATGTGGCGGACCCTGCCTCTCAGGCCGCCCTTGGACGCCATTGGGGCGACCGGTCTCTGGATCTTTTGATCTGCAACGCAGGCATCTACCCCGACAAGGGCCAAAAGCTGGAAACCGGATATCCCGCCGAGATGTGGGCCGAGGCGATGGCGACCAATGTCACCGGGGTCTTTTTGACGGTGCAGACCATGCTGCCAGCCCTGCGGCGGGCCAAGGGCGCCAAGATCGCGATCATCTCTTCCCAGATGGCCAGTGACGCCCGGGCACCCGGCGGCAGCTATATCTACCGGGCGTCCAAGGCGGCCGCCCTCAATCTGGGGCGCAACCTTGCCAAGGACCTGCAGGCTGACGGGATCTCTGTCGGGATCTATCACCCCGGCTGGGTGCGAACCGATATGGGTGGCCGGATGGCCGATGTGTCGGTCGAGGAGGCCGCAGCAGGGCTGATCGCCCGCTTTGCCGCCCTTTCGCCGGTGACGACCGGCGCATTCGAGGCCTTTGACGGCGAAGCGATGGCCTATTGAGCGGCTGAGCAACAGGCTCATTGCTCTTGGCCGCAAGGACCATTATGAGAGCGTCGACTTTCGCAGGGACCTGAACATGTCCATCCTCGTCATGAAATTCGGCGGCACCTCCGTCGCCACGCTCGATCGTATCCACCGCGCCTCCAAAAGGGTGGCCGCAGAGGTGGCCAAAGGCCATGACGTTATCGTCATCGTCTCGGCCATGTCGGGCAAGACCAATGAGCTGGTCGGATGGGTCAATGAGTCCTCGCCCTTGTTCGACGCCCGTGAATACGACGCTGTCGTATCAAGCGGCGAGAACGTGACGGCGGGTCTGATGGCCCTGCGCCTGCAAGAAATGGATATCCCGGCCCGCAGCTGGCAGGGCTGGCAAGTGCCGGTCAAGACGACGTCGGCCCACTCGTCCGCCCGGATCGAGGAAATTCCGTCTGAAAACATCCTGCGCAAGTTTGGCGAAGGGATGAAGGTTGCGGTCGTCGCCGGTTTCCAGGGCATTTCCCCCGAAGGCCGGATCACCACGCTTGGCCGGGGTGGATCGGATACCACCGCCGTCGCCTTTGCCGCGGCCTTCAAAGCGGTGCGCTGCGACATCTACACCGATGTGGACGGTGTCTATACCACCGACCCGCGCATCTGCGACAAGGCCCGCAAGCTGGACCGCATCGCGTTTGAAGAGATGCTGGAACTGGCCTCCCTTGGGGCCAAGGTGCTGCAGACCCGCTCGGTCGAGCTGGCGATGCGGTACAAGGTCAAGCTGCGGGTGCTGTCGAGTTTCGAGGAACAGTCCGACGAGGCGGGAACGCTTGTCTGCGACGAGGAGGATATCATGGAAAGCAATGTGGTTGCCGGTGTCGCCTATTCCCGCGATGAGGCAAAGATGACGCTGATTTCGGTCGCTGACCGGCCCGGCATTGCCGCGGCAATCTTTGGCCCTCTGTCCGAGGCCGGGGTCAATGTGGATATGATTGTCCAGAACATCTCGGAAGAGGGCCGGACGGACATGACCTTTTCCTGCCCCACCGATCAGGTTCTGCGGGCAGAAAAGGCGCTGAACGAGGCAAAGGAACGCGGCGACATCAACTTTCACGATCTGGTGGCCGACAAGGGCGTCGCCAAGGTATCGGTCGTCGGCATCGGCATGCGCAGCCATGCCGGGGTTGCCGCCCAGATGTTCCGTGCGCTTTCGAAAGAAGGCATCAACATCAAGGTGATCACGACCTCCGAGATCAAGATCTCGGTCCTGATCGACCGCAAGTACATGGAATTGGCCGTGCAGGCCCTGCACGACACCTTCGACCTCGACAAAGCCGCCTGAGATCATTCCAAAGGCGCGTGCTGCGCACGCAATGTCGACATCTCGTCACGGCCCTGGCGGGCCGATCCTCGGGTTTGCCTCCGGCGGGGATATTTTCGGCGAGATGAGGAGGTCAAGGTTGGGGGCGTATATCGACAGCGTTTTGCCCCCTCCCTTTTGTCGATCAACTCACCTATACCTAGTTGCTGAAGTTTTGAAGGACGCCGGATGCCGGAACGGATGGAAAGCGAGAGCCGCAAGCTGCTGGGTCGGTTGCGCGAAGCGCTTGCTGATGACAGCGCTGGCCAGGCCCGACTTGATCGGATTGTGCAACTGATCGCGACGTCCATGCAGACGGAGGTCTGTTCGATCTATCTGTTCCGCGATGCCGAAACCCTCGAGCTTTGTGCGACCGAGGGTTTGCAAGCCGAGGCTGTCCACCAGACCAGGATGCGGCTGGGAGAAGGACTTGTCGGCCGTACCGCCAGAACCCGACAAGTGGTCAATACCGCCAATGCCCCGGCGGCCCCCGGATTCCGCTACATGCCCGAGACCGGGGAAGAGCGCTATTCTTCCTTTTGCGGGGTGCCGATCCAGCGACTTGGCGACGCCCTGGGCGTTCTTGTCGTCCAGTCCAAATCGGAGCGGGAGTTCACAGCCGACGAGATCTATGCCCTTGAGGTCGTGGCTATGGTCCTAGCCGAGATGACCGAGCTTGGCGCTTTTGTCGGAGACGGGGCGGCCTTGTCTGCCCGCCACCAGCGTCCGGCCATGTTCCGTGGCACCATTGGTCAAGAGGGTGCGGCGGAAGGCCAGGTTTATCTCCACGAGCCCCGGGTCGTTGTCACCAACCCCATTTCTGACGATCCCGAGGCAGAGTTGCTTCGCCTGCGCGCAGCGGTTGACCAATTGCGCGCAGCACTTGACCAGATGCTGGAGGGCAATTCGGGTGAAGGCGACCAGGCCGATGTTCTGGAAGCCTACCGCCTGTTTGCCCATTCCCGCAGTTGGCTGCGCCGCATGGAAGCCGATGTCGAAAGCGGCCTGTCCGCGGAGGCTGCTGTCGAGAAGGAGCAGTCGCTGGCACGGTCCCGTCTGGCCAAGGCGGGGGACGTCTACTTGCGGGACCGCTTGCACGACCTTGATGACCTGTCCAACCGCCTGCTGCGCATTCTGACCGGACAGGGGACCGATACAGGGGCGGCGATGCCTGAAAACGCCGTGCTTGTTGCCCGCAACATCGGGCCGGGCGAGTTGCTGGAATATGGCAAGACCCTCAAGGCGATTGTCCTTGAGGAAGGGTCAGTTGGCAGTCACGC
>JAQWWH010000081.1 GCA_029255105.1 Flavimaricola sp. | reverse complement strand
GAAGTTCACGGTTGAGCTGATTGCCCCGATCGCCATGGAAGACGGTCTGCGCTTTGCCATCCGCGAAGGCGGCCGCACCGTCGGCGCCGGCGTAGTGTCCAAGATCATCGCCTAGGTCGCCTAGATGACGCCTGAGTGTGGGTAACGCGCAGGGGAAGGTTGCAAAGCCAATCGCGCAAGCGGCTCACACCTCATGGAAAAAGCGAAGGGCGGAGGGAAACCTCCGCCCTTTTTCCTTGTCTGGGGCCGTGACGCCTTTCGACCTAGCGGCTTGCACGGAGGTGCTGTCGCAAGGTGGGTTTGAACCCACCCTACCTCACCCGTCTCTCAGCCTCGGCCACGGCGTCTGTCATCGCGGCTGCCAGTCGCTCTTGGGCCGCTGCCATGTCGTCGGGCGCCATTCGCCGGGGCAAGGGCTCCAGCACGCGGGCGTAGACCACCGCTCCGCGACAGAATGGCATCGGCAGGATCATTCGATCCCAGGTTTTCAGCCTTCGTTGACGCGACATGGCATAGGCGTAGGTGAAGACAGGCACCCCTGCCGCCCGCGCCCATTCCAGCGGCGCCGCGTTCAGCACCCGTGCGGGGCCGACAGGCCCATCGCCGGTCAGGCCGACGCTTTCGCCCGCACGCAGTCGGCGCAAAACCTCGCGTGTCGCTGCCACCGCACCGCCCTTTGCCGGCACCCCGGTCGAAGCCATGCCAAGTCGACCCTGCACCGTGGCCGATACCCGGCCAATCGGCGAAGGATCGCTAAGCGTCGTGACCTTCCCGTTCTTGCGTGGCCAATGGGCCGGGGCCATCAGGGAACACTCATGCCAGATGATTGCAACAATGGGCCCCTCGGCCATGGCGGCATCGGCGGCGTCCAGTCCGGTGACCTCCCAGCGGGATGTCGCCTGGCACAACCGAATCCATCCTGCGATCAGCCGCGCCGCCAGCCCGATCCCAAAGCTCTCTAAGATGGGCGAGGTGCGGATCTTGCTGGCAAGGGACATCGGCAAACTCCGGGTTCGGGCAAGGACATACTGGCGCTTTCAAGGGTATACGCAAGGGCTGGAAACCCCTTGATCCCGGTTCCGTTCCGGGCTAATCCCCGCCTCCAGTAGGGGTATAGCTCAGTTGGTAGAGCGACGGTCTCCAAAACCGTAGGTCGCGGGTTCAAGCCCTGCTGCCCCTGCCACCTTCTATTGCCGGCCAAGACCGGTACCGATGGTGGCCACAATCCCGTTTAGCCGGCCCAAGTCCCTTGAATTCAGTTCGGGAGGGTCGTATGTCGCCCCTCAGTCCCGATAAGGTATGTCCCATGGCCCGCACCAACCCAGTTCAATTTGTCCGTGAAACCCGCGCAGAGATTGCAAAGGTGGTCTGGCCAACCCGGCGTGAAGTGACCCTGACCACTATCATGGTGTTCTTTCTTGCTGCTCTTGCGGCGGTGTTCTTTTCGCTGGTCGATCTGGGGATCAGGTCTGGCCTGACGGCGGTTCTGGCGTTCTTCGGAAGCTAGGACCCCACGGATTTTGGAAGGCTCGTCGTCGCAAGCGGGCCTTGAATTCGGGTGCCAAGGGGCGTATGAGCCACGAACTTCCCGGGCGGGCGTGCGGCGATTCCCTTGTTGCGCGCCGTTTTCTTGTTTGGGGCAGACGCGTTCGGCGTCGAATTGACTGGAATTATGAGGCCCCGGTGGGGCTGGCGCGTAAAGGGCCCATAGAATGGCGAAGCGGTGGTATTCGGTGAGTGTTCTGTCGAACTTCGAAAAGAAGATCGCTGAGCAGATCCGCACCAAGGTGGCCGAGCAGGGCCTTGAGGATCAGATTGACGAAGTTCTGGTTCCGACAGAAGAAGTGATCGAGGTTCGCCGGGGCAAGAAGGTCCAGGCTGAGCGTCGGTTCATGCCGGGGTACGTGCTTGTTCATATGGAAATGTCGGACGAGGGGTATCACCTGATTTCCCAGATCAACCGGGTTACTGGTTTTCTGGGGCCGCAAGGTCGGCCGATGCCGATGCGCGATGCTGAGGTGCAGGCGATCCTTGGCCGTGTCCAGGAGGGCGAAGAAAGCCCACGGACCCTCATCCATTTCGAGATCGGCGAGAAGGTCAAGGTTGCGGACGGTCCGTTCGAGGATTTCGACGGCATGGTCGAGGAAGTGGACGAAGACAACCAGCGCCTGAAGGTGACGGTGTCGATCTTTGGCCGGGCCACCCCGGTCGAACTGGAATTCACGCAGGTCGTCAAACAGTGACCTGACGGAACGGCCCCTGAAATGGGGTCCGTGGGAGGCAAGGCAACCGCGGTTGCTGAACCGGACCACGCAACTGGGATGAACATCCGTTCAGCCCGAAGGACCAAGGGGCGCGCCCTGCGGTCGTTGGATGTAAGGTGGGTCATGACCCACCTTACCTATGAAACAGGAGGCCCTCATGGCCAAGAAAGTAATGGGTCAGCTGAAGCTGCAGGTGAAAGCCGGGCAAGCCAACCCCTCCCCGCCGGTCGGTCCCGCACTGGGTCAGCGCGGCATTAACATCATGGAATTCTGCAAGGCCTTCAATGCAAAGACTGCAGACATGGAGCCGGGTTCGCCGATCCCCACCGTGATCACCTACTACCAGGACAAGTCGTTCTCGATCGACACCAAGTCCCCGCCCGCGTCGTACTTCCTTAAGAAGGCTGCCGGTCTCAAGCCGGTGGGTAAGCGCGCCCGTCCCCAAGGCTCTCCGCAGCCGGGCAAGGTCGTTGCTGGCACTGTGACGATCGCACAGGTGCGTGAAATTGCCGAAGCCAAGATGAAGGACCTCAATGCGACCAGCATCGAGGGTGCAATGCAGACCGTACTGGGCTCCGCCCGGTCCATGGGCATCGAGGTGAAGTAATGGCAAAGTTTGGAAAGCGCACCCGCGCCGCACGCGAGGCCGTTGCAGGCAAAGAGCTTTTGGCTCTGTCTGAAGCCGTTTCGCTGATCAAGTCGAACGCGACTGCCAAGTTCGACGAGACCATCGAAATCTCGATGAACCTTGGCGTTGATCCCCGTCACGCGGACCAGATGGTTCGCGGCACTGTCAACCTGCCCAATGGCACTGGCAAGACCGTCCGCGTCGCTGTCTTTGCCCGTGGGGCCAAGGCTGACGAAGCAACCGCAGCCGGCGCTGATATCGTTGGCGCCGAGGACCTGATGGAAACCATCCAGAGCGGCAAGATCGACTTCGATCGTTGCATAGCCACTCCGGACATGATGCCCATCGTTGGTCGTCTGGGTAAGATCCTTGGCCCCCGCAACCTGATGCCGAACCCAAAGATCGGCACCGTGACCATGGACGTGGCCGAGGCTGTTACCGCAGCCAAAGGCGGACAGGTTCAGTTCAAGGCAGAGAAGGCCGGCGTCATTCATGCCGGCGTTGGCAAGGCCAGCTTCGATGCGAAAGCCTTGGAAGAGAATATCCTGGCTTTCGTCGACGCGGTTGCCAAGGCAAAGCCGACGGGTGCCAAAGGCACTTATATGAAGAAGGTCTGCGTCAGCTCGACGATGGGCCCTGGCGTTTCGGTTGACCTTACCTCGGCCACCGGAAACTGAATGGAACGGACGTAAGGTGGGTTTGAACCCACCTTATAGACCACCACCCAAGAAAAGGGGCGGCGCGACGGCGCTGCCCCTTTTCGCTCTCGGCCGCACCGTCCGACAAGGACGACCTGTTTAGACTTTCCCTCTCATTTAGCCGGACCGAACAGGTGCCCGCGGAAGGATTTTGTCGAGCAGGTCGCCGACATTCTGGAATTTGGGGCTTGGAAATCCTGCTCGCTCTCGATACTAACCGCCGAGCAGGAGAGCGCGCGATTCGTCACGTGCTCTTTTGCGTTTCGTCCGAGACGGTGGGTGGCCAATTCGACGGTCGTAAATCCTGCCCGAGACGGGATCAGTCATACCGATAGGGGCACAGTCCTCGCTTGGTTAAGGCTCAGACCCGTAACAAGGACCCGAACGGTCGGACTATGTCCGGCCCAACTGAGCCGGGGGTCGGTGTTATATCGAGCCCCACTACTTGGAGTGAAACTGTGGATAGAGCCCAGAAAGAAAAACTGGTCGAGGAACTCGGCCAGATCTTCGAAAGCTCTGGCGTCGTGGTGGTTGCACACTACGAAGGCATGACGGTTGCTCAAATGCAGGACCTGCGCGGCAAAATGCGCGAAGCTGGTGGGTCCGTGCGCGTTGCCAAGAACAAGCTCGCCAAGATCGCCCTTGAAGGAAAGCCCTGCGAAAGCATTGGCTCCTACCTGACGGGCATGACCGTACTTGCCTATTCCGAAGATCCCGTGGCTGCCGCCAAGGTGATCGATGCTTACGCACAGACCAACGACAAGCTCGTTGTGCTGGGTGGGGCAATGGGCTCGTCGGCACTTGACCCTGCCGGGGTGAAGGTTGTCGCATCGATGCCGTCGCGTGAGGAGCTTATTGCTTCGATCGTCGGTTGCATTGGCGCGCCTGCCGCAAACCTTGCTGGGGCCATTGGCGCACCTGCTTCGAACATCGCGAGCATTCTTTCGACCATCGAAGAGAAGGCTGCATAAGCGACCGAGCTGCCTCGCGGGGGTTGAACCCCTGACGTTGGAACACATATCAAACGAACGGAAAGCATCAAAATGGCTGATCTGAAAAAACTGGCTGAAGAGATCGTGAACCTCACGCTGCTCGAAGCACAAGAACTCAAGACGATCCTCAAGGACGAATACGGCATCGAGCCGGCTGCCGGTGGCGCCGTCATGATGGCCGGTCCTGCCGCCGCTGGCGCAGAGGCTGCTGAAGAAAAGACCGAATTTGACGTCGTGCTGAAAGATGCCGGCGCTCAGAAGATCAACGTGATCAAAGAGGTCCGTGCGATCACCGGTCTTGGCCTGAAAGAAGCCAAGGATCTGGTCGAAGCTGGTGGCAAGGTCAAAGAAGGCGCGCCCAAGGCAGAAGCCGAAGAGATCAAAGCCAAGCTGGAAGCAGCTGGCGCCAAGGTCGAACTGGCCTAAGGCAAAGGTGCGGGCCGCCGCCCACCTTACTTCTGGTAAGGTTGGCCAGGCAACGCACCAGACAAGACAAGGGCTGGGTTCGCAACGTGCGAGCCCAGCCAAACCTGTCTTAGAGGGCGGTCCTGCGACCATCCTCTTGGGTAGGTTCCAAGGGTCGGGAGGTGTCCGGTGGGACGGGCACCATGAATAGGCTCTGGAATTCCCGTTCTCAGATGTGTCCCCGCCGCAGCCCCAGCGGCGCGCGATACCAGAGATGTGAAAGGTGACGACGCACATGGCAACGTCCTTCCTCGGCCAAAAACGCCTTCGGAAATACTACGGCAAAATCCGCGAAGTTCTGGAGATGCCGAACCTCATTGAAGTTCAGAAATCCTCCTACGACCTGTTCCTGCGGTCCGGCGACATGCCTGATCCGATGGACGGCGAAGGCATCAAGGGTGTCTTCCAATCGGTTTTTCCGATCAAGGATTTCAACGAGACCGCCGTTCTTGAATTCGTCAAGTACGAGCTGGAAAAGCCGAAGTACGACGTCGAAGAGTGCCAACAGCGCGACATGACCTACAGCGCCCCGCTCAAAGTGACATTGCGCCTGATCGTGTTCGATGTCGATGAGGACACTGGAGCCAAGTCCGTCAAGGACATCAAGGAACAAGACGTCTTTATGGGGGACATGCCCCTGATGACGCACAACGGCACGTTCATTGTGAACGGCACAGAACGGGTTATTGTCTCCCAGATGCACCGTTCGCCCGGCGTGTTCTTTGACCACGACAAGGGCAAAACCCATTCCTCGGGCAAGCTGCTGTTTGCCTGCCGCATTATTCCTTACCGTGGCTCCTGGCTCGACTTCGAATTCGACGCCAAGGACCTTGTGTTCGCTCGTATCGACCGTCGCCGCAAACTGCCGGTGACGACCCTGCTTTATGCCCTGGGCATGGATCAGGAGGCGATCATGAACGCCTATTACACCACCATCGACTTCGACTTTGACAAGAAGGCTAATGGCTGGGTCACCAAGTTCTTCCCCGAGCGGGTCCGCGGCACACGTCCGACATACGACCTCGTCGATGCGGCCTCGGGCGAAGTCATCGCCTCGGCCGGTGAGAAGGTCACCCCCCGGACTGTCAAGAAGCTGATCGATGACGGCAAGGTCAAGAACCTGCTGGTGCCGTTCCGCCAGATCGTTGGCAAGTTCGTCGCCCGTGACATCATCAACGAAGAGACCGGCGCAATATATGTCGAGGCTGGCGATGAGCTGACACTCGAGATGGACAAGGACGGCGAGATCATTGGCGGCACCCTGCGTGACCTGATGGACGCTGGCGTCACCACGATCCCGGTTCTTGACATCGACAACATCAACGTCGGTCCCTACATCCGCAATACCATGGCATCGGATAAGAACATGAGCCGCGAGACCGCGCTCATGGACATCTACCGCGTCATGCGCCCGGGTGAGCCGCCGACCGTTGACGCGGCGTCGAACCTCTTTGACACGCTATTCTTCGATAGCGAGCGTTACGATCTGTCCGCTGTCGGCCGGGTCAAGATGAACATGCGTCCGTCGCACTCATCCCGCACGTCGTCACGCACGTGTGCATGAGTTCCGCCTTGCCCAAACCACCGAGCTTGGCCATCAAACGATCGGACGCGCAGACGCGCTCGCACGCGAACGACACCTCGTTCTCGTCCACGACGCCTCGGCGAAGCTCTTTTTGCGAGTTTTGACGCGTGTTCAAGAAGGTTTTAGTCGCCACGGCGACGGCGGTGGCGGCACCGATGGGAGCGGCGATGAGGGCGAGCTGGACCATCGCGGCGCGGCGCAGAGTGCGGCGAAAGTGAAGGAAGAATTGAGGACTCGGGCGCGCTGATTCGGGCGTCTGCAAAGAGGCGAGTTAGATAAAATTACATGTCGACCGCGTGCGCGGTTCAACGGGATTTTGCGAACGTGGGGGGATGGAATCGTTCGTACGCTGAGCGACGGTTTAAAGGATGCCGTTCAGAATGCGTTGGTAAAAGTCGTACTGGCGCGTGCTCCAGGCGTCGATGGAGTCTGAAATCATGCCCAGTACCGTTTCCACACACTGTTCTTCGCTTAAAGCGAGGTTGAAGCGTCTTCGGAGTTGCTTGATGACCTTCGGTCCGGCGTTGAAGCACGGACAACCGCTGGCGCCCATCATTTCGACGAGCAATACGATGCGCTCGGCGTGTTCGCGAACGGCGAGGTAGCCCTGGATGCACAGAGCCTTGTACGCGTCGAACGCGTCCGAACGGCTGCCTTCAACATCGCTGTCCATGACTTCCAAGTATTCTTTCGTGAGCTTGAACGGGCTCGATTCAAAGTTTATGCCGCCGGGAGACGTGGAGAGCATGAAATTGAAGTCGATGTGTATCAAGTGTCCATCGTCGTGCAGCAAAATATTGCCGTTGTGACGATCCTTTACTTGCAACAAGTAGGTAAGGATGGAATATCCCGCCAGTGATTCGACGAAGTTATTCTGCGCCTTGCGGAATTCTGGCGTACCAACACCAAACTTTCGCTCAAAGTGTTCGCGCAGCGTCGTGCCGCGTTGCGATCGCGACTTCAACGCGTGCACGCTCGGCGCATCCGTCACCGCTTCAATCAACGCACTGTGCGTGTTCGTGGTCAAGATGTCAAAGTCTCGAATCCAGCATCGAACACCGGCGGTGCGATAGATTTCTGCAAACGTACGAACGAGTTGCAGCGCCAGTAATTCTTGCCTGCAATTATCGCCGGCCTTTATGATGATGGGCTTTAGCCCCCATCCAGGCAGATTTCCATACGGTGATGAGTGTCGAATACGCTCGCGCTTGTCAGCCCACAATTCGCCCAATCCACCCGCGCTGCGCTTGTGCGGGGAAGATGTGAGCGCTGCGCCCACTCCAGTCGCCGTGGGAAGCGAAGTGACGTCAAAGGCGTCCTTCTCCGGAGCCCACGATGTGCGGTTCACCTGAGCTGCCATCTCAATCAAACCAATTTCTGATGGTTTACGTTGGTGCGGTGATTGCGTAATGTCCATGTGACCTTGCGTGGCGACGACGTGCATGACGACGCTTTCGCTGTGCTCATCCGCCGTGAGGACGACATTGACGAGCTCGT
>JAQWWH010000080.1 GCA_029255105.1 Flavimaricola sp. | reverse complement strand
GGTGCGCCCTAAACCTTCGGCGCGCCCGCCCGTCTTACCTCTGAATTGTCGTCCGCAACCAAACCCTCTCAGACCCGATCGCGCCACCAACGTGCGCCTCAGCGCCGCCGGTGAAGGGGTATCTACGGTTACTGAACCAAACCCGCAAGAGGTTTTTTCAGGAAAGATGCATTTTTTATGACAGGCCGCTTTTTCTTTGGAATCTGAAACCGTTAGGGAAATTTTGATGCGTTTGGGCCCTAGTGTGCTGCAACTTCCTTAGGCAGCTTATGAACGGCACGCCCTGTATATGGGGCGTGCCGCCGACTTATCCCCAGAACTGTCCACCACTGGGTTGATTCACGTCGTTCGAAAGGCCTTCTTCAGGCCCACCTGGCCCCGAGTCACCCGATCGGCTATCGGGCCGAGTCGTCGTTTTGTGCGCCAACCGCCCCCGTGACAGGTGCCAGCCACCTAGCCAACCATAGGGCCAGCACCAACAGAGGGAGCAAAACACCCAGCCCGATCCGCAGGCCAAAGGCATCCGCAAGAAAGCCAATCGTCGGTGGGCCGATCAGAAATCCGGTCAGCGCTATGGTCGAGAGCACAGCTATATTGGCCCCCTCATAGAGATCATCCAGTGCCGCCACGGCCGACACGGCAAGGGGAAAGCCGACAGACGCCCCGAGGCCGACGAGGGCAAAGCCGACAAAGGCCCCCCAAAGCGGCCAGGGCCCGATCACGAGAACAAGCCCCAGCACCGCCACGAGGACAGAGTTCCGGGCCAGCCGGACGGTCCCAAGGCTGGTCTTGGCGGCATCGCCCAGGAACCGACCAGCCGCGAGGCAACCGGCATAGATGGATACGGCGATGCCGGCCCGTTCCGCCCCCTCTGGCCAACGCTCGGCCAGGTAGACGGCGGACCAGTCAGCCATGGCCCCTTCGGTCATACCGATGATCAGCGCAAAGACCGAGATCAGGATAAGGGCCACAGGCAGGCTTCGCAGGGCACGACGCGATGGTGCCCTGCCCTCTTCCGCTCCGGCAAGGCGCGGCAGCCGCAAGGCGACGACCACACCGGCCGCCCCCGATAAAGCCGAGATCAGAAAGACCCGCCAAACATCCGGCAGCCCCACCAGAAGGGCCATCGACAGGGCCCCCCCCATGAGGCCTAGCGCCCAGAAGCCGTGACACCGGTTCATGACGACCACACCAAGGCTTTTCTCAAGCCTGCCAGCGTAGACGTTCAGGCTGACCTGCAAGTGCGCCATGACGACGCCATAGGCAGCCAGGGCGGCGAAAAGGCTCCATTGCCCGTCGGCGAATAGTGGAAGCAGGATCAGCACGGCCTGCAGGGGAAAGCAAACGGCAAGGACCCGGCGAGGCCCAAAGCGGGCAAGGACGCGGGCGGCCAGCTGCAGGCCGGGGATCAGGGCAATCGGGTTGCCAAGCAAGGCAACAGCCAGTTCCGACTTTGTCAGGCCAAGGTCAGCCTTGACCTGGGGGATCAGGGCAAGCCAGGCGCCGAAAGCAAGCGGTTGCAGGGCAAACACCGCCATCGTCAGAAGGATGGTTTGGCGAAGGGTCATCTCGCCACCCTGAGCGACGGGCGGCGAAAAGAAAAGGTCACGCAAAGACGATCAGGCGACGTCCATCAGGCGAAAACAGCGCGGGCCCGGCTCCACTTGATCCGGGTTAGCAGCAGGCCCACGATCAAGGCCGTGTAGACAACTGGCTCGATCTGAAATCCCTTGACCAGCCAGAGGTAGTGAACCGCCCCAAGCAAGGCCGCCGCATAGGTCAGCTTATGCAGCTTGCGCCAGCCCGCCCCGCCCAGTTTGCGAACACTCAGGTTGTTGGAGGTTACAGCAAGGGGGATCAGCAACAGGAAGCCCGCCATGCCGATGGTCACGTAAGGACGTTTCACGATCTCGGTCCAGACCCGTTCAAGGGTCTGCACATCCAGGATGGCAAAAACCAGAAAATGGGCCAACACAAAACCAAAGGCTGTCAGACCGATCGCCCGACGAAACTTCATCAGGTTGAGGCCCGGCCATTTGCGCAGCGGTGTCACCGCGAGGCCCAGGATCAGGAGCTTGATGGCGACATCGCCGTACAACCGTTCAAGCGTGTTGATCGGTTCCGGCCCAAGCTGGTTGGACAGGCCAAGCCAGAACAGATAGGCCGCCCAGCCCAGCCCGGCCAGATAGACCAGCCAGGCAGGGACCTTGCGCAGGCCGGTGTTTATGCCGCCAACCACCTGCATCAGTAGAACTCGTTCAGGTCCATGCCCTCGTAAAGGGATGCAACCTCGGCCTCATAGCCGTTGAACATGAGGGTGTCCTGACGGGTGGCAAACAGACCGCCACCGATCTTGCGCTCGGAGGCCTGGCTCCAGCGGGGGTGATCCACGGTCGGGTTCACGTTACTGTAAAAGCCATACTCGCGCGGGTTGATGATGTTCCAGCTCGCAGGCGGCTCTTCTTCCATGAGGCTGATGCGGACGATCGATTTGATGGATTTGAAGCCATACTTCCACGGCACGACAAGGCGGATCGGGGCGCCGTTCTGCTTGGCCATCGGCTCACCATAGATGCCGGTGGCCAGCATGGTCAGCGGATGCATCGCCTCGTCCAAACGAAGGCCTTCGACATAGGGGAATGGGATGACCCGGCGCTGCACGCCGATCATGACATCGGGCTGAACGGTGGTTTCAAAGGCGACATACTTTGCCTCGGGCTTCACACCAACCTTGGCGAGGATATCGGCGAGCTCAAAACCGTTCCAGGGCACGACCATCGACCAGGCCTCGACGCAGCGGAAGCGGTAGATCCGCTCCTCCTCGGTCAGACCATCAAGAAGGGAGGCAAGCGAGTATTCGCCCGGGTTGTCAACAAGGCCGTCGACGGTGATCGACCAGGGATCAATGACCATACCACCAGCATTGCGGGCGGGATCCTCCTTACCCGTGCCAAACTCGTAAAAGTTGTTGTAGGTCCTGATCTCTTCCAGTGTGTTCGGCTCAAGCGCGCCTTGGGCGCGCGCCCCACCGGCAGCAGCGGCCAGACCCAGCCCGGCAGCCCCCCCCATCAACTGGCGGCGATTAAGGAACATGGACTTTGGCGTCACATCAGCCTGTGTCAGATCGTTCTTCCAGCGATAGGCCATTCAGCCCTCCTCTTGTCGGTTCTTGCCGTAATATAGCGACTTTAGACCAGAATACGATTTCAAGGGCGTCACGATGGCGTTCACGGACTGTAACCTAGAAATTAGTCCCGAATTCGGCAGGCAAGGACTGTGAAAGGGCTGAGGCCAAATGGACGGCAACCGGTAGACCCGGTCGCTGCTGAGCAATATTCGAGACGAAATGATCACGTCGGATGACTTCGGATGACTAAAGCGTGACTTGAAACGGAACTTGCCGCGGGCTTAGCCGCGTTGGGGCAACTGTCAATGACACTTCACGAAAATTCGATAAAGATCCAATGCACTCCGGGGGCCGTTTCACTTCACGATGCCACAACGGCATTGAGTTTAGAAACTTGGAGACGACACCATGCTTCGCAGAACATTTGTAGCACTTGCAACCGCCTCGACACTCGCAACCGGGGCCTTTGCTGCCGGTCACTCAAAGGACATCGTCGACACCGCAATCGACGCCGGTTCCTTTACCACTCTGGTCGCCGCTGTTCAGGCCGCCGGTCTGGTCGACACCCTGAAGGGCGAAGGCCCGTTCACCGTGTTCGCGCCCACCGATGAGGCTTTCGCAGCCCTTCCCGAAGGCACTGTCGAAGCCCTGCTGGCCGACCCCGAAGCGCTGGCCGCGATCCTCACCTACCATGTCATCGCTGGCAAAGTGATGTCGACCGACCTGACCAATGGCATGATGGCCGCAACCGTGAATGGTGCCGACGTGACGATCATGACCGAGGGTGGTGTGATGGTGAATGATGCCAACGTCATCAGCGCCGACATCGAAGCGTCGAATGGCGTCATCCACGTCATCGACAAGGTGATCCTGCCGGCGATGTAAGGTCGACCTGGTCAGGTGGATCATGACCCACCTTACGTTTTGAGGCAATCCTCCGAAAATCCTCACTGGAGTAGGGTGGGTCCGATCCGGACCCACCCTGCTTTGTCAGTGGACCACTGCGTCGTTTGGCCGGGGCCGCTGTGACCCCGACACCCGATCCCCGACGATCAGCCCATCGGCGCCGGCAGTGACCGGGACAGTGTCGCCGTCAATGACGTCGCCCGCCAGGATCATCTCCGCCAACTGGTCCTGCAAGGCCCGCTGGATAACCCGCTTGAGCGGACGAGCCCCGAAAACTGGGTCATACCCCTCATCCGCCAGCCACGTCAGCGCACCCTGATCAAGATCAAGCTTGATGTTGCGCCCCGCCAGCCGCTTTTCGAGAGATGCTATCTGGATGGTAACGATGCCGGTCATATCCGCCCGGGCCAGCCGGTCGAAGATGATAGTCTCGTCCAGACGGTTCAGGAATTCAGGCCGGAAGTGGGCCCGGACCGCATCCATCACATCGCGTTTGGCCACCGATGCATCCGCCCCTTCAGGCAGCTGGCTCAGTGCCTGCGCCCCAAGGTTGGAGGTCAGCACGATCAGGGTCTGTTTAAAGTCGACCGTCCGGCCCTGCCCGTCCGTCAGCACCCCATCATCCAGCACCTGCAGCAGAACGTTGAAGACATCCGGATGGGCCTTTTCAACCTCATCGAACAGGATCACCTGATACGGCCTGCGTCGCACGGCCTCGGTCAGTACGCCGCCTTCGTCATAGCCGACATAGCCTGGAGGCGCGCCGATCAGCCGCGACACCGCGTGCTTTTCCATGAACTCCGACATGTCGATACGCACCATCGCGCCGTCATCATCAAAGAGGTATTCGGCCAAGGCCTTGGTCAGCTCTGTCTTGCCGACACCGGTCGGGCCAAGGAAGAGGAAAGAGCCCAAGGGCCGCCCCTCGTCGTTCAGACCGGCCCGCGCACGGCGCACCGCATTGGCGACAGCCCGGACAGCCGTGTTCTGGCCGATGACCCGCTTGTGCAGGCCTTCTTCCATGCGCAACAGCTTGTCCCGCTCGCCTTCCAGCATCCGGCTGGTGGGAATACCAGTCCAACGCTCGACCACTTCGGCGATCTGCTCGGGGCGCACGGCCTCTTCCACCAGCAGGGCATCGCCCACAGCCTCGGCATCTGCCAACTGACGCTCCAGCCCCGGGATAACCCCGTAGGACAGCTCCCCCGCTTTGGCGAGGTTGCCTTCACGCTTGGCGATATCCAGTTCGGCGCGCGCCTTGTCCAGCTGCTCCTTGAGATTCCGCCCGCCTTCGAGGCGGTCCCGCTCGGCCTGCCACTTGGCCGTCATGGCATCGGCCTTTTCCTGCAGGTCGCCAATCTCTTTCTCGATCTTGTCGAGGCGGTCCTTGGAGGCCTGGTCGTACTCTTTCTTCAAGGCTTCCGCCTCGATCTGCATCTGCAAAAGCTGGCGGTCGAGGGCGTCCAACTCTTCGGGCTTGCTGTCCACTTCCATCCGCAAACGGCTGGCGGCCTCGTCCATCAGGTCGATGGCCTTGTCCGGCAGGAAGCGGTCCGTGATGTAGCGGTGTGACAGGGTGGCCGCGCTGACAAGGGCGCTGTCGCTGATGCGGACGCCGTGGTGCAGCTCGTACTTTTCCTTGATGCCCCGCAGGATCGAGATCGTGTCCTCGACCGTCGGTTCCTCAACCATGATCGGCTGGAACCGGCGGGCCAGGGCTGCGTCTTTTTCCACGTACTTGCGGTATTCATCCAGGGTGGTGGCCCCAACGCAGTGCAATTCGCCCCGCGCCAGCGCGGGTTTGATCAGGTTGGCGGCGTCCATCGCCCCATCGGCCTTGCCTGCCCCCACAAGGGTATGCATCTCGTCGATGAAAAGGATGATCTCGCCTGCCGCTGCTGTGATCTCGTTCAGAACAGCCTTGAGCCGTTCTTCAAACTCGCCCCGGTACTTCGCCCCTGCAATCAGGGCGCCCATGTCCAGTGCCATCAGCTTCTTGTTGCGCAGGCTCTCCGGCACGTCACCGTCGATGATGCGCAGAGCGAGGCCCTCGGCGATGGCGGTCTTGCCGACACCGGGTTCTCCGATCAGGACCGGGTTGTTCTTGGTCCGGCGCGACAGGACCTGCATGGCACGACGGATTTCCTCGTCGCGGCCGATGATCGGGTCAATCTTGCCTTGCTCTGCGGCCTCGGTAAGGTCGCGGGCGTATTTCTTGAGGGCGTCGTACCCCTCTTCCGCCGTCGCGCTGTCGGCGGTGCGGCCTTTGCGGACTTCGTTGATCGCGCTGTTAAGGCCCTGGGCGGTCACCTTGCCTGCGTCCAACGCATCCTTGGCCTTGGATTTGACCATGGCGAGGGCCATCAGCACCCGCTCAACCGGGACAAAACTGTCCCCGGCCTTGGTCGACAGCTTTTCAGCCTCGTCCAGAACCTTGCCTGTCGCGCTGTCCAGATAGACCTGGCCTGCGTCGCCAGTCACCTTGGGTTGTTTGCCCACGGCCAGTTCGACGGCATCGCGCACGGCTTTGGCGTCGGCGCCAGCGGCGTTGATCAGATTGGCCGCAAGGCCCTGATCATCGTCCATTAGTGCCTTGAGAAGGTGTTCGGGGGCCAGCCTCTGGTGGCTTTCGCGCATTGCGATCGTCTGGGCGGCCTGAATGAAACCGCGCGACCGCTCTGTGAACTTTTCTAAGTTCATGGTCGTCTCCTTTTCTGCAAGCACCCGGTCGTCCGGACGCCCGCTTTTGCGGCGCGTCCCCCACTGGGCCTCAGGGTATAAATGGGTCCGGATCGGTCTGGTCACAAGAGCGTGCGTGCGAATTTTCACACAGTCCCGCAAATGGCCCCGACAGGGCCGGACCAAGGCGCGGCCTACACCATGGCTGCCCCCGGACACTTGCCGCCCCTGCCCCCGTCGTATAGCGATCGCCCAGCAAATGGAGGCCCCGATGCTTGAGACCAAAGGTTCCGACGACCGCCTGATCGTGGCGATTGACCTGCCCGATGCCTACTCTGGCCTGAAACTGGCCGAGCAGCTGGGCGATGCGGTCAGCTTTTACAAGATCGGGCTGGGTATGCTGACTGGCGGCGGCCTTGCCCTTGCCAATGAGCTGAAGGGCGATCTTGGCAAGCGGATCTTCCTCGACATGAAGCTTTTTGACATCGGGGCGACGGTCGCGGCGGCGGTCAGGGGGCTGGCCCAATTCGACCTCGACTTCCTGACGGTTCATGGCGATCCGAATGTCGTCCGGGCCGCCCGCGACGGGGCTGGCGGATCGGATATGAAGATCCTTGCCGTTACCATCCTGACATCGCTTGACCGGGCGGATCTGGACCTCGCCCTCTACAAACCCGGAAGCCTGACAGATCTGGTTCAGGAACGCGCAGCCCTTGCGCTGACCAATGGCGCCGACGGGATCATCTGTTCCCCCCACGAGGCCGCCCTTGTCCGGGCCCTGCCCGAGGCTGAAGGCAAACTGATCGTCACCCCAGGCGTCCGCCCGGTGGGCAGCGATGCGGGCGATCAGAAGCGGATCATGACACCGGCACAGGCCATTGCAGCGGGGGCCGACCACGTTGTTGTTGGCCGTCCTGTCTGGCAAGCCAGCGATCCTAAGGCGGCGGCGATGGATATTCTGGCGGAGATGAACGCCCCGCAGGCCCAGCGCCCAAACACCTGATCCGGGCACGCCTGATCCGGGCACAACTGATGGGAGACGCTTTTGGCCCGGCGGGCCAAAGGACTAGTCGTCGTTGATGTCCTTGGTCCAGACCTTGACCTGCCCGGGCCGCAGCCCGACCAAAAGCCGCAGCCCTATATAGGCCAGCAGGGAAAACGAAGCGAAGAGGACCAGCGTCCAGCCCCAGCTAATGCTGAAAAGGCCCAGCGCCAGCAGGATCGCCATGGCAAAGGCGCCAAGGGCAAATCCGAGGAAAATGAACGCCGGAAGCAGCATCTCAAGAATGCCCAGCACCAGCGCGAAGGCCATCCACGCCCACCATGTTGCCCAGAGTGCGCTGATCATCAGCCCCGGCCCTTCAGCATATTGAACGCATCGCCAAAGGCCTCAAGCGCGTTGGCGGGGACAATGATCGTCTGGTTGCCCTGCCCAGCCCCAAGCTTGTTCAGCGCATCCACCTGCTTGAGCGCGACCTGATACTGCGCCGCTGCCAGACCGTTTTCAGCGATAGCCACAGCGACGACCTGAGTCGCATAAGCCTCGGCATCCGCAAGGACGCGGCGGGCCTTCGCCTCTTGCTCGGCTGCATAAAGGTCGGCGTCGGCCTGCAGTTCCACGGCACGCTTGCGTCCTTCGGCCTCTGTCACCTGAGCGCGGCGGGCGCGTTCGGCGTTCAGCTGCTGCAACATGGCGTTGCGGGTCTGCTGGTCAAGGTTCACGTCAAGGATTTCGGCCCGCGTCACCTCGATCCCCCAATCATCAACCTGGCTCGCGACCTGCTCGCGGACGGCATCAATCAGGCTTGAACGGTTGGCCTGCACCTGATCCAGCTCCATGCGACCAATCTCGGACCGGACGATCCCGGCGACCGTGGTCGAGATGGCGGCATCGACGTCGCGGATCCGGTAGACGGTCTTTTCCGGCTCGATGATCCGGTAGAACACGCTGGTCTCGACCGCGACGAGGACGTTGTCAGAGGTGATCGCGTCCTGCGTCATAGATGGCAGCTGGCGTTCCAGAATCGAAATCTTGTGGGCGATCCGGTCCAGAAACGGCACGATCAGATTTATCCCCGGCCCAAGCACCGCCCGAAGACGACCAAACCGTTCGACCACATGCTTTTCAGACTGGGGCACGATGCGCACGCCAAGCGAAATCGTGACGATGATAAAGACGGCAAGAAGGATAAGGACGATATTGCCCCCGACGAGTTCAACCAACAGCGTTTCAAAATCCATAACAGGTATCCTTGGGAGGTTTGGCCGCAAGATATGCGAAGGTTTCGCTGAAACCTAGCGCAAAAGGCCCAAACGCCGATGCCGTCAGACCAGAACGATGCGTTGGGGCGTGATCTTTGGCATCCGGGCAATGTCCCCCGCCACTTCCATTTCCAGCTTTACCGCCATCATGTGCCACCCCAGCTTACCCAGACGCGCGGCCTCATCCTCGGTCAACCGATCGGCCAGCGCAGCCTTGAGGCTGGCCATCGGATAGCCATCCGGCCCGGCGTCCTTGACGATATCCAGAATGTGGCCCCGCAGAAGATCAAACTTCCAGGTTGGAATGCGCGTCACGCCGGACTTGCCAGCGGTGGGCGTGCGACACACTGTTCTTGGATCATCGGTCATGGATCAAGCCTGCAGCCCCCCGCCCGATTCGTGAAGCCAGAGCCGAAGTTTGACCACCAGTGAAGGAACCGCATCCGGCACGGCTACAAAGTCATCTGGATGCATCAAGGTCCATCCCTGGCCCTCATCGCCAAAGCGAATGTCCCCCTCGGTCCCGGCCGCAAAGCGCAGGATATAGAACCAGGTGAAGGCCTCTGACCCTTCCTGCCGGGGCAGACGTCGCGCCCAAAGGCATTGGGCCGCGTGAGCGTCGAGCCCGACTTCTTCGTGCATTTCACGCGCGAGGGTCTGAAACCCCGTCTCACCCGGCTCACGCCCCCCGCCGGGGAAATCCCAGTTGGCCGGGAACGGGATATCGGGCTTGTCGTCGCGCAGGATGACCAACAGGTGCTCACCGATAAAGACGGCGGCCTTGGCGCCATCGAACGGCTCATCCACTGGCGACGGTTTCCACACACAGGACCGTCGGCAGATGCCGGGCGACCTCGTTCCAGGTGGCCCCTTCGTCCGGGCTGACAAAGACGGAACCGGTGTTGGTGCCGAAATATACCCCAACAGGCTGTTCGGTGTCGGTGGCCATGCCCTGACGCAAAACGGTGAAAAAGCAATTCTCGACCGGCAGCCCATCCTGCTGTTTGTCCCAGGTGCCGCCTCCATCAGCAGAGGTCCAGACGGCGGCAGACGCGTCGGGGGGATACCGCCCCTCAACATCGCCATTGAGCGGAATGGTCCAGATCCGGGCCGGGTCGCGCGGGTGGACAGCGATGGGGAACCCGAAAGTCGAGGGCAGGCCCTCGGTCATGTCGTCCCAACTGCGGCCACCGTCATGGCTTCGAAACACACCGTGATGGTTTTGCTGATAAAGGGTGTCGCCGCCTTCGCCGGGGGCACGGACCAGGTTGTGGACGCAATGACCGGTTTCACCGCCCTTGGGCGCGGCGGGGTGATGATGGTGGACATGGTCGGTATTGGACAGGCGATTGCGGCGATCCCAGGTGACACCGCCATCCTCGGTCGCAAAGACGCCAGCCGCGGAAATCGCGACCCAGATCTTTTGTGGGTCCGAAGGGTCCGGAACGATGGAATGCAAGACAAGGCCGGCAGCCCCGCCATGCCAATCGGGGCGCGACGGGTGATCGGTCAGCCCTTCGACCTTGTCCCAGCTTACGCCCCCGTCGCGGCTGGCCAAGAGCATCGCGGGTTTGGTCCCGGCATAAAGAACACCATGTGCAAAGCACAGGGACCAGACCTGGGTGAAGTCCTTTTCAAAGGGCGCCGGTGACAAGGTCCAGCCCATCTGCTTGGCAACCTCGGGGTCGCTGGCCGCCCAATCGTCCATCATGCCCGTGGTGAGCCTGGCAAGCGTCCATGTCACTCCATTGTCCGACGACCGCCAGACGCCTGCGCCATGCCAATCGCCCCCTCCGGCTGCCCAAAGCATGCCGGTCACAGGGTCAGAGGCGACGTGGTTGATCGGCCAGCCATCGCAGAATGGCCCACGGACCGCAAAGCGGTCGCGACTGCCTGCGCCGTCCAGGACAAACGTCCCCTTGGTGGTCCCGACCAGAACTGACGTGTGCATGACGCCGCCTCCTGTTGGCTTTGGCAAAGGGCATACACCCGTCCCGGGTTTGCGCCAAAGGGAATTCACCATTCCAAGACGCCCGGAACCAGCCTACACTGACCTATCATGCCAGCCCTCTGCCGCGACTGTCTGACCTCATTTGACGGCCTGGGCCGATGCCCGGCCTGTGGACGACCGCGCGTGGCGCGACATCCGGAACTCTTTTCCCTGACCATCGCGCATATGGACTGTGACGCCTTTTTTGCCAGCGTGGAAAAGCGCGACAACCCCGAGCTTGCGGACAAGCCGGTGATCGTGGGCGGCGGGCAGCGGGGGGTCGTGTCGACCGCCTGCTACCTCGCCCGGATCAAGGGTGTGAAATCCGCGATGCCGATGTTTCAGGCCCTCAAGCTGTGCCCCGACGCGGTGGTGGTCAGGCCAAGGTTTGACGCCTATGTCGCCGCCTCCAAGGCGATCCGGGCAATGATGGACGAGCTGACACCCGTCGTCGAACCCCTCAGCCTGGACGAGGCGTTCATGGACCTGTCGGGCACCGAGCGGCTGCATGGCGCGCCGCCTGCCGTCATGCTGGCGCGCCTGACCCAGCGGATGAAGGACGAGCTGGGCCTCACCGGCTCAATCGGGTTGAGCCACAACAAGTTCCTGGCAAAGGTCGCCTCCGACCTCGACAAACCGCGGGGATTCTCGGTGATCGGGGTCGCCGAGACCCTCGACTTTCTGCGGCCCCGACCGGTCCGCATGATCTGGGGCATCGGACCGTCGGCGCAAGAAAGCCTCGACAAGGCGGGCATCCGCAGCTTTGGCGACCTCATGCGGTGGGAGCGGGAGGACCTTAACGCCCGTTTTGGCGGCATGGGAGAACGGCTCTGGCATCTGGCCCGGGGCGAGGATGCCCGCCGGGTGTCGTCGCATACCCCAGTCAAGGCACTGTCGAACGAGACCACCTTCGGGGTCGATACCGCCGATCCAGACATCCTTGACGGTCATATCTGGCGTATGGCGGAAAAGGTATCGTCGCGGGCCAAGGCGCAGGACAAGGCGGGGCGGGTCGTCACGCTCAAGCTCAAGCGGTCAAATCACACGCTGATCTCGAAAAGACTAAGTCTGCGGCATCCCACCCAGGTCGCCGATACCATCTACCGGACCGCCCGTGATCTGTTCGATCAGGTGGGGGACGCCGGTTCCTACCGCCTGCTTGGGGTCGGGATCAGCGACCTGACCGACGCCGCCGAGGCGGACAGGGAGGGCGATCTTCTGGATCCCGGCGCAGGCAAACGGGCCGAGGCGGAACGGGCCACTGACAAGATCCGCGCGCGCTTCGGGGCCGATGCAATCGTCAAGGGGCGCGCCCTGAGGTAAGGTGGGTCATGACCCACCTTACGGGATCATTCCGCCGCGACCCTCTGGATGGCCGGGCGGCCGATTTCGGCAATCTCCTGAATGATGCCGTCCAGCATCTCGCCGAAGGCCACAAAATTCGCGTTCGGTTCGATCCGCCGCTCGTCCATGTAAAGGGCACGGTCAATCTCGATCTGAACGGCGTGTTGCTGCCAGGACGGACGGCCATAGTTCTGGGTGATGTAGGCCCCGGCGAAAGGCGTGTTGCGGACAACGCAAAGACCGGCGTTCGCGAAGGCAGCTTCGATCCGCTCAATCACCTTGCCCGAGGCCGATGCACCGAACCTGTCCCCCAGCACCACATCGGGCCTTCGGCCACCTGACTGGGACACGGCATCGAGCGCCTCGTGCGGCATAGAGTGGCAGTCGATCAGGATCGCTTCGCCGAACTGCCTGTGACTCTCGTCGATCAAGGTTTGGAGCATGTCGTGGTAAGGGCGCCAATAGCGGCTAAGCCTATAGTGCACCTCTTCCAACCCCAACTTGCCCCGGTAAATGGCACGGCCATTGGCCACGACTCTGGGAATCACACCAAGACCGCTGGCAATCCGGGGATTATGCGCGGACCTGCGCACGCCATCGATCAACGCCGGGTCGAGTTCTTCGGACGCCCGGTTGAGATCGACATAGGCCCGAGGGGCGCCTGCCGCCAAAAATGCCGCACCGTACTGTGCCGCCGGTGCAAAAAGTTGATCGACGAACGCGTCTTCTGACGACCGAATCTCGCGCTGGTCGAGTACGGCAGACCGCAGGAAGGCGTCAGAATAATCCCGCCCACTATGGGGCGAGGCAAAGATGACACTGGTGTCGCGGCGCGCGGGCCGGATAAGATTGTAGGCAAGATCGGACATCTGGGCTCCCTGTCTGGGCATAAGATAGCCTGAAAAACTCAGATGCCAAAAGCCCTTGATCCCCCCCGCGACTCCTTTTATAGACCGCTCACCCGACGTGGAGTATTTCCGCGTTCTCTTTATATGAGGACGCAGAGAATTCGCTGAGGATACGGGCGGTTAGCTCAGCGGTAGAGCACTTCGTTGACATCGAAGGGGTCACAAGTTCGAACCTTGTACCGCCCACCATTGAATGAGACGGTCCCTAGGTCGGGGCCACGACTGCAACCAAGAGGCGCATCCGCCGCGCCGCGACAAGAGGAGAAGACCATGAAGGTCGCAAACTCACTCCGCTCGCTCAAGCAGCGCCACCGCGATTGCCGCGTCGTGCGCCGTAAGGGCAGGGTCTACGTTATCAACAAGACCCAGCGCCGGTTCAAAGCCCGCCAGGGCTAAGTGTTTGAGGGACCGCATGGTCCCGACAACCTTATCGGTGAAAATGCATCAGGGCCGTCCTTTGGGGCGGCCTTTTGCTTTTCCGGTTTTCCATACCCTGCCCAGATGACACTAGCCTTACCGCTGATCAACGGCCTATCCTGCGCCCATGTTAACAATGATCGAAAGGGAATACCCATGAGGCGTTCGAGATCAATGGCCGTACTGACCGCCCTGGCGACAGCCGGGTTTGCGATGCCTGTCGCCGCCCAGTCCAATATCTGCGGTGGTGTAGGTGACGCAGGACAGTGGATCGGCGGGACAGAAGCAGGCTCTGACGTTTCCACGGCGACAAGCCATATGGAGCAGATGGCCATCGTTTTGATGGGCAACGAGTATGTGGCTTTGTTCAATGTATCCCAGCCCACCGGCGTGCGGGTCGAAGCGGCCGGTCGTGGCGGCGGCGATCCCGTTATCGATCTGCGCGATTCCGCCGGCACGATCATCCTGTCGGATGATGATTCGGGCGGCGAGGGATCTTCACGCGGGGAACTGCAGTTGAACCCGGGCACCTATTGCCTTTCGATGAACAGCTATGACGGCGCACCGATGACCGGTTTCGTCCGGGTCGGACGGCTTGAGCAAGAAGCCCTGACGCAGGGCCTTGGCATGGGTATTCCTGATGTCGGCCCCGGCCCGTCCGGCGGATCGGGATGCACCAGCGTCTCAAACTACATTGGCGACGGCGGCCCCATTGACCGCAACCTGATGAGCGGCGGTGCATCGGTGACCGCATCCGTCGATCAGATCGACGCCTGGGGCTTTTCCCTAGCCTCTGCCGCCTCGATCTCGGTTACGGCCGAGAACGAGATGGCGGACCCTGTCATCACGATCTTCGACTCAATGGGCAACTTCGTCGCCGAGAACGATGATTTCGACGGCCTGAACTCCCGCATCGATCTGACTACGCCGCTTGCTGCGGGCGACTACTGCATCGAGATGCGGGCCCTGTCGGACACCTCTGCGCCGGTCACGGTTTCGATCACCGGCTACGACCCTGCAGCCGCCCTTGTTGGGCTGTACGAGCGGGGCGAGGCAAGCCCGCCGCTTGACGGTTCTTACCCTGTCACACCGTTGGGCCCGCTTGCCAACCGGGTCCGCAAGGACCTTCAGGTCGGTGATGTGAACACCTGGCTGTCCTTTGAAATCGACAGTGCCGGTCTGGTCCTGATCGAAGGGGTTTCAAATGGTATCGGCGACCCGATCATGGTCCTTTACGATGACTTTGGACGGCTTGTGTCCGAGAACGACGACTATGGTGGAAACCTTGATCCGCTGATCTCGGCCCGGGTGAATCCTGGCACCTACCTCGTCGGAATCCGGCAGTTGAGCGAGGGTCAGAACGGCCTTGTCCGCCTCTTGTTTGAGCGGTACGTCCCCGCACCTTGAGCCTCGAGCCTGCAGCCGGGCCAAATGACAAAGGGCCTCGCCATACGGCGGGGCCCCCTTCGTTTTCAGATGAGGAAGAGTCAGGTTGGGGAAAAGCGAAAGACACCATGCCCGTCGGCAAGGTCGCGGATAGATTGCCAACCGCGGCGCACAAAAAGGCCCGAGGCTGACTTTGTGGTCGCGTGAATGTTGCCAAGGCCTTCGGTCCGGGCCTTCTGTTCGACCGCTTCCACCAAAAGACCGCCGATGCCCTGTTTGCGCAGCACCTTGCGCACCACGAGGCCGACCAACCATTTGTCCTCACCATCCACCGCGCCGTGGGATTCGCCGGCCATGGCCACAGTTCCAACAACCATATCGTCCAGAACTGCCAGGACACCCCAGGGCAGTCCCGAAAGCTGGGACCGTGCCCCCAGATCGGCAAGCGCGTTGCCCGGACCAAAGGGGCCATACCATTCAGGCCAGTTCTCGATCATCAAGGCAGCGGCGGGCCGCATGAGATCCTGACGTTCTGACAGATGAACAAGCTCTAGTGACTTCACCGCAATACCCCTATCGAATCCGCCAAAAGGCGCACGACCGTCCCTTCGTCCAGGTAGCCCGTCACGGACAGGTCACGATCCCTTTGGTACCGTCTCAACGCACGTCGTGTCGCGTCATCAAATACTCCGTCAACGGCCCCCGGATTGAGGCCAAGTTGATCGAGTTTTGCCTCAACCAGCCGCGCTGTGATCGGATTTAGACCAAGTGCAGCTTCAGCGGCCAGTGCTGCCTGCTCGGCCACATTGTTCCCACCGGCCTGTTCGAGCGCGGCAATCCTGGCCTCGGCTTCGGCCTTGAAGGCTGCATCGGGAAAGGTTCGCAGGTACGCCGTGTATGCAGGCACCGTGTCTGCGGCAAGGGCGGCATCCCAGGCAGACCGCTCTTCATCTTGCGCCTGGGAACGCTTTTCGGCCTCAATCGCCGCAAGTTGTTCGGTTGCCGTTTCCGCGAAAAGGCCGTCGGGATAGCGGTCAAGATAGGCGCGCAGACCCGGTTCATCGGCCCTTGCACCGGTTTCCGCCCAGAAGGCTCTGTCGAGGCGGGCTTGTTCTGCGGCCACGCGTTCGGCCTCGGCCTCAAGTTCGGCAGCACGGCGGGCAGACTGCGCGTCAAGCAGATTGATCTGTTCGGTGGACAGATAGCCGGTCTGGGCAAAGCCGTTTTGCTGCTGCCAGTTCGTGATCGCCCCCCGGGTTCCGGGGCCAAAGATCCCGTCGATGCCACGGGTGTTGTAGTCCAGAAGGCTCAGGTTGCGCTGAATGTTGCGGCGCGCATCCCGGCTCAGGTCCATCGCCTCTTCCGCGAGTCGGTCGTCCCGAAACGGTTCGGACAAGATCGCGGCAAGGGCCTCTTCGGCCTCCGGGGCGTAGCGGCCTGTGGGGTAGCGGGACAAATAGTTGCGATAGACCTCGGCCGTGTCCAGGGCCACGGCCCCTTCCCAAAGGGCATCCTCTGCGGCGGAGTTCTCTAGGGGCACAGGCTCTGGGACGACCTCAACCGCGTCGGGGGCCGGCCCCATGAACAAGAACCGCCGGGGCAGGAAACCTTCTGCCTCAACCCTTCGGTTCGCGGCGATCAGCCGGGTCAAATCACCCTCGGGCTGAACCAGGTCAGTCTCAATAAACCCGGCAATGTCCCGCGGGAGCCCGCGCACGACGGTCACACCCTGGGGCACATCAAGCGTTCCGATGCCCTCACGCAGATAGGCGTCGAAAACCCTGTCCTCGTCGGGGTCGACCCCAAGGACAAGCAGGGCGCTTCCGGCCTGGCGTTGCATCAGTTGCATCACGCTTTCAACCGACAGCGCCCCCCCGCCAAGGCCCAGAAACTCGGGTTCAGCTGTATCGGCGGCCAGAAACCAGGTTCGAGTGCCGTCCGTTACGAAACGACCAGACAACACGATGATCAGACGCTCGGCCCCGGGGACGACGTTGGCAAATCCCGACAGGGTCTCGAACAGGGTTGCCGCCCGTCCATTCGGCAGGGCGGTCAGATCAAAGCCCATAGCCTCAAGCGCGCGCGCCGCATCGGCCGGCTCTGCCCCGCGCGACAATCGCCCAAGCACTTCATATCGTTCATTGGCCAGGACCAAAGCAGTGTCCTCCGCCCAGGCGGGCGCATTGAATAAACCTGCCGCCGTGGCAAGAACCGTACCTATGATCAGATGACGCATCGCGGGTGCTCCCTTGGCATACGATTCGTCCTTAGGCTCTGACCTAATGGGCAGAGACCTAGTGCAGCGCAGCCATTCTTGATGTTTCGAGTGTCTATCGTGCCGTTTTGCTATGCAATAACAAGTCCCACAACGCGTTGCCATTTCACGCAGCGCGGCTTACCGGTTGCTGACAGAGGTCGTTTTGCGTTCGGAGATCCCATGGGCACCATCACTTTTGTTCGACATGGCCAGGCCAACTCCGCTGCAAAGAACGAGGCCGACTACGATGCCCTATCCGATTTGGGTAAACAGCAAGCGACGTGGCTGGGCCACTGGATGCGAGAGCAAGGCGAAAGCTATGACTTGGTTCTGTCCGGCAGCCTGAACCGTCACCAGCAGACCAGTGCGTCAATGGGATGGGACGACCCGCGAATCGATCCTCGCCTCAACGAGATGGACTACTTCAATCTTGGAAAGGCGCTCGAAGATCATCGCGGCATCCCGATGCCCGACCCGGACGGCTTTGCCACCCACGTCCACCAGGTGATGGAGGCCTGGCAAAACGCCGAGATCATGGGCAACGAGACCTTCGCCTCGTTCGAGACGCGGGTCAGCGGGGTGCTGCAAGAAGCGACCCAGCCCGGCCGTCATGTCCTTTGCGTTACCTCCGGCGGGGTGATCGGGATGATCCTGCGGCACCTTCTGGACCTCGATATACAGGCGTTTGGGCGCATCCTTTTGCCGATCTACAACAGCTCTATCCATCGGGTCCACGTGACACCGCACGGCACTTTGCTGGCCGGGTACAACGCAACGCCCCACCTTGATCTGCCCGATCGGGCCTTTGCCCGGACCCACTATTAAAACTGTTCAAGGCTTGAACCAAAGCTTGCGCCTGTCACGCGGCCCTTGGGGATCGGATCAACCTTGCCTACTATTCGATTGTCTGCGCGATCCTCGGTGTCGCAGCTCCGCACATGGGGCGTAGATCGGTGCGGCTGGTTGCCGGTGCCTTTGTCGGATTGATGGCGGCGGGACTGTTGCCTGTGATCAAGCGCACCCTGATCCTATAGCTGCACACACAGGCGCTACTTGCCCGTCCCGAAGATGCGATAATATAGCCAGTCCGGAAAGAATTGGCTGACCCGGAACAGCCAGGAAAACACCGTTGGAAAGCTGCGTTTGAAGCCGTCGCTGTTCATATGCTCAAAGAACACGCGGGCGGCCTCATCCGCCTCCATGATGAAGGGCATGGAAAAGTCGTTCTTGTCGGTCAGGCGGGTCTTGATGAAGCCGGGGTTGATCAACTGGACTTTGATGCCGGTGTTTCGCAGGTCAGCATACATCGACTCGGCCAGATACATCACCGCCGCCTTTGACGCGCCATAGCCGATGGCGCCGGGCAAGCCCCGGAACCCGGACAGGGATCCGGTCAGCACGATGTGCCCCGACCCGCGTTCGACCATGGGGCCGATCACGGCCCCCACGCAGCGCGATGCACCAAGGTAGTTGATGTCGGCCATTGCTTCGGCCTCTGCGTTGTTCCACTCCGAGGCTTTCATCGGCCAGTAGACCCCGGCCAAATAAACCATGCCGTCCAGCGGTCCGATCTGCTCTGCCGCAGCCTCAACCGCGGCGCGGTCCGATACATCAACGGCGACATATGACGCTTTGCCGGGCAACTCCTCGACCAATGCCTTCAGCCGGTCCTCGGACCGGGCGCTGACGATGACTTCTGCCCCTGCACGGTTCAGGGCAAAGGCCACCTCGCGGCCAAGCCCCTCGCTTGCCCCGACCAGCCAATACCGCTTGCCTTGCCAATTGTTCACATCGTGTCCTTTCGGATTGGTCGTGGGAGGACGGACGGTTCAGGCCGCTTCGCGCGGGCGCATGGTGGCGACCAATTCGGCCACCTTGATCCCGAATTTGCGGAACTGGCTGCGGTTCATGATCGACCCGTTGGGCGTCAGGTACATCCAGTCGGTGGTGTCCAGAACATGGCCCCCCGCCTCTTCCGTCAGTTTGATCTTGTAGTTCAGCAGGACAGCCGACCCTTGCTGGCGGCCGGTTCCGACACCAACGACGTCCGGAGCCTCGGCCTTGATGGCCCCGTCATTGCCAAGGGTCAGGGTCCACTGACGGCGTTGGGTATTGCCGCTGTCGTAATGAAAGTTCTCGACCATGGTTCCGACGTTGCCCTGCCAGCTTGCCTCAAAATCCGCAACAAACCGCGAGGTGACGCGCCCGGTCGGACCGTAGATCACGCCTTCGCAGACGATGGGGCCATTCAGGCGTTCGCGGATGTCGAACTGGGGTCCGCCTTCGGCATAGTCTTCGGGCCTTTGGGCCAGAAACGACGCATAGCGGATACGGACAACAAGGGCTGTCAGGACGAGGGCGAACAGGATGAGTGCGGCTGTCATGATGGATCAGTCCTCCAGAGTTGTGGCGACCAGAAGGCCGATGGCAACAAGTTTGAGAAGCGACGGAACAAGAGCATAAAGTACCGTCAGCATGGTTAGGGCAGAGGCCGGTAGAACCTCGGCATCGGCAGAGAATCCCGCCAGTTCAAGAGTGGGCAGCAGGATGCCGGCGGCGAAGGCCAACGTGAATTTGTTGACCAGGGACCAAAGGCCAAAGCCCTGCCCCCCGCTGGGTGACACCTTGGCCATCCGGCGGGCGAACATCGCTGGCAACAGGGTCAGGTCGGCCCCGATGGTGGCACCAGACAGGATGCAGATCACCGCAAACGTGGCCTGATCCCCTGCCCCCAACGTCAATGTAACTCCGAAAGAGGCGACGGCCAGGACCATCGCGGCAAGCAAAACCGGCTTGGTCCCAAACCTTTGGGCCAGCGCGCTCCACAGCGGGGCAGACACGGCAGCGGCGAGGAAGAACAGCACCAGAAGCGGGCCTTCCCAGCCCTGCGCATCCAGCCGGCTGTCCACAAAGAACATGAAAAGCGTCGAAGACACCGCCAGCGGCGTCGCGTTGACCAGCGCCAGGATCAAAAGGCGGCGGGCCAGCGGATCGGAGATGATGGTGCGGATGGGTGTCGGTGCTTTGGTCTCGACCCGGCCCTGCCACTCGGGTGCCATGACCAGCGCGGCCAGTAGCGTGACGATGGCAAAGCCGACGGCAAATACGGCGTAAGGTGCCGCAACAAGGCCCACAAGAACAGTCGGAGTGACCGCTGCCACACAGACCCCAAGGAGCGCACCGCTTTCGCGCCAGGCCGCCAGCCGGACGTGACCGCCTGCGATCCTGCCCGCCTTGCCGATGCCCTGCGCATAGAAATTGATCGTCAGAAAGCTGAACGCCGAGAACAGGCCCGTGATCGTCAACCCGAACCAGAAAATCGGCGCAACCGGCGGAGCGACAGCGAAAAGCCCGACCATCGAGGCCGCCAGCAATGCCGCCCCCAGCGCCACGGCTATGCCACGTGCCCGGCCTAGCCGTTCCGCGACCCAGCCCAGAACCGGGTCCTGCACCACGTCAAACAACCGCAGGACAAACAAAAGTGCCCCAAGTGCCGTCAGGCTGACGCCAAAGGTATCGGCATAGTATTCGGGCGCATAGATATAGATGGGCAGGCCCGCCGCACTTAGCACCGCGCCATAAAGAGACCAGGCCGGAAGCCTGTCACGCATCCCGATCGACACCGCGGTCATCGGCTGACCTCGGCTTCAGGAGGCTCTGGTCGGGGGCGGTAGGAGGCGCCTTTCCACCACAGCTTCAGCGCCTGCCAATGGATCAGGGCCAGCACCCGACGGGATCCGAAGGGCCGCCGCAGGACAGCCCGAAGGATGCCCATGGTGGTCAAAGGCCGCCGATCACCTGTCAGGGTGGCGATCAAGCCGCCGTTGCCCCGGGAATAGTCGATCCAGATCCCGATCTTGTCAGCCGTGATATCGAACCGGAAGGTGTATCCCCCCTCGATCGGCTGAAACGGTGAGACGTGAAAGATCTTTTGGGCGGCGATCGTATCGGCCTTCACAATCTCGCGCCGGTCCTCGTGCACACACAGATAGGAATGGCGGTCGCCAAAGGTGTTCGTCACCTCGGCAATCACCGCCCGAAGGATGCCCTGATCGTCGTGGCATAGCCAGAAACTGACCGGATTGAACACATGACCCAGCACCCTTGGCTGGGCCAGTATGTCGATCCGACCGGTCAGGTCGACGCCATTGGCCGCCAGAACCTCACGCGCCCAGGGCGCACCGCGCCCCTGATGCGGATCACCGCCGTGATCCAGATCCCACAACGACATGAGGTTGCGGCCATTCCGGCTGAACAGCCGCGACGCCTCTAGCCCGGTCGTCGTTTCGGCATCCATCAACACATAGTCAATGGAGTAGCGGAAGGCATTCTTCGTCGCCCCGCGCCGCCCATGATAGGTCTGGCCTGCAATATGATGGACGATGCTCACTCGGCCGCCACGGCAATCGCTGAACCAGTCGCCATGGCGCGAACGACGTCAACGGCACTGGACAGCCCGTCTTCGTGGAACCCGTTCTTCATCCATGCTCCACAAAACCATGTCCGGTTGGTGCCATTCATCTGTGCCGCCTGCTCCTGTGCTGCCAATGCAGCAAGATCGTAGACCGGATGATGAAGGGTGACTTTGTCCCAGATCAGGTCCTCGCGGATCGGCCGGGTCGTGTTCAGCGTCACGAACAGCGGGTCTTCGGTCAGCCAGGGTTGAAGCGAATTCATCCAGTAGGTCAGATCGATCTGGTCCAGCACCTTGTCGTGCCCCTGAGCATAGACCCACGAGGACCAGACAGAGCGGTTCTTGGGCATGACCGACGAGTCAGAGTGCAGAATGATCGAATTAGGCTGATAGCGGATCGCGCCCAGCATAGCCTGCTCTTCCGGCGAGGGATCGTCCAGCAACCGCAAGGTGATGTCGGAATGGGTGGCAAAGACGACCTCGTCAAACGCCTCCCACTCGGACCCCGGTGCTTTGACCATGACACCCTGCGGCGTGCGGCGCACCGTCTCGACCGCGCAACCCAGCCTGGTCTGAACGCCCCGTTCAGTCATGGCGGCACCAAGTCGGGTGACATATTCGACCGACCCGCCTTTGACGGTGTACCACTGATGTTGTCCGGTGATGCCAAGGAGGGCGTGGTTCTCAAAGAACCGCATCATGGCATGGGCGGGAAAATCGAGGATCTTCTCGGTCGGTGTCGACCATATCGCTCCCGATAGGGGCAAAAGGTAGTGGTCGCGGAAGTAATCGCCCATCCGAAGCTTCTTCATCAGCCCGCCGATGGTCAGGCCGACCTCATCCGAGGCCGCAAGGGCGCGCGCGTTAAAGCGCAGGATATCACGCACCATCCGCAGAAACTTGGGGTTCGTCAGGTTTCGCTTTTGGGCGAACAGGGCCCCAAGGCTGGCCAATCCATATTCCAGCTTGCCACCGGCAATAGAGGCCCCAAAACTCATATTCGATTTGGTTACCGGAACATCAAGTTCGGCGAACAGCTCGGCCATATGGGGATAGTTGGCGTAGTTGAACACGATGAACCCGGTGTCGACCGCCTGATCGCCCTTCGGGCCGCCCATCTTGGTCCGGGCATGTCCGCCCAACCGTTTTTCGGCCTCAAACAACACGACGTTGTTCGACTTGGCCAACATGTAAGCTGCGCCCATACCGGAGATGCCGGCGCCAATCACTGCAATCCGCCGTTCGGCGGGCGTTGTCGTCAATTCAGTCATAGGTCTCTGTCTGCTCCACACCCCGAAGAGGTTCTGTCTTATCTTACGTCGCCCAAACCAACCCGGATGACTTAGCAGCCCTCCAAAAATTTTGATTCGAACTGATCCGCCGTCCTGTTGGGCTCGTATCAGATGCATGATAACGGAAACCATGACCTTTTCGTTGGGCCAGCCGCCCCCTACGATACTGCCGACCGGCAGCGTGGAGTCGTCTGATCGTCCGGCCAGAACAAGGACAAAAGGACCCGTGACGGAAACGTCGACCCGAATGGACTGGATTGCTGAAATCGAGGCAATCCGCGACCACCAGGACGACCGTGCTTTTGCGCGGCTCTTTGGGCATTTCGCACCACGGGTCAAAGGGTTTCTGATGAAGTCTGGCGTCTCGGCCGAGTTCGCCGAGGAGTGTACACAAGAGGTGATGGCCACGCTGTGGCGCAAGGCACATATGTTCGATGGCTCCAAGGCGAGCGTATCCACATGGATTTTTACGGTCGCCCGAAACCGCAAGATCGACATGCTGCGCAAACAGCGACGGCCGGAACCAGAGGAATTACCCTGGGGCCCAGAGACCGAAGCCTCACCGGCGGACGTCATGGCCTTGGCCCAGGACACTGAACTGCTCGGGCAGGCACTGGCCGCTTTGCCCGAAAAACAAAGAGTGCTGATCGAGCGCGCCTACTTTGGTGAGCTGACCCATAGCGAAATCGCAGCCGAGACGGGGCTGCCGCTTGGAACGATCAAATCGAGAATCAGATTGGCGCTGGACAGGCTGCGCCACGCAATGACGTAAAGAAGACCGCAATGAAGTCGATCAATCATCATCTCACCGACCAGCTCTTGATGGGGTACTCTGCCGGTTCCCTTCCCGAGGCGTTCAACCTTGTGGTGGCCACCCATGTCTCGCTTTGCGATGACTGTCGGGCCCGCATGCATGAGTTTGACGCCGTCGGCGGCGTCTTGATGGACGAAGCCGGGATCGAGGCTGTGAGTGACGACTGCCTGGCCGCGACCATGGCCCTGATCGCCGCGGCTCCGGCTGAGGTTAAACTTGCGCCTGCTCCCAGCCTGTCCGCTGTTTTTCCGATCCCGCTTCAGGACTATGTGGGCGGTGATCTGGATGCGGTTGAATGGCGGCGCATTGGTGGCGGCGTCAGCCAGGCTGTGCTGCAAACATCGGATGCGGCGACGGTCCGCCTTTTGCGTATCCCTGCTGGTGTGGCCGTGCCTGACCATGGCCATCGCGGCATGGAACTGACCCTGGTGCTGCAAGGGGCCTTCCGGGACGAGACGGATCGTTTTGGACCCGGCGACATTGAGGTCGCGAATGAAGACATGGTGCACCAGCCTGTGGCCGAGGCGGGGCTTGACTGCATCTGCCTTTCGGCGACGGACGCCCCCCTGCGCTTTTCGGGCATTCTGCCGCGTATGGCGCAAAGGGTCTTTGGTATCTAAGGGCACCGGCCTGAGGGCCGCCACGGGCGGCCCGAGGCAAACGATGTCAGGCCGCAGGCCTGTCCTTTAGATCAGTCGGGCCTAGTTGCCCGAACCGGCAATTGGAACAATCTCGGGCGCGCCTTCCACCTGATCTCCGAAATCAAAGCTGTCCAGACGCGCCGCCCGCTTGCCCGCACGCTCGGCGGCAACCGAAATCCCCTCAAGGTCGCCTCGCGCCTGAGAGAAGTGCGTGTTCAGCTTGTCTACCCGCTCGACCACCAATTCCAGATCGCGGTGAAGCTGACGCAGGGCGGTCCGAATGGCCCCGGCCTGCTCGCGCATCCGGGCGTCCTTGAGGATGGCCCGCATGGTGTTGAGGGTCGCCATACACGTCGTCGGTGACACGATCCAGACCCGGGCCGTAAAGCTGGCCTGCACCAGGTCCGAGAAATTCGCGTGCAGCTCGGCATAGACCGCCTCGGACGGAAGGAACATCAAAGCCCCGTCCGCGGTTTCGCCCTCAAGGATATACTTTTCCGAAATCGCCTTGATATGCGTCCGCACCGCCGCTCGGAACAAGCGGGCAGCCTCGACCCCGGCCCGGTCATCCTTGGCTGCCCGAAGCGCCTCGTAGGCCTCCAGCGGAAACTTGGAATCGATGACGATTGGCCCCGGCGGATTGGGCAGGTGGATCAGGCAGTCTGCCCGCTTGCCGTTCGACAGGGTCGCCTGCAGGGCATAGCTGTCAGGCGGCAGCGCCTTGCTGACGATGTCGCGCAACTGGATCTCACC
Organism: Flavimaricola sp.; assembly: GCA_029255105.1. Taxonomy (GTDB): domain Bacteria; phylum Pseudomonadota; class Alphaproteobacteria; order Rhodobacterales; family Rhodobacteraceae; genus Flavimaricola. Next base: position 28,991 of record JAQWWH010000080.1, on the reverse strand, counting down.
GAACGCGCCGCGCGTCTGTTTGTTCGACAGGATGTCCTGCAAGGACAGCACATCGCCGGACAGCTTGGTGATGTTCTCCTGCGCCTTGTCGATGGTCTTGAGCCGCTGTTGCAATTCACCCAGCGACTGGGCGGTGTTGCGGGCGCTGGAGCTTAGGTTCGTGCTCATCGTTTCGGTGACTTTGGCCAGCCGTTCTTCCATAAGGCGCAGCATCTGCGCCTGCGAGGCGGCCTGCGCATCGGACACATGGGTCAGCCCCCCGGCAAGCTGGTGCTGGCCATCCGACAAAAGCTGCACCCGGTTGCCAAGCTGACCCATCTGGCCAGCGATCTGCTGCGCCATCAGTTCTGTCACCTGCGCCGACCGCCCCGCCCGGCGCAGGGTCATCACCAGCAGGATGACGACAAGCGCAAGGACGATCAGCGCTGCAACCGCCATCACCGCCGGATCATCCAGCGCGTAGGTTTGTCCGCCCAGCGTGATCATCGGCGTCCGAACAACCGCTCGATGTCGGCAAGGTCCAGCGACACATAGGTTGGGCGTCCGTGGTTGCACTGACCCGAATGGGGGGTCGCCTCCATATCGCGCAAAAGGGCATTCATCTCATCCGCCCGCATCTGACGGCCCGACCGGACAGAGCCGTGGCAGGCCATCCTGCTCAGGATCGCGTCCAGCCGCGTTTGCACAGTGACTGAGGTTCCCAGATCAGCAAGTTCATCGGCGATGTCGCGCAACAGATGGGTGCAATCGACCTGCCCAAGGATGGCTGGCGTCTCGCGGACCGCGACAGCCCCGCCGCCGAACGGTTCAATCCCAAGGCCCAGCGTGGCCAGTTCGTCCGCAATTTCAAGCAGCCGGGACGCATCAGCGGGGTCCAGTTCGACGATGTCGGGGATCAGCAGGGCCTGGGACGCGACACCGCGTTCGGCCATCTGCGCCTTGAGCCGCTCGTAAACCAGCCTCTCATGTGCCGCGTGCTGATCGACAATGACAATGCCGGTCTCGGTCTGGGCGATGATGTAATTCTCATGCACCTGCGCCCGGGCCGCGCCAAGAGGGCGGGCCACATCCTGCATTTCCAGAGGTTCGATCCGGGCCGATGGGACCGCCGCCTCGGCAAAGCCCAAAGGCTGTTCGGGCATCTGCGCCGCGTAAGAGGCGGCGCGCGCCTGCCACGACGGCCGTTCCATCTGGTAGATCCGGGCCGGTCCCAGCGGCTCTGCCCGCATCGCGCCCAGCGTTTCGCCAGCGACCGTGGTCGAGGCCCGGTGCCCTGCGCCCGCCAAGGCATGGCGCAGCCCGCTGACGATCAGGCCCCGCACCAATCCGGGGTCACGGAAACGCACCTCGGACTTCGCCGGGTGGACGTTCACATCGACAAGGTGCGGATCGCAATCAACAAAAAGCGCCGCCGCGGGATGCCTGTCCCGGCTGAGGAAATCCGCATAGGCGCCCCGAAGGGCCCCGATCAGCAGCTTGTCCCGAACCGGTCGCCCGTTGACGAACAGGTGCTGGGTCACCGCAGCCCCCCGTGAATAGGTCGGCAGGGCGGCATAGCCCGTCAGGTGGAACCCTTCCCGTTCGGCGTCGATAGGCACGGCGTTTTCGGCAAACTCCCGTCCCAGCACGGCACGCAGCCTGCCAAAGAGGGCGTCGAACAGATCGCCTGTCTCGCCCTCGACCCGGAACACGGTCCGGTCGTCGCCGTCGGTCGCATCGCGCAGGATGAAGGTTACGAAAGGCTCTGCCATCGCCAGCCGCTTGACCACGTCGGTCACCGCCTGCCCCTCGGCCCGGTCGGTGCGCAGGAACTTCAGCCGGGCGGGCGTCGCGTGGAAAAGGTCGCGCAGTTCGACAACCGTGCCCGCAGACAGGGCCGCCGGTCGGACCGGCGTCGCCGCGCCACCATCTACGGTGATCGTCGCCGCCTCTGCCCCCTTGGCCCGGCTGGTGATGTGCAACCGGCCAACCGCCCCAAGCGAGGGCAGCGCTTCGCCCCGGAAGCCGAAGGAATGGATGTTCAGAAGGTCGGTACCATCAATCTTGGAGGTCGCGTGGCGCGACAAGGCAAGGGGCAGATCAGCCCCCGTCATCCCGCAGCCATCGTCCGTCACCCGGATCAGGCTGCGCCCGCCATCGGCAACCACCACTTCGATCCGGTTGGCCCCGGCATCGATCGCGTTCTCGACCAGTTCCTTTACCGCCGAGGCAGGCCGTTCCACGACCTCGCCCGCTGCGATCCGGTTGATCGCAACGGTGTCCAGCTGTCGGATGACAGGCATGCCAGCAGGTATCTTGGGGTCAGGAAGCGCCATGCCACTAGGGGTAGCATGGCGCGGGTTGATTCTGCGAGGGTCTTAATTCGCCACGAGCGGCGGAAGGGGGCCGGATTCCAGCCCTTCGGGTTGACCCACAACGGTGAAATGCAGCGCGTCTGGCCGCAGGAGATAGGCCGCCACCCGGTTGACATCCTCAAGCGTGACCGCCTCGATAAAGTCGTTGCGGTTCAGCACGTAATCCGGCGACAGACCAACCTGCTGCATCCCGACCATGATGTCGGCAATCGGGCCATTTCCGTCAAAGCGCAGAGGATATTCCCCCGTCAGATAGGTCTTGGCGGCATCAAGCTCTTCCGGGGTCACGCCTTCGGTTGCAATCCGCGCCCATTCGCTGCGGATCACGGCAATTGCCTCGCCGATCCGGTCATTGGCCGATGCAACGCGCCCCAGCACCATTTCGGCAAGGTCGCGGGGGACAAGATAGGTGGCCACACCGTAGGTCAGGCCGCGCTTTTCACGGACCTCGGTCATCAGGCGGCTTTCAAAGCCACCTGCCCCAAGGATGTGGTTCATCACGTAGGCCGCGAAAAAGTCGGGGTCGTCCCGCTTCATCCCTTCATGTCCGAACAGGGCGACGGACTGCGGGGTCGCGAAATCGACGACCGTAACGCCGCCGGGAAGGCCAAACGCCACGTCGCTGGGAAGGGGCGGTGCGTCGGTCGGCAGATCGCCAAGCAGGGTGTCGATCATCACGCCAGCCTCGTCAGCGCTGATATCGCCCACGACAGACACATGCAGGCGGGCCCGGTTCACCGTGTCGCGGTGGGCGTCAAAGAGGTCCTCGGCCGTCAGTGCCGCGACGCTTTCGGCGGTCCCGCTCATGTCAGACCCATAGGGATGGTCCGGAAAGGCCGCCGCATAGAAGGAATCGCTGGCAAGCTGGTTTGGATTTTTGGCGTCCGAGGCAAGGCCCGACAGGACCTGCGCACGAACCCGTTCGACCGCGTCGGCGTCAAAACGAGGGTCGACAATCGCCTGACGTAGCAAAGCGACCGCCTCGTCCCGGTTCTCAGTCAGGAACTTGGCCGATATCGACACGCTGTCGTCATAGGCATCGAAACCAAAGCTAGCGGCCAACCCTTCCCGGGCCTCCTGGAACGCGCGGGCATCCATGTCACCCGATCCTTCTTCCAGCAGCGCCATCATCAGATTGACCGCGCCCCGCTTGCCCTCACGGTCAAGCGACCCGCCGCCCTCCATCCGAATCTCGACTGCGACAAAGGGGATGGAGCGTTCTTCGACCACCCATGCCTCGATCCCGCCGGGCGTTGTGATTTCCTGGATGTCGACCTCGGCCCGGGCGACGACGCCCCAGACGACAAGGATCAGGCTAAGCGTCAGTCGGATCATTGGGTCAACTCCTGTCGGTCGGACACCACCCAGGCGGTCACCGATTGATCAAGATCGAAAAGGTCCCGGGCGGCCGTCATGATGTCATCGGCCGTGACGGCCTGCAAAATGTCGGGCCAGTCCTGCACGTCCTGCACCGTCAGTCCCTGCGTCAGGGCAGAGCCATAGCGCCGGGCAATCCCGTCGATACTGTCGAGGGCATAGACTTCGCTGGCGCGAAGCTGCGTCCGGATGCGCTCGAGCTGGGCCGGGTCGATGCCTTCTTCGAGAAACTCGGCCAAGGCCGCGTCCATCGCGTCTTCGGCCTGCTGCAGGCTGACACCTTCGGCAGGAACGACGGACAGAAGGAACGTCGTGTCGTCAAGCGAGTCTGCGTCATAGCCCGCGCCGGAAAACAGCGCGATCTCGCTGTCGAAGGTCAGCTTGACGCTCAGGACAGAGGTAAAGGACGATCCCCCAAGGATTTCGGACAGATAGACGAGGGCCGCCGCCGTTTCCTGCGCCCCGCTGTCCCGTTCGGGCGCGAGGTAGCTGCGGGTCACGTAGTCCTGCGACACGCGAGGGTCCTCAAACACCAGCCGGCGGGCGGCCCGTTGCGGCGGCTCTTCGGGACGCAGGCGTTCGGGCAATTCGGGTTCGGCAGGGATGACGCCGTAGTATTGCTCGGCCAAGGTGAACACCTCGTCGGGCTGCACGTCGCCGGCCACCACGAGAATAGCGTTGTTAGGCGAATAATAGAGGTCGTAGAAATCAACGGCGTCCTCAAGGCTGAGGTCTTCCATCTCGTGCTTCCAGCCGATGATCGGAACGCCGTAGCGGTGGTTGAGGTACTGGGCCGCCCTGATCTGTTCACGGGCAAGGGCGCCGGGCCTGTTTTCGGTGCGCTGGTTGCGCTCTTCCAAAATGACCTGACGCTCGGTCTCGATGTCGGCTTCGGTCAGGCGCAGGTTGTTCATCCGGTCGCTTTCCATCTGCATCATCAAGGGCAGACGGTCGGCGGCAACGCGCTGGAAATAGGCGGTGTAATCGTAGCTGGTAAAGGCATTGTCGGTGCCACCATTCGCCGCCACGGTGGCCGAGAACTCTCCACTTTCCAATGTATCGGTCGCCTTGAAGAGAAGGTGTTCCAGAAAATGCGCGACGCCCGAGGCGCCGACGGGTTCATCCGCCGAACCGATCCGATACCAGACCATATGGACGACAACCGGGGCACGATGATCCTCGATCACCACGACATCCATTCCGTTGTCGAGGGTGAATGTCGTCACCTCCTGCGCCTGCAAGGGGTTGGCGGACCAACCAGCCATTGCAAGAACAGCGGTCAGCACAATACTGCGCATCATAATCCAGGCCTCGTTTTTCGGTTCCACGATGGCCTTAACCTATGCCGATGCAGGCGCTTCGCAAGCACGGTCTACGAGGTTGTGAGCAGTCCTTGGCAGGGGGCCGGATTAGGTGGTCAGATCAGGGTGCCGGAGGGGCCGAGGGAACAGCCACGCCCAGTGCTGCAAAACGCGCCAGTTCGGCGTACGCATCAAGGGCCTGCCGGGCATAGGCGTCAAAGTATCTGTCGCCGCCAAAGACGTTGAACACATTCAACACGCCAGCCCTGTTTCGAAACGCCTGATCTTCGGCGGCAAGGGTTTCCCGAATATCCGGCGATGTACCAAAGCGGCTGACCTGTGCCACGAGTACCGAGTCGCGGGCCGGAATACCGCCTGCGGAGGCCCGCGCGGGATCACCGCCAAGCGCGACAATGGCGTCCGCCCGGGGGGCCAGATCGGCACGGTTCCCGCTTTGGGCATCGGGGTCCGGCAATGACAGCGTTTCGGGGATTTGAAGGGGACGCGAAGGCATGACGGAAAATTCGTCAGGACCATTTCCCACCGAAAGTTGCCGCAGCCCACGGTCGCCGGAACATCCGGCCAGGAGGCCCATCGCCACTGTTGCGAGGATCATCCGACGCATTGCCAAGTCCTTCATGCTTTTCGCTCCGCAGTCTTACCCCAGCCCAACGCTGGCGTCACGACGCCTTTTTGCGCCCCGACGTGCGACCGGGGCCTTTGCCTGCATCACCCTTGCCGTCTGACGTAAAGATGACAAGGCCGACTGCACCGACAAACACGCCGATATCCGCGACGTTGAATGCAAACGGGTTCGTGATCCCGCAGCAGGACATGTTCAGAAAATCGGCGACCGCCCCATAACGAAACCGGTCGACCACGTTGCCCAGCGCACCCCCGACCAGAAGTCCGGCCGACAGGTAGGTCCAGCGGCTACCCCCGTCCCGGCGAACCCAGAAGAGCACGATGGCCGAAATCACGAGCGCCAGCCCGATCAGCACCCAACGCATATCTGCGCCAGAAAAAAGCCCGAAATTCACACCCTTGTTCCAGGCCATGCGGAAATTCAGAAAGGGCGGCACCACGTCAATCTCGCGCCGTTTGATCAGGTCCAGCCAATGCACAACGAACCACTTGGATGCCTGATCCACGACAAAAAACCAGAATGCTGTCAACAGCGTCAGACGCATGCCTTTGCCCCTTTCCCTGTGCCAGCCTAGTGGCGGAAGTGCCGCATGCCGGTAAAGACCATGGCAATCCCGGCGGCATCGGCCGCTGCAATGACCTCGTCATCCCGCATCGACCCGCCCGGCTGGATCAGCGCCACCGCGCCCGCCTCAACCGCCGTCATCACCCCGTCGGCGAAGGGAAAGAACGCGTCGGAGGCGACGACCGACCCCTTGGCGGGGCTGTCGTCCAGCCCCAACGCCTCGGCCATGTCAGCGGCCTTGCGCGCCGCGATCCGGGTCGAATCAACCCGGCTCATCTGGCCCGCACCGACACCGACGGTTGCCCCGTCCTTGACGTAGACAATCGCATTCGACTTTACATGTTTGGCCACGACCCAGGCGAAGCGGAGATCGGCCATTTGGGCGGCGGTCGGCTGAACCTTGGTCACAACCCGCAATTCGACATCATCAAGCGATCCGACATCCTTGTCCTGCACCAGCAATCCGCCCGACACCTGCCGGACCGAGACACCCGGTTCCTTTGGGTCTGGCAGACCATCGGTCAGCAACAGGCGCAGGTTCTTCTTGGCGGCAAAGACGGCGATCGCCTCTTCGCTGGCGCCCGGTGCTATCACGACCTCGGTGAAAATTTCGGTGATGGCGCTTGCGGTTGCGGCATCCAGCGGCTGGTTCAGGGCAACGATGCCCCCGAACGCGCTGGTCTGGTCGCAGTTATAGGCGGCGATATAGGCCTCGGCCAGACTGGTGCCGCGTGCGACGCCGCAGGGGTTGGCATGTTTGACGATGACGCAGGCAGGTCCGTCCGCCGGGGAGAATTCCGCCACCAGCGCCCATGCGGCGTCCGTGTCGTTGATGTTGTTGTAGCTCAGTTCCTTGCCCTGCATCTGCCGGGCTGTCGCCACGCCGGGACGGGCTGTGCCATCGGTATAGAACTCGGCCGATTGATGCGGGTTTTCACCGTACCGCAGGGATTGCACGAGGGTCCCGGCAAAGCTGCGACGACGCGGCGATGCCTCGCCGATCGCCTTGGCCATCCATGTGCTGACTGCCGTGTCATAGGCCGCTGTGCGGGCATAGGCTGTCTGGGCAAGGGACTGACGAAACGCCAGGCTCGTCTGCCCATCGTTGGCGTCAAGCTCGGCCAGCAAAGGCGCATAGTCCTCAACATCGACGACGACGTTTACAAAGGCGTGGTTCTTGGCGGCAGCCCGGACCATCGCGGGCCCACCGATATCAATGTTCTCTATGGCCGTGTCGTAGTCCGCGCCAGCCGCAACGGTCGCTTCAAAGGGGTAGAGGTTCACGACCAGCAGGTCGATGGGCCTGATCCCGTGTTCCTCCATCGCCAAGACATGTCCGGCATTGTCGCGCACAGCCAGAAGGCCGCCGTGGACCGCCGGGTGCAGGGTCTTGACCCGACCATCCATCATCTCGGGAAAGCCGGTCACATCGGCAACGTCAACGACAGCAAGTCCGGCATCGCGCAGCATCCCGGCTGACCCACCGGTCGATAAAAGCTCAACCCCTCGCGCGGCCAGCGCCTGGGCCAGTTCCACAAGCCCTGTCTTGTCCGAAACGGACAAGAGAGCCCTGCGCAATGGGTAAAGATCAGTCATATTATCGTCCCTATTCAAGATCGTCGTCGCCTGTCCCGGTTCTGCCGGGCGGCGCATATTCAAGCCCTCGCCCGCCGGGTGCATAGTCGCGAACCGCATCCGGAGTCCCCTGCGCCTTGGCAAGGGACCAGCGCACGCGGGTGGCATAGGCGATCGCACGACCAGATAAAACCACCTGATCACAGCTCCGCGGCTTCAACCGTCCCTTTTCAAGGTAGATGGAGGGTTCAAGGGTCAGTCGCGCTTTGCCATCGTGGCGAAATACCCAGACTTCGCCGCTTTTGAGGGCAAGCGAGATAGCCGTCCCACCCAGATCGACAGAGGCATCGACATCCGGATGCAGATGAAAGCGGATCGAGAACGGAGCCCCTTGCAAGCTGGTTGCGGCCATCATCGTATCAAAGGCACGCTCATCCCCCGGGCTGAGGGTCGTCAGTATATCTTCCCCAGCGAGCGCGCGCCCATCGTTGCTAAGCTCCATGATCCGGGCGTGCGTTAGGCCCAGATGAGAGCGCCAGCCGTCGTGTGATAGTTCAAGCTTCTGGCTGCCCTCGGCATGGCGCATCTCGCAACCGACCCGCTCGGGCCCTTCGGAGAAAAGTTCGACCTGTTGCCCCCGGACGATCTTGGGCGGGGCCATCCGCGAGGACGACGTCCCTTCGATACCAAGGGTGGAGTGGCTTGGCGTCGCGCGGCCCGCCTTCCGCCACTCTGGCCCGAAGGGGGCGCCGGACCCGCAGTTCACAATGACGGGTCGCCGTCCGGACGTCATTTCGAAGGCCAGGGTCGAGGCATGAGCGTCGCCTGAGTCTCGCCCCGAGGCTGGCTTGGCTGCATCGATTATGACGCTCGTCCGGGCCGCCGCGATGCGGGCGTAGCCCATATGCAGGCCACCTTTGCGCATCCGACGGTTTCCCGAAGCAGCAAGGGCATGATCCAGCCGCCCGTCGATGCCAGCCCCACCCCCATGAAACCGGGCCAACCCGCCGTCAGAATGCCGTAGGGCCCGCAAAGTCGGGGCGATCCGACCGATAGCCTCAACCAATTCGGACGGCAGCGTGCGCCCGGCCTCGTTCAGCGCGGCCGAGGCCCAGGTCAAAAGGGTAAAGACCTCAAGTAGTTCTTCAGGGTTACGGCTCGGGATGTCGCCTTGCGGGCCGATGCGGGCCTGACAATCCGCTGCCAGGGCGGCAATCGCGGGCTCCACATGATCCTGCATCCCTTCCAGCGACAGCCCGGCATGAATCATGCCTGTCAGCGCCTCGAACCGTGGCAGGCCCTGAGGGGCGCGTCGCCAGCGGCGGGACAAGTAGACTGTCTGCCGGCTCAGGCTGGCATAGAACCGGTCAGCCGTCTCTTTGTCGCGTCCCCGCAAAAGCAGCAGTGCATGGTTGATCCAGCGGATCAGCCGGCGTCCTGTCAGGGCAGGCGTCCAGCCCGGCCCCTGCCCTTTTCCATAGCGGTCGATCCAGTTCATGACCCAGGTCTGCGCCCGCTCGCGGGATTTGGCATCCCCCACGGCGGCCAGATCGTCCAGCCAGGCAAAGCCGTGAAGTTCGTCCACGAAGGGCGCGTCCTCGGGCGCGATGTCCCAGATCAGCGTATCGGGCGCCTCAACCAGCCGGCCCGACAGCATGAAGTTGCCCGCCAAGAGCTGCCTGCCGCGCGCAAAATGGCCGATTGTCCGAGGTTCAGGCGACGACACAAACCCCGTCGCCACAGGGGTCCGCCCGGCCATGCTGACGTGAAGCCGGTTCATGAAACGCGTTCGCCGCGCTGTCCATGTTTGCCCTTTGGCCACCAATCCGCTGCCTCATCTGGATGCCCGGGGCATCATTCTCGTTGCAGTACTATTATGCCCTCGAAACGGGCGAGTCACGCAGGCTTTGTCACGCACGCGATGTAGAAACCGTCCATGCCGCCGGCTTCTGCCCAATAATCGGGACGCAGTCGCAGGCCGCCCTCGGAGGTTATCCAATCCGGGTTCAGCCCCGGTCGGTCCAGAGCAGACCGGTCAACGACAAGACCGGGGTGCCGTTCCAACGCCTCTTCGATCTGCACTTCGCCTTCGTCCGGCAACAGCGAGCAAGTGCAAAACACCATCCGCCCCCCCGGTCGAAGCAGGGTCAAGGCGTGGTCGATCATCGCCGCCTGCTGGTCAATCAACGCCCCGAATTCGGACCCGTCCTTAGCCTGTGGCAAATCAGGATGCCTGCGGATGGTGCCGGTGGCCGAACAGGGTGCATCCAGCAGGATGGCGTCAAAGCCGCCCGTCTCATAAGTCAGGGCGTCGCCTTCGACGACCTCTGCGGTCAGTCCGGTCCGGCTCAGGTTGGACACAACACGCGCCAATCGGGCCTCGGATAGGTCCAACGCCGTGACTTTCGCCCCGGCCGCGGCAAGTTGCAGGGTCTTGCCCCCCGGTGCAGCGCATAGATCAAGGATACGCTCGCCGGCCTTAGGGTCCAGAACCCGGGCCGGCATGGCGGCGGCGGCGTCCTGCACCCACCAGCTGCCGTCAGTATAGCCCGGCAGCGCCGTCACCTGCCCCGCCGACGCCAGCCGGACCGAGCCTGTGGGCAGAACCGTGCCGCCCAGCATGGCCGCCAATTCAGCCGGATCACCTTTGGCCGTCAGATCAAGCGGGGCACCGGCAAAATGGACCACCTCCATCGCCTTGACGGCGTCCCGTCCCCATGCGGCGACCAGCGGGCTGCGCAGCCATCCGGGCAACAGGGGGATGGGCTGGCTGTCCCAGGCCTGCGGCATGTCGGCGGTCACCTTGCGCAGGACGGCATTGACCAGCCCCTTGAAGTTGGCGGCCCGCTTGTTGCGCCCGATAAGGCCCACCATCGCGTTGACCACCCCATGTGCCGCCTCGCCTTCGGCAATCTCGGTCACACCAAGGCGCAAGACATTGCGCACAGCCAGTGGCGGGGATTTTTGCAGATACTTCTTCAAAAGCCGATCCGCGCGGTCCAGCCCGCGCAGCGTCGACATGGCCAGCCGTTGGGCGCGCGCCCGGTCTTCGGGCGCAAGCGCATCCAGCGCACCGGCCCCGATCAGTTCGGGCAAGAGTTTGCCCGACCCGGTGACCTGTTCGATCAGCTTCAGCGCGGCGTCGCGCGGTGCCAGCCCAAGCTGATCCTTGCCATCACTCAATTGCCTGCCCCTTGCTGTCGCTGGAACGCGCCGTATATCATCAGAACGAATACAGACAAGCGCGACGGGACAGGAGCCGACACCATGACCGACCGCAAGGATTTACCCCCCGCCGCCCAGCGCGCACTGGCCGAGGCCGAGGCCCGGCGCAAGGCGATGACCGAGGTTGAACGCCCGCTGGAACACGGCGGTCCTCAAGGGCCAGAGCCTGTGCGCTATGGAGATTGGGAAAAGAAGGGCCTCGCCATCGACTTTTAGGCGCAGGTCGCGTCAGCGCAGCCGGAATTCGGCCGAGTCTCCGGCACCCTGATCAACGGTAAACCGCAGCCTGTCGTCACCCAGAACCTCGACAAGCTGGCAATTGAACGGGATTTCATAACCGCTCCAATCCATCTCGCGGCAAAAGTAGCCATCTTGCCAGGTCCAGCTGCCATCAATGTCCCAGCCTACGGCGCTGCCCTCGATCCGGCCATCGGGCAGCACATTCAAGGACAGCCCGTAAATCCGCATTTGAAGTTGCCGACCGTGCAAAAGGGATAGGAACGTCTCACGTTCGGTGATGGGGGTATATTCCTGTGCATTGGCAGGTGCCGCGACGGCGCAGGCCAAGCCGGCAGCAAATAAATGTCGTCTCATCACAAAACCCCAAGTTCTGAAATTCTCCAGTTTATACGCAGGGACTCTGAAATTGGTTCACCACGGCGACTCAGTCAGACGAAAGCCCCAGTACGTTCATCATATCATATTCTCCAGGATCGCGCCCCTGTCCCCAAATCGCCGCCTTGAGAGCGCCGCGACCAAAGATGGCCCGATCCGTTGCCACATGGCGCAGGATGATCCGCTCTCCCGCGCCGGCAAAGATCACGTCGTGCTCGCCCACGATATCGCCGCCCCGGATGGCGGAAAATCCGATGTGCCCGGACTGGCGGGCACCGGTGATCCCGTCTCGCCCCCGGTCCGACACATTCTCGAGGACGACGCCACGCCCCTCTGCCGCAGCCTCGCCCAACATCAGCGCGGTGCCTGAGGGGGCATCGACCTTGGCCTTGTGATGGGCCTCGACCACTTCGATATCGAAATCCTCGTCCAGCGCCTGGGCAACCTTGCGGGTCAACTGAACCAGCAGGTTGACCCCAAGGCTCATGTTTCCGGCCCTGACGATGATGGCATGGCGGGCGGCAGCGGCGATCTTTGTCAGGTCCTCGGCCGACAGACCGGTCGTCCCGATGACATGGACAAGCCGGGCTTGGGCGGCAAGGGCTGCAAATTCGACCGTGGCGGCAGGGGCGGTAAAGTCGATGACGGCATCGGCCTTGGCAAAGGCCTCAAGCGGATCGTCCGTCACCGCAAGCCCGATGGCCGCACCACCCGAGGCGACGCCGACGTCCTGCCCGATCCAGGCATGGCCCGGCCGTTCAAGGGCGGCGACAAGGCGGGCCTTGGGCGAGGCAAGGATAAGATGGATCAGCATCTGCCCCATACGGCCGGACGCCCCTGTGACCACGATCCCCGGTATCTCTGACATCTTGCGCCCTTTCGATAGCATTCCCGGCTCTCATAGCCCGGTCGAACGGCCATCGCAAATCATGGCGAAAGCGTTGGCTGCCCCGCTTGGCAATCGGTGTCCAAAGGCATAGGTAAGCAGCATGGCCAAACACAGATCACCCGACACCTCCCGCCAAACCTCTGCCGGTCCGTCGCAGCGGCAGTTGCGCGTGGGCGAACTTATCCGCCGGACCCTGTCCGAGGTGTTGCAGCGTGGCGATCTGCACGATACCGACATCGGCGGCATGATGATCACCGTAGGCGAGGTTCGGGTCACTCCCGACCTTCGGATCGCGACGGCCTATGTCCTGCCGCTTGGCGGTCGTAATCAGGACCTCGCGCTAGAGGCGCTGCGCCGGAACAAGGGTGAACTGCGGCATCTTGTGACCAAGGGCACCACGTTGAAATTCGCCCCCGACCTGCGGTTCGAGATTGACGATACCTTCGACCGCATGGACGAAACCCGTCGCCTGTTTGCAGACGACCACGTTCGACAGGATCTTGACGAGGAATGAGGCGGGCCGGGGCCAGCCTGCTGGTACTTTGGCTTGGGCTTTCCGGAACAACCGCAGGTGCTGTGGTTTGCGAGGACGTGACCTTTGAGGGTCAGTCCTGGACCACCTGCACCGTAACCCCAGCGACCGAGGACCTGAGGCTGTTTCATTCCGACAGCACTGGCGGCCTCTACGGTAGCTTCTCTGCCATCGACGGTGATCAGCCCGACGGGCGGCGGCTTGGCTTTGCGATGAACGCAGGCATGTATCATTCCGACCGCAGGCCCGTTGGCCTTTATGTCGAGGACGGCGAACAGACCATGCGGCTGATCACCAACCCCGGGCCGGGCAACTTTGGGCTGCTGCCGAACGGGGTGCTTTGCCTGACGGACACCCGTGCAAGGGTGATTGAAACTCTGCGCTTCGAGGCAGAGAAACCCGAGTGGCGCGATGCCACCCAGTCCGGCCCGATGCTGGTCATCGACGGGGCGCTGCATCCAAGGTTCCTGCCCCGTTCAACCTCGCGCTACGTCCGCAACGGGGTCGGCACGACCGAAGCCGGAGATCTCGCGCTTTTCGCAATCTCGAACGGCCCGGTGACGTTTCACGAATTTGGCCGCTTCTTCCGGGACCATCTGGGCCTGCCGCAGGCGCTATACTTTGATGGCAACGTCTCGCGGCTGTATGCGCCGGGACTTGGCCGATCGGACGCCGGGTTCGCCCTTGGTCCCATCGTGGGTGTGCTGGAGTAGCAGTGGATGCGCGCCTCTGCGCTTGACCCCGCGAGGGAGCTTGGATAGCACCCCGTTCTTTGATGCAAGGGACGATCATGGGCAAACGCAAGGGACGCGCGATTTCGGGCTGGCTGGTCGTGGACAAGCCTGCCGGGCTGACCTCCACCGCCGTGGTTAACAAGGTCAAATGGGCCTTTGACGCCCAAAAGGCTGGGCACGCCGGCACCCTCGACCCTGCCGCGACAGGCGTTCTGGCCGTCGCCCTTGGCGAGGCGACCAAGACCGTGCCCTACATCACCGATGCCCTGAAGTGCTATGCCTTCACCGTCAGGCTGGGTCAGGCAACCAATACCGACGATGCCGAGGGCGAGGTGATCGCAACGTCGGACATCCGCCCCGAGGATGCCGCGATCAAAGAGGCGCTGAACGCCTTTGTCGGCGATGTCATGCAGGTCCCCCCCGCCTATTCGGCCGTCAAGATCGACGGAGAGCGGGCGTATAAGCGGGCCCGCGATGGCGAAGAGTTCGAGATCGCCGCCCGCCCCCTCTGGGTCGAGGAACTGGTGATGACGGGCCGGCCCGATGTGGACCACGTCACCCTTGAAATGACCTGTGGCAAGGGCGGCTATGTCCGCTCGATCGCGCGCGATCTTGGCCAGGCGCTGGGTTGCCTTGGGCACGTCGTCACCCTGCGCCGCCTTTGGTCCGGGCCGTTCACGGCAGAAGAGGGCATCACGCTTGAGGCGTTGGATGCGGGCGCAAAGTCGCCCGACCTCGACCGCTGGCTGCGACCGCTTGAAGATGGGCTGGCCGACCTGCCCGAAGTGCGCTGCCCCGCAGACAGCGTGGCGCGGCTGCGCAATGGCAATCCGGCCATGGTCTACCCCGGCGACGTCGAATTCGGCGAAGACTGCTGGGCCAGCTACGAGGGCAAAGCCGTCGCCGTTGGCCAGTACCGCAGCGGGGAATTGCATCCGACACGGGTTTTTGTCGTCTAGGAGGGTTGGTCAAGGCGGGGAACCGGCTTAGGTCTTGCGCAAATCAGACCTTCAAAAGCATTGCGAGTCCTGAGATGACGGATACCTATACGCCCCCCAAAGTCTGGGTCTGGGACCAGGAAAGCGGCGGAACCTTCGCCAAGACCAACCGACCCATCGCCGGGGCGACCCACGACAAGGACTTGCCAGTCGGCAAACATCCCTTCCAGCTTTACTCATTGGCGACACCCAATGGCGTCAAGGTCACCGTCCTGTTCGAAGAGTTGCTGGCAGCGGGCCATGCCGAGGCGGAGTATGACGCCTGGCTGATCAACATCGGCTATGGCGACCAGTTCGGATCGGGCTTTGTCGAGGCCAACCCCAACTCAAAGATCCCGGCCCTGATCGACCGCTCCGGCGCGTCCCCCGTCCGGGTCTTCGAATCCGGTGCGATCCTGTTGCATCTGGCCGAAAAGTTCGGCGCCTTTCTGGGCAAGTCCGAGGACCGGCCCGAAATGCTGAGCTGGCTTTTCTGGCAGATGGGCAGCGCGCCCTACCTTGGCGGAGGCTTTGGCCATTTCTACGCCTATGCCCCCGAAAAATGGGAATACCCGATCAACCGCTTTGCGATGGAGACCAAGCGCCAGCTGGATGTCCTGGACCGCAACCTTGCGGATCGGGTATTCATGACCGGCGCCGACTACACCATCGCCGATATGGCCATCTGGTCCTGGTACGGGCAACTGGTTCTGGGCCGGCAATACGGAGCGGCCGAGTTCCTTGACGTGGCCTCCTACAAGAACGTGATGCGCTGGGCCGAGGCAATCGATGCCCGCCCCGCCGTCCTGCGCGGCCGCATGGTGAACCGCGCTTTCGGTGACCTCGACATGCAACTGCACGAACGCCACGACGCGTCGGATTTCGAAACCTCGACCCAGGACAAGCTGGCAAAGGAATAGGAAACGGGGTTCAGGTAAGGTGGGTTTAAACCCACCTTACTTTGCGCCACGATCCGACCATGATCACACGCACCCACCTCAAGGGCGATGCCGCCTCGACAGCCGTTTATTCGGACTGCGAGAAGTATCGCTACCTCTTGACCCGCGAATGGGACCCGATGCGCCCGCGCGCCCTGTTCGTCATGCTCAACCCCTCTACCGCGACCGAGGTGCAGAACGACCCGACGGTTGAGCGGTGCGAGCGTCGGGCCCGGACCCTGGGGTTCGGGGCGTTCAGAGTGACCAATATCTTTGCCTGGCGGGCCACCGACCCCAGGGACATGAAGGCAGCCGCTGACCCCGTCGGGCCTGCCAACAACGCCGCCATCCTTGACAGTGCCACCAACTGGATCGGCAGCGACGCGGATCGGATCGTCTGTGCTTGGGGCACCCATGGGGCGCATCTTGATCAGGGGTCCCATGTGGCGAGCCTGCTCAGAGACACGGACCGCGCCCTTTTCGTGCTGGGCCTGACAAAAGCCGGGCACCCCCAGCACCCACTTTACATCAGCTATGATCGGCAACCCGTGTCATGGCCCACAGCAACGAGGGTCTCATGATCAGCGGTTTCAGTCAGAGCACGGTCGACACCGGCGAGGTCCGCCTGTCGGTCCATAGGGCCGGTCAAGGAACGCCGCTAATCCTGCTGCATGGCTATCCCCAGAACCACCACTGTTGGGAAAAGGTTGCCCCCGCGCTTGCAAAGCATTTCGATGTCATCATCCCCGATCTGCGCGGCTATGGCGACAGCGACGCCCCGCCCGACGATCCGGGCCACCGGACCTATTCCAAACGACAGATGGCGGCCGATATCGTCGGCCTGATGGACCAGCTTGGTCTGCAAAAGGCGCATGTTCTGGGCCACGACCGGGGCGGCAGGGTCGCCTACCGCTTTGCCCTCGACCACCCGGACCGGCTTTTGCGGCTTGGTATCATCGAGATCGTGCCAACCGGTGACTTCTGGGAAGCATGGTCAGCCGAATTGGCGATGAAGGCCTATCACTGGACCTTTCTCGCCCAGCCCGCCCCCCTGCCCGAGCGGATGATCGGGGCCGATCCCGCAGGCTACATCGACTGGACCCTGGCCTCCTGGACCGTCGCCAAATCGCTTGCCGCCTTTTCCGGCCCTGCCCTTGCCAGCTACAGAGCCCAGGCGGCAGACCCGGCACATCTGCATGCCATGTGTGCCGACTACCGCGCAGGCGCGACCTTTGACCGGGCGCTGGATGCTGCTGACAAGGCTGCAGGGCGACAGATATCGGCGCCATTGCATTTCCTCTGGGCCAACGGCGGGTTTCCTGCCCAAACCGGCGATCCGGCGGGCCTTTGGCGGGCCTGGGTCCCTCAGGTGACCGACGCCTCCTGCAGTTCCGGCCATTTCGCGATGGAAGAGGCGCCAGACGAAGTTCTGGCCGCCTTTGTGCCATTCTTTGGCGGCAGTCTAGGCAAGGGTTAACCATCCCACTCGTTTTACCGCCAGATTTCGGTCTGGTCTGATATACCTGTTTTGTTCTTCAATCAGGGGCGGCCTACCTGCCCAGTTGGTATGGGTTGCGTGTCATGTTGGGTATTCTTGGCCTGCTGGGAGTGGCGATTTTCGGTATGGCCTTTGTGTCCACGGGTCCGTCAGAACTGTCGGCGGATGGCGAGGGGTCTGAGGACGGCGAAGGGCGGCCCGGCCCCGACCTGACCGGACTGCAGTCACAGGACGCCCTGCCCGACCTGCTGGACCAGACCGAGCCCCCGATCTCGCCCCCCAAGATCGGACAAGGCAGCGCAGGCGACGATACCCTGTCCGGCGGTTCCGGCAACGATTGGCTGGACACCATCGGGGGCGATGACCAACTGTCCGGTGGCGGCGGTGATGACAGGCTGGATGGTGGGCGGGGCGCGGATATCGTCGATGGCGGGGCAGGCAATGACGACCTTTCCGGATCGATCGGCGACGACAGTCTTTACGGTGACGCGGGCGACGACCGGCTAAGTGGTGGCGGGGGCCGGGACGAGATTTACGGCGGAACGGGGGATGACGCCCTGCACGGATCGCTGGATGACGATCTGTTGGTCGGCGGCGCAGGCCTGGACGTGCTGCATGGTGGGTTAGGGGCAGACATCCTTGACGGGATATCGGGAGAGGAAACCCCTGACTTTGACTACTTGAACGGCGGTGCCGGCGATGACGTCCTACTGGGTGGTGCCTTCGATAACATGAACGGTGGGACTGGCGCAGATATCTTTGCCGTGCAGGCAGGGGCGGACGGCCCTGCCATACTCGAGGATTTTGACGATGCCCAAGACACGCTGGCCGTGCTTTATGATCCTTCTGGCCCTGCCCCGATCCTAAGTGCTATCGTCGAAGGGGATGCCCTGACACTTCTGGCAAACGATCAGCCGGTCGCCATTCTTCCGGGTCAAACATCGCTAGACTTGAATACCGTCAATCTGATTGCGACCTGACGGACCTGCAATCGGTGCTTTTCTTTTATGCCAGTGTCCGCTAAGAGCGCCCATCGTTCCCGATATGCCCACCAGCAGGAAGGAACGATACCTCCACGGGCCCTGCTGGACGACATCCCGGCCTGCGCCATAACCCTTTGCAATGAAGGAGACCCCGATGTCGATTACTGCAGAAGAAAAAGCACGCGTGATCAAGGAATTCGCCACCAAAGAAGGCGACACCGGTTCCCCCGAAGTACAGGTTGCGATCCTGTCCTCGCGGATTGCCACGCTGACCGAACACTTCAAGACCCACAAGAAGGACAACCACGGTCGCCGTGGCCTTCTGGTGATGGTTGCCACCCGCCGTAAGCTGCTTGACTATGTCAAGAAGAAGGACGTGGCCCGCTACCAGAGCCTGATCCACCGGCTTGGCATTCGCCGCTAAGGCGAAGCCAACCAAAGGCTTATCGTTTCGCCCGCCGTCGCAAGACTGGCGGGCGTTTTCGTTCGAGGGGGGGCTGTTCGTGGCAGGGACCTGACGCCGCGTTTCGATTGACCGGAACCGGAAGGCCGGAAAGCATGACACCCGGACAAGTCGACGAGGCATCCTATGCTCCCTACCCTTCGCGTTCTGATGCAGATGGGCAGCCTGCAAAGGCTGTTACCCTTTTGGCTTGCGGGTCTGGCCCTGTTGATCCTCAATCTCTCGCCATGGCTGATGGCTGCGGTGGCCTACGGGATCGTCCTGCAATTCATGGTCGAATACGTCATGCACCGGTTTCTGTTGCATCGGGAACCGCCGCAGGATCAGGGGGTCTTCAACGCCCTTTACCGCAGCCATATTGGCCATCACGAATTCCCCGGCGACCCGGAGTTCTTTACGGGAAACGACCACTGGTATGCGGTCCGTTTCGGCCTTTTGGCCATCGCCCTGCACAGCCTTGTCCTGTGGCCGTTCATTGGGCTTGCCCCCGCGCTCACCTGGGCGGCGGTGGCGCTGTTCGTGGGGTCCGTTACTGCGTTCACCTTTTACGAGTACTGTCACACCCTCGCCCATCTGAACATTCGCAAGGGCTGGTTCGGTCAACGGGTCACGCGCAGCCATCTTGCCCACCATTTTCAGGACCATCACGCCACCTTCCACGTCAGCTTTGGGATGGGTTGGATTGACCGGTTGTTCGGGACGAGCCATGACCCAAGCGTCGCCCGGCAGCGCTACGACCGGGACACGATCCTGAGCCTCGGCATGGATCCCGAAGATTTACGGCTTGTGACGGCCCGCAAGGCCTGGGGCCTGCCGTCGATGCCACGCGGTCGGGAACCGTCGACCCAGGGCTAGTTCCGGCCTGTCGCGCGTGGGTCCACGGCCCTTTCCAAACACCCTATTCTCCTGTATGGCCCCGCCATCTGAGACGTAGCGCCCTGACCCCGGCGCTGTGCAAAGGACAGGGGTCGGCGGCAATGGGGCCGCGATGCAAAGGGCACTCGGAACGCCGAGACTGGCCCAGACAGGAAACGATAGATGTTCAACCTCGTAAAGAAATCAATCCAGTGGGGCGAAGAAACGCTGACACTGGAAACCGGTAAGGTCGCCCGTCAGGCCGACGGCTCGGTCATCGCCACTTTGGGCGAAACCTCCGTCATGGCCAACGTGACTTTCGCCAAGACACAAAAGCCCGGACAGGACTTTTTCCCCCTGACCGTGCATTACCAAGAGAAATACTACGCAGCCGGCAAGATCCCTGGTGGCTTTTTCAAGCGTGAGGCCCGCCCCACCGAAAAAGAAACCCTGACTTCGCGTCTCATCGACCGTCCGATCCGCCCGCTGTTCGTGCCGGGCTTCAAGAACGAAGTGCTGATCATGTGCACCGTTCTGTCCCACGATCTGGTCAACGACCCCGATGTGGTCGCGATGATCGCAGCCTCTGCCGCGCTGACCATCTCGGGCGCGCCGTTCATGGGCCCGATCGCCTGCTGCCGCGTTGGCTTTGAAGGGGGCGAGTACATCCTCAACCCAACCATCGACGACATGCACAACCTGCGCAACAACCCCGAGCAGCGGCTCGACCTGGTTGTCGCTGGGACCAAGGAAGCGGTCATGATGGTCGAGTCCGAGGCCTATGAGCTGACCGAGGCCGAGATGCTGGGTGCGATCAACTTTGCACATGAGCAGATCCAGCCCGTGATCGACCTGATCATTGATCTGGCCGAAGACAGCGCGAAAGAGCCGTTCAACTACACCCCGCCCGACTACTCGGACCTCATGGCTGCCGTGAAGGCCGCCGGGGAAGAGCAGATGCGCGCAGCCTACGCCATCACCGACAAGCAAGAGCGCGTCTCGGCTGTCTCGGCTGCCAAGGACGCCATCAAGGCGACCCTGACTGAAGAGCAACTGGCCGACGAGAACCTCGGCTCTGCAATGAAAAAGCTCGAATCCTCGGTCCTGCGCGGCGACGTCGTCAAGCATGGTCGCCGGATCGACGGCCGCTCGCTCGACACCGTTCGTCCGATCGTTTGCGAAACCGGCCTTCTGCCCCGGACCCACGGCTCTGCCCTGTTCACCCGCGGTGAAACACAAGGCCTGGTCGTCACCACGCTGGGCACCGGCGATGATGAGCAGTTCATCGACGCCCTGCACGGCAACTTCAAATCCAACTTCCTGCTGCACTACAACTTCCCTCCCTATTCGGTTGGTGAAGTTGGTCGGGTTTCTGGCCCGGGCCGCCGCGAAATTGGTCATGGTAAGCTGGCCTGGCGTGCCCTTCAGGCCGTCCTGCCGCCTGCGACCGATTTCCCCTACACCATTCGTCTGGTGTCCGAGATCACCGAATCGAACGGCTCGTCCTCAATGGCGTCCGTTTGCGGTGGCTCTTTGGCCATGATGGACGCAGGTGTGCCGCTGAAGGCCGCCGTGGCCGGTGTGGCAATGGGTCTGGTTCTGGAAGAAGACGGTTCCTACGCCGTTCTGACGGACATCCTGGGTGACGAAGACCACCTTGGCGACATGGACTTCAAAGTCGCAGGCACCGAAGCCGGGATCACCTCCCTGCAGATGGATATCAAGGTGGCCGGCATCACGCCCGCCATCATGGAAAAGGCCATGGAACAAGCCAAGGCCGGCCGTCTGCACATCCTGGGCGAAATGTCCAAGGCCCTGACCGGAGCACAAGAATTCTCGGTCCATGCCCCGCGCATCGAAACCATGCAGGTGCCCACCGACAAGATCCGTGAAGTCATCGGGTCCGGCGGCAAGGTCATCCGCGAGATTGTCGAAGTGTCCGGTGCCAAGGTCGACATCAACGACGACGGCATCATCAAGATCGCGTCGCCAAACGGCGAAGCCATCAAAAAGGCCTACGACATGATCTGGTCCATCGTGGCCGAGCCCGAAGAGGGCAAGGTCTACAAGGGCACTGTCGTGAAGCTCGTCGATTTCGGCGCCTTCGTGAACTTCTTTGGCAAGCGCGACGGTCTGGTCCACGTGTCCCAGATCGAGAACCGCCGCCTGAACCATCCTTCGGACGTACTCAAGGAAGGCCAGGAAGTCTGGGTCAAGCTTTTGGGCTTTGACGATCGCGGCAAGGTTCGCCTGTCGATGAAGGTCGTGAACCAGGAGACTGGTGTAGAAGAGACCAAGACCGAGGAAGCGACTGAGTAATCAGCCCCTTTCTGACCAAACGATTAAGGGGAAGAGCTACGGCTCTTCCCCTTTTTTGTTGCGCTTTGCGGGTCAGACCCGCGCAGCAACGAGGGCGATGGCCTGTTGATAGACCGTGGCCGCGTTCCATTCGTTCAAGACCCGGAAGTTTGCGGTGCCCTCGTTAAAGGGTTGCCCCGGCTGCCAGCCCTTTTGGCGCAGATAGTTGGCGGTGGTTGCCAATGAATCAGCAAGGTTGTTGAAATCAATCGCCCCGTCGCCGTTTGCATCGACCCCATAGCGCAGGGCATTGCCCGGCAGGAACTGGGTATGCCCCAACTCTCCGTGAAACGCCCCGATCTGGCTGGTCGACAGCATCCCCCGATCCACCATGATCAGCGCCGCGACCGCATGGGGCGTGAACAGATCCGAACGGCGGCAATCGTAGGCCACAGTCAGGATCGAATTGATTACATTTTCGGAGCCCATGTTGCTGCCGAAACCGGTTTCCATACCGTGAATTGCCAGCAATATTCCTGCAGGTACGCCATAGACCTGTTCAAGAGAGGCATAAAACGCAGGGTTCCCGTCGATCCGACGTTTGACCTGTGCGGCAAAGCCGTCCAGCGATCCCAGTCGAATGCGAATGAACTCATCCAGCGGATAGCGCACACCACGCTGGTTTCGATCCGCGTTGATGGTTCTTTGCGAATAGCTTGACGCGGCCAGGGCCTGAAGGCCCCTTTGCCCGACACCAACCGCTGCTGCCTCGGCGGCGAAATCCTGTTTCCAACGGTTGTACCCGGACCCGTCGTTCCCGCAGGTTGCAGCCGCCGCCACGCTTCCAAAGGCAAAGCTGACACTCAGCGACAGCGCCAAAAGTATTGAATTACGAACAGAAGAACTCATCGCCAAACCCCAATTTTCAAAGAAAACATACGAAAGGCTAACATGGGTCCCGATTTCGCTCCATCCCTTCGATGGTCAGGTTTTCCTCCACTGAAAGGGCCGTTCGCCACGCTCGGCGCTTTCCAGGATGGTGGCAATACGGGCCGAGCGAGTTGCGGAGCGCCGGGCGTTCAAAAGTATCTCAAGCGCGCCGCGCTTCACCGACCTCGGCCAGCCTTCCCAGACCGACAGCAGATCGGAGCGGGCATCAAAGGCGGCGGCAAGATCGGGCGGAAGGATAAGGTTTTCAACGTCGTCGAGCGCCGTCCATGTCCCATCGGCCTTGGCGCGGGCGACAACCGTCCGCCCCGGCTCGGCCATGCGGCCCTCGGCCTCCAGCCGTTCGACCTTGGCCTTGTTGACCCTGCTCCAATTGCTGCCAGCCTTTCGGGGTGACAGGTAAAGCATGGTCCTGTCAGCATCCTTGGCCCTTGGCAGGCTATCGACCCAGCCAAAGCACAGTGCCTCGTCCACGATGTCCTTATAGGCAACGTATCGGTCGGGATCAGTCTGTTTGAATGTCACAAGCCAGATACCTGAACCCCGCCCGTGATTGACCGTCAGCCAGTCGCGCAGCTCCTCCAGGCTGTCCACCTGAACCTCAGGCGCATCCTGTAACGCGCGCCCCGCCAATCGCGTCAGACTTCGCGGGCGCGGACGATCTTGGCGAATTTGTCAAAGATGTCCGAGTTTGCGACGATCAGGCCTCCATCGACCAAGGGATCATTGCCCTCGCGGATGGCACCGGTGAAGCCACCGGCCTCGGTCACGATGATCATGCCAGCGGCAATGTCCCAGATGTGCAACTCGCGCTCCCAATACCCTTCGTAGCGGCCGGCTGCCACATAGGCCAGATCAAGGGACGCTGCCCCGAACCGGCGCACACCGGCGCATTCAGGCATCAAGCGGGCCAGATCCTGAAGGCTGGCCGGAAGTGTTTTCTTGGCGGCAAACGGGATACCCGTCGCAAAGATAGACTCGATCATCTTGGTCCGGCCGGACACCCGCAGACGGCTTTCGTTCAGCCAGGCACCCTCGCCCTTTTCGGCGTAGAACATCTCGTCCTTGACCGGGTCGTAGACGACCCCTGCCACGATCGCACCCTTATGCTCCAGCGCGATTGAGACCGCCCAATGGGGCAGGCCGTGCAAAAAGTTGGTGGTGCCATCCAGCGGATCGACGATCCAGCGACGGGTCGGATCCTCGCCCTCGATCATCCCGCCTTCTTCACCCAGAAAACCATAGGACGGGCGGGCCTCCATCAGGGCTTCGCGAATCGTCTTTTCGGCCTGCCTGTCGGCGCGGCTGACAAAGTCGCCCGGCCCCTTGGCCGAGACCTGCAGTTGCTCGACCTCCCCAAAGTCCTTCAACAGGCCCCGGCCTACCCGGCGGGCGGTCTTCATCATCACGTTAAGGTTCGCGCTGCCAGCCATGCCTAGGTCTCCGTCCGATCCTGTCCAGAGGGGGCGTATAGGGGCATGCCCTCAAAGGAACAAGAGGCAAGCCGCGTTGCTCAGGCCCTTTGCAGCTTCACCGCCTCTTGGCGGGCCAACCGGATCAGATGCGCCATGAAGGGTCGGGCTGTGTCTTCGACCCGCGTCGCGGCATAAAGCCTGCGGCTGATCGGTCCGTTCGGGCCAATGAGAGGCCGCGTGACATAGTCCGAATTGTAGCTGACCTGACGCACAACCCAGTCGGGCAAAACCGCCACCCCCCGGTTCGAGGCGACAAGGAGCAGGATCACCGCCGTCAGCTCGACCTGGCGGATCGACCCCGGCTCTACCTTGGCGGGGGTCAGAAGCTGGCTGAACACATCCAGACGCGGGCGATCGACAGGATAGGTGATCAACGTTTCGCCTCGAAAATCCTCGGCCTCGATCGACGTTTTCCGCGCCAGCGGATGCTGGGCCGAGGCCACAAAGACCGGGTCATAGTCGAACAGTGGTGTGAAATCCGTTTCGGGCACCTCCTCGGGGTCCGAGGAAATCACGATATCGACCTCTTCCCGGCGCAGCGCGGGCAGGGCATCAAAGGCAAGGCCCGGACGAATGTCCACGTCGACCTCAGGCCAGGCCTTGCGAAACTGCTCCAGCACCGGGAACAGCCATTCGAAACAGGCGTGGCACTCGATGGCGATGTGAAGACGCCCCGACTTGCCACTCACCAGCCCCTCAAACTCGGCCTCCAGTTCGGCGACCTGGGGCAATATGCGTTCCGCCGCCGCCAGCAGCTTCATGCCTGCCGCTGACAGTTTCAGCGGTTTGGAGCGGCGCACAAACAACTCGACCCCCGCCTGCTCCTCAATCCCCTTGATCTGGTGGGACAAGGCGCTTTGCGTGGTGTGCAGCTGATCAGCGGCGCGGGCCAGACCGCCGGTATCGTGGATGGCCTTGATGGTCCGAAGGTGGCGGAATTCGATATGCACCGGCGCGCCCTTATGTGAATGGATTTCATTATCGTGGTGAAGGTTATGAATTTGTCTCAGATAGCGCGGTATGAGACAAGCGTCCAACGCTTACAGGAGCATCCGATGTCACGCACAGGTCTTTCGTTCGAATTCTTCCCGCCCAAGAACCTTGAAGGCTCGTTCCGGCTTTGGGACTGCGTGAACACACTCGGGCCGCTTGAGCCTGACTTTGTCTCTGTAACCTACGGGGCTGGCGGCACCACCCGGACGCTGACCCATGAGGCGGTCAGCACGATTCACAAGACATCCGGCCTGACTGTTGCGGCGCATCTGACCTGCGTGAATGCCACCCGCGAGGAGACCATGCAGATCGCCGATGGCTACGCCGCCGCTGGCGTCACCGAAATCGTCGCCCTGCGGGGCGACCCACCGAAGGGCGCGGGCCGGTTCACACCCGTTGAGAACGGCTTTTCCGGATCGGTCGAGCTGATCGAGGCGCTGGCACAGACGGGCAAGTTTCGCATTCGCGTCGGGGCCTACCCGGAAAAGCACCCCGATGCTGCGAACTCCCAGGCGGACATCGACCACCTCAAGCGCAAGATCGACGCGGGCGCCCATTCCGCTATCACCCAGTTCTTCTTTGAGGCGGAAACCTTCTTCCGCTTCCGCGACGCCTGTGTCGCCTCCGGGATCACCGCGCCCATCCTGCCCGGCATTCTGCCTATCGAAAACTGGGGCGGGGCGCGCAAGTTCGCCGCCATGTGCGGCACCCATATCCCGCCTATGGTTGTCGACGCCTTCGAGAATGCGACCCGCGACGGCACAACCGACCTGCTGGCCACGGCGCTGGCCACCGAACTTTGCGATGACCTGCTGCAGGGCGGCGTGGACCACCTGCACTTCTACACCCTCAACCGGCCGGAACTGACGCGCGATGTCTGTCACGCGCTTGGACTTCTGCCCAAGGCAAGCTTGCAGGAGGTGGCCTGAACCGGCAGGGTTGCCCCGCAACCCTTTCCGTTTGAGGCCCCATGTCCAACGATACAAGCGCCGCGTCCGCCCGTGACATCATCCTGTCGATGTCCGGGCTCGACTACATGTACGGCATGCTGGTCGGAACGACCCGGAAACCGGCGATCTCGGACGGGTTGAACTACCGATTGACTAAGGTCGCCCCCGGCGAGGTCAGCTTTGAAGGGACGCCGCTCGCCCAACACCTCAACCCGGCCGGTGCGGTGCACGGCGGCTGGTACGGCACGATCCTGGACAGTTGCATGGGCTGCGCCGTCATGACCGGCGTGCCCAAGGGATCGCTCTACACAACGCTCGAATACAAGGTGAACCTGACGCGCGCCATTCCACCGGGCATGGCGGTGCGGGCGACAGGCTACCTCGACCATGCCGGACGCTCGACCGCGGTCGCACATGGAGAGATCCGCGGGATAGAGGACGGCAGGCTTTACGCCACCGGGACCACCACCTGCATCATCATGACGCCAGGCTAGGATGACGCCAGGCTGGGGCGGGGCCATCCTCCTCATCTCGCTCTAAATATCCCCGCCGGAGGCTCCGACACCAGCCACCGGCACCGGACTTGCCCGGTCAAGCCCGACAACCGGCCTTAGGACGGTCTGGTGCAACCGTTCGGACCGGTCGCGCCCGACAATACGGCGGCGGCGGGACAGGAATACCTTGCCCCAGCCTCGCCACGACCCGATCGAGGGGGCGGTGACATCGCAGGGAAACCTGTCGCGCCACCGGGCGGGCAAGGGCACTCCACAAGCCTCCAATCGACCCAGCATCCAGACCAGCGGGATATTCGCCAGGGGCCGTGCCGCCTGAAAATCGTTGATCTGGCCCCCCACATCGCCGTGGGTGCCGGTAAACCAGACCTGCTCCATTTGTCCTGTCCAGCTGTCATCGGTCCTCCACATGACAGGGGCATAGGCCTCGCGCCGCTCATCCAGGGCCAGGGCGTGGAACCCGTGCCGGACATGGTTGCCCAGCGCATGATTGTGAAAGTTGTGCTGGGCTTCTGCCCAGCGCCAGATGATGGGCAAGCGCAGGCCAAGCGCCTTGACCGTGTCCCAGACGGCCACCGCCTCGATCTCGACATCGGCATGGCAATAAAGCCGTCGAAACGTCAGCGCCGCGTCGGTTTGACCGCCCGAACGATAGTGCCGGTAGGCCTGACGAATGTTCCGGACCGTTGCATCATTTGACCGGACAAGGCCGACCATGCCCACAACACCGGCCAGCGACCGCACGGCATAGGCCCCCCGGGAATAGCCGATAAGCACGATCCGGTCGCCCGGATGCCAGCGCGAGGCGAGGACGCCGTAAGCCCGTTCGATCTGCCGGTTGATGCCGCGCCCCATCAGGACGTCTGGCGTCCCCTTCCAGTCGTGCCACTGGATCCCGGCCTCGTAGTAGATTGTGCGGTTCGCAACGTAGCCGCTTTCGCGTAGCAGCTTGAAGGTCTTGCCCGCGTTCGTCTCATAGCCGGGTCGCAGGCTCGACATGGTGCCATCAAGAATGATGAAGTGGGTCGCGGGCCCTCTGCGCCGGGCCCGCGTTTCCTTGATTCGCGGGCGGCGGTTTCGAAGGCCAAGGAACCAGTCACGCAGCGGCACGCTTTCCCTCTTGCAGCATCGTCCAGACCCGCATCGGCGTGAACGGCATCGTCATGTTTCGCAGGCCAAGATCCCAGACAGCATCCTGCATCGCATTCGTGACAGCCGCCAGGGCGCCGACCGTACCCGCCTCGCCACAGCCCTTCATCCCCATGGGGTTGTAGATCGAAGGGACAGGTTCCGAATTGAAGGCGATCATCGGAATATCGTCCGCGCGCGGCATCGCATAGTCCATGAACGTTGCCGTGAGCAGCTGGCCCTCGTCGTCAAACACCACATGCTCCGTCAGCGCCTGCCCCAGACCCTGGGCCACCCCGCCATGCACCTGCCCCTCTGCCAGCATCGGGTTGATCAGATTGCCAAAGTCATCAACGACCGTATAGCGATCCACCGTCACCACGCCGGTTTCGGGGTCAATCTCGACCTCGGCCACATGAGCCCCGTTGGGGAAGGACCGGTTTTCGAGCTTGATACGCCGGGAATGGCGTAAAAGCTCGGTCTTGCCGGCGGCACGCGCCATGTCAGCCACATCAAGCATCGTTGGCGTCAGGTTTGAGCCGGGGATGCGGAACCGTTCGTCGTCAAACGTGACGCTATCGGCATCCGCCCCCTGATCCTCGGCCAGGAACGCCGAAAAGGCCTCGATCATCGTCTCGACCGTGGCCAGTGTGGCGGTGTTCTGCACCGTCACCGACCGTGATCCCCCGGTGCCTCCACCCGTCGGGATGATGTCGCTGTCGCCCTGCACGACCCTGATCCGGTCGGCCGGAATACCGGTCTGATCGGCCAGGAACTGGGCAAAGACAGTCTCGTGACCCTGACCGTTTGACTGTGTTCCCACATGGATCTGTACCGATCCGTCGTCGTCGAATACGACCGTGGTGGTTTCATTCTGATCGCCCAGAATGCTTTCGATGTAGTAGCACAGGCCCTGCCCACGCAGCTTGCCCCCTTTGGCCGAGGCCGCCTTGCGGGCGGCGAAACCGGCCTTGTCCGCCTTGCCCTCTGCCACGCCCAGAACCCGGGCGAATTCGCCAACGTCGTAGGTGACGCCGGTGACGGAGGTATAGGGAAACTGATCGGGGCGGATAAAGTTGATCCGCCGCAGGTCCCAGGGATCAATGCCAAGGCTGCGGGCCGCATGATCCATCGCCCGTTCAAGGACAAAGATCGCCTCGG
>JAQWWH010000079.1 GCA_029255105.1 Flavimaricola sp. | reverse complement strand
GGCGGACTGCCCATTCCCGACATTCACCACATCGACCAGCCCTATTGGTGGGGCGAGGGCGGTGAGATGTCGCCCGAGGACTTTGGCCTCGCGCGGGCGCGCCAGTTGGAACAAGCCATCCAAGACTTGGGCGAAGACCGCATCTCGGCCTTTATCGCCGAGCCCATTCAAGGGGCCGGTGGCGTCATCGTCCCGCCGGAAACCTACTGGCCCGAGATTCAGCGCATTTGCGACGCACATGAAATCCTTTTGATCGCGGACGAAGTCATTTGCGGCTTTGGCCGCACCGGCCAATGGTTCGGAAGCCAGACGATGGGCATCCGCCCCCACATCATGACCATCGCCAAGGGCCTCAGCTCTGGCTATATCCCCATCGGCGGGTCGCTGGTCTGTGACGAAGTGGCCAATGTCCTGGCCCATGCTGGTGACTTCAACCACGGCTACACCTACTCGGGCCATCCGGTGGCAGCCGCGGTCGCGTTGGAAAACCTGCGCATCCTGCAAGAAGAGCAGATCATCGAGACGGTTCAGTCCGAAATTGCCCCCTACCTGGCCGAAAAGTGGACCGCCCTTGCCGATCACCCGCTGGTTGGCGAGGCTACGATTGTGGGCATGATGGGATCTCTTGCCCTGACCCCGGACAAGTCGTCCCGCGCCCGTTTCGTCGCCGACGAAGGGACAGTCGGGCTGCATTGCCGCACCCATTGCTTTGCCAATGGCCTTGTCATGCGCCATGTCGGCGACCGGATGATCATCGCGCCGCCGCTTGTCATTACCAAGGCCGACATTGATGTGCTGATCGAAAGGGCGGTGAAATCGCTGGATCAGACGCTTGTCACCATAAAGGCCGAGGGCCTCATGAAGGCGGCCTGATCGTCCTTTGATCCGACAGGCCCACGCGGCCTTTCACCGAATATGAAACGGAAAAGCCCCCCTCGTTGAGGAGGGCTTTTTTGCTTTTAACTAACGGCGGATGCTGACTATTTGCCCCAGATGGCAGCATAGGCTTCGCGGTAGGGCGAATCCGGGTCGAACTGATTGCTGTCGCCCATCATCGCAAGACCTTCCTGTGTCACCAGCGCAGGGGCGGTGACATAGCCCGAGCAGTCCTCGCCCTGAACGGCGCGGTTCAGCTCGTCGATCAGTTGCCAGCCTTGCAGGTTGAGGGGTTCTGCGACGGTAATCGCCTGATACTGGGCGCTTCGAATGCGCTGGAACGCAGCCTCGGACCCGTCACCCGCCGATCCGGCAAGTGGTGCGCCGTCGCCGGGGATACCCGCCGAGGCCAGAGACGGCCCCATAAAGTCAAAGTAGAGGTCGTTGATCGCCAGCGAATGGGTCCAGCTTGCGCCGTACTTCTGCAAGAGGTTCGTAGTCAGAGGGCCCATGCGAGTAGAGGTGTCGGCGATGGGCGTGTCGACATACTCCAGAACCGTACCGCCGCCCGCTTCGATTGTCTCACGGATGCGGTCGGCCTTATCGATGGCGATCTGGTAGGTGGAATCGGTAAAGATCACCACGCCCACATTGTCCCCACCATCGGCAAGCGCCCATTCGGCCGCCACCTCGGAAACTTGCATCGCATCGGTGGACACGTTGGCAAAGATGCCGCCGGGCGCGTCACAGCCGATTTTGGGACCAGAGTGCCAGGACACCATCGGAATGCCCGCCGCAACGACCGCTTCCAAGGCGGCCTGCTGTTCGACAGCATCAAAGCCGTTGATGATGATCCCGTCGGGTTGCAGGGCCAGCGCCTGTCCGATTGCAGCGGTCCGGCCCTGGATGGAACCGGCACCGTCAAGGACACGCACCTCCCAACCGATGATGCCAGCGGCCTCTTCGACCCCGTTTGTTACACCGAGAATACCGCCGTTCTTGAGGTCAGCAGCAAGCACCACGATGGACTGGCCCTCGGCAGCGGTGGGACCAGATGTCGGGCCGTCGAATGGCACTTCGGCAATGGCCTGGACACCCATGCCAGCGATCATGGTGCTGGCCATAAGTGTATTCAGAAATGTCCGTTTCAGCATGGTTTCCTCCCTTTATGCTTCACGTTTCGTCTTTCGTTTGTCGGCGCCTTTGCGGCGCTGGGCATAGCCGGCAATGCCGATGGCGATCAGCAGGGTGACGCCGTTGAACAAGGGTTCGACCCAGAAAGAGCCGCCAAACTGCTGGATGCCCGAGATACCGACCGCAAGGATCACGACCCCGATGATCGTGCCCCAGACGTTGACCCGACCGGGTTTGATGGTGGTTGATCCCAGGAAGGCCCCGACCAGCGCAGGCAGCAGGAATTCAAGGCCCACGCTCGCCTGACCGATCCGCAATTTGGAGGCCAGAAGGACACCCGCCAACGCCGTCAGAAAACCCGATGTCATGAAAGCTCCGATCACGAATTTCCGGGTGGGAATGCCGTTCAGCTGGGCCGCCTTCTGGTTCGCCCCGATCGCGTAGAGGTATCGCCCGACGGGCGTGAACTCCAAGACGATCCACATAGCGATGGTGATCGCCAGCAGATAAAAACCCGTGATCGGCAGGCCAAAGACAAAGGTGCCATTGAGCGCCAGAAACCCATCCGGCAGGACGCCCACCATTTGCCGCCCGCCGGTATGCCACAGGGCCAGGGCATATAGCACTGTCCCGGTGCCCAGCGTGGCAATGAAACTGTCAATTTTGGCGACCTCAACCAAAAGCCCGTTCAAGAACCCGGCAACCAGTCCCAAAGCCAGCACGACGGCCACGGCCACTGGCCAAGGCAACCCAAGCATCGTTTGCAGCGAAATCGCCAGAATGTGTCACAGCACAATGCCGTAGCCCACGGTCAGGTCGATCCGGCCCGCCGCCATAGGGATCATCGCCCCCAGCGACAGAAGTGCGATGATCGCCTTGTCCGAAATGATGGATCGGACGTTCAGAAGCGTTGGAAAGGTATTGGGCAACAGGATCGAGAACAGGATGATCAGGAAGGCTGTCAGAATGACCAGCCCGTAGACCGGCAGGAACCGCAGGATGCGTGTTCTCAGAGAGGCGCCGGCAAGGTCCGCCTTGGTGGGCTCAAGCGCGCTCGATTCAAGCGATTGCATCGGTTCGGTCCTTGTTTTCGGCAATCCCGCCGGCAGAGGCCGCCTGGATCAGGTTTTCGGTCGTCAGCTCTGCCCCGGTCAGCTGCCCGGCGATGGTGCCCTGGCTGAAAACAATGGCCCGATGGCAGATCGCTGAGACCACTTCGAAGTCGGTGGAAATGAGGATTATGCCCACGCCATCGTCGAGGGCACGGTTGAGAAGGGCGTAGATCTCGGCCTTGGCGCCGACATCGACACCAGAGGTCGGGTCCTCGCAGATCAAAAGCTTGCGCTTGGTGGCCAGCCACCGACCGATCACGACCTTTTGCTAGTTGCCCCCCGACAGCGACTCGATCGTCATGCTTTGGTCGTTCGGCGACAGGGCGACCCCTTCACCGATCACTTCGGCCAAGGCGGCCTCGCGGCGCGGGCTGAGAAACGAAAACAGCGACCGGCCCACCGACTTTGGATTGAGAAAGGTGTTTTCCCGCAGGGTCAGCGACATCGCAACGGATTCCTCAGTCCGATCGCGCGCCACAAGCCCGATGCCAGAGGCCATCGCGGCCTGGGGCGACGATAGATTAGGCGTTGCGCCCAAAAGCGTCACCTCGCCCTCAAAGGCACCTGCCCCGAACAGCGCCCGCGACACCGCTTCGTGCCCTGCCCCGCGCAACCCAACCAGCCCCAGGATCTCATTGCGGTGCAGGTCAAAGTCGATGGGTCCGGCGACATCGGCCACCATGTTTCGTACGGTCAGGATCGGCGCGCCAAGGGCCTTGGATGGTTTGAGAATCTGGCGGGTTTTGCGACCGACGATCATGTAAACCAGCTCTTCCGGCGTGGTGTGTTCGATGCTGCGCATACCGACCATCTCGCCGTCGCGCAAAACTGCGACCCGGTCCGCAATCCGAAAGATCTCGTCCAAACGATGCGACACATAGATCATACCGACACCCTGTTCTTTCAGGGGTCTAAGGGCCCGAAACAGACGCTCGACCTCGTCAGCGGGCAGGGAGGCCGTTGGTTCATCCAACACCAGAAAATCGCAGTCCACGGCAAGGGCGCGGGCGATGGCCACCAGTGACTTTTCGGTGCGGGACAGGTCCTGGACACGGGTCGTGGGGTGAAAGTCGCACCCAACCTTGGCGAGGGCCTGGGCTGCGAACCTCTCGACCTCGCCCCACTGGATCAGGCCCCTCTTACGGACAAAGCCCAGCGCCAGGGCGATGTTCTCGGCCACGGTCATCCATTCGATCATCCCAAGGTCCTGGTGGATGAAAGCAACAGACTGACGCTGGCCAAAACCGCCCGGCCGATGCTCGTAGGGTTTTCCGTCGATCAGCACCCGACCTTCATCGGCGCGGTGGATGCCCCCAAGGATCTTGATAAGCGTTGATTTTCCTGCGCCGTTTTCACCCAAGAGGACGACGATCTCGCCGCGTTCGATGTTCAAAGACACATCGCGCAGCGCATATGTGCCGCCGAAGTGCTTCTGTATGCCATCAAAGAACAGGCTTCCCTGTGTCGCGATCTGCACCACGGCTTTTCCTCCGGGTTCGGGCACCCCATGCTCCTCAACATGATATTGAGTTACCCGTAACGTTGCCTTAGGATGAGCAGGCGATCCGATCCCTGTCAATCGAAAACGTTACGGGTAACGTCAGCCACCAAGATACGAGCCAGGACATGAAAAACACCAAGATCAGCCTGGCGGAGGTCGCCAATGCCGCCGGGGTGTCCAAGATGACGGCCAGCCGTGTCCTGCGCGATGGTGGCGGCTTTTCCGAGGCCACCCGCAAGAAGGTCATGGCCGAGGTTGAACGTCTGGGCTACCTGCCCAACCGCCTTGCAACGGTCTTTGCCGGCGACAAGAAATCAACCTTCGTCGGCGTCAGTATTCCCGAACTTGGAAATGAGGTTTTCGCCCAGGTCCTGGAGGGGATCAACCGCAAGCTGGGGGCCTTTGGCCATCAGACCGTTCTTGGGATGACCGAGCACGAGCAAGAACATGAGGAAAGCTGGATCGAGACGGTTCTGTCCTGGCAACCGGCCGGGCTGATCATCACCGGGCGGTCCCATAGCCAGCGGGCCATCCAGATGCTGACGGGCGCGGGCATCCCCATAGTCGAGATTTGGGATTTCAATTCCAACCCGCTGGATATGTGCGTTGGGCTGAACCACTTTGACAGCGGCTACACGATGGGTCGATATCTGGCAGGCTGCGGCTATGGGGCATTTGGATATGTTGGCACCTCGCACGATACGGCAAACGCCGCCAGCGCCCGGCTATCCGGCTTTGGCAAGGCCGTGTCCGACGCGTCGGGCACGTTGAAGAAACAACTGCTGTTGAAGGACGTGCCAAGCTTCTACACCGGCTACTACGGAACCGAGCAGTTGCTGGCCTCGCACCGTGACATTGATGTGATCTTCTACCAGAACGACAATATGGCCGTCGGCGGGTACGAATACTGCAAACGCAAGGGCATGTCGGTGCCCCGCGACATCGGCATTGCCGGTTGGGGGGACCTGCCGATCACCTCTATCCAGTCCTACCGGCTGACCTCCATCGCGGTGCCCCACCTCAAGATCGGCCAGCATGCCGCCGAAATGGTCCTTGCCCAGACCAATGATCAACCCATCCGACCAACCCATGATGTGGGCTTCAAGCTTGTCCCCGGCACGACGGTGCGGTCGCAGGCCGGTTGACGCGCTATTGGTGCATCTGACGAGGCCTATGGGATAGCTCTGGGTTTTGGATTTGTCGGTCCTAGACCGACATAATCCCTGACAGGTCCACGCCCAAATCCTCAAGAACGACCATCGCCGCGTTGCGCCCCGGATAGCCGGTGATGGACCCCCCCGGATGGGTTGTGCCACCGGTCTGGTAAAGCCCGGGGATCGGCATCCTGTGCGCGGCCCAGCCCGGTACCGGGCGCTGATCACCGGAAAAGGTGATCGACCGGTCCCCCCCGTGGGGTGCGCCGTTGATCATGTGCAGGTTGGCGGCCTCGATATCGACCGGCGACTTGGTCATGCGGGCAAGGATCACCTCATCGGTGAAGGCGGGGCAGAACCTGCGGATCTTGTCGATCAGCTTGTCGGTAAACGCCTCTTTCCGCGCCTCCCAGCCCGCCGGTCCAACGCCGGGCAAATCGTAGATGGTGTGGGTCAGGAACTTGACCGTGTGGTGCCCGTCCGGCGCACGTTTGGGGTCAACCAGCGAGGGGGTCGCAACCAAAAGCCAGCTGACATCGTCGGACAGCTTGCCGTCGTAGATGTCCCGCCCCGATTGCACCAGATCCTCGAACCATCCGGCATAGCCTGCGGACACAGCGCTGCGCGGGCCACGCGGCGTTTCAAAGACAGGCGGGGCCGAGGTGGCAAGGTAGGCGGCAAAGAAAGGGACGCCCACGTTATAGGTATCGACGCCGAACAGAAAATCCTCGCCCCAGTTTTCCTTGGGGGCCATGTCGACCAGATGCTTGATGTGGATGGTCGAGATCACGCCCTTGCGGCCACGGTACTCCTCCCCCGTGGTGGACCTGACGCCGACGCAACGACCGCCCTCGAGGATAAGGTCTGACACGGTGACACCGCAGGTGATGGTCGCCCCGTTCTCTTGCAGGAACCCCACCATCGCATCGACCAACTGACCCGATCCACCCGCAGGGATCGACCAGCTGTTTGCCTGCCGGGGGGCGGTGATCTGATAGGGCAAAAGCCCCGTCCCGGCCTGATCGATGGGGACGGCGGTCTGAAAGGCCATCCAGCCCATGAAGGCGCGGACATGGGGGCTTTCGAATTCGCGCAAGATGATGTCTCGCGCACTCATCGCCATGCGTCGGGCCCAGATGCCGCCCCGGGGGTGGGCCTTCAACAGATCCCGCATGGAGGGCCCCGACCCGAAGGGACGGGCGCGGGCCTTGCCAAGGATCGGGCGCAACTCGTCAAACTCGGCCAGCAGTCGGGCATAGCTTTCGGCGTCTTTCTCAGAATACCGGCGCAATTCCTCGATCGTTTTGGCGGGATCGAGGAACATCGTGATCTGTTCCCCATCGGGCAGGCCGACATGCGCCACCGGATCGGGATGCAGATAACTAAGACCATATTTGGCCACCAGCCCAAGCTCGTCCAGCCGGATAATCGGGTTTTGCAGGATCAGGGTATGCCCGGTCGAACAGGTGTCGATCCCGTAGCCCGGTCCAAGGATCTCTTCGGTTGTGCAGCCGCCCCCCGGGATCGCCCGGGCATCAAGGATCTGGCAACTATAGCCAGCCTTGGCCAGATAGCAGGCGGTCACGAGGCTGTTGTGCCCTGCCCCGGCAATGACGAAATCAGCATCTGACACGAGAAACCTCCCGACGTTTCATTCCAGCTATGCAATCGATTGCTCAACTTTGCCCTTGTAGTAGCTCTCTGTCAAAAGAAGTTTCGAACGGCGGTAGAATAAGTGACTTGTGCCACGGCCCCAGAGCGCCTTGGTCAGACGGCTAGAATAGCGCCTGAACCACCAGCCCCGGAAACAGCTTGAGTTCGAGCATCCAGACAAAGACCCCGAACAGGGTCGCGAATGTCCCTGCCCCTGCGAAAAACGCGTTAAGCCATGTGTCCTTGCTACTGAAACGCACGAACAGCATCACGATGATAGGACCGCCCCAGACAAATCCGAACCCGACAAGGGCCACGGTGAATAGGCCGAGCCAGAGGAACATCTGCACCTCTGATCGGCTGCCCTCATCCTTGCTTTTGCCAACAGCGGCATCTTCAGCCCGGTTGTCGGTCCGGAAATCGATCACAAGCTGCGCAAGGCACAACAGCATTCCCGGGATACCAACAAGGAACGGCATGAAGGCCGCCTTGGCCGGGAGGCTAAGCGCCAGAAAGGTGGCACCCGTGAACAGGCCAAGCATGACAAGCGTGGTGATTTTGCGAGCGTCAAACATCCATCTTTACTCCTGGTCCGGCGCGACGCAGGCGCAGGATATAGACAACCACCGTCAGAACGATGAGGCCGATCAGAACCAGCGACAGCGGCCTGAGGAAGAAAGTCGGCCCCCAGATCGCAAGCGCCTTGTGGATCGAATCTTCGGCGATAGACCCAAGGACAAGGCCGATGACAAAGGGCGGCCGGGGCCAGCCGAATTTCTTGAGGTAGTACCCAAGGATGCCCAACCCAAAGAGGAGAAGCATGTTTTCCCATGCCCCTTCGGACAGATAGGCCCCAAGGAACGCCAGAACGAGGACGAAGGGGATCAGCAAGGCCCCCCGCACAAAGACCAGCAGGGAAAAGGCTGGCGCCATTGCAAGGAACACGGGGATCGACAGCAGGTTGGCAAGTGCCAGCGCCCAGATAAGGGACCAGACAAGGTCCATTCCGGTCAGCGCCATTTGCGGACCGGGCTGGATGCCCAGCATAACAAAGGCCCCCAGGAGAATCGCCATGCCCGAACTGCCCGGCACCCCAAAGAACAATGTCGGCAGAAGCGAGCCGCCTTCCTTAGAGTTGTTGGCCGTTTCGGGAGCAATGACGCCGCGCACGTCGCCCTTGCCAAAGTTTTCAGGGTTCTTGCAGGTCTGCACCGCATGGCCATAGCACAGCCAGGAGGCTGCATCGCCGCCAAGGCCCGGAATCGCCCCGATGACAGCCCCGATGATCGAAGTCCGCAGGGTCAGCCACCAGTTGCGGAACACATCCGAGATCCCGTCCAGAACCTGCCAGATGTCATAGCCCGCCATCTTGCCCTCAACCCGGGCAATAGCACCGCCCTTTACGCCAAGGGCCATCATTTCGGGGATGGCAAAGATGCCCAGAACCGCGGCGACGACGTTCACGCCATCCCACAGGAACAGCTGGTCAAAGGTAAAGCGTTGCGATCCCGTATGCGGGTCCAGTCCAACCAGCGACACCATCAGGCCCAGAAACCCGACGGCGATGCCCTTGATCAGACTGTCGCCCGAAAGCATGGCAATAAAGGTGATGCCAAAGAGGGCCAAAAGGAAGAACTCTGCCGGGCTGAACGCCAGCACAACAGGGCGCAGGACCGGCAACATCGCGGCCAGAAACAATGCCCCGATAACGCCCCCAATGCCTGAGGCCCCAAGCGATGCGCCCAGCGCCCGCCCGGCCTCTCCCTTTTGGGCCATCGGGTATCCATCGACAATTGTTGCGGCATCTGGTCCCGTTCCCGGCACTCCGAACAGGATCGACGGAACCGACCCTCCGGTATGCACCACCGCATGCATCGCCAGCAGGAAGACGGCCCCCGGCAGGGCGTCCATCCCAAACACAAAGGGGATCAGCAGAACGATGCCCAGCTTGCCACCCAATCCGGGAACGGCCCCGAAGAACATGCCAATGGGAATCGCCAGAAGGATCAGGCCAATCAGATAAGGCGACGTGATGATTTCGAACAAGGGTCCGAACATGGCATCAAGGTTCAACTGGTCATCCTCCCCGGAAACGTCAGTCTTGTCCGTGCGCAGCCGGTTCCCCCCTGCCCGCGCCCGACACGCCTTGCTTGTCCGGTCCCACCCGACCAAGCCGGCTTTGTGTCACCGTAGGAGAGAGATCCGGCCCGCAACAATTGTATTTGGACCATCATTCCACATAGCGGAACATGAGGATCGCCGTCGTTGAATTGGCGAGGCCGCGTCACAAGCTTTGCCAACAGTCAAAGGATCGGCAAATGCCCGACCAGGCGAAACAATCAGGGAGGACAGCGGATGCGTGTTGGAGTTGCCGGAGTAGGCGCAATGGGTCTAGAGATGGCCGGTCATGTTTTGGACAAGGGCATGGAGGTCATCGCCTTTGACCCCGACTCCGCCGCGATGGACGCCGCTGTCGCCCGCGGCCTGACCCCCGCGCCCGATCTGGCCGCCCTTGTCGACGGCACGTCGGTGATCCTTGTGATGGTCGCCAATGACGACCAAAGCCATGCCGTGGTGACTGCACTTCTGGCCGCAGGTCCGGCCGCCGGGACGACAATCGTGGTCAGCGCGACCAATCACCCCAAGACGATGATGGACCTTGGCGCCCTGTGCAGCGCGGCCGGCGTCGGATTTGTCGACGCGCCGGTTTGCTACGGTATGCAGGGCGCCCGCAAAGGCGAGCTGATCTCGCTGTGTGGCGGGACCGAAGAGGACATCGCAAGGGTCACCCCGGTCCTGATGGCCTATAGTCGCAGCGTTGAACACATCGGGCCGGTCGGCTGCGGCCAGATCGCCAAGACCTGCAACAACATGATGCATTGGGCTGCCTGCGTGGCCAACTACGAAACCCTGGCCCTGGCCAAGGCCTGCGGGATCGATGCGCAGGCCATGCGCGAGACCCTTCTGAAATGCCCCGCCCGCAACACGACGCTGGAACGCTGGGACACCAGTCGTTTCACATGGCAGGAGAAGGACATGGACCTGACGCTGGAGCTTTCTCAAAGTGCGGGATTGTCCCTGCCCCTCTTTGGCCTGATCGACCAGCTGATCAAGCGGCTGGGCCCCGATGACGTCCGGGAGTTGTTGCACGAGCCGCAGGCAAGCTACCTTGGCCTGCCGATCACAGCCCACGAGTTAAGGGATGTTGTCGGCGATTGAAGGCCGCTGTTCCCCTATGTGGAATGCCGTCCCGTTGACTGGAATGCCCGGGAGCGTCTAACGTTGACATAACGCAATGCGTCCGGGGAGGGATCATGTCCGACGAAACCGAGGCCGGTGTAGGCCACAACAGTGAGGCAGGCCGCGAAAAGGTGGTCTGGGAACGCTGGACCAAAAAGCGCACCTTTGTCCGCGCCCTTGAGGGCACCTACGGCGAGATGAAGGAAGAGCTTTACAAGCAGCCGCGGGTCTACAAGACCAGCGACATGAAGTGGAAGGGTGGGCCCCA
Organism: Flavimaricola sp.; assembly: GCA_029255105.1. Taxonomy (GTDB): domain Bacteria; phylum Pseudomonadota; class Alphaproteobacteria; order Rhodobacterales; family Rhodobacteraceae; genus Flavimaricola. The sequence continues at coordinate 45,400 of JAQWWH010000079.1, read as the reverse complement.
TAACTTTGGCAAGAAGGTCATCAACCCACAAGCCAACCGGATCGCCCAGTCGATCGAGGCCCATGTGGATGCCTTTGCCCCCCACGGCTATGGGCAGATCCACGGTCACATGAACTCGGCCGTGTTCTTTGTCCTCAAGGGCAAGGGGCATGACATCCACGACGGCCGCCGCATGGACTGGGAGGCCGGAGACGCGCTGATCGTCGAGAATGCCTGTGTCCACCAGCACCTGAACGACAGCGACGACGAAAGCTTTGTCCTCGTGCTCAAGGCCAAGCCGCTGTTCCTGTTCATGCACATGATCTTCCAGAAGATGGTTGAATTCCCGCCGACCGAGCCGGTGCCTGGTCACGAAGACTACGCACCACCGGCAAGCCTCTGACGGACAGGAGAGAAACACATGGATCCACAAACTTTCGTCGACGCCATCGAGCGGCAGCGTGCCAAGGCCGATGCACCCGAGGTCACATTCTACAACGACGCCCTCAAGGCCAGTCAGGAGTTCCGCAAGGAATACAAAGACCGCCTGAACGTCGTGAAATCGGCCCAGATGCCCATCGAACGTTCGGCTGACGGTCTCATCAAGCACATCATCAATGAGCGGATGGACACCAAGGAATGCTGCATTGACGCCTACATGCAGTTCATCGACGCGGGCAAGGCCACCGGCACCAGCCGGCACCTGACCGAAGAGATCGCCTTTGTGATCGAGGGCACAGGCTACGATCTGCATTACGATGTGCAGTTCGAATGCAAGGTCGAGTTTGAATGGACCTGGGACACGACCCCGAAACGCTATGACTGGGGCCCCGGGGATTTCATCTATGTGCCGCCCTACGTGGCGCACAAACGGTTCAACAACTCGGATGTCGAAGCACGTGTGATCGTCTGCAACAGCCGCGTGATGAAGGCCATCGGGCTTGACTGGTTCGACCAGTTGGAACCAGCCGAGGGATTTGAGGACGTCTGGGTGCCGCCGGCAGACGAGTAAAATCGGCGACTTGCAGGACCGGGGAAGGGAGAGCCCCGCCTGCGCAATCAGGGAGGAAAGAATGAAGCGTATCCTTTTCACGGCTGCTGTCGCGGCCGCTATTGCCGGTCCTGCCGTTTCCGAGAACTACTACGAAGGCAAGACCATCACCTATATCATCGCCACCAGTCCGGGCGGCGGCTATGACGCTTATGGGCGGTTGATTGGCAACTACCTCGGTGAGTACCTGGGTGCCGACCGGGTGATCTTTAACAACCTGCCGGGGGCTGGCCATATCATCGGGGCGAACACACTGTTTGCATCCGATCCCGACGGTCTGACCATCGGCACATTCAACACCGGTCTGATCTATGCGCAGATCCTCGGCCAGGAAGGGATCCGATTCGACCTCAATGAGTTCAGCTGGGTCGGCAAGGCCTCTTCCGACGCCCGCACGATGGTGCTGTCGTCCAACAGCGGATTGCAAAGCTTTGACGATCTGATCGCAGCCCCCGGTCCGGTGCTTTTCGCGGCCTCTGGCGTCGGGTCTGCCAACTACACCGAGACCAAGCTTTTGGCCGATGGCCTTGACCTCAATATCCAGATGATCCCCGGCTACAATGGCAACGAGGGTGAAATGGCGATGATGCGTGGGGAAGTGGTGGGCCAGGTGGCCTCGCTGGAATCGCTGCGTCCCTTTGTCGATGGTGGTAACGGCTTCTTCGCGCTGGCCGTGGGTGGCGACATGCAGCCACAGGCAATCGATTATGCCACGACCGACAAGGGCCGGGCGATCGTCAACCTGATTGACGCGAACTCCAACCTTGGCCGTCTGACGGCTGCCCCTCCGGGCGTGCCGGACGAGATCCTCGAAGAGTTGCGGGACGCCTATATGGCCGTTCTGACTGATCCGACCTTCCTTGCCGACGCCGAAAAGTTGAGCCTATCGATTGACCCTGCCCGGGGTGACGTTGTGGCCGAACAGGTCCGCAGCGCCCTGCTGCAAAGCCCTGAGACCACGGCGATCATCGCGGCGGCCCTTGAGGTTGAGATTCCAACCGTCACCGTCACCTCTGACATTGTGTCGCTTGAGGACGGGAACAAGCTTGTTGGCTTCATGAACGGCGATGCTTCGGTCGCGGCTGAAGTGTCGGGATCGCGCACGACCCTGACGATCAACGGCGAAAGCGCAGAACGTAGCGCCCTCATGGTCGGCATGAACTGCGAATTCACCTATGATCCGGCAACAGACCCGCTGGAATTCAAGGTAGCCACCTGCACAGGCGAGGTCATGGCCGAGGCAGAGCCCGAGATGATGATGGTCACCTCGGCGATCCTGTCGCTTGAGGATGATGGCAAGGTTGTCGGGTTCACCGGCGCAGAGGGCGAGATGACGGGCGAAATCTCGGGCTCTCGCACGGCGCTGACGATCGACGGGGCCGAAGCAGACCGCGGGGCGCTGACGGTCGGTATGACCTGCGATTTCGCCTATGCCCCCAACGCTGATGGCATCGAGTTCGCCTCTGCGGCTTGCACGCAGTAAGCAGATCTTAAGGACGAAGTAGATGGCGCCCCGGATCGGGGCGCCATTTTTGTTCTATTGGACGCGCAAGGACGCAGCGTCGAAGGTCGGCCTTCGGTCCAGACCAGGATCAATCCCGCTGAAGGAACAGGCTTCCGCCCTTGTCCAACAGGATATCCCAAACCAGATCGCTTGCCGCGAATGCGTCCTTGAAATCCTGCATGTTCGCAGGTTCGTCCGCGATCAGGACCCAACCGCCGGGACGCACAAAACCGATCAGACGGCCAAGCGCCTCAAGCCGTTCTTTGCGTGGCAACATATGCAGGGTTCGATCAATCAGAACGACATCGAAATCACCCTCCGGGGTGTAGGTCGAAATGTCAGCGACAACGCCCTCAATGGACAGCTGTTCGGCCTTGGCGGCCTTGTTCAGGTCGCGGATCCCGTTGGGCGACAAATCAACGCCGATGACGCTGTGACCCTTGCGCGCAATGAACACGGCATCCCTGCCCTGCCCGCAGCCAACGTCCAGAACCCTAAGGTTCTGGCGCGTGCTGCGATCGAAAAAATCCACGAAAACCTTAGTAGGATCGCCCAATGCCTGCGGCTGAGATCCGTATAGTTTGTCATAATCATAAGCCATGCCCTCGTTCTACGACGGCATTGTTCAGATGGCTAAGTGAAATAATCCGTGAACGACAGCCTTGACGAAACCGGCAGTCCTCGTCCCCGGTCAACGATGCCGGGTGATGATGTCCACCAGGGCGGGCTTGCCCGATTTCACAACCTCAAGGGCGCGGCGCAGGGCGGGCCCCACCTCTTCGGGGGTGTCAATCGGCCCTTCGGCCCACATGCCCATGCCCTTGGCGATCATGGCAAAGTCCGGTTCGGGATCGAAGATGTCCATCCCGATATGCGCCTTGCCTTCATCCGTGCCGCGGGCCCGCGCCATCCGGATCTGGTGGTGCCAGTCGTTATAGTAGGCCCGGTTGTTGAACATCACGATAAGCAGCGGGATCTCGTGCTTGGCTGCGGTCCAGAGGGCGCCCGCGTCGTACATCAGATCGCCGTCGGGCTGGATCGCCACGACGACCTTGTCGGTCCCCTTGTGCGCCAGCGCCACGCCTAGCGACATGCCGATCTGGGTCGACGTACCAAGGGATTTGCCCGGATGGCGGTAGGGCTTGTCAAAGTCCCACAACTTACGCGTCCATTGACGCAGGGTTCCGCAACTTAGCACCCAATCCTCTTGCCCGATTACGTCCCAGACCTCTTGCGCAAGACGGGGCAGGGTCAGGGGGGACCCTTCGCGCTGCGCCTCTGCCTCGGCCGCCCAACCGGCAAAAAGCGCGTCGTGCCGCTCTGCGATCCGGGCTTTGCGTGCGGCGATCTTGCCGGGCAGCGCGGGATCGGCCGCGATCAGCCGCTCTGCAATCTCGGTCATCTGCAGCATGGCCAGACGGGGATCGCCCAGCGCGCTGAACGCCTTGCTCAGGTAGCGCCCGTAGTCGAGGGACCAGGATTTCAGCCCCGTCTCGTGAAAGCCCACGTCCATCCAGATGCAGTCTTCGGACAGGTAGGAGTTCAATTCGCGCGTGGTACTGTCGAGTTTGGCAGTCGCCTTTTCCCAGTCGCGGACATCAAGGGCGAGGATGGCGTCCGCCTTTGCCAGACTGGGCGTGTCCATCGACAGGTTCTGCTTGTGTCGGTTGGGAAAGCACAGGGCCGAATTGACGTCCCAGACGGCAACGCCAAGGGTTTCGGCCAGTGCGACCAGCTTTTCAAAATTGCCTGGTTGCCGCCCGGTGAATTCTGCCATGATCCAGGGGCTTTCTGCCGCCAGAAGGGTCGCCACGATCCGTTCAAGGACGACCGGATCCGCCGCCATCGGGGCGGGGGCGCGCTGCGCGTCGGCCGGGGGCATCCTGACCTCGGCGGTCAGGGGCGTTTCCTGCAAGAGGGCATCGTAGCACAGATAGGTCGGTCCCTGCGGTTCGGTCACCATGGTCGAATAGGCCCGCATGAAGCTGTCGGTCACCCCTTCGATGGCGTGGGGCTGATAGTCGTACTTGGTAAAGTTGCGCACAGCGTCGCCCTGGCTTTGAGCGGTGTGATGCCAATCCGACCGGGGCCTGCGTTTGCCCTCATCCATCGGGCCTGTCGCCCCAAGGATGAACACGGGGGCCCGGTCGGTAAAAGCGTAGTAGATCGCCATCTGGCCGTGCAACAGACCCACCAGGTCGTGCAGGATACAGGCCATGGGCCGGCCCGTGGCGCGGGCATAGCCATGGGCGATCTGCACCGCCGTTTCCTCATGCTGGCAGACCAGCATCTTGGGGTTATCGCCGCCATAGTTGATCAGGCTGTCATGCAGCCCGCGAAAGCTGGCGCCGGGATTGATGGCGATATACTCGAACTCATAATGCTGTAGCAGGTCAACGATCACATCGGACTGGTACTTGGTGTAGTCGGACATGATGCGGTTCCTTTTGTGGGTCAGTGGATGATCGGGGTGCCGTAGCTGGTCATCAGGCCGATCAGCATCGCCAGAACACCCGCAGCAAATGGCATCAGAAGGACGGACGTCGCCCGTAGCCGCAAGAACGATGGGCCCAGAAGGGGCAGCTCGTAGATCAGGATGCGGTGTGTGGCAAAAAGCGTCCAGGACGTGATGAATGTCACAAGCGCCGCAGCCGAGGCCCCGGATTTCGCAAAGACCGCCGCAATGGCAAAGGCGATGACGGGGCCGGCCGGCACGATAAGCCCGCTGAGCGCGGCAATGGGTAGCGCCACGATCCCCGCCTCTTCCCCCAAGAGTGCGGCAATCGCCTGCTGCGGGATCAACTGGGCAATGAACCCCGCCGCCACGAGGGCGCAAAGCATCCGGGGGATCAGCTTGGAGAACTGTTCCAGCATCCGCCGGACCACAGGCCCCGGGTCTTCACGTCGGCGCAGCGCCAGGGAGACAAGCACAAGAAGGCAGATTGTCAGAATGACGATCCCGATGCTCATCATTCGCCGCGCCCTTTCACGGTCATGGGCACGATATCACGCAGGATCATCTCGAACGGCAGCCTGCGGGCGATCAGCCCGGCCAGGATCGGCAACGGCAGGCTGACGAGCACACGCAGCATCGCGAACTCTGCCCCCATGAAGGGCACATCCCAGACCAGCACACGTTGCAGGCCCAGTGTGGCCCAGGCGGTGATATAGGCGATCATCGCCCCCCTGTCCGCCCCGGACGTCCCCAGCACGGCAAGAAGGGCATAGGCCGACGATGGCCCGCCCGGCGTCAGCGCCCCGGCCATCGTGGCGATGATCAGCCCGGCCAGTCCGGCCTCTTGCCCGACAAGCCCGGAAATCCGGTCCCGCGGCAGCATCACCCAGATCAGGGCGGCAATCGAGAGGGCCAGCACGATGCGGGGCAGCACCTTGAGCAGCATCTCAACATCGCTGCGCAGGGCCTCGAGGGTCACCCCGGCCCCTTTCCACCACCAACACAGCACGCCAAAGCCTATGGCCGCGGCCAGAAAGCCCCAGAAATCCTTGCCAAACGCGTCCCGCGCCAGCGCCCGAAGCCAGACCCCGTCGGTCAGAAAGGCAAAGGACCCCATTGGTGCCATGTCCTGCTAGTGGTGATGATCGTGGTCATGGTCGTGGCTGTGACCATGGGCATGATCCTGATCATGCCGGTATTGCCGCGCCAGCCGCGCGGTTTCCGCGTGGCCCGCCATCATGGCCTCCATCGTGGTGCGGAACAGGTCAGCCTCAGGCGGCAACTGTCCGGCCAGAAATCCGGCAAGCCGCCCAAAGGCGATGGCCTGCGAGGCGATGGCATCGACGATCTCTTCGGGTTCGGCCGCATTGGTGTCCGCCAGCGCCCGGGTCAGACCTGCGTTGAACAGCGACTCCATATAGACCGCCCGTCCTTCGGCCGTCTCAAGCCCGGTTGGCCCCTGCCCTGCCGCGCCCCCGGTCGTGAGGCCAAGCATCCCGCTCATCACCTTGAGCTTGTCGAGCAGGTCCTGCCCGATCTGAACATTGTCGTCGAGTTCGCCACACATCGCCTTATCCCCCCTTGGGTCAGCGCAGCAGGTGCTGCAATGCCGTCCCGTTCTCAAACATGATGACTGCCCCGAACCACAGCGCCGCACAGCCGATCAGGCCTGTCGTGCCGTTGCGCAGCCATGTCGTGCCCCGCTGGGCCGCCGTCAACGGCAAGGCGACAACGGCGGACAACGCGGCCATGCCGACCAGTGACCCGATCCCGAAGACGGCGAAATAGACCAGCGCCTGCCAGATCGACTGGGTCGCGCTGACGGTCAGCACCAAAAGCGCGCCAGACCCTGCCGCCCCGTGGACAAGGCCAATGGCCAGTGCCTTGAGGTTGGTGCGCCGGTGTTCATGCGCGTGGGCCGCCTCTTGGTGCGGCACCTTTTCCCCGGCGTGCGAGTGCAGGTGCAAATGCACTGCTTCACCGTGAGAGTGGATATGGGCATGCACCCTGTCGCGATACATCCGCCACAGGGTCTGTACGCCCAGCGCCACGATCATGACGCCCACGACGAATTCCAGTCCGGCCTGCAAGCCGCCGGAAATGGTAAGACCCAAGATGACAACGACGCTGCAAATCGCAAAAAGCGACAGGGTGTGCCCCAGCCCCCAGAAAGCCCCCCGCGCGATCAACGCCCGCTTGTTGCCCTTCCGGGCCAGCATGTTGGATACAGCGGCAAGGTGGTCGGTTTCAAGCGCATGGCCCATCCCGATCACAAACCCCAGTGGAAGCATCGCCAGTGATTGAAGCATGATTGTCAGGCCCTTAGCGCGGTTAGCATGGCAGGGATAAAGTCGTTGTCCGACGCCACCACCAGCACCGAGGCAAAGGGGCGCAGCGCGGCCACAACCCTGTCGGTGGCAGAGCCGGACAGCCCGTTGCTCAGGGCCAGACCGGCGATCATGATCTTGCGCATATAGGCCTCGCGGGCGATCACTTCGGCCGCCCCGATTTGCCTGTCGGTCGAGGCAAGCAGGATGACGACGTCAGCCCCGTCGATCTCTTGCGACAGGCGGATGGCGGCCCCATCCGGCCCGATCAGGGGCAGGTCATCTGCAGCGGTGGCATCCGGATCGACAACCCCGTTGCCCCCCACGGTCAGGAAGTGGGCGCCTTTCCACGGGTCCTCGGTTATGGCATACATCGCCTCGGCCGCTCCGGCATCAAGGGCGAAGATGCGCGAGGCGCGGGTTCGTGAATTGGGATAGTCGACCCGAAACCGCGCCTCGGCCGCTGTTGCAGCCCAGGCGCAGCTGGACAACAGGGTTGGCCGTGTCGTTTCCAACATGATCAGACCGCCCCTTTCATCAGACGGACGTCTGCTTTTCGCCGGGGCGAACCTTGAGGTCTTCTTTCATGGCCTCTGCGAAAGGCTCATCCGGAGGCAGGACCCGCGCAGCGGACCTGACCATCTGATGTTCCGGGCTGCGGCCCGGCGGAGGTGTGCCCTTGTCGCGCAGCGCCACGGCGGCCTTGCGCAGACGGTGGCGGGCCATGATGATCCCGTTGTCCGTGGACACAAGGTTTTCCTTGGTCCGGTCAACGATCGGCCCCATGCTTTCCTGCAACGACGCATCCTGCATCGCGATGCCCCAGACGCCCGAATAGGTCTCGCCTCGCTTCTGGGCCTCGCGGTCCATCAGGTAGTCGTTGTCCTTGTTCTGGCGCGGGCGGAAGCTGCCGGGGGCTTCGTATTGGTTGTGTACGCCGTAACCGTCGATCATCGCCTGCCGCTCTTCCGGGGTCAGGGCGCGGACCGGGTGGTAGTCAAAGGACCAAGCCCAGCAGTTTTCGTCGTCGATCGGAACCCAGAAATGCCCGTGCATCGGGTGATCGCCACGCGGCGGGACCATGGTAAAGGACGGCATGACCCAAGGCGTGATGCGCCAGTAGTAGTGCCCTTCTTCGGCCATCCGGCGGGCCCCGATGTAAAGGCCGCCGTCATGTTCGGTGACCTCGAAAACCGGTTTCTTGTCGGCCTGATTGTATTTGTTGCCCTTGGCGCCGCGGAACAGCGGATCGGTCTTGAGGCTGCCGGAATGCAGGAAGGAAACATGGCTTGAATCAATGCCACCCTCCATCGCCTGGAGCCAGTTGGATTCCTGCCAGCGCTTTGAGGTGAATGTCTGTTCGGACGGGACGGTGGCGAATTCCCAAGTGGGTTCCGGCGGACGGCTCTCTTTCTCGCCCATGTGGGTCCAAAGGACGTCGCCGATCTTGATCAGCGGATAGCCCTTAAGCTTGATCTTGGCGCAAAAGCCGGACTCTTCGGGTTCGGACGGCACCTCGATGCACTGGCCGGTGTAGTCGTATTTCCAGCCATGATAGGGGCAGCGCAGCCCGTCTTCCTCGTTCCGGCCGAACCAGAGCGATACGCCGCGATGGGCGCAGAATTCGTCCATCAGACCGTAGCGGCCCTTGCTGTCGCGAAACGCGATCAGACGCTCGCCCAGCAGCTTGACCCGCACAGGCGGGCAGTCGTCCTCGGGTAGCTCGGACGCCAGAAGCGCGGGAATCCAGTACTGGCGAAACATTTCGCCCATCGGCGTTCCGACATCGGTCTGGGTGAGAAGCTCGTTAACCTCTTTGCGCAGCATGTCTGTTCCTCCTCCTAATCACCCGCAGGCAAAGCCGCGGGGGCGTAATCTGCACGTTCTGACCGTCCCTTAACCGATGGGCGGCAATTCCGGTATCTCTGCCTCGTAGGCTGCGTCCATCTTGGGCGTCAGACCGTTGGCGGCAAGGGCATCGGCAAACATTGTCCGGACTTCGCGGCTTTCGTCCGCGTAGTCGATCTGGTCGCCACCGATCCGGCGCGAAATCCACGCCTTCGGCACGCCTTGCGCGTTGCGGATCGCGACGCCCTCATACTTGAACGCAAGGTAGCGGGCGGGTGTCGTGCCGGTGTTGAAGTGCTGGTGGAACCACATGTTCGGCGGCACGATCATCGAACCGACCTTCCACTCGTAGCGGGTCGGCTCTTCGCCCTCGGGATACATAAGGGAATATCCCTCGCCCGACAGGATGATCACATGGGCGCCGGGGCCGTGGCGGTGGCACTTTTTATAGGTCCCGATTGGGAACTGGCTGATGTGGCTGTTCATCGACGACTTTGCCAGCTGGAAGCGGATGTGACCGCCCCCTGCCCCACGCTCTTTCGCCTCGATCAGCGGCAGGTTGACGGCATCGGCCACAAAGTTGGTCTCCATCAGGAGGCCCTTCTGTTCACCCTGATCGGCAAAGTAATCAGGCTCGCCCGAAAAGCGGCCTTTGAAATCGTGCTCGGTGCCAAAGATGAACTCTGGCTCTTCGAACACGTTCAGCAAGGGGGGCATGTTGGTGACAGCCACGAACCGCGCCGGCGCAGAACCCGATCCGTTAAAGTGCTGGTGATTGGCGTTCAGGGGGATGCCAAAGATGGCGCCCGGGCCCCACTCAAAGCTCGCCTTGTCGCCGCTGTCGTTCCACACGGTGGTCGAGCCGCGGCCGGACAGGATCAGGATCGTCTCTTCGTAAAGCTGGCGCTGCGGCGCAAGCTTTTGTGCCGGGGGGATCTCCATCACGTAGCAGTCGTTAGAGGTACGCGATGCATCGTGGTTGATGAACACCGCATTGCCGCCCCGGCGTGCCCAAGGCTTTAGCTCAACCTCGTGCAGGCTGGGGATGTAGAGGCCATCGATGATGTCCAGCCCTTCATCCGCGATAAAGCGGGTGTAGGGTGTTTCTTTTTCGGTCTTGAACTTCTCTGCAAGCTTGTCCGAGACGATGGCTGACTTGACCATGTGCGCTCTCCCTGTCGCAAGAACCGGGCATACACGCCGACGGCCCAACCGCGATAATTTACGTTGCACCGAGCCTAGGCCACGGCTACTGTTCCGTCAATGGACCGATGGTCCGCATAGAGGAACAACCAGGCATGCCAGAGCAGAAGAACAATACCGGACAACACACTGTAGATGACCATATGTTCGGTGATTTCTATGCTCATGAACATGATGGTGACGCGGATCACGATCATGATGATATTGATCCCGGACCCCTTGAGGACAACCCTATCTGGCAGCGTGACAACGTCTCGTTGACGTCGGTAGGAATCGATATCGGGTCAGCCGGGACGCAGGTTATCTTTTCCACCATCCACCTGCAGCGTGTCGGCCACAGCCTTGCCAGCCGGTATGTCATCGTCGACCGCAAGACGGCCTTTGAGTCGCCGGTGTCCTTTACCCCCTACGCGGACGAAAACCGGATCGATGCCGGCGCCCTCGGGGCGATCATCGATGACGCCTATGCAGCCGCGGCCATTCGGCCCAGCGACATCGACACAGGCGTCGTCATCCTGACGGGTGAGGCGCTGCGACGTGACAACGCCCAGGCCATTGCCGACATCGTTTCGGCCAAGGGCGGGGATTTCGTCACCGCCACAGCAGGTAACCATATGGAGGCGATGCTGGCCGCCTATGGATCTGGCGCGGCCAAGATGAGCCATGACCAGGAGGGCCGCATCCTCAACATCGACATCGGCGGCGGCACGACGAAACTGACCCTGTGCGAGAACGGCAAGGTCGTCTGGACCGCGGCCCTGCACGTTGGTGGGCGGCTGATTGCGACGGCGGACGGGCATGTCGTGCGGGCCGACCCTGCCGGACTTCACCACGCGCGTGCCGCCGGGGTGCCGCTAAAGGTGGGTGACCCTGCATCGGGCAGCCAGATGGCGACGGTCGCCGCCCATATGGCGGGCCTTGTGGAACAAGCCGTCACGCAGCGGCCTTTGCCACAGGCTGTCGCGGGCCTTTTCCTGACCGAGGTGCCAGACGACCTCGACAACCTTGATGGTGTCGTCTTTTCCGGTGGCGTGGGTGAATATGTCGGCGGGCGCGAAAGCCGCGATTTTGGCGATCTGGGTATCCATCTGGGTGCCGCATTGCGCGAGCGGGTCCTTGCCGGGGCCTTCGGCACGCCCATGCTACCCGCCGCTGCCTGTATCCGGGCGACGGCTCTTGGGGCCTCGGAATATTCGGTCCAGCTTAGCGGTCAGACCAGCACGATCACGGCCCCCGGCCGGGTCCTGCCCCGCAGAAGCATGCAGGTCCTCAAACCCGACATCGACATGCAGGACCGGCCGGATGCCGCCGCGATCAGCGCCGCCATTGCCCGGCATTTCGTGGCCTTTGACCTGACCCCGGCTGAGAACGAAGTGGCGTTGATGTTCGACTACACGCTGCCGCCCGATTATGCCCCGATCCGGGCCCTTGCCGACGGTGTCGCTGACGCGCTTGCGCCGCGCCTTGCGGCCGGGCATCCGCTATATGTTATGCTGGACGGGGATATTGCCCAGACCCTTGGGGGCATCCTGCGTGAGGAATTGGAGATCGAGAATGACCTCCTGATCCTGGACGGGATCAGCCTGCGCGACTTTGACTTTATCGACCTTGGCAAGATCCGCCTGCCATCGTTCACCGTACCGGTCACCGTGAAGTCGCTGTTGTTTTCAGAAGACCCGCTTGGACCACGGCGCCATGAACGCATCCACTTTGCAGATCCTGACGCGGTTCCGACCCCGGCTCATCGGCATGTTGGCGACCACAGCCACACCCATGCGGACGGCCACACGCACAGTCATGGGCATGATCACGGCCTTGGGCATGGGCACGGTCATAGCCATGGGCACAGCCACAGCCATGGACACGGGCATGGACACGGGCATCACCACAGCCACGACCGTTCCCATGCCGATGACGCACAAGGCCCGGGGGACGCAAACCCCGATTCCGGGCCTGTCAAGGAGGGTTGATTGTGGCATCCTGCCCCTTCATCATACCTTACGTCGCGGGCCAGACAGCTCCCCGCGAAAGATTGACTCGTGTCAGCGAGACCGCCAGAAATGGAACATCGTTCTTTTCAGCGGAACAAGTAGCTACACATGAGTGATGATCTTACCCCAAAGCCCAAAACCGAAACCCGCCGCAACCCGCGCCGCGACGGGGGACGCCTGTCCTCGGTCACGACGGCGATACACCTTCTCAAGACCTTTAGCGCCGAAGACGAAGACGTCGGGATCAGCGAACTGGCCAAGCGTCTTGGCGTTGCCAAAAGCACCGTCCACCGACTGGCAAGCGCCCTGCTTGACGAAGGTCTGCTACAACAGAACCCCGAGACCGGCCGGTATTGCCTTGGGATCGAGTTGTTCACCCTAGGCTCGTTGGTCCGCGCACGACTGGATGTCACGACAGAGTCGCGACAGATCCTGAACGAGTTACGCGAAAAGACCGGCGAAAACGTGCGCCTGGCTGTGCTGGAACGGCAAAGCGTTGTTCTGTTGCACGACCTGGAAAGTCCGCAAACCCTCAGGCTGCGCTCTGCCACGGGTCAGTTGCGACCGGCCTATTGCACCGCCGAAGGCATGAGCCTTTTGTCAGGGCTTCGTGAACCCGAGCTAAAGAAATTTCTGGCGCAGCCAAGGGTCGCGCGGACGCCTGCAACGGTGCTCGACGAAGAAGAACTGCGCAACCAGATCCGCAAGGTCAAGCGGCAGGGCTACGCAACCGAAGACGAAACCTGCGATGCCGGAACACGGTGCATCGCGGCGCCGATCTACAATGGCGAAGGCAGGATCATCGCCGCCGTTGGCGTGGCCGGGCCGCGCGTCCGCATTCGGCGCAGCCAGTTCAACAAGCTGTCACAAACCGTGCTCGAGGCCGCCACGGCGATCTCGGAACGGCTTGGCTATATCAAAAGACAAAGGGTCTACATCTGACGCTAAGGCGTCAGGTTCAGGGGGGAAGAAATCTTGGTCGAAATCAGCCTGGCGCCGGACGGCACCGTCTTTGAGTGCGCCGAAGGCGACACAATCCTGCGCGCGGCCCTGCGTGCCGGTCTGGGGATGGCCTATTCCTGCAACGTCGGATCCTGCGGGAATTGCCGGTTCGAGGTCATCGAAGGATCTGTGACGCACCTGCGCGAGGATCCGCCCGCCTGGTCGGAACGGGATCTTAAGCGGAACCGCTTTCTGGGTTGTCAGGCCAGCCCGAATGGCCCCTGCAAGATCAAGTTCCGCGCCGATCCTAAATTCGCGGTGATGCCACACCCCACGCGCCGCTCGGGCAGGTTGGTGTCGGCTGTCCCGATCACCCACGACATCACGGAATTTACCTTTGAGATGTCCGGGAACGACATGTTCCACCCCGGTCAATATGCCCTGATTTCGGTTGAGGGTATTGCGGGCGGCAGGCCCTATTCCTTTTCCAACCTGCCCGGAACCGGACAATGGCAGTTCCAGATCCGCCGGGTTCCGGGGGGCGCGCTGACGGGACACCTGTTTGACGCCGCGCAACCGGGCGACACCCTTGATTTCGACGGCCCCTATGGCACCGCCTACCTCGACACCGAATGCCCCCGCGACATCGTGCTGATGGCTGGCGGCTCGGGCCTGTCCCCAATGGTGTCGATCGCCCGGGGTGCAGTCGCGGCGGGCCTCCTCGAGGACCGGAAGATGCACATCTTCTATGGCTGCCGCACCCAAGCAGACCTGTTCGATCCCGCCCTGCTGACCGGATTGCATCCGGCTATCACCCTGACGACCGTCCTGTCAGAACCCGATCCGGCATGGACCGGGCCCGGCGGATTTGTTCATGACATCGTGCGCGACGCCATGGGTGAGGGTCTAAAAGATCACGAGATTTACTTCGCCGGTCCTGCCGTGATGTCGGCCGCGATCCAGAAGATGGCGCATGAGGCCGGAACGCCGATGAGGCAGCTGCACTTCGACGAATTCTACTGACCCCTCAAAGGACCGCTTCCATGGCCAACCTCAATCTGACGATCGGATGCTGGGATTACGATCGGGTTCAACCGCTTATGGATGGCCGGGTCCGGCCCTCGGGCATTGATGTCACCTTCCTCAACATGATCGTTGAGGAAACCTTTTTCCGGATGTTGCGGAACAAGGAATTCGACGTCTCGGAACTGTCGATGTCCTCTTACGTCGTGTCACTGTTCAAACCGGACCGGCCCTTTGTGGCGATCCCGGTCTTTCCCAGCCGCTTTTTTCGCCACTCCTGCATCTATGTGAATGCCAATGCAGGCATCACAAAGCCATCCGACCTGATCGGCAAACGCATCGGAACGCCGGAATACCAGATGACGGCCCCGGTCTGGATCCGCGGCATTCTGGACGAGCATTACGGCGTGCCGGTCGATTCAGTCACCTATGTCACCGGCGGGGAAGAATCGCCCAACCGCGACGAAAAGCTCAAGCTGGATCTGCCGCCGAACATCCGGGTAGAGCGGATCGGCCCCGACCAGACCCTTGCCCAGATGCTTGCCACAGGCGAGATCGACGCCCTGCACACGGCCCGCAAGCCCTCCACCTTTGACGGGGTCACGGTCAAACGGCTGTTCGAGGATTTCGTCCCCGTCGAACAGGCCTATTGGCGCGAGACGGGTATTTTCCCGATCATGCATGTCATTGCCATCCGGCGCGAGGTCTACGAGGCCAACCGCTGGATCGCCATGAACCTGTTTCAGGCTTTTCGCGAGGCCCAGAAACTAACCTACGAGGGGCTGCAAGAGACGGCCGCCCTCAAAGGCATGTTGCCTTGGTTCAATGCCCATGTCGAAGAAACCTTTGCCATGATGGGCCCGGATTTCTGGCCCTACGGCGTGGAACGCAACCGCCAGACGCTTGAGACGTTCCTGCGCTATCACCACGGGTCGGGCCTGTCCCCGCGCCTGTTGAGTGTCGATGAAATGTTCGCCCCCGAAACCATGGAAGAGTTTGTCATATGACCGCCGTCACAATTCCCGCCCTGCACGATAAGAAAAAGCGCGGCGAAAAGATCTTTGGCGTGGTGGCATGGGACTACCACATGGCCGCGATTGCCGACCGGGTGGGCGTTGACATCGTGTCGGTCGGGGACACCGTGGGCAAGAACCTGTGGGGCCATGACAACCCACTTGAAGTGACCATGGACGAGATGATCGTTGTCACACGGGCGGTCCGCCGCGGAACGAAGACTGCGCTGGTCAGCGCTGATTTCCCCTATGGTCCCTTGCAGGAAGGCGTGGACAGTGCCGTGCGCGCCGCGATCCGCTTTGTCAAAGAGGCCGGTGTCGACATGATCAAGCTGGATGGGGCCGCCGACTACCCCGAGGCTGTGACCGCCCTGACCCGCGCGGGGGTGCCCGTCTGGGCCCAGTTTGGCCTGACACCACAGACCGCGCTGTCGATGGGTCTGCCATATGAGAACCAAGCCGGATCGGTGGCGCAATTGCCTGCCGAAATGACGGCCCGGATGATCGAAGAGGCCCAAATGCTGGAGGCCGCGGGCGCTGTCCTGCTGGATTTCACCAATTCCGGCCCGGTCGTTGGCCCCGAAGTGGTCAAGTCGGTCGGCATCCCCGTCATCGGCGGGTTTGGCGGCGGGCCATGGCTGGATGGACGCATCCGGCTGTCGACGGCGGCTGTCGGCTACAACGTCGCCGCCCTGACCAAGGATCCCGACAGCTACGCCAATATTGCGCGCACGATCCATGATGCGCTGGCCGAATGCGCCGGCGACGTTCGCGCCGCCCGACAGATCAAAGGCCAACCGGGAAGATCATGATGGCATTCGCAAACATTGACGGCATCTCTACCCGTTACGACGTCACCGGAGAGGGCCCGCCCCTTCTGATGTACTCGCCCGGCGGCTTTGACGCCCGGATCGAGAAGTGGAGCGATCTGGGCGTCTATGCCCGGATCAAACTGCTTGATCATCTGCCCAAGTCCTACACCTGCATCACGTTCGACCGGCGCGAGAACGGCCAGTCCGGTGGCCGCGTCGAAAAGATCGGCTGGGAAAGCTATGTCCGGCAAGGCGCGGGCCTTCTGGATCATCTTGGCTTTGAAAAGGCCCATATCATGGGTGGCTGCATGGGATGCTGCCCGGTCATGGCCTTTGCGGTCGCGCATCCGGCGCGGACCCTGTCGATGGTCCACTATTGGCCCGTTGGTGGTGCCAATTACCGGATCAGCTCGCATCAGCGGTTCGCCCGCCACATGGCCTTTGTTGAAGAGAACGGGCTGCGGGCCGTCGTCGATCTGGTCCGCAGCCACGACAAGAACTTTTCCGCCGATCCGCGGGGCGGTCCCTGGGGTGAGCCGATCCGCAGTTCGGACGATTTTGCAAAGAACTATGCGTCACTCGACAAGGCCCGCTACCTGCTGACGGTATCGGCCATGGTGCGCGGCATGATGGACCGGGACACCGCCCCCGGGGCAGAGCCCGAGGACCTGATGTCGCTTGATATCCCCAGCCTGATCATCCCCGGCTCGGACGGGTTTCATGCAACCTCGGCGGCCCGCTACCTTCAGGAATGCCTCAAAGGCTCTGACTACTGGGATATCCCGACCGCAGAGCAGACCGAGGACAATGCCCCGGGCCGTATCCTGAGTTTTCTGGGATCGCTAGGCTAGACCTCGTCGATCCTGCGGATCTGGCGCAGCGCCGGGAACCAGCGCATCCAAAGGGCCACGATGGCCAGCGTCCCGATGCCCCCAAGGGCAACGGCGGCCACCGGACCCATGAGGGCCGCGGTGCTGCCTGCCCGGAAGGCCCCGAATTCGTTGGATGCGCCAATGGCCACCTGATTGACGGCATTGACCCGCCCGCGCAACTCGTCTGGCGTCCAAAGCTGGATAAGGGTGCCCCGGACAAAGACGCTGACCATGTCGCACCCGCCCGCAAGGATCATCGCCAAGACCGAGATCCAGACCGTCTCGGAAAAGGCGAAGACCAGCATGAAGACGCCGAAACCCGCGACGGAGGCAAACATGATATGCCCCGCGTGATCGCGGATCGGGTTGGACATGAGGTAGAACCCCACGGCCACGGCCCCGATGGCAGGACCGGCCATGAGCAGGCCCAGCCCCGACGGTCCAAGATCCAGAATATCGCGGGCATACACCGGCATCAGCGCCGTCGCCCCGCCCAGCAGCACCGCGAACAGGTCCAGCGACACCGCCCCAAGGACGACCTTTTCCGACCAGATATAGCGAAACCCCGCGCTAAGCGTCGACCAGCTTGTGCGTCCGGTGGGCTTGCGGACCGCCGGCTTGGGGATGCCCAGAACCAGCAGTGCAGAGACGACGAGAAAGGCCACCACCATGCCGTAGGCCAGCTGCGCGGACAGCCCGTAAAGTAGCCCCCCGGCCAAAGGCCCACCAATCCGGGCCAGATGGTTGGCCGTCGAATTGACCGCGATGGCGTTGCCCAGATGCCGGGGCGGGACAAGGTTGGGCAGGATCGACTGTCGCGCCGGGTTGAAGAACGCCCGCGCCGTGCCGAAAACGGCCAGCAGCGCAAGGATCACCGCGACCGACCCGCCCCCGAAATGGGTGTAAAGCAGTAGCCCCGTTCCGGCGAGCGCCTCGATCGTGAGACACACCCCCATGATCCGCCGCCGGGGAAACCTGTCTGCGACAGCGCCCGTGACCATCACCAGAAGAAGGGCGGGCATGAATTGCGACAGCCCGATCAGCCCCAGATCAAACGGGTTTCGCGTCATGTCATAGACCTGCCAGCCGATGGCCACAGTCTGGATCTGCACGGCAAAGCCGGACAACACCACAGCGCCCCAATACTTGCCAAATCCGGGAAACTGAAAGGCGACCCAGCGGGACGATGGCACCTCGGCTGACGTTTCCTCCACGTCTAGCCCACGAGGTCCAGGGTCTCAGCCGCGAACAGTGTTTCAAGCGGCGTGGGTCCGGGGATAATCTGTTGCGTGACCGCATGGCCCATCAACATGTTCAGAACAGCCTCATTCGGGGCGATGCCATAGGGCAATGGGTCGTTCATCACCTCCATCGCCGCCAGATGCACCTTGTCGGCGGCGGACAGGGTTTCGATCCGCCCGGCCTTGAGATCATCAAGGTAAAGCGCCTTTGAGGCGGAAAACGCCTCGAACAGCTGGGTGGCCAAACCGGGGTTGGCGGCCAGCACCTCGTCTTTCACGACAACAAGGTGGTTGATCGGATAAAGACCGCGCGACTTGAGGGCGGCCAACCCGGCCGCAAAGGCATCAGGCACAATCGGGCCCACATTGGCATGATCCACCGTTGTGCCCACGACCCCGGCCAGCGCGCCCGCGCCCAATGCCTCGGTCAGGTCTTCGTCCTTGGCCATTGGGATGACATTGGCAGGGTTCACAAAGCTTGCCACATGCTCATCGCCCGAGGGGGTCCAAGTGACCCGTGACAGGTCCACATCATGTTCGTCCTGCAGGATCGACCGCGCCCAGACACCCGTTGTCACGGTGTAGCCCCGGTTGACGCCAACGCGACGGCCTTCAAGATCCTTTGGGCTATTCATCCCAAGCGTGGTGTTCCACATCATGTTGCCGTGATGGAAATCGCGCACCAGAAAGATCGGCAAGGCGGTAAAGCCCACCCCATGCGTCTTGGCGCAAAGATAGGTGGTCAGCGCCATCTCGCAGACGTCATAGGCCAGTTCACGGACCATGCAGCGGAACCCTTTCACAAGGACCGGCACCTCTTCGAAGTCGAGGTCAAAGTCGGTCAGCCCAACCTGACCCTCCTTGAGGGCGCGGTTGTTGCCCTGGGTGCGGGACACGGCTGTGAAACGGGGTCTGCTCATCTTCGGGATCCTCAAGTTTGACGAGCGGGTTCTATCGCCCCGCCTCGGTTTGTCAGCAACAATCGCCCGCGTCGTCAACAAGGGACGGACGCAGCCAGTGAATGGGCATATCGCCGGCTACAACGCCAGCAACCGGTTTGAACAGGGTCAGCCGGTGTCGTGTGCCGTCCGGTGTCCAGAACAGGACGACTGTCAGCAAGGGTGGAAAACCGGGAAGGCGCCCCGCCTCTTCGGACACCAGAACAAGGCAATCGGCGGTCAGACCAAAGGTCTCTCTTGTCCAGGTTTCAACCTGTTCAAGTGAATGCAGATTTCGGGTGTCCGTGGCTGCCCGTCCAAACATTTTCGCGCCGTGTCATACCCTCTGAGGACGCCCGCGACCCGTCGCCTTTTGTCCCATGCGTTCCGCCATACGGAACTCTGTTCTTGCTAGCAGTCTGGCCGTTTGGTACCAAATGGTCAACGCAGAATTGGAGTGTCCGGGATGTCCGAGAAAGTCCTCGCAGCGGTCCGCACAGGCCCGCATCGTACCGAATTCCGCGAATATGACATGCCCGATATTCCAGACGATGCCGCCCTGCTTCGGGTTGAAGTGGCGGGCATCTGCGGGACGGACGTCAAATTCTATGCAAAACCGCCAATCTCTGACCCCGTGATCATGGGTCATGAGAACATCGGCGTCATCGCCAAGGCCGGGGCCACCTTCAAGAAGCGGCGCGGCCTGAAAGAGGGCGACCGGGTCTTTGCCGAACACTACGTCGGCTGCATGAACTGCGAACATTGCCATCGTGGCGACTACCGGCTGTGCATGGCGACTGACTGGCGCAAGAACCCCGACGGGATCCGCTTTGGATATACCTCGGCGCTCAAGGCGCCGCACCTGTGGGGCGGTTTTGCACAATATATGTACCTGCCCTGGAACTCGATCCTGCACCGGGTCCCCGACGGGATGAGCCCCGAACTTGCCGGTGTGGTGACCCCCATGGCCAATGGCATTCAGTGGGCCCTGTTCGATTGCGGCGTTGGCTATAACAGCCGCGTTCTGGTGCAAGGCCCCGGTCAGCAAGGGCTAAGCCAGGTCGTCGCCTGCAAGCAGGCCGGCGCATCCCTGATCATCGTGACGGGCACGTCCAAGGACACAAAGCGGATGGAAGTCGCGCTGCAGCTTGGTGCTGACTACGTCATCAACGTTGAGACTGAAGACCCCGTTGCCCGGATCGCAGAGATCACCGGCGGCGAAGGCGTCGACGTCGCCCTGGATTGCACCGCTGGCGCCGGGACGATCCCGACTCTGCTCGGGATCGAGGCGCTCAAGCGCAAGGGCGGCACCTTGCTGATCCAGGGTGAGGCCGGGGATTTCCCGAACTTCCCCATGGCCAAGGTGGCCAACAAGTACATCACGATCAAGGCAGCGCGTGGCCACAACTACGAAAGCTGCGAACTGGCGCTGCAACAGTTGAATTCGGACCGGTTCCCGCTTGATCTGATCACCACCCATCGCTTTGGCCTCAAGGATACGGATGCCGCGATCAAGGCGGTTGGGGGCAGCGGTGACGTGATCCATGTCTCACTGATGCCCTGGGACTAGGGATGCAGGCAGAGGGGACAGCGGACGCCCGCGTGCCCGTCACGATCGTGACGGGGGCGCTTGGGGCGGGCAAAACCACTCTGCTCAATCATCTGCTGACGCAGACCCGCGACCTGAAGCTTGCCATCGTGGTTAACGAATTTGGCGATGCCGGTATCGACGGCGACCTCATTGACAGCGGTGCCGAAGACCTGATCGAGCTGTCCAGCGGTTGCATCTGCTGCGTCATCCGGGGCGATCTGATCAGGACGTTGCGCGAACTGCTACGGTCCCGCACCGATCTGGACGGGATCGTGATCGAGACGACCGGACTGGCGAACCCTGCCCCGGTCCTTCAGACCTTCATGGCCGATCAGATCCTTGCAGGCCGCTGCCGACTGGACGCGGTCGTCACCGTGGTTGATGCCATCCACATCGCTGACCAGCTCGGGCGCAGCCCTGACGCCGCCGACCAGATCGCGGTGGCCGATTGCATTGTGCTGAACAAGGTCTCTGAGGTTGCGGCCTCGCAATCGGTCCATGAACTGCTGGCGGCGATCAACCCCTTTGCTACCCTGATCGAAACTGACCGGGGTCGCGTCGCGGCGGCGGATATTATGAACCGGCAGGGTTTTGACCCGGTCCGGCTGGCAGACCGGCTGGGCGGCTCGGTTAGCCCGGAACACGACCACGACCACATTGAATCAGCCGGGATCGCCTCTGTCACCCTGCGCTGTGGCGCGCCACTTGATGGGCCTAGGCTGCAGAACTGGCTCGAGACGCTTTTGACAGAACGAGGCGCCGACATCCTGCGCACCAAGGGCATTCTTGACGTCGCAGGCGAGGTAAACCGCATCGTCGTGCAGGCCGTTCACATGCTGATCGAAAGTGATGAGATCGGCCCATGGCGTGCGGGCGAGGCCCGTGAAAGCCGGCTTGTCCTGATTGGCCGAAACCTTAACCATGCAAAGCTACAGGCCGATTTTGCCGCCTGTCGCACAGAAACCGTCAGCTGAACCGGAGATAGATCCATGCCTGTCGTCGTCACCAACATCAAACGGGCCAACCGCGCCGATACCGATGCGCTGGGAAACTACGGCGTGGCCACGGTCCACGAGGCGCAGGGGCGGACCGGTCTGATGGCTCCGCGCATGCGGCCGATCTGGAAAGGGGCGCGGATCAGCGGCACGGCTGTGACTGTCTCGGCCCCTCCGGGCGATAACTGGATGCTGCATGTGGCGGCAGAGCAGTGCCAACCGGGCGACATCATGGTCCTTAGCCCCATATCGGCGTCGCAATCGGGCTATTTTGGAGACCTTCTGGGCACGCTGATGCAGGCACGCGGCGTGCGCGGGCTGATTATCGACGCCGGCTGCCGCGATATTGCGGACCTCGAAAAGATGGGATTTCCCGTCTGGTCCAGCAGCATTTCGGCCCATGGGACGGTCAAGGAAACGCTAGGCGACGTGAACGTCCCGATCTCTTGCGCCGATGCGGTGGTCAACCCCGGTGACGTCATCGTGGCCGACGATGACGGCGTCGTCGTTGTCCCCCGCCTGCGCGCAGCGGCCGTTCTGGCCGCCTCTGCCGCACGGGAGGAACGCGAGGCCATGGTGCGCAAACGCTACGGCGCGGGCGAACTTGGCCTCGACATCAACAACATGCGTCCGCGGTTGGCGGAAAAGGGTCTGATCTATGTCGATCAGGCCGACTATGACGGGAACGAGGGTTAAGCCATGATTATCGACTGCCACGGCCACTACACGACCGAACCCAAGGCGTTCATGGACTATCGCAAGGCGCAGATCGCGCATTTCGATGACCCCACTGCCCCGCCGCCGGTGCTGGGCGCCATCTCGGACGACGAAATCCGCGAGAGCATCATTAACAACCAGCTTCGCGCCCTGAAGGAGCGGGGAGCCGACATGACGATCTTTTCCCCCCGCGCGTCGGGCATGGGGCACCATGTGGGCGACGAAGCGATGTCAAAGACATGGACGCGCCTGTCCAATGACCTGATCCACCGGGTCACGCAGCTTTTCCCGGAGCATTTCATCGGGGTCTGCCAGTTGCCGCAATCCACACAGGCCCCGATCGAGAATTCGATAGAAGAGCTTGAGCGTTGCATCCTTGAACTGGGGTTTGTCGGCTGCAACCTTAACCCCGATCCCTCGGGGGGCATGTGGTCCGGGCGCCCGCTGACCGATCGAAGCTGGTATCCGTTCTTTGAAAAACTGGTTGAGCTGGATGTCCCCGCGATGATCCACGTCTCGGGCTCGTGCAACCCGAACTTTCATGCGACGGGTGCCCATTACATCAACGCCGATACGACAGCGTTCATGCAGTTCATCCAAGGCGATCTGTTCAGCGATTTCCCCGACCTGCGCCTGATCATCCCGCATGGCGGCGGGGCGGTGCCCTACCACTGGGGCCGGTACAGAGGCCTTGCAGACATGCTGGGCAAGCCAAAGCTGACCGAACACGTGATGAAAAACGTCTACTTCGACACCTGCGTCTATCATCAGCCCGGCATTGATTTGCTGTTCGAAGTGATCGACGTGGACAACATCCTCTTTGCCTCCGAGATGTTCGGGGCGGTCAAGGGGGTGGATCCCGAGACGGGCCACAACTTTGACGACACCAAGCGCTATGTCGACGCGCTGGACATTCCGGCGTCTGACAAGGCCAAGGTGTTCGAAGGCAACGCCCGCCGGGTCTACCCCCGGCTGGACGCGGCACTGACGGCACGAGGGCTATAACGCCCCCACTTCTGGAGCCTTGCACCAGCGGCAATGCCGCCATGCAAGGCCACTGGAGTGGTTGAAAAATTGGGGAAATCCATTATTCTGCACTGCAGCAATAAGGATAACCCAAATGTCAGCAACAGCAGACCTGAACTACGCCGCCTCGAACACCCGACTGTCGGATATGATCCGCAGCATCGTGCCTGGCGGCATCAAGCGCGATCCACTCGGGTTCGTCAGCGGCTACCGTGCCTATGCCATCTACACGCGGCTTGCGTCGCTGTCCGATACCACTTTGGCCGGTATGTCGATTGATCGTCGTGACCTGCCCCGCGTTGCAATGGATGCCGCGCGCGCGTCACTCTCGGGCAACTAAAGCAGCCGGATCACCGGGCCAGGGCTGGCGGCAAGCCGCTGGGCCACGGCCTCGACGAAACGCCGGAATTCTGGCGTCTCGACCACCCCTCCCCGGTCCTTGGGATAGACGAAGAACAGGGTCCGGATGACGCTTGGCGCGACGATCAGTCGGGCCTTCAGCACACCCGATCGCAATTCGCCCTCGGCCGCGCCATAAGGCATGATGGTCGCGGCGATGCCCTTGGCGACAAGGTTCTTGACCGCCCGGATCGACTGAACCTCGTAGGCGACCTTGAGTTCCATGCTCAGGCTGCGTGCGATCCCGTCAACGAGGCGAAAGACGGCATCGTCCCGACCGGTCAGTGCAAGATCAGCTGTCAGGACCTTCCGAAAGGAAATCGTGTCCTCTGGCGGTGCAAGATCGGCAGCAACAAGGTAGCACAGCTCTTCCTCCAGCAAGGCCGTGCGGACAAAGGCCGGGTCATCGTCGGGGGCAAAGGTCAATGCGGCTGTCAGCTCTCCCTGCTGCAACAGTCGCATCAGGACAAAGCTGAATTCCTCAACCAGCCGCAGGCTGACGGTCGGGATCGTCTTGGCCAGTTCGACAAGGATGTCATCCCCGACAAGGCGCATGATGCTGGGGGTCAGGCCCAACGACACCTGCACATCCGTCCCACCCTGAAACGGGCGCATGGCCTGCCGCGCCTCGTTCAGAAGTGAGATGACGTCATCGGCATAGCGGTTCAGCACCTCGCCCGCAGGCGTTGCCGTCACCCCCCGGGAATGCCGTTCAAGCAGGGTCACGCCAAGCTCTTCTTCAAGATTGCGGATTTGCATGCCCAGCGCCGTCTGCGCCACGTTCAGGGCGCGCGCGGCCTGCGTGATGTTTCCGACTGCAATGGCTTTGCGCAGATATGCCAGCTGCTTGACGTTGATGATGAAGGCTCCTCTACCGATGATCTGTATAGCAGAAAATCACGGGACCGCAAAAAATCAGCTTGATGGACCCGCGAATAACCCGCTTGATCAAACAAGCGGGCGCGCGAGGGTCTCGATCAGGCCTGCGGAAAAACCAAGCCATCCCAGCAGCAGGTCCGTGTCGACGCTAAGCGCAATGACACCAATAAGCGCGATCAGCACCGAAAGGACCACCCAACGGTCAAACACTTCGTGATCGCGGTTGATCATCCCGTTGAAAATCAGACGAAACACCACCGACAAGCGCTGAACCGGCACCACCACGGACACAGGCGCGACCGCGAGGGCGAGGTAGCGAAACAGTTGGGACATGGCGACGAGGAAGGTCGATATGACGAACCATTTGCCAGACTCCTGGCCCAGTCCGCCCATGTAGGCGCGGCCACCCATGACGGTGACAAGGGCAATCACGACAACGCTGGCCGCCGTGTAGGACACCAGCACCCCGGCAACGCTGTCCGACAAGCCACCGTCGGCACCCAGCCCAAGCGAAATCAAAAGCGGGCTGGTGCCGTAGCCAAGGGCGCAGATGAACCCCCAGAAAAAGCCCGGCAGATAGTCAGGCTCAAACCCCTTGGCCCGGGCCGCCGCCGTATTGGACTTGCGCCGGCGCAGAACGACCATAGGGCCAACCATCACGAGGGCGATCCCGAACAGGTTCACCAGGTTGACCGTCTCACCCAGGAACAGAAAGGCCAGCAGAAGGGCAATCAGGATGCTGAGCTGCTGAACCGGGGTCGACAGCGTCGCGCCTAGCGCCTGAGTGGCGCGGTAGTTGCCATAGCGGCCGACGACAAAGTGGACCACCCCCGCCAGCGACATCCAGGCCCACGATGCCATTTCCCAGTCGGCCAATGCGCCATAGCCACCCATGAACAGGGCAAAGACGGCAAAGATCGGCACCCCCAGCGGAACGGTGATGGCCATCCCCTGCAGCACGGTCGATTTGAGGACCCCGCGCCGCACGGTCGCATTGTTCAGCCCAAAGAAGGCCGCCGAGGCAAATGCAAGCAAAGCGCCGAACATCGGGCAACTTTCATATAAGAGAACGGATGAAGGGTGAAAGGCGCCCCTTGGGGCGCCCCGATCAACCTTTGGTCTTGAGCATATCGCGCACGATCTCGGGCGTCAGGGTGACCCCCGGCGTGTATTCGGGCGCGTCTTCGATTTGCTCAAGATCGTTGAGCCCGCACTGTTTGAAGATCCGGTTGATCGTCGAGATAAGCCGCAAAGGGCGGTCCGGATCAGCGTTGAAGTGCTGGTGGATCGTGTTCGGCGGCACATAGATGACGTCACCGGCCTCGTATTCGAACTTCTGGATCAGGTCCTGCGGCTTCCAGTGGTAGTCGTCGGTGATCTCGACGTCGCAGTCCTGATGCAGGTCATAGCCCCGCCCTTCGAGGACATAGAGACATTCCTCGGCCAGGTGCCGGTGCTTGCCAGATTTCGACCCCGGCGGCACGATCTGCATGTAGGCATCGACCGTCTCCATGCGGGTGTTCATGCCCTCATTGATCAGGTGCTTGAGGATGCCCTGGCGCGACAATTCCCACGGCATTTCGTTCGGTCGCACGATCTTTTTGCGGGCCGCGTTACGATCGGGCGCAGTTTCGGCATCGGTCAGAAGCTGCTGGTAGAGGTCCTGATTTTCGGTGCCGTCGATCCAGACGTTGGTTTCATCCCAAGCCATGGTCAGTACCCCCCTTCTGGATGATTGAGGTCTTCTTCCTCTTCGCGCACCACAAAGTTTTCGCCCCCCGGTGCAGGGGTCGTGTCGCGCGGCTCGACCGTTTTCTGGAACAGCATGTTCATAAAGACGAACATCGGCTTGGTCTTGAGCACGAGCGCCCGCGCCGGTTTGGTGTCAGAGGCGTTGAAATGCTGATGGACACAGTTGTTGTGCACGATGGCCACGTCACCGGCCTGCCAGTCGTAGCGGATGCCGTCATGCACCTCGTAGCCTTCGCCATCCAGAATATAGAAGGCGGCCTCGTTCACGTGCCCGTGCTTCTGGCTTTTGCCGCCGGGGCCGTATTCCTCAAGATGCAGGTGAAACAGCTGACTGATGCCGTCTTTCGGTTCCACATAGTGGCGGCTGTAGGCCTGCGGACCGTCAACAAACTTGATCTCGGACGCCTTGCGGACCCGGGGCATGGCGCGAAGGCGCTTCAGCTCCCAGTCAAGGTTGTATTCGCCCTGAATGGCGCGCACGAAAATCCGGTCCTTCTGGCTATGATAATAGCCGGCAGGCATGGCTGCATCGTCCTTGGGGGTGGCCCCTGACGCATCCTCATCGGAAACAGATTTATCCATCATGACACCTCCTGTCCTTTGCCCGACTAATACGCCATCCACTTTTCAAGAACAACTTTCTTCTATGCGGAACGAAAACCCTATCAAGGCGCCGGTCTGACCTTGAGGCCTTGTATTTTCAGCATAAATTTAGGCTCAAGCGGCGGGTGGCGACGAAACAGGTCGAGATTTCCGCCCGCTAGGGATCAAGGCTATCTCTATCCAGTTCTTGCATGCGGAACATCGTTCCACTATTGCGAAGGAAAGTCGGGTTAGCAGGAAACGATAAGGCCAGAACATGAAACAGATTGAACTTTGTGCCCGGGACGATGTGGAAGACGGCACCATCCTCAAGGTCGAGGTCGACGATCTCGAGTTGGCGGTCTATCACGCCGAAGGTGCGTTTTACGTCACCGACGATGCCTGCACCCACGGTCCCGGCTCTTTGTCAGAGGGTTATCTGGACGGGCACATCATCGAATGTGACTTTCACAACGGCCAGTTCGACATCCGCGACGGTGCAGTCGTCGCGCCACCCTGTATCGTGGCACTCAAGACCTACAAGGTCGTTCCGCATGACACGATGGTCGTGATCGAAACCGACTGACCCGGATCAGCGCCGGGCCACCAGATCGACAAGGGCCGACATGCCGGAATGGCCGGGCCCTTCGTCGATCTCGGCGTCATAGGCGGTGACATCGACGCTGGCGCAATCGCTGAACGCCTGTTCCAATAGTTCTTGCGAATAGAGGTTTTCGGCAATCTTCGGGCCACCCGTGCCGTACTCCAACTGGCGCAACCCGTAGCCTTCGATCAGGATCAGCCCCCCCGGCTTGACCGCCTTTTGGATGGCGGCGAAAACCTCGGCCCGGTCTGGTGGAGAGAGGAACTGAAAGAAGATCCCCACGATCACGTCATACTCCGCCTCGGGCCAGTCAAACGCAAGGATGTCGGCCAGAACAAGGGACAGCTCAACCCCCCGCTCTTTGGCGAGCGCCTGCGCCTTGACCTGGGCGCGGGGCGAGAAATCCTGACTGGTGACCTTTAGCCCCTGCTCGGCCAGCCAGACGCCGTTGCGCCCTTCACCATCTGCAATCGACAAGGCGCTAAGGCCGGGGCGGAGCAAGCCTGCCTGACGGGACAGAAACGCATTGGGGGCGGTGCCGAACACGTAGTGATCGACGGCAAAACGGGATTCCCAGCGTGCTTTCTCGCTCATTTCACAAGTGCCCTTTTCTGACGAAGCCGCCGCAGTGACGGCAGAAGGAACGTGATGACCGTGGCCACGATCAGGATGACAGAGACAGGTCGGTTCAGCATGAAGGCAAGCGCCTGCCCGTCCGAGATCAGCATGACCTGATGGAACGACCGCTCTGCCGTCTCGCCCAATACAAGGGCGATGATCAGGGTCAGCCTCGGATAGTCAAACCGGATCATCAGATACCCAAGGATCCCCATCCCGACCGTCAGAAGAACGTCGGCCATGCGGCCTTCAAGCACATAAACCCCGGTGAGCGAGATCGCGACCACGACAGGCACGACGATCCCCACATCAATCCGGGTGATCAGGACCAGCCAGCGGGCGATCAGCAAACCGATCAGGGATGCACCGACGGCCGAGGCGGTCAGCGCAACAATAAGGCCGTAAACCTCACGTTCATTATATAGCAGGATCGCAGGCCCCGGGTTCATGCCGTGCAGCACGAGGATCGCAAGGAAAAGCGCCGTTTCCGCGCTGCCCGGAATGCCAAAGGCCACCGTGGGGATGAGGGAACCACCGTCCTTGGCGTTGTTGGCGGCCTCGGGCGCGATGACGCCCTTGATGTTGCCCTTGCCAAAGCTGTCGGGGTCCTTGTCCGTCTGCACGGTGGAGCTGTAGGCAAGAAATGCTGCAACCGTGCCGCCCAGCCCGGGGATCGCGCCGATGATCGTTCCGATCAGCGATCCACGCAGCAAGGTAGGCCAGTTCTTGAACACGGACAGAACCCCGGTTCCGACCCCCGAAATCTTCATTGTTTTGGCGTCCGGCGCCTCGTCGCCAGCAACCGACCCGCCTTTGAGCGCCAGTTCGATCATCTGGGCGATGGCAAACATGCCGGTCAGCGTGGGGACGAGCGGGATGCCGTCCCACAGATAGTCGATGCCCCCGGTAAACCGGATGTCGCCGGTGATCGCGTCCGACCCGACAAAGGCAAAGATCAGGCCCAGCCCACCCGCGATCAGCCCGCGCAAAAGCTTGCCCCGGACCGATACGGCGATGGCAGCCAGTCCCAGAACGGTCAGCAAAAAGAACTCGGCCGGGCCGAATTTCAGCACCACCTCTTTGGCGACCGGAATAAATAGCAGCAGTGTGAACAGCCCGATCAGACCGCCAAGCGCAGAGGCGGCGGCAGAGGCCCCGATTGCCATCCCCGCCTTGCCCTGCTTGGCCAGCGGATAGCCGTCAAAGGTCGTCGCCGCATTGGGTGCGGTTCCGGGCGTATTAAGAAGGATTGCAGTGATTGAGCCACCGAAAGACGTGGCCCCCATGACCCCACCGGCCAGATACATCGCATCCAGCGACGACATGCCATAGGTGACAGGGATCAAAAGCGCGAGCGCCGTTGTCCCGCCAAGCCCCGGGATCACCCCGAAGCACAGGCCAAGCAAAACGCCGGCCAGCAGGTAAAGAAAGCTTCCGCCGCCGACAAGCTCGACCACTGCGGACAACAAGGCATCCAGACCCATAGGTCACGTCTCCTGTCGGGTTGGGCGCGCCACAATCGCAGCGCGCCCCCGTTTGTTTATTGTGGAGCCAGCAGGTCCTTGTACTGGACATAGAATTCGGACAGGGCCGACATCATCGCGGTCGTCTCATCAGCCGCCATGAAGGTCAGCGCCGTGCCAGAGCCAGCGGCCCATTCCTGAACCGGTGCGCTTTCGCTGGCGACGCGAAGGGCTTCCGACAGCATGCTGACAACGGCAGGGTCCATACCGGGAGGGCCGCCCACAACGCGGTTGATCGTAAAGTTGGCAAGCTCGGGGTGGCCGATTTCCGTGGCGTTCTCCACGCCGTCCAGAACCGTATCCTCGGTCAGTGTGAAGATCATCCGCAGATCGCCGGACTCTACATATTTGGCAAGCGAACCGACGGGCTTCAGCGTCGCGTCCACCTCTTCGCGCATGACGGCGATCATGGTGTCGTTTGATCCGCCATAGCCGGTCACGTTGACGATCGGGCAATCCAGAATGTCGAACATGATCACGGCAGTGATGCTGGACGTGGAATCGACGCCTGTGTCGGACAGCTTGATGGGCGCGCCCATGTTGCACAGGTCCGCGACGCTCTGGATCGGAGAGTCGACGCGCACGGCAATGCCGTACTGTTCTTCTGCCAGGTTGGCGATCCAGGTGATGTCGGACAGCGGAAAGCCGATGTCGCGATCCGTCGCCTCAGACACGGTCAGGCCAGGGATGTTGAAAATGCCGATGGTGTAGCCATCAGGATCAGACCGGTAGACCTCTTGCCCGCCGCGCGTGCCAGAGGCACCCGGAATGTTTTCGGGCACGACCGTTGCACCCAGCGCCTCTTCGAGGGCAGGGGCAAAGGTCCGCACGATGGTGTCAAAGCCGCCGCCCGGATTGTAGGGAATGACGAAGGTTACATCGCCATCCATCGGAAATTCGGCCAGTGCGGGCGTCGCCGCCAAAGCCGCGAGCGCGATCGCGCCCGGTTGCAGATACTTACGCATAGTGTCTCCTCCCTAGTGAAATCTTGGCCGCCTACCAGCGCGACAGGCCACCTTTTCCAAACAGCAGGCCCCGGTACAGGTCGTAATCCAGGAGCCATTCGAAAACCGCATACTCAAAGACGAACAGCATCAGCGCGACAGCCAGTGCAACGCGCAAAGGCTGCCGGGCCCAGCGCCAGACGAAGGCCAGGCAAAACAGGGGCAGCGCGATCAGGATGCCAAAGACCGCCATTCCGGCAAAGGCGCCAAGGACCCAACCAAGAATTGTCAGCTCCGCCCGCAAACCGGGGACATGGGTCATCTCGCGCCGCCCAAAGCCGGTGCCCCAGAAGGCCGCAATGGCGTTGCGGCCCGGCAGGTTCATCCGGCTCCAAAGGTCAATGAAGCCCAGCACGAACAAGAGGCCCGCCACCATGGTTGGAAATCTGCGGGCATTCGGGCTGTAGGATTGCGCCCCCCAAAACACCGCCGCCGCAAAGACGATGATGATGACCGCCGGCCAGATGGATGTGACCGAACGTGGGGCCTCGTCTTGTGTTTGTTCTGTCATCTGGCATCCCCCGGAAACAGCAGCGACTTGATGACGACCGGCACGGCCCCTGTTGCGCGGATCACCTCGCCGATATCGATGAAGTCGAATTCCGACAGTTCGATGCCGTCGATGGCGACGATCCCGTTGTCGAGCAGGTCATTCTCGCGCAGGTGAAGGCCTAGCAAACCACCAATATCGCCGTTTGCGACCAGCACCATCGGATGGCCCTGCGCCAGAACATCGGCAAGGCCTGCGACCAGCCCCCGGCATAGACCGTCAAGCCGATGGAACGTAGCAGACCCCGACCAGTCGAGCGCAAGCGCCACGGGGCTGACACCATCTGCAAGGTCGCGGGAGATCAGGGCGGTGCGCACGGCCTTAGCCACGGCCACCGGGTCTATCGTGTCGCCCGCAAGGGCAAGGTCCGGCCGGATCGAGGCGACGTTGCGCAGTGGCAAAGCCTCGGCCGGGTCAATAAAGACGGTGCTGCCGCTAACCTGTATCGTGTGCTGCGAGGCCCCGATCACCGTGGCCCGGATGCCGCCAACTTGGGGCAGGATCGGCAGCCCCATACCGCCCGCCATGTCGCGCAGGGCATTGGCAAGTTCAGGCCCCAGATCGCCAAACCGGTCTTGGGTCGTTCCATAGATGTAGTCGGACACGCCACCCGAAAAGATCACCCCATCAAAGCTGAGGTCCCGGGGCAATGACGGCAGGCGCAACCAGTCGTCGCTTTCCTGCCCCCGCACCGCCCGCGCGATCCGTGCCGCCATGATCAGGCCCAGTCGCGCCCGGACTTTGCGGGGCAACACATCGCCCAGCGCGATCGGGTGGCCTATCTCCTGTCCCGTCAAGACGCCGAAATCTTCTAGCCGCACGATACGGTCATCGTCATCGGTGACGACAAGGCGGGCCCCGGCCTCAACCGCGGTGGTGGCGATGACCTGTCCGCCACGGCAGACGGCAAGCTTTGTCGTGCCGCCACCAATGTCGATATTCAGGACGGTGTGTCCCCGGCCCGACGCCGCGACCGCCCCTGATCCATGGGCCGCCATCAGCGCCTCAAGCCGGTCACCGGCACTGACGGAGACAAAGCGGCCTGCCTCATCGGCGAAAAGATTGGCAATCGCCCGCGCGTTGCCGCGGCGCACTGCCACGCCCGTCAGGATCAGCGCACCCGTATCCACCTCGTCCCGCGCCACACCCGAGGCGGCGAAGGCGGTAGCAAAGAACGCGCCAAGCGATGCCGCATCAATGTCCCCGCCGGGCAGATAGGGGGTCAGCATCACATCCGAGGCAAAAAGAACCTCGCGGTCGGCCACGATATAGCGGGTATCAAGACGCTCCAGCGTGATGCGCGACATCATCATATGCGCCGTCGAGGACCCGATATCGATACCCACGCTGGTCAGCTGGATCTCGTCCTCTTCCATCAGCGACCGGCTCGCACCGGAAAAGAAGATGCGGCCACCGACGGGGCTGTCTTCTATGCTGACGGTCTGGGACATCACTCGGCGTCCTTCGGGCGGTCGTAGCGGCTGGGCTCCATCCGCGAGGTCGCGCCGTTACGGGCAATCTCCGCCTCGAATTCTTGCCGCAGGAAGGGGTCTTCCATCCAGTAGGGGATTGCTGTGCCGCCTTCGGTCACGTCCATGGCGGTGTAGTCCGTCTGTTTTTCCCCCGGCGGTAGGCCGGTCACAAGGCTGGGGTGATGCGGGCCGAACCAGGCTGACAGCCTGAAGGGTTCGGAAGAGGTGTTGAAATGCTGGTGATACCAGCGCGCCCCGCCGGGTGCGGCGCTGACCATTCCAAAGGGGCCGTATTCAACCTTTTCCACCCTGTCGGCAAAGCCGTCGCGCCAGGGATTGACCCCGCATTCTTCGGGCCAGGTATAGGTGTATCCCGCTCCCTTCACACAGATCAGCACCGCAGCCGAGGTATGGGCATGCGCCTTTGAATAGCGGCCTGTTTCATGCTGCCCCAGCCACAGGTAAAACTTGTTGCCGGTCATGAACGGCTCTACCCGCCGGTAGCCCGGCGACCGCCGGTTATCGAGCGGCAGTTCACAATGCACAACATCCGGCACAAGATTGGTGCGGCGCATCGCCAGCCCCCGGATCGGATCAGGCTCTACATCCTCGGACGGGCGATAGAAGTCGGCGGCATCAGAGTAGCGGTCGGCAAACACATAGGGCGTGTTGAAGATGAAATCGGTGTTGCCCACCAGGTTCATCAGGTTCGGTGCCGTCGTGCCCGCGATCAGCAAGGCAGGCTTGTTGGTGGCGTTGACCAGCCGGTGCATCGCATTGACCGGGATCGAAAACAGCGATCCTGCCTGCCATTCAAACACATGGCGGGGGCCACCTTCCTCCAGCCAGACCTCAGTCGTGCCACGCCCTTCGACGACCAGGAAGATCTCTTCATAGACATGCTTTTCCGGGATCAGCGCCCCGGCGGCCGGGATCTCGACGACAAAGCAGCCCCATTTTCCTTCGGTCCCGTGCAACTGGATGTAATGCCCGCGCCCACCGACGCGGGGCCAATCGGCCAATGGCAGGTCCTTGACGCTGCGCAGGCCGACGCCCCGAAACACCGGCACGTCATCCTCGGCCATAAAGCGGTCGTAGTCTGACATCGGCTGCCCAAAGGTGCCGTGCCCCGCCCGCTTTTCGGCCACCGGCTCGTGCCAGTGGACCTTACCGTCCATTTCGTCATGCATGATGCGGTCCTTTCGGCATCAAAATACCCGGTATCCGGCCATGTACCGGAACAGCAGCCCACGGTAGAGTTCGATGTTGAAGCCCTTCTCGAACAACACAAAAATGACGCCGGTCGCCACCACAGAGACGATCAGCGCAAGCAACAGCTTTTCCTTGCCCATGACCTTCATCAGGAAAAGCATGAATACAAAGATGCCGATGTAGTGGCCAAAGGCGTAGATGATCATCCCAAGCGCCACGAAGGCCAGCGACAGGCCCACGAGCTTGTTGAACAGCGGATAGCGCCCCGAAATGGCGGACCCCGCGTGAAACTTGACCTCGCGCCAGGCGTCCGGGTTCATCAGCCTTACCCCATGCCAGACCACAAGGATCAGCAAGGGGGTCATGATCACGAACGGCGTGCGCGATGAGACAAGCTTGTAATTGAACGCCTCGATAAATGCCGCAAGGACAACGACAAAGACAAAGGCCAGGAAACAGATCTCAAGGGCGTAGGAGGTCGACTTGACCCGGCTTCCGTCCTCGTGACGCTGCACTTTTTTGCTAGGATCGCTCATGGTTCAGCCCTTCTTTGCGTCGCGGGCAATGCCCCAGATGTTGTAGGCAAGGAAACCGATCGTGATCAGCCCAAGGGCGGCGGGGATCGGCTGCAGGAAGAAGAAGTTACCGTCCAGCAGGAGCGACAGGTAAAGGTTCTTTTCCAGAGAAAATCCCAGAACAAAGCCGATCAGCATGGCGGCCCGCGAATAGTTCAGCACCTTCATCATGTAGCCGATGATGCCAAAGAACACCGCAACGCCGATATCGAACATCGACCGGTCGGTGGCATAGGCCCCCGTCACGATGACGGCCATCAGCACCGGCACCATCACCTCAGCCCGGATCGAGGTCGCCCGACTTAGCGGGTTGACCAGGAACATGCCGACGATTGTGCCGATCAGGTTACC
This sequence comes from Flavimaricola sp., assembly GCA_029255105.1. Taxonomy (GTDB): domain Bacteria; phylum Pseudomonadota; class Alphaproteobacteria; order Rhodobacterales; family Rhodobacteraceae; genus Flavimaricola. The sequence goes on along the minus strand of JAQWWH010000079.1, from coordinate 10,351 downwards.
GATGATGATCGTGAAGATCATGATAAAGACGATGTCGACATGCTGGTTCAGCATGCGGGGGCCAGTTTCCAGACCCAGAATGAACAGACCGCTCAGCAGGATCGCCATCGAAGAGCTGCCCGGAATACCGAACGCGATGGTCGAGGCAAGCGCCCCGCCTTCGACCGCGTCGTTTGCAGACTCGGGCCCGATGATCCCTTCGATGTTGCCCTTGCCAAAGGACTCCTTGTCCTTTGAGGTCTGCTTGGCGTGCCCATAAGCCACAAACGAGGCCGCCGCACTTCCCAGCCCGGGAATGAGGCCAATGACAGTCCCGATCGAGCTACAGCGGATCACCAGCCACCAGTTCTTGAAGGCAAGGCCGATCCCCTGAAAAATCTGTTTTTGGGTTTCGCGGGCCGACAGCGGCTTGGACACATTGCGCGCCAGCGCCCCCCCGGTGCCCCAAAGGTCAAACATCTCGGCCACTGCAAAAAGGCCAAGGATCACGGGCACCAGTGACAGACCGTCCGACAGTGACAGCGTGCCCATGGTGAAGCGTTCGGTATTGGTGACGTTGTCGAGGCCGATCATCGCCATCAACAGCCCAAGAAGCGCCGCGATCAGGCTTCGGACCAGATCCTCCTTGCCCAGAACAGCGACAAAGGTGAGGGCGAGGAAGGCCATCATCACGACCTCTGGCGGGCCAAAGAACAGCACCACCGACCGAAGGACCGGCAACATCGCCGCCAGCACGATCGCCCCGAAGGTCGCGCCCAGAAAGCACGAGGCCATTGCCGCGCCAACAGCGACACCACCCAGGCCCTTGTCCCGCATCGGTGGACCATCAAGAAGGGTCGCCGCGTTCTGCCCGGTTCCGGGCGTGCTGAACAGGATCGCAGTCAGGCCGCCCCCCTGCGCCACAGTCGCGTGGGCGCCCAGAAGGAAGGCAATGCCCGCTCCGGGCTCCATCGTGTAAAGAAAGGTGACCGCCATCGCCATGGCGAAATGGCCGCTGAGCCCCGGGATGATACCGATCACAAGCCCAAAGATGGACCCCACGGCGAGATACGGCAAAACGGAGAGGCTGATCGACTGCAAAAAGCCGCTCGTCAGTCCTTCGATGATGGTCATGGTTACTGCCTGTCAGAGCCCGGTCACCAAAGGACCGGGCGAGTTAACGGTGCTTGGAGAAGGATAGGGGCGACCCTTTTGCAAGGGCCGCCCCGTTTGGTGTCGGATCAGATTTCGCCTTGGACGGCTGCAACCATGATCGCCTTGACTTCGGGCGACATGTTGGTCGCCGTGGCAGCGATCTGTGCCATCCGGGCGCCGTCCACATAGGACAATTCACGCTCGGCACTGACCATCATCTCGACGAACTCCGGATCGGCCATTGCCTGGGCAAAAGCCTCCTGAAGGAAGGCAAGCCGGTCAGCCGGAATACCCGGAGGTGCCGCAACCGGACGCCCAACGGCGTTCAGCGCATCCCAGGCGTTCATGACCGCGCGGGTCTGCTCGGGGTTGGCAGAGGTGTCGATGAATTCGAACACGCTGGGCACATCGGGCAGAAGCGCCGACCGCTCTGGGTCGGATTGGGCGACGATGATGTGATCGCCATCCTCGACACCCTGCAGCGCGCTACCCAAAGAGCCCCACATACCGGCCACGTCACCGCGCAACAGCGCCTGACGGACGTCGGAAGAGTTGTCAAAGCCGTGGATGACCCGCTGCTCAACACCAAGGGCAGGCCCGGTGATCACAGCATCCACATAAGTGCTGCCGCCAAGGCCCGTCGCGCCGATCACGACCGGATCGGGGGCGTTCTGCAGATCCTCGAACGAGGCGAAGGGCGTATTTACCCCGACGACCAGCACGCGAAGGTCGGCAACCATGCGGCCCAGGTAGCTGTAGTCAGCCACGTTGTAGGTCGCACCTTCGATCTCGGAGATCTGGTTGGTCACCATGGCAGAGCCGTTGATGATGCCGATTGTCAGACCATCCGCGGGCGAATCGTAGATTTCGTTGGCGCCCTTCATGCCACCGGCACCGGGCAGGTTCACGATATCGACGCGGGCACCGGTGTACTTTTCAAGAAACGGTGCGACTGCGCGGCTGTATTCGTCGTAGCCGCCGCCGGGATTGTACGGGACAATCCACTTGATGACGTTGCCGTCATAGAATGACGCGGCGTCCTGCGCTGCTGCAACGCCTGCAAATGTCAGCGTGCTTCCAGCAATGATCGACGCCACGGCGCCTTTCAAAAAAGTTCTTCTCATCCCTGATTTCCTCCCTCAGGATTTAGTCTTCGGACGGTCTGTGGAACTCTCTAATGCACGCCGCGCTTGTCGTGTCCGAGCTTTGCGGCCCTGTGTCACCAGCCCTGTCACCCCCGGCAGGACGTTTCCATCCAAGGACAACACTTCGGCGCGACCGCGCAATTTTCGACAAGCTGACTGCCCCTCCCAAGACGCATCGTTTCTCACCGTAGAAACCCACAGGGGTGGTCGTCAATGGGACAGCGGTCCACATAACAGAACGAAATTCAGTTGCGACCAAGCTGAAAATCAGCTTGCGACCAAAATGACCCCCACCGTTGCAAGGAATGCCGCGATGATCACGAAGGCGCCGGGTCGTCGTTCGGTCCGAAAGACGACCACCGAAAGAAAGATGGACAGGAATACCTCCAGCGAGGCGATCATCACGACGGTCGACACTGCCTCTTTTGCCAGCGCCGCGAACAAAAGGATCTGGCCTGCCGACATGAGGATGGCAGCCAGCACGACCCAACGGTCGAGAAACCCGAAAACCCCCAACAGATGCCCCCGGGCCACTGGTGAGACGACAGCCCGCACGCCAAATACCGCCAAGCCGGTCACAGCGCTGACCAGCGTTCCGAATGCGGCAGAGGGCATCAGGTCCAGCCCGATCTTGCGCAGGATGTAGGCAAGGGCATAGGCGAGCGCGGCAAAGACCCCGAACATATAGGCCTTCGCACTGATGTCAGCGGGGCCCTTTGCCCCCTTCCCCACCCCACGCTCTGCGATCAGCAGACCAAAGGCCGCGGCGATTGCCACCATCCCCAAGGTATCGCGCCCGTTGATCGCCTCGCCTAGGATCAAGGCGGCCAAGAGGACGGAAAAGAAGGGGTTGAGCCGCTTGACGGCAGAAGCCCGAGACACGCCCAGCCGTCGAACGCTTTCGTACAAAAGACTTCTTCCAAAGACCATCGCGCAGACACCCGCAAGGGCAAAGGCCCAAAGCGCGGGGACCGAAATGGTATCGCGGCTGGGCAGCCCCTCAAACACCAACCAAAGCGCGAGGGACATCACCACGGTCACCATCACCGAGAACACAACGCCCTTGTCCCCGCCCGACTGCGAAGTCCGCCCGATGAAGGTATTGGACATGGCAAAACAGACCGCAGAGGCCAGTGCCAGAAGCTGGCCGACCTGCGGATCGGTCATTGCGGTGCCCCATCCGTGTGCTGGGGCGGCAAGGCTTGCAGAGCGGCCCAGATCCGCTGCGGTGTGGCCGGCAGATCAAAGGTGGTGACGCCGCGTGAGGCCAGCGCATCCGATACGGCGGCCATAAGCGCCGCCACACCGCCAACCGTTCCCGCCTCGCCCACGCCCTTCACCCCTAGCGGATTGCGGGCTGTCGCCACCTCCACATTGCCGTGCCGAAACATCGGGATATCGGCCGCCCGGGCAAGGTAGTAGTCCATCAGGGTGCCGGTCAGAACCTGCCCTTCGGCGTCGTAATGCACCTGCTCGCCCAATGCCTCGGCCAGACCCATGGCAATCCCGCCGTGCAACTGACCGGCGACAAGGTCCGGGTTGTGGACAGTGCCGATATCCTCGACCACGCTGTAGCGGGTGATCTGCAAAGCCCCGGTTTCGGGATCAATCTCGACCTCGCAGGCATGCACCCCATTGGGGAAAACGGCGGCGTCAGGGACGAAGCGCTGATTAATGACCCAGGCCTCCGGACCGCGTTGGGCAACTAGGTCCGACAGGCTCAGGGCGCGATTGCCGCCAGCCTCGCGGAACAGCCCGTCCGCCACCAGAACCCCGTCAACATCGCAATCGAACTGGAGGGCGGCGATCTCTTTGCCCTCTTGCACCAATTGGTCCAGCGCCAGCGAGACCGCCGTTCCCGCCACCACCATGCCCGAGGACCCGCCGCTGCCGCGCCCGTCCACAACGGCCGAAGTATCGCCGTTGACGTAGTCGACCTCGTCCAGAGCCAGCCCAAGCCGATCCCCGGCCATCCGGGCAAAGGCCGTCTCATGCCCCTGCCCGGATGAGGTGACGCCGGGCGCGATCATCAGCCGCCCATTGGTCTGGACCGTCAGCCGACAATGATCGGGTTTGGGCTTTGAGACCGGGCCGCCCGAACTCTCAAGACAGGAGATCAGGCCAAACCCGTGCAATCGGCCCCGCGCCTCGGCGGCCGCCTTGCGGTTGGGCAGGTTGTGGTGGTCTGCAAGGGCGACAAGCTGATCAAAGCCTTGTTCAAAATCTCCAACGTCAATGGGAAAGCCCATCGCAGTCTCATGCGGCAGATCGTCAGAGCGCAGCAGATTGGCCCGACGCAGGGCAACGGGGTCGGCCCCAAGCTGGCGGGCGGCCACATCAATCAGTTGCTCGATCGCCAATGTCGCCTCTGGCCTGCCGTTGCCGCGATAGGGGGCGAGTGGCATCCGGGGGGACAGCGTCCCGCGGACCGTAGCGGCCGCATGGGGCATCCGGTACATCCCGGTGATACCGGAAGCGTTGTTCATGATCCCAAAGCCGCGCCTGTGGGGATAAGCCCCCAGATCAACATCGAATGCCGCAATGACGCTGGTGAACTGCAAGTCGCTATCAAGGCCAAGGGACAGGTGGCCTGTGACACCCCGGGCCTGATGATCTGCCACCATCGTCTCGGACCGGGTGGCTACCCATGAAACGGGCTGGGCCAACTGACCTGCAGCCCAGGCCACAACCGCCTCTTCGCGGGTCAGGAAACCCTTGAGGCCAAAGGACCCACCCACGTCAGGGGACAGAACCTGAAGGGCGTCAACATCCCAGCCGAACTGGTCCGCCAGACTGCGCCGGATGGCATAGGGGTTCTGGGTGCTGGTGTGAAAGGTCAGGGACCCATCCGGCCCCGGAACCGCCAGACAGCCCCGACATTCCAGCGGGGCGGCAACCATGCGGGGCAGCGTCACAGAGTGATGGATCACATGGGCTGACCGGGCCAACGCGTTGCGCGCCTCGTCCAGATCGCCCACGGTCGCGCTGGCGGCAAGGCGGGTATCGGCCGGTTCCAGCAGCACGTCGACCTCGACCGCCTCGGCCGCGTCGAGGGCTTGGGCACGCGACGCGGCCACAACAAGGGCCAGCGGTTCGCCCACATGCCTTGCCACCCCGATGGCCATAAGCGGCATGGGAAGGTCCACTCTCGCCTCCCCCTCCCCGACAGGCATCGGGTCACTGTCAAAGGGCCCGACACCGGCCGCTGCCAAATCGGCCCCGGTAAGGACCATGACAACGCCCGGCATGGATTCCGCAACATCGACACCAAGCCGCACAATTTGCACAGACGCCTGATCGGCCCGGACAAAGACGCCATGCAGCGCATTGGCCGGCACCATGTCAGCGACATAGCGCCCCTGCCCGCGCAAGAGCCTGCCATCCTCGATCCGACCGCCGCGTGTCTTGTCCGTCACTCGTTTCATTCCCTGTTTGGACGCTTGTCAAGACGGTAGCGGATCGCGGTCCGGCGGCAATCCTTCTTCCCCGTATGACACCCCCGAAAACTGAACGCCATTCCGCATAAAGGAACGCCACCCTTCCCGGACTGGACCGCCGCTGCAGGCTCGCGCAAACAAGGGACCACATTGCGGACCGGGGCCAGTGCCCGCCAAAGGCGCCGCGCCACCTGCACGCGAGGGGCCATGTCCAAGCTGAAACTTACCATTGCGACCACTGACTACGACCACTTCCGCGATTTTCGGATGGGCACGGTTCAGGCCGAAGGGATCGACCTGAACTGGCTGAACCTTGGGCATCACGAATGCTTTGCCCGGTTCACCGCCAACCGCGAGTTTGACCTGGCCGAGCTGTCGTTCGCCAAGTTCACCACCCAGGTCACCCGCCCCGACAGCGACGTCATTGGCCTGCCCGTCATCTGCTCGCGCCTGTTCCGGTTCAGCTCGTTCTACGTGAACAAGAACAGCGGCATCAAAACCGTGGCGGACCTCAAGGGCAAAAAGGTCGGCTCACCTGAATGGGCGCATTCCGCGGCTGTCTACATGCGCGGCTGGTTGCACAACGACATGGGCGTCAAGCTGTCTGACGTGCAATGGGTTCAAGCTGGTGCCAACGCGCCGGGCCGCGAAGAAAAAGTCGAACTGAACCTTCCCGTGGGCGTCGAGATCATCCGCGTCAAGGACAAGTCACTTAGCGAGATGCTCGCCTCTGGCGAGATCGACTGCGCCATCATCGCCCGTCCGCCAACATGTTTCCTTGAAGGTCACCCCGATGTGGTCCGCCTGTTTCCCGACTATCTGGAAATGGAGAAAGAGTATTACGAGACGACCAAGGTCTGGCCGATCATGCACATCATTGCCATGAAAAAGGCCATTCTGGACGAACACCCCTGGGTCGCTCGCAACCTGTTCAACGCCTTTCTCGAATCCAAGCGCCGCAGCCTTGAGCGCCTGTTTGACCCGGCCGTGTCGCGCTATCCCCTGCCATGGCTCGCGACCTATGCCCGCGAGATGGCTGAACGGTTCGGCAAGGACACTTTCCCCTTCGGCATCGAGGAAAACCGCGCAACGTGGGAGCAGATGGCGCTATACACCTACCAGCAAGGCATCGCCCACCGTCAGTTCACGCCCGAGGAAATCTTTCCCAAGGGCATCATGACCAAGGTGATCATCTGATGACGCAAGAGGATCTCACATGACCCAATCGCCAGCCTCAGGCGGCCCCGTCTCAGCCGACGTCCATGCTGACATCGCGGCGGCCAGCCGCATTCTGGCGGCCCAAGGGGTTGTCGATGGGTTCGGCCATGTGTCCATGCGCCACCCCGATGCGCCGGACCGCTTTCTGATGCCACGTGCCATCGCCCCAGCCCTCGTACAGCCCGACGATATCATGGAGTATGATCTGGAGTCCGTGGCCTGCGCCGGCGACGACCGCAAAGGGTTTATCGAGCGGTATATCCATTCCGAGATCTACAAGGCCCGCCCCGACATCAACTCTGTCGTGCACAGCCATTCGCATTCGGTCATTCCCTTTGGGCTGGTGAACCGCCCGATGCAGGCGATGTTCCACAACGCCGCGTTCCTTGCGACCGGGGTTCCGGTCTTTGACATCCGCGACGATTTCGGCTCCACGGACATGCTGGTCTGCGACTGTCCCCGGGGCGTGTCTCTGGCCAAGACGCTGGGGGACAAGAACGTCGCCCTGATGCGGGCCCATGGATCGGTCGCCTGCGGGGCGACCTTGCAGACGGCGGTGTTCCGGGCCGTATACACCGAGGTCAACGCCCGCATCCAGCACTGGTCGCTGGCCCTGGCCGAGGGCGATCCCCTCGCGGCCCTGTCCCCCGAAGAGGGCGAATTGGCCGATGTCACCAACCAGACAGCAGGGATGCGGGCCTGGGATCTCTGGCGTCACGGTGTCCGCAGTCAGACCGGCTGGTAGGAGGACATATGACCGACACGGCAAAGGCCAAACAACAGCTTGCCGACTGTATCATGATGCTCGAACGGGCGGGGATCATCGACTACAACGGGCATTGCAGCATTCGGCTGGATGATGAGCGCATGCTGATCAACATCGGCTCGTGCCAGCGCAGTGCGATGACCCCGGCGGACATCTGCACCATCGACATGGATGGGACCGTGATCGAGGGGGCGGGCAAACCGCCGCTCGAATTTCATTTGCACGCCGGGCTGTACCGCGCCCGGCCCGATGCAGGCGCTATCGTGCACGCCCACCCCAAGTGGTCGACCTATCTGACCATGGCCGCTGTGCCGTATCTGCCAGTCTTTGCCCAAGGCAGCCTGCTTTATCCGGTGCCTGTGCTGGACACGCCTAATTCGATCAACTCGCCCCAGATGGCCGCTCAGCTGGCCGATACGCTGGGCGACCGCCCCGCCGCGCTGATGAAATCGCATGGGGCCGTTGCCCTTGGGCGCGATATCGTCGAGGCCTTTGTTCTGATCTCATACCTCGAAGAGAATGCCGAGCGGCAGTACCGCGCCATGCAGATCGGCACGCCCTACGCCTTCAGTGCCGAGGAAATGGCGCTGTGCCGCGAAAAGCTGATGAACCCCGCCCTGTTCGCCCGGACCTGGGACCATTTCCGGGCCAAGCTGCGGGCGAGCCAAGGACAGGGTGAGGTCTAGGATGGCAGCGCCTGACCGGTTCCATATGGCAGGCGTGATGGGCTGGCCCGTCATGCACTCCCGCTCGCCTTTGATGCACAACTACTGGTTCGCCCAGCAGGGGCTCGCCGGGACCTATGTCCCGCTGGCCATTGCGCCAGATACGCTTGAACCGGCCTTGCGAGCTTTGCATCCTTTGGGGTTTTCGGGCTGTAACCTTACCATCCCGCACAAGCAGGAAGCGATGCGCATTCTGGACCGGGTGGACGAGGTCGCCCGCAAGATCGGGGCGGTCAGCTGCGTGGTCGTCGAAAAGGACGGCAGCCTGTCGGGCACCAACAACGACTGGCTGGGTTTCCTTGGAAATCTCAAGCAGCAGGCCCTCGATTGGCGGGCAGATGCGGGGCCTGCCCTTGTCATCGGGGCCGGTGGCGGCGCGCGGGCGATCTGTTACGCGCTGATGCAAGACGGGGCGACCGATATCCGGCTGGTAAACCGCACTGCCGAACGGGCAGAAGTTCTGGCGGCCGACCTTGGTGGTCCGATCACAGTCCTGCCGTGGGAGGCGCGGCACGACGCCCTTGAAGGCACGGCGACGGTGGTGAACACGACAAGTCAGGGCATGGTCGGACAGGCCGCCCTTGACCTGCGGCTGGATGCCCTGCCCCGGTTTGCCCTTGTCAGCGACATCATCTACACCCCGCTCGCCTCGCCCTTGCTGGCGGCGGCGGCACTGCGTGGAAACCAGACCGTGAACGGGCTGGGCATGCTGCTGCACCAAGGCGTTCCGGCCTGGCAACGGTGGTTCGACCTGACGCCAGAGGTGACCCCTGAACTGCAAAGCCTGATGGAACAAAGCCTGACGGCCTGATGCTTTGGCCGACCGGGTAGAACCGGCGGCTGACCGGATGAGGAAGGCTTAGCGATGCGCGCCCCTACCAACCCCAGTTTCGACATTGCCCATCTGGGCCATGTTGAGATGCTGACCAATCGGTTCGACGAAAGCCTTGATTTCTTTACCCGGGTCTACGGGCTAAAGCTGTCCGGGCTGGACGAAACCTCTGCCTATCTGCGGGCCTGGGATGACTATGAATTTGCCACGCTCAAGCTGACCCGCTCTGACACCACAGGGGTCGGGCATATCGGCTATCGCGCCGCCTCGCCCGAGGCGCTGGACAGGCGGGTCCGCGCAATCGAGGCGTCGGGCTACAAGACCCATGGTTGGGTCGACGGCGACCTTAGCCACGGTCAGGCGTTCCGGTTCGAGGACCCCTTTGGCCACCTGTTCGAGGTCTACTATGACACGGTCTGGTTCAGGGCCGAAGGGGCGGACGTTCCGGCCCTCAAGAACACCGCCTCGGCCTTCAATGCCGCGGCCCCCCGCCGGATCGACCACCTAAATCTGCTGTCCGAGGATGTGACAGAGTTCCGGCGCTTTATGGAAACCTGCCTTGGTGCGCGGGTGACGGAGTACATTCAGCTGGACAACGGGCGGATCGGCGGGTGCTGGTTCACGGTAAACAACAAGTCCTACGACCTGGCCTGTACCGAAGAACACGGACGCGGTCATGGACGGTTCCACCACGTCACCTATGCGACCGATCAGCGTGAGGACATCCTGCGGGCCGCAGATATCTTTTTGCAAAACCGCGTGCATATCGAGACCGGGCCGCACAAGCACGCCATTCAGGGCACGTTCTTCCTCTATGTCTGGGAGCCTGCGGGAAACCGGGTCGAGCTTGCCAATGCCGGGGCCCGCCTCGTCCTTGCCCCCGATTGGGAACCGGTGAAATGGACCGAAGCCGACCGCAAGAAGGGCCAGGCCTGGGGTCTGAAAACCATCGATACGTTCCACACCCACGGCACCCCACCCGTCGAAAAAGCGGGCCGTTGACCAAAGGCGATATCGTCGGGCCGGGAGGGTGTTCCGGTCTGGCTGCAGCCCGGCGTGTGCTTGCTTCTGGCACCATGCGAAGCCGCAGACGC
>JAQWWH010000078.1 GCA_029255105.1 Flavimaricola sp. | reverse complement strand
GCGATACGGATGTGGATTTCGGCGGTCTGGCGATCCGGGTCTCTCGCCATGATGCGTTCGCCGAAGGATTTCAGGCAGCGCATTTTCGCCTCGATCCGGCTACGGGCGTGGTATCCGGTCCAGCGCTTCCGGAACGCCCTGCCGTAATGTCGGGTGGCGCGCAGGGCTTTGTTGCGGGCGCGTGCCGCTGGGCAATCGTCTTTCCACAGGCGGCCGTTTTTCCGGATCGGAATGATCGGAGTGGCCTCACGCGCGAAGATGGCGGTGTGGCAGCGGCGCGTGTCATAGGCGCCGTCGGCAGTCACTGTGCCGATCTGCTCGCCCTCTGGGATTTGGCCGAGTAGGTCCGGCAGCACGGGGCTGTCGCCATCACGGCTGGGCGTAAATTCCACGGCGTGGATGTCGGATGTGGCCGGGTCCATGGCGAGATGGACCTTGCGCCACTGGCGGCGGCCCCGCACCCCGTGTTCGCGCGCCTGCCATTCCCCGTCGTTGAGGAACTTGATCCCGGTGCTGTCCACGAGCAGGTTCAGCGGGCCATCAGCGCCGCGATAAGAGACCTGAACAGCCAGGTTCTTCTGCCTCCGGCACAGGGTTGACAAATCGGGCACGGGCCAGTCCAGCCCCGCCAGCTTCAGCAGGCTCGTCACCATCCCGGCGGTCTGTCGCTAGGGAAGCTTGAACAGCACTTTGATTGACAGGCAGAACTCGACTGCCGCATCTTAAAAGACCGGTGGACGTCCGGGCCTGCCGTCACGCGGCGCGCGCCAGGTCATGTCCTTGTCGACCCAGATCAGCAGAGCCCCCCGCTACCGCAGCGATGCGTTTTAGCTGGGCCAGTTCGTCGTACGATAGCGGGCGGGAGATGGTTTGCTTATGGAGAGCGTCTAACTGCATGGATTCGAGAAGTGACCCCCCGTCGTCAGACTTTTGCAACAACGCCCAATCGATAACAACGTGTCGCCTCACCTCCTGCGGTGCGGCGTCTTGACGGATTTGAATTGTTCATTGAAGCCCGGCTCAGTCAGCGAAGGCTTGCTAACGTTCGCTTGGGCCGGGCTTCGCCGTCGCGAGAATTGCCGTGGCGAAGATCCTGCGGCAGTCCGGTCCCCCAATCCCTAACCTTCGGTCAGATATTTCGTCAGGCTGGCACCATCGAACTGTCCCAAACCAGCGTCCAGAGCCTTGGCGTAGCTGGCCCGGGCAGCTTCCGACAGCGGCATGGGGTGTCCAAGCCGATCCGCCTGTTTGAGAGCAAGGTTGAGATCTTTGGCAAGACCCGCGATGTCAAACGTGCCAAGCTGATCTGCGCCATTTAGTGTGTCGATGACCACTTGTGCGCGGTTTGACAGGACGGATGGCCCGCCTGAACTGTCGGCAAGAAGTGAGATCGCCGTTTCAGCCGGGATGCCCGATCCTTCAAGCAGGGTCAGCGCCTCGGCCAGTGTCTTCCAATAAAGCGCCAGGGGCAGGTTCACGGCCAGCTTCATACGGGCGCCACTACCGGCAGGCCCGAGGTGTTCGACACGCTTGCATAATTGGTCAAGGACGGGCTTGGCCCTTGCGAAGGCGCCATCAGTGCCACCTGCCATCCCCAACAGAAGCCCCTTGAGGGCGGGACCGACAGTGCCCCCGACCGGGCAATCGACAAAGTCGGCTCCGGCGGCCGTTATGTTGGCTGCGATGGTTTCGGTCTCATCCGGCAGCAAGGTCGACATGTCGACGACTAGCTTGCCTGCAATCCCGGCGGCAATCAGGTCCTCGGTGATGGCCTTTACGGCCGCGGCATCGGTCAGCGAAATCAGAACGATGTCCGCCTCGGCGCAGGTTGCGATGTCCTCGGCCACCGTGGCCCCGGCGTCGGCAGCCGCTGCGGCGTTGGCGGGGGTCCGGTTCCAGACGACGACCGATTGCCCGACCTCGATCAGGCGCTTGGCGAATGCCGTGCCCATGCGGCCCGTTCCAAGTATGGCGATCATGGTCATTGTCCCTGCTCCCTATCCGATGCCGGAAAGTCCGCCATCGGCCCTTGATTTGCAAACGCCGCCCCATAGGTCGGGGCGGCCGTCAGTCCGTTCATGCGGCCGGTGGTCCGATCCGAACCTGCATGGCACTCAGCCCATCGACAGAACAGTCAAGGACATCACCCGTCACAACCGCCCCGACTCCTGCGGGCGTCCCGGTCATGATAATGTCGCCTTCCTTCAGCTCATGCTGCTCGGACAGTTTTGCGATGATTTCGTCGATCTTCCATATCAGCAAAGAGATATCGGCATCCTGCTTGGTTTCGCCATTGACCTTTAGCCGGACATGACCAGTCGTCATTATCCCTGTGTCTTCCACCGTGGTGATCGGACCGACCGGCGCGGAATGGTCGAACGCCTTTGTGACCTCCCACGGCAAGCCTTTGGCAAGGGCGGCGGCCTGGTGGTCCCGGCGGGTCATGTCGAGCCCGACTGCATAGCCGAATATGTGCGACGACGCTTCAGCCTCTGGGATATTGTACCCGCCCGACTTCAGCGCCACGACAAGTTCGCATTCGTAGTGAAAATTTGTGGTGAAGACAGGATAGGGGATCTCTCCTCCGTTCTGCACGATCGCATCCGCCGGTTTCATGAAGATCACCGGTGGATCGCGTTCATCCTGCTGCATCTCGATGACATGGGCGACGTAGTTCTTGCCGATGCAGTATATGCGGCGGACAGGGAATTTCTTGTCCGACCCAACGATATCAAGTTGCGCCTGAGCAGGCGGCGAAACGGCGAAGTCAGCCATGGATTGGTTTCCTCAATGAGATCGAATGACAGTCAGGCGGCAACGCCAACAGGCGAGTCGCAGGAGACCAAGGGTCTCGTGGATCCTGCGATAGATCAAGATATTAAACATCATATCCAGCATGAAAATATATTTATTGGTCCACGTAGTATAATCATATAGGCTAGCCGTCAGGGGAGCGTGATGGGAGTTAAGTTCCCCGCTTAACAGCGCCAGAGATGGCTAGGGAGGATGACTACATGACAATTCGGAACGGAATGAACCGGCGGAGTTTTGGCGCCCTGACGATGGGTGGCATGGCTGCCGCCGCAATCGGCGCGCCGGCACTTGTACGGGCCCAGACTGCCATCACATTTGCTGTGCCAAACCCTTCGGCCCTGACCTGGCTGCCCTATTGGGTGGCTGTTGGAGAGGGCTATTTTGGCGAGGACGGCCTTTCGCCATCCCTTGAGGCCATCGACGGATCGTCGGCGGTGTTGCAAGCCATGGCAGCCGGTCAGGCGCATATTGGCGCCCCTGGCCCTGGCCCGACCCTTGGTGCACGTGCCCGGGGCGTTGATGTAAAGTTCCTCTACAACCTCTACCCCAAGTCTGTCTTTGGACTGCTCGTGAAGGCTGACAGCGACTATGCCACTCCGTCCGATCTTGCTGGCACGGTAATTGGCGTCGGGACTGCAGACGGGGCCGAGGTTTCGTTCACCTCTGCTATCATGTCCGATCTGGGTCTGACGCCCGGGACCGACTTTACCTACCTTCCCGTCGGCGATGGCGGCACCGCTGCGATTGCATTCCTGCGCGACGAAGTCAGCTCTTACGCCGGTGCCGTATCTGACGCCGCAATCCTTGCATCGCGCGGGATCGAGCTGAAAGAGATCACGCCTGAAGCCTATCTTGGCTTCTTCGGCAATGGCATCGCGATGCTGGAAAGCCAGATGGAGGCCATGCCTGATCTGGCACCCAAGTTTGGCAGAGCTCTGGTCCGCGGCATGCGCTTTGCCTCTGATCCTGCCAACAAAGAGGCCTGTCTGGCCCATTGCGCTGCCGGCAACCCGCAGGAAGGCGAGCAAGACTACGCTGCCTCGCTGTTTGACGGGGTGGTCGGACGCATGACGCCAACAGATACCTTTATGCCTGAAGGGTACGGCTATCAGCCGGCCGAACATTGGCAGGCGATCCACGACTCCGCCGTCGCTTCGGGCGCCTTGTCCGAGCCTCTGGCAGACCTCTCCTCTGTCTACTCGAACGAGTTTGTTTCGGGTTGGAACGCCTAGGAATGGTGGCACAGCCCCTATCAAAAGACCCTCAGCCGGCCGCGTCATCGACGCGGCCGGTCTATGAGATCGAGCGGTTGTCAAAGACCTACGCCCGCAACAAGCTTGTGGCGCTCGACAACGTCAATCTCACCATTCAGAAGGGCGAATTCGTCTCTGTCATCGGTTCGTCAGGATGTGGCAAGTCGACCTTGCTCAAGATCATGGCTGGCCTCATGCCCCCGACAACCGGTCGTGTTGTGCTGGAGGGCCGCCCCGTTGTTGGATCACGCCCGGATATCGGAATGATGTTCCAACAGGCAACACTGTTGCCGTGGAAGACCACGATCGAAAACATCCTCATGCCCATCGAGATCCGCGAAGGCCGTAAGGCTGCAAAGGAAGCTACAACACGGGCAATGGATCTGTTGCAGCTGGTCGGGCTGGGCGACTTTGCCAACGTCTACCCAGGTGAATTGTCCGGCGGCATGGCACAGCGCGCTTCGATCTGCCGGATGTTGGTCTCGGATCCAGCCATGCTCTTGCTGGACGAGCCATTCTCGGCACTGGACGAACTGACCCGCGATTTCATGAATATGGAGCTTCAGCGGATCTGTACCGAACGCAATGCGACGGCCTTCCTAGTGACCCATTCTTTGGCAGAGGCCGTGATCCTGTCTGATCGTATCCTTGTGATGCGGGCCCGGCCGGGACATATTGTCGAGGACGTCCGGATTGATCTGCCCCGGCCGCGCACGCTCGAGATGATCAACACCCCGCTTTTCGGCGAGATTGTGGCCCACATCCGGGACCTGCTTGGAAAGGAGGCACACGAATGACCGATGCTCCGAACGCTGCGACAATGACCACAGGCGCCGACACGGTCTGGGTCGAACACGAAGCCTTCATCGACCGCATCCCGCGCTGGGTTGCGATGACATTGCTTTTCGTCTTTGTCGTTGGTCTCTGGGACCTTGTTACACGCATGGGATGGGTTTCTGCCATCATCCTGCCCACACCGGGCGAGACATTGGCGGACCTGATCTTTGTCGGCCAAAACCTGATGTCCGGGGGCTATATGCTCGAGGCGCTTTGGACCACGACACTTACGGTCTTTTATGGTTTCCTGATTGCGGTCGCGATCGGCTTTTCCCTTGGTCTTCTTGTCGGTGAAACGAAGTTTGGGGAACGCGCCGTCATGCCCTACCTTGTGGCGATCGACACCATGCCAAAGGTGGCCTTTGCCCCGCTGTTCATTGCCTGGCTGGGGTTTGACATCAGTTCCAAGGTTGCGCTCGCGGCCTTTATCGCCACCTTTCCGATTGTTGTGGCGACAGCCGCAGGCCTTTATGCCGCGTCCGAGAATGAGCGGATGTTGTTCAAATCCATCGGCGCCTCGCGCATGCAAACCCTGATCCGGCTGAAGTTGCCCACCGGTTTGCCCTACATCTTTACTGGGCTGAAAATCGCGTCTGTCGGCGTTATGGCCGGGGCGATAACCGGCGAGTTCCTTGGTGGAGGTAAGGGGTTCGGGGCCTTGATCCGGCAGTCTGCAAGCCAGTTGGACACGCCAAGGGTGTTTGCCTTGATCCTGTACCTTAGCCTTCTGGGCCTGTTACTGTACTTTACAGTGGTCTGGGCACAACGTCGGTTCGTGTTCTGGAACAAATCTGATCGACCGGGAGGGGCGGCCTAAGATGAACATCCCGGCGGATGGAACCAAGAACCTGTCCGAGCAAGCCTACGATAGAATAAAGGGCGACATTCTGAACGGGGCGCTTTTCCCCGAAGAACGCCTGCAGATTGACGCGATCTCTGAGCGCTACGGCATCGGTGCCGTCCCCGTGCGGGAGGCGCTGAACCGCCTGTCGTCTGAGGGCCTCGTTGCCCGCCGCAGCCAGAGAGGGTTTTGTGTTGCGCCAATCTCGATCTCAGAGCTTGAGGAACTAGTTAAAACGCGCATCTGGCTTGAGACACTGGCCCTTCGGGAATCGATGGGGAACGCCGATGAAGCTTGGGAAGAGGCCCTGATCATCAGCTATCACCGGCTGGCCCGAACCCAGCGGCGCTTGCCAGAAGAGGCCGGCCGCGAGATATCGGAAGAATGGGAGGAACGTCACAAGGCGTTCCATCTGCTCATGATTGATCGATGCGGCTCTAGCTGGCTCTTGGACTTTTGTTCAACCCTGATGGATCAGGCCGTGAGATACCGAAACCTGTCAATGAACAGCAACCCCAGCAAACAAAGACGCGAGGGTGCCGCTGCAGAGCACAAGGCAATACTTGATGCAGTGCTTGAGCAGGACGTCGACCGCGCCTGCGCCCTGCTTGAAGAGCATTATCGGATCACTCTGGACGGCCTTAGGACACTAATCTTGCCAGAAACCGACGGCGGTTCGGCTCCAGCGCTCCGGGTCTCGGGCGGCTAGGCCCAGACGCACGCAATACATTTGCCAGATTTAAGGCCACATCTGCGAACTTGCTGCGATGATCTGTATCGTACGGGAAAGCGGACCGTGGTCCCTAAATTGTCCTCCATTTCCTTTCTGAGCACGACCCCCAAGGGCACCGTCCTCCCGGCGGGTTTCGAGGTTTACGAAGGACAGTATTCTAAATCCGGCGGCGTGCCCCAATACTCAAAGGGTGTGTGATCGATCAGGCGCTGACCCTATGGAGCCCAGCCGGTTGTTTTAGCCATGTTTGTCTTCACGGACGTTTCGTCGATGGAAGCCAATCTTTCCAGATGGCTGGCGATAAAGGGCTGACGTCTGCCCATCCATATGCGGCGCTAGTTGGCAACATCCTTGCGCTTCTGCTCAAGGGCCTGCAGGTTTTTTTGTGTGATAGCCCGAGCCGGTGCAGAAGCTGGCCAACAGCCGAGCGATGCGCCTGCGGCCCATGCTCCGCAGCCAGTTCGTAAGCGTTAGCTGAATAGCACCAGTGG
>JAQWWH010000077.1 GCA_029255105.1 Flavimaricola sp. | reverse complement strand
CGGCTGCTGGAATTCGACCCCAAAGCCTTCGGCTTCAAGCGCAACGATGAACATCCGCTCGACTGCGATCTATTAGTCATTGATGAGAGCTCAATGGTCGATGTGCTGTTGATGCAGTCGCTGATGAAGGCTGTGCCAACTGCCGCGGCGCTGCTGATCGTGGGTGACATTGACCAGCTCCCCTCTGTGGGCCCCGGCCAGGTGCTGGCTGACATCATCGGCTCCGGTGCTGTACCGGTCATGCGGCTGACGGAAGTGTTCCGCCAAGCGGCGCAAAGCAAGATCATCACGACGGCACATGCGATCAATGCCGGACACATGCCTGATCTGGGTAAGCCCGACGGGGATGCAGATTTTTACTTCGTCTCCGCCGAGGATCCGGAACAGGCTGTTGCGCGGATTGTTGAACTGGTCGCAACACGGATCCCGCGCCGCTTCGGCTTCGATCCGATCAAGGACATCCAAGTACTTTGCCCAATGAACCGGGGTGGTGTTGGAGCGCGCTCGCTCAACATCGAATTGCAGGCGGCACTGAACCCAGCTGGAGAGAAAAAGGTCGAGCGCTTCGGCTGGACCTTCGCCCCTGGCGACAAGGTCATGCAGATCGAGAACGACTACGACAAGGACGTCTATAACGGTGATATCGGCATGATCGAAGACGTCGATGTCGACGAGGGGGAACTCGCGGTGAGTTTTGACGGCCGCAGCGTGACATTCGTTTTCGGTGAGCTCGACACGTTGGTTCCTGCCTATGCTGCCACGATCCACAAGAGCCAGGGATCCGAATACCCTGCCGTGGTCATTCCAGTGATGACCCAGCACTACGCCATGCTGCAGCGCAACCTGATCTATACCGGCGTCACCCGTGGCAAAAAACTTGTAGTTCTAGTCGGCCAGAAGAAGGCAGTGGCGATTGCCGTTAAGAATGTCTCCGGGCGACGACGCTGGTCGAAGCTCGATGAATGGCTACGCGACAATCTGATCGCTTAACCGGGTCCGCTGGTCTTATTGGCGTGGGTTAGTGCTCCGATGTCACTTGCAAGCCTCTCAGCCATGAGACCCGCTGAAAGGGCAGACGCAGCACCTGCAGCGCGCACTCTGCCTGTTGAATTCGCGCAGTCGCAACCATCAGGTACTCAACAGCTTCACCGATGTGGGCGGTAGAAGGCTCATAGCGGTCAGATCGGACGGTTACCGTTCTTGGGGCTACCGTTCTTGGGGCCATTTTTTGGATTTTATACGAGCAAAGCAGCGCCGCCGCCCGTTTTGGTGACGTAGTGTTGACGTAAACGCAAATACATAATTCCCCAGCGTTTTAATCGGGAACTAAGTTATTGATATCTCGTTGTATTTTGGTTGCGGGAGTAGGATTTGAACCTACGACCTTCAGGTTATGAGCCTATACTCAAATGATTTCAATAACTTACAAAATACAATCACTTAGCGCGCAAGCCTTTGATATTGCGAAATTCGGGACCCCGCATTCAGCGGCATTCGCCGACATTCAGCCGCAAACCCGGCGCGAAACCCGCATTCGCGGGTTGATGTGGCGTTGATGTAACCGATCATCTTATCCGCCTCAAATTTCAATGTTAAGCGTGGCCAAGGTTGAGGCCGTATACTAGTGGGTCAGCCTGTCCGATAGGAACATCAACACAGAACAGATGGAGACCATCCGACATGCGTCTTAATGCAGATTTCAGCCAACGCGCACTTGTGCGCTTTGACGAAGCGAACTGGGTCGCCTCACCCATGCCCGGTGTACGGCGTATGATGCTGGACCGCATCGGCGAAGAAGTCGCCCGCGCCACCAGCATCGTACGCTTTGACCCCGGCAGCGCGTTCTCCGCGCACACACATGACGGTGGCGAAGAGTACCTCGTTCTTGACGGTACTTTTCAAGACGAAGACGGCGACTTTCCAACCGGAGCTTATGTACGCAATCCTCCGACATCGTCGCATAAACCGGCGGCACTTGAGGGCGCAACAATCCTGGTCAAGTTGCACCAGTTCGATCTCGCCGATCGCACCCAAGTGCAGATCAACAGTGGCTCTGCCTCATGGTCAAAAATTGCTCCGGGTGTCGAGGCAGTGTCCTTGCACGAAGATGCTCGCGAGTATGTGGCCATGGAGCGCTGGGCGCCTGGGATAACGCGCAGTTTGAAGGCCTCGGGTGGGCTTGAAGTTTTCATAATCGCGGGCGCATTGTCTGACGGGACGGATACACTGAACCGCTGGGACTGGTTGCGCTTGCCGGCAGGGTCAGATTTCGAGGCCACCGCCGGCCCTGGAGGCGCAGATATCTGGTTCAAGACAGGACATCTGCGCCATGTAACAGGGTCAGAAATGTGAACGCCACCGTGGAGGTCTGCATCATCGGCGCAGGGCTTTCGGGCCTCGCGCTGGCGAGCGCGCTAAGGGCGCAAGGGCGTAACGTGACTGTCCTGGAAACACGCGATCGGACGGGCGGAAGGGTGCTGTCGCACAATGGGCATGATCTGGGGCCCGCATGGATCTGGCCACACAACCGTCGGATGCTCGCGCTTCTCCCCCGCCTCGGCTTGCGCTGTTTTCCACAACATGCGGCCGGGCGACTGGTTTTTGAGGACGCAGCAGGCACGATCCGCCGAGATCTTGAGTTTGCCACCATGGGCGGCGCTTTGCGTGTCGCGGGTGGACTGGCCAGTGTAACGGACGCACTAGCCGCAGAAGTTGGCGACGGCCTGCGTCTTGGACAACACGTGCTTCGGCTGACAGAAGACGCCGAAGGCGTGCTGGTCGCAACAAAAAGTGAGACGATGCGCGCCGAGCATGTTGTCCTCGCCCTGCCGCCTCGGCTCGCTGCGGGACTGGGCGTTGCCGTTCCTGATGTGCCGACATGGATGGCCGGGCAGGCAAAACTGGTCGCGTCCTATCCCACCCCGTTCTGGAGGGACGAGGGGTTGAATGGCGATGCGATTTCGCATCGGGGGCCCTTGGCAGAGATACACGACGCCTCGCCCAGTGGCGCGGAAACAGGCGCGCTTTTCGGCTTCATCCTGCCTGGAGCGACGCGCGCGCCGGAATTCCGTGATGCAGCCATCGCGCAACTTGTGCGGTTAT
Organism: Flavimaricola sp.; assembly: GCA_029255105.1. Lineage (GTDB taxonomy): Bacteria > Pseudomonadota > Alphaproteobacteria > Rhodobacterales > Rhodobacteraceae > Flavimaricola. The sequence goes on along the minus strand of JAQWWH010000077.1, from coordinate 5,277 downwards.
TTGGGCCAAGGGCAGCGAAACCCGATGAGGTTCTGATCAAAGATTGGAGCACGGACCCCGCAACTGCCGTGACTGCCGACAGGACGCCGCCTTCGGGCCACCCCAACTATCGCCCATTGCAACAGACCAGCCGCCTTATTTTCGCCGGAACCGAGGCCGCACCGGAGGATGGCGGCTTTCTGGAAGGCGCACTTGCAGCGGCAGAGGCCGCGCTTACCAGTCTTAGGGCTAGACTGGACTGATCTTGGAACATCCGCAGCAAAACCCAACGTTTCTGTACCGCAAAACTTTATAGTCGGGCCACGCTGCACAGCCTGTTTTGATCTCGCAACGGCTTTGCCCTGTTGAACCGACTTCATCGAAGCAGGCAGGCATGGACTCGGGGGACTTACTCACAAGCGTGATCCAGAAGGAGCTGCAGCGCCACTACCCCGTTTTTAGGACCGTCGTGCGCGGCGCGTCGGGTTACGATCACCCCGTGGTCGGGACGAATCGGCAAGACCGGAGCCTATCGGCCTTGCCGCTGATTTCGACGCACAGCCAGTCCACTGCGTCGAAAAGAACTCACTTGTCGAGGCAGCAACCGAAGTGAAAGGATCGATACCAATGGGATTGCCACAACGCGTATTCTACCCTGTACATGAAACAGCAGCGCGATGGGGCTGCACGGTCTCCGATATTGCGGGCTGGGCAGCGATGGGATCGCTTAAGGTTGTCACGGGCATTCCTCCCGTCCATTGCGGTGAAGAACGGGTTGCCGGGCTGGTCAGTATCGACCCGACGGATATCCTCCCCATGTTCCGACGCTGCGGGACCGGCCCGCAAGAAGCCCATCTTCTGCGTATCAAAAGGTTAGAAGATGCTGACTGGCTCTATATCACCGCCCCTGAAGAAGGGGTTCTGGTTTCGATCGGCGACATGATGATCCTAGGCCAGGATGTCCAAAAGTTCGAAATGACTAATGACCTATTCGGCCGCGTCGCCGCGGGCGCTGGGCTAGGCGGAGGCGGTGACTATGACTGGGCAGCAATGAATGTTGAAATCACACGGCGCGTGTTCGAGGAGGGGCTGCCGAAGTCGCAGGGCGAGTGGATCCGGGAACTTCAGGACTGGTTCTCAATGCATTCGGAAGACGGCACTTTCCCTGATGAGAAATCCATTCGGCTGCGGCTGGCACCGATACTGAGGGCCCTGAAGTTCAAGCACCCGAAGCGGTGACGCGGCCCTCGGCCCCAGAGTTGACCGCCTCCGACCAGGGGGCGGCCGCCGCAATCGCCTCGGCTGCGTCATGCACCAGCCTCGGTCTCGGCTTGAAAGCGCTGGCGACGGCGCCAACGCCGGCGCGCAGGGGCGAATCCATCAGATGCGCATAGCGCTGGGTCGTCTGCATCTGGCTGTGGCCCAGCAGCTTGCCGATCATCTCCAGCGAGGCGCCCCCGCTCACCAGCAGCGAGGCAAAGGTATGGCGCAGATCATGGATCCGCACATCTTCGATCCCGATGTCCTTCTGGATGCGCGCCCAGAGCCGGCGGATTTCCTGCACCGGCTCGCCCGGCACTTCGCCGGGAAAGAGCCATGGCGACCCTTTTGCGACGGCAACCCGCCGCTGGCGGACGATGGCGGCGGCCTCATCGGAGATCGGCACACGGTGAACGCGGCGCTGCTTGGTCGTACTGGCAGGCTTGGTCCAGCTCAGATGTTCGAGGTTGAAATCCTCAAAGCGCGCTTGTCGAACCTCACCCACCCGCGCACCGGTCAACATGCACAGCCGGATAATCCCTGCGCCGCGATCATCATCTGCAGCGTCAAGGGCGGCGGCAAGGCGGCTCAGTTCCTCTGGTGATAGATAGCGTTCGCGCGGTATTTCCATCCGCCTGCGAAACCCCATGGCCGGGTTATCTTCGCGCCAGCCCCATTTGACGGCATAGGCGAACATTTTTCTGACCACCTCGCCGACCCGGTTTGCCCGCACAGGCGTGGGCTTTGCGCCCTGCAGTTTGCGTGCTCGGTTGTTGGGCTTTGCCTTGGCAGGCCGCGCGCGCCCCTCAGCGACCTTGTTCAGCAGCAGTTCCACATCGTAGGAGCTGACCTCGGTCACAAGCATCCTGCCCCAGGCAGGTGCAATGAACTTCTCCATCATTGAACGCTGATCACCGGCATTGAGCTTGGCCAGATGCGTCAGGTGCACCGCGACATAGCGCGCGATCAGGTCCGTCATCCGGGGTGCCTCGCGCAGGGCATCCTTGTTCGCCAATGGATCGCCCCCCGCATCGATGTCCCGGCGCAACTCTTTGGCGCGCGTGCGTGCCGCCGACACGCTCCATTCCGGCCAGCGGCCAAAGGTCATGCGGCGTTGCCGACTGGCGTAGCGATAATCCAGCGTGAAGGCGCGACCACCACCGCGGTAGATGCAAACGGCAAAACCGCGCACCTCGGTATCAAAGATCTGATAATCCCGACCCTCCGCAGGTTCGGCCTCGCGCACGATCACTTCCGTCAGTTTCTGTCTGTTCACCATCTGAATACCTTTCTCTCGCCCTGTCATGACGCGTAGATCGCGCCGTCTATCAAGCAGAGCATGGCCCTGAGGGTGGCAGGGAGGCACGGGGTGGCACGCTGGAGACAGTGAGCGTGCCACCCCCTGTTTTATTGGGAATTTGCGCGCTGGGCCGGTTTCCAGCCTGAGCGGTGCCCGCTGTCCTCGATCAATATTTCCACCCACACATGCCGTTGGCGGCCAGAATCACGGTCGGAAGGGGCGAGATGTGCGAAATCGTCAATAAAACAGGGGGTGGCACGCGTTTGTGCACGTTGCCACCCCCTGTTTGCACGCCAATGCGCGCGAAAGCCCGCGAACAAGGCGATTTGCACTGGAATGAACGCGAAAGCGCATTCCACCAGTTTGCTGCAGTGCAGCGAATCCGAGGGCCAACGGAGCTGAAAATGTCGAAACGTCAATAAAACAAGGGGTGGCACGGGGGTGGCGGATTTCGTGCCACCCCGTGCCTCCCTGCCACCCCCAGCGATATGCGTGAATGGCCAGCAGCATTTGCCCGCATTCGGGCACTTACACTGGAGAAAACACATGCAGGAACTCACGAACCCTAAAGGAAGCAGGGATCCGTCTCGCGCGCTGCTAAACGGTTGGATCAGCCGATCCGATCTTGCCCAGGAACTCGAGGTGACCGAAGGAACCCTGCGGCGCTGGACAGCCGAGCGTTGGGGGCCGCCCTGCATCCGTGCGGGTCGGAAAATCTATTATCGCCGCAGCGTTGTTGTGGAATGGTTGGAAGATCAGGAAGCAGCGGACCATCGCCGCGCACGCCGGGGGATGCGTCGATGAGCATCCCCCTGCCCTTCCGCAAGCGCAACACCCGTGACGAGATCCGCCAGGAGTGGATTGAGGAGCGGCTGCATGAGGCCCGCATTGTTGTGGCCGATGTTGCCCACCACTCGGATCATCTGCTGCGCATGGCCTGCAATGTTCTCGTGCGCCATAGCCAAACCCCAACGGAACGCGAGGATGCAAGAATCTTGCTGGTCATCCTTGAGGCCAAATCGCCCGGGCGCATCGATCACCACCGATCAGACCCGGAGGTGCGGCGATGAAGCGGCACGGGACACCAGAGGCCGATCTGCAGCGTGCGGTTGTCATTGCGCTGCGCTTTGCACTCCCCAAACCGGCAATCCTCCATCACTGCGCCAATGAGGTGACGGAGCCGGGCTCGCGCGGCGCCAAACGTCAGGCAATCCTGGTCGGCATGGGCGTCCACGCAGGCTTTGCCGATCTGATGGTCATGTGCGGCGGGCGCGTGCTGTTTCTGGAGCTGAAATCTGTCAAAGGGCGGCTCAGCCCTGCACAGGAAGCGTTTCGCGATGCCGTTTTGGCGCAGGGGTTTGGGTGGGCGCTGGTGCGCAGCCTTGACGACGCACTTGGCGCACTGGCCGACCACGGGCTCACCAGTCGTGTGGCGCTAAAAGATACAGGCCAGCGCCAAGCAAACGGCACAACGCGGAGGCCTCAGCCATGAGCCATGCCGCTACCAACTGGGCCATCCAGCAGCGCGGGCTGAAGCCCACCACCAAGATATTGCTCTGGCATCTGTGTGATCGGTTCAATCCGGATTACGGCTGCTTTCCTTCACAAGAGCGGCTTGCGCATGATTGCGAAATCGGGCGCGCTACCCTGAACCGCCATCTCGATGATCTGGAGACGCGCGGTCTTATCCGGCGGATCCGGAATGTCGATCTGCGGACAGGCCAGCATCGACCGACACGGTACCTTCTCAGCTTCGAGCCAAGTTTTACACCGCAAGGTCTGGGCGGCGAGAACCCGCCAGAAACAGGCGGCGACGCACCTTTCGACCCTCATATCCCGTGTCCTAATTTGAGACACGGCACGAACACGGAAAAAATGCGCTCTGACAATGGGTTGGCGCAAGAAACATCGCAGACACCGTGTCTCGATCTGGAACACGGGCCCGTGTCTCATTTTGGCGCAATCCCGTGTCTCAAAAACAGCGATTCCCGTGTCTCAAATTGGGACACTAACCTTGTAAGAGAACCTTTAAGAAAACCAGTAAAGGAGGAGGAGGACGCGCAAGCGCGCGATTTCGAATTTGATCAGTTTTTCGCAGAGTTGATTTTGGCGCTGGGCCTGGACCCCGCCGCCCTGCCGGGCTGGTGGCAGGGTTCGCCGCCCCAACTGCACGTCCAGCGTTGGCGCACCGAGCTGGGGCTGACCGAGGCTGAGATCATCACGGCGGCGAAGGACACACGCCACGATCATCCCGAACCACCCGATGGGCCAAAGGCGCTGGACCGCGCCATGCAGCGTGCAGCCCAGCGAAAGACGGACGATGCAGGTCGAAAGCGCAGCAAGCGCAACGCCGGTCCGGTGTCGGCCACGAAGCCCATCGTCGATTTGCCGGTGTTCTACGCCGACATCATCAATTCTGATCGCTACCTGCCCGTCAGCGCGATCAACAACACCGTCCGAGACGCAATGCTGGGCCGAGGCTTGGTCACGGTCGAGCGCCTGCGCGAACGAGGTATTCGATGAAACACGATCGCAAATTGCACGGCGCGCCACGGCAAGCCGGTCACGGACGGCCGAAGCGCGTCATGTCTGTGCAGCAGGCGCTGGAATGGGCGTTTCGCGTTGAGCATGCGCAGCTCGAACTGCCAGAACCACCCAATCCAGAACGTGGTCAAGGATTTGGCTTCGGTCTCGAATACGTGCTCATGCAGCGGGCGGCGCTGGGCTGCAAAATCGAC
>JAQWWH010000076.1 GCA_029255105.1 Flavimaricola sp. | reverse complement strand
AGGTGACGCCTGCCTCGGGCTGCACTTCGGGCGAAAGGTCCTCCAGATCGGCCAGTGCCTGAACAATAAGATCCGCACCCAGCGCGCTCAGACGGTCATGCAACGCGCCTGTCGTTTCTTCCTGCCCGATGTCCAAAGCGGCGCGCATCAGGACCGGACCGGTATCGAGGCCCGCTTCCATCTGCATGATGCAGATACCAGTCCTTGCATCGCCGGACAGGATAGCGCGGTGGATCGGCGCGGCCCCGCGCCACCGGGGCAGAAGGCTGGCATGAATGTTCAGACAACCGTGCTTCGGCGCATCAAGCACCGCTTGCGGCAGGATCAACCCATAGGCCACGACCACCGCCACATCCGCCTCCCATGCCGCAAACTCTGCCTGGGCCTCAGCACCCTTCAGAGACACCGGATAGCGGACCGGCAACCCCAACTCTTCCGCCCTCGCCTGCACCGGCGACGGCCGCTCTTTCTTGCCCCGACCAGCCGGACGGGGCGGTTGGCAATAAACGCAAACCACCTCATGACCGCCCGCCACCAAAGCGTTTAGGACTGGCACCGAAAATGCCGGCGTTCCCATGAACACGATCCGCATCACTCGGGCCCTCCCTGTCCGCTTTTTCTTGCCAAAAATATTCCCCCCGGAGGGTCCGCAACATGCAGCCCGCGTCTACCCACGGACCTTCTTGGCCCGTTTCAACAGCATATCGCGTTTGACCCGGCTCAGCCGGTCGAAATACATCCGGCCCTCAAGGTGATCGATCTGGTGCTGCACGCTGGTGGCCCAGAGACCGACAAAATCCCGTCGATCCCATTGGCCATGTTCGTTCAGAAACCGCACTGTGACCGCCCTTGGCCGCTCGATCGCCGCATAGACACCCGGCAAATTCGGCGAGGCTTCTTGGTGGGTCCGGAATTCGATGCTGGCATGCAGGATCGTCGGGTTCGCCATTCGGACCACGCGGCCCCGTTCGTCCGAGGCGTCGACAACAGCCAGGCGCAGGCCCAGGCCAATCTGCGGGGCGGCAAGGCCGACACCCGGCATGGCCTCCATCACGTCCACCATGTCATCCCAGATCGCCCGAATCTCGTCGGTAATCTCGGGCACCTCGGCAGCAGGCGTGCGCAGGCAGGCATTGGGCCAGAGCAGGATCGGCAAAAGGCTCACGCCCCGTTCCCCTCACGCGCCCGCTCACGCTTGAGCTTGACCATACGGCGGGTGATCATCTGGCGCTTCAGCGGCTTGAGGTAATCAATGAACAGCTTGCCATTCAGGTGGTCGATCTCATGCTGAACGCAGGTCGCCCAAAGGCCGTCAAACTGCTCCGTGTGCTCCGCCCCGTCCAATCCGGTCCAACGCACGCGCACCTCGACCGGTCGCTCCACGTCGGCAAATTGATCGGGGATTGACAGGCAGCCTTCCTCGTAAACGCTCATCTCTTCCGAGGACCAGACGACCTCGGGGTTGATCAGGACCATGGGGTCCGGCGTTGCGCCCTCATCCTTGACGCAATCCATGACAAGCAAACGACTTAGCACCCCCACTTGCGGAGCGGCAAGGCCAATGCCAGGGGCGGCATACATGGTCTGCAACATGTCGTCGGCCAGTTGCTGGATATCGTCGTTAACCGCAGCCACAGGGCGGCAGAGCGTTTTCAGACGCGGGTCGGGATGAATCAGGATCGAGCGCAATGTCATGAGGCGCATGTAGGCCAAGGCCAGCCTGCTTGCAATATCGAGCCTGCAAGGCTTGCACCCGCCGCCCCCTTCGCTAGGTTCTCGAAAAACGGAGAGCTTCATGACATTCGACACCCTGATCGACCGGCGCGGCACCCACAGTTCAAAGTGGGACGGGATGGAAGCCTATTACGGGGTGTCCCCTGACGATGGCCTCGCGATGTGGGTCGCGGATATGGACTTTCGTGCCCCGCAGGCGGTGCAGGATGCGGTCAAGGCGTTCCACGATGTGGGCATCTACGGCTACTACGGCGATTACGGCTCTTACTATGACGCGATCCGCTGGTGGATGGCCGAACGGCATGGCTGGATGGTCGATCAGGAGGCTATCTTTTCGACCCACGGCCTGGTCAACGGCTTTGCCCTCTGCATCGATACCTTCACCAAGCCAGGAGACGGGATCGTCCTGTTCACACCGGTTTATCACGCCTTCGCCAGGGTGATTGCGGCCGCCGACCGACAGGTCGTGGAATGCCCCCTGGTGCTCGAGGGTGGGCGCTACACCTATGACTTTGACGCCTATGACAGCCAGATGACCGGGTCAGAACGGATGGTTGTGCTGTGCTCGCCCCACAACCCCGGTGGCCGGGTCTGGACCAAGGCCGAACTGCAGGCCGTCGCTGCTTTTGCCAAGCGGCATGACCTGATCCTGATCTCGGACGAAATCCACCACGATCTGGTTTTGCCGGGAAACAAGCACATCCCGATGACCCATATCGACGGGATCGAAGACCGTCTGATCATGATGACCGCCGCGACCAAGACCTTTAACATCGCTGGCGCCCACATCGGCAACGTGATCATCCCCGACCCTGATCTGAGGGCGGTCTTTGGCCGCAAGATGAATGGAATGGGCATGTCACCCAACTGTTTCGGCCCCCTGATGGTCGCCGCCGCCTATTCGCCCGAGGGGGCCGAATGGGTCGACGCGCTCTGCGCCTACCTAAACACAAACCGGCAGCACTTCGATGAAGGGATCAACGCGATCCCCGGCCTGCGCAGCATGCCAATGGAGGCAACCTACCTAGCCTGGGTCGACTTTTCCGATACCGGCATGTCGCCGGCCGAGTTTCGGGAGCGGGTCGAGAAAGGCGCCCGGATCGCCGCCAACTATGGTGACAGCTTTGGAACGGGGGGTGAAAGCTTTCTGCGCTTCAATCTTGGGACGCCCTTGTCACGGATCAATGAAGCGGTCAGCAGGCTTCAACTGGCCTTCAAGGATTTGCAGTAAAGAGGCGCAATCGACGGTCAAAGCAACCGGGGGATAAGCGCGACGGGCAGAGGATCGCTATGCGCAAAATCCACCGCGGCCCGGTCTGCCACCTGGGTTGCCCGCTTGAAATCGTAGATCATAAGATCTTCTTCCTCATGGCTCGCGACGACCAGGCACTGCATCACATGACGGGGACCATCATAAAGGTCGACGAGCCCCCTCAGGCGCGGGGCCTCCACGGCCTGCATAGCAAAGCCACCGTCCCACAAGCGAAAGATGCGGTGGACAGCGTCACCATCATGCACACACAGACGGCCGGACTTGCGCAGCACCGCCACGCGCGCCTCTTCCAGTCCCTTGCGGACGGCCTCGGGCAGATAGTCCGACATCAATCATCTCCTCCAGTCGATAGGCGGAGAATGGCGCAGATAATATCAAAATCAAGTTACCACCTACGCCGCGATGCAGCGTAAGTGTCTGACACATCACGCTTCCTTGGTGTTTATCGCAACCTTTGGCCGCAATACATGGGGTTTGGCCGCATCATATAGTGCGGAATCCGGAAAGCCGTGAGCATCAGATAGTGCAGGGCCGACAAGGATCAAAGCAGTGCGGGTGATCTTGGCCGCTCGAACCTGGGCATGAATATCGGTCAACGTGCCTCGCAGAATCACCTGATCCGGCCAGCCCACCCGGTAAATCACGGCGACTGGGCAGTCCTCTCCATAGAACGGCGACAAACGCCGCTCGATATCTCGCAGTGCCCTGATGCCCAGGTGGATCGCCAGCGTCGTGCCGGACCTGGCAAAGTTCTCAAGGGTTTCACCCTCGGGCATCGAGGTCGACTTCATGCTCATTCGGGTCAGGACAAGGCTTTGCGCCACTTCAGGTATAGTCAGTTCCTGTCCCAGCGCAGCAGCGGCAGCCACATAGGCAGGGACACCGGGGATGATCTCATAAGGGATGCCATCGGCCTTCAACCTACGGATCTGCTCCGCGATGGCCCCGTAAAGCGACGGATCGCCCGAATGTACCCGCGCCACATCCTCACCACGGGCATGGGCCGCCACGATCTCGGCATGAGTGTCTTCCAGTGTCATGGGGGCGGTGTCCATCACACGGGCACCGTCCGGGGCGCCGGCAACAACAGCCTCAGGTACCAGACTTCCCGCAAACAGACACACCTGGCACTGGCTGATCAGCCGCGCACCCTTGAGTGTCAAAAGCTCCGGATCGCCCGGTCCCGCCCCGATAAAATAGACCGTCATACGCGCCACCAGATCCGCTTTTTCTTGCAATAAATATTCATGTTCCGACCTTCCCGCTCAGATCGCCGTCGATGCGCCGGGCGTAGCCGCGGGGCGTATACATCCGCGGTCCCTCACCAAGCTGGGCCAACCGGCTGTGCGACGACCCGACAAGAACGACCGTCAGCATGTCGACCTCATCGACCTCCAGGTCCACCAGGCGACGATAGCGGATCTCTTCCTCGGGTCTGCCAAGGTTCGAGGCAAGCATGACCGGCGTATCCTCGGGCCGGTGACACAACAGGATCTCGCGGGCTTCCGCCAAAAGGGTCCGGCGGCGTTTGGACACCGGATTATAGAAGGCGATGACAAAGTCACCCTCCGCCGCGGCCCTCAGACGGCGCAGAATGTCCTCGCGGGGGGTCAGAAGGTCGGACAAGGAAATGGCGCAGAAATCATGGCCCAATGGGGCACCGGCCCGCGCCGCCGCACCTTGCAGGGCAGAGACACCGGGCGAACAGATGATTTCCGTCCTGCGGGCGGCATCACTGACACCCCCGGCCGACGCGTCGCGATCCAGAAGTTCGAATACCAGCGCCGCCATCGCATAAATGCCCGCATCCCCCGAACAGACCAACGCCACGTTGCGGCCAAGCCCGGCCTGCTCAAGGGCATAACGGCAGCGCGCCTCTTCTCCCCCCAAGGGAAAATCCGACCGGGCCTTGCCCACCGCCAAAGGACCCAGAAGGTCGATGTAAAGACCATAGCCCACCAGTTCTTCGGCCTCAGCCACCAGCCGGGACACCTCGGGCGTCCGCCACGAGGCCTGCCCCGGTCCAATACCCACAACAGACAATCTGCCCCTGCTCCGGCCTTTCTGGCCCGTCATCGGCTGATCGGACAGGGCCAGGGCACAGGTCGCCTGACCCGTTTTGCGCTTCGGGGTCAACAGGGTGCCCTCGGAACCAACCTGCGCAAGGGCGGCCCCTTCGGACACGCCATGGCAACCCACTTCGCCGAAGACGACGTCCGAAGGGGTCTGCAACCGGCGCGCCTCGGCCTCCAGCTCGGACGCCGTAAATAGGCGCAACGGTACGCCCAAACGGCGCGCCAATGCGATGACCGCAGGCTCATCGCCCTTGAGGTCGATGGTATTGACCGAAGCGACCGCTGCAGGAGATATGCCCGCCTCTTCCAAGGCCTGATCCACCAACCCCGCCAACTCCGACTCGGGACAGTTGCGGGCACATCCGACGCCAAGGGCCACCCGTTGCGGGGCAAAATGCAGATCGGCCGCTGGGGCCGGCGCCATCGTGGCCTCGATCAAGACGGCCTCACCCGGTGGCAGATCGGCCAGCCAGGGGGCGTCGCCCGTCACGGTAGCTCCCCCCCCCGAAAGAAGCGTCGCCATGACCGACTTGGCGGCCTCCGGGTCCGCCAGCCGCCAACCTGCTGGCGGGGCGTCCAGAGCAACGCCCAGCGCGACGTCACCCGCCGTGGTTACGGCAGAAACGCCACCAAGGGCCTGCGCCACGTCGCGGGCCAGACGGTTCGCACCGCGATGGCCGCCAAGCAAGGGAACAACAACCGATCCATCGTCAGAAACGGATAGGACCGGCGGCTCCGTCAGCTTATCGGCCAACAAGGGGGCGACGGCCCGGATCAGGATGCCGCTGGCGCAGACCCCGATGATCGGCACGCCCGCAGCAAACAGGTCGCGCGCATGGTCAAGGGCATTGGCAAACCACGCGTCCGCCTGATCAACGCGGCCCTCACGACCGTGAACAGATGCGCCAAGGGCGGCCGCCACACGATGGGCCACCGGCTCGCCCGATCGCGACAATACCAGCACAACGGGGGTCACAGCCATGGGTCGTCTCCCTTGGTAATCAGGATCATCGAGAAATAGGGCGCAGCCTCGGGTGCCTTGGCCAGGGGCAGGATCACCTCGTTCGGTAACGTCGCCCGCTCTACATAGACCGCACGGTCCATCAGCCCGAGACGGCCGATAACATCACGCAGTTTCGGAAGGTGGCGACCGACCTTGAGGATCGCCAGACTTTCGGCACCGGCGATACGGGCGGTCAACTCTGCCTCCGGCAAAGGGCCAGGCAGGATGGTCAGCCGCTCGTTGCGGGCCACCAGTGGCATGCCGGCCCGGGCGGCACAGGCGGTGACAGAGGTCACGCCCGGCACAACCTCAACCTCGAACCGTTCGGAAAGGCGGGCAAAGAGATACATGAAGGACCCGTAGAAGAACGGATCGCCTTCACACAGGCAAACCACATCCTTGCCCGCATCAAGGGCCGCAGCAATCCTTGCCGCTCCATCGTCATAAGCAGCCTGCGCCGGCGCGCGTTCAAGGGTCATAGGCACATCAAGGACAATCTCTTCAGCACCTGCCGGAATGAGATCGGCCGCGATGGACCGGGCAAAGCTCTCGCCGCCAGCAAGCGTCGGATAGGCGATGACGGACGCCCCCTCGATCAACCGCGCAGCGCGCAATGTCATGAGATCAGGGGCGCCCGGACCCAGGCCAACGCCGTACAACCGGCCGGTCATTGCGCACCCTCGGCTTTTTCTTGCAATAAATATTCAATCCAGCCCAAGACAAATCCCCTGCGTTCCGTCATCTCTTGATCAGGCTCCACTGGGTCACCGGCATCTGGGGCCGCCACCCCGTCAGCCGGCCAACCGGCTCGGCGCGCTGCACGGAAATCTTGGACAACTGCCCACCATACTTTTTGTGCAAGGTCAAAAGAACGGCCTCGCTCTCAAGGGTCACAGCATTCGCTACCATGCGGCCCAGCGGGCGCAGGGCCGCAAACGCGACTTCGAAAACCTCGTCGGTCAGGCCGCCGCCGATAAAGATGGCGTCCGGGGCGTCCAGCCCGGCAAGGACCTCCGGAGCCTCTCCATCGATCAACCGCAGGTGCGGAACGCCAAGGGCAAGAGCGTTCGCCGCCGCCATGGCCCGACGGTCGGCGCGCGGCTCGATACCGATCGCCCTAGCGTATCGTGCCGCCCTCATCCATTCGATCGCGACTGATCCACAGCCGGTCCCGATGTCCCAAAGCAAGGCGCCTCGCATCGGCATCAGCTTGGCCAGGGTGACTGCGCGGACCTCGCGTTTCGTCATCGTGCCGTCGGATTGAAACAGCTCATCGTCCAGCCCCGGCACCCGGGGCATCAGGGCCGCGTCGGGGGCCGCTATGCATTCGACAGCCAAAGTGTTGAACGGTGGCACAACATGGTCCCATGTCTCGGCCAGCCCGTCAAAGCGGGCCTCCTCTTTGCCGCCCATCGCTGCAAGCACCGTCATCCGGGACGCCCCAAATCCGCGCTGGGCGAGGAACCTGGCGATCTGGGCTGGGGTTTCGGCACCGGTAGTCAGGATCAACAGGCGGGCGTCCGGCTGAATGAAGGCGATCATCTGCTCGACCGGGCGGCCATGCACGGTCAGCGTTTCCACATCGGCCAGGGACCAGCCCATGCGGGCCGCAGCAAGTTGAAACGCGCTCAGTTGCGGATGGTAGACAATCTCGGACGGGGCGATGGCCCGGCCAATCCGCGCCCCGACCGAAAACCACAGGGGGTCGCCGGTCACCAGCACTACGGCCCGCCGGCCACGCAGGCCCCGGATCGTCTCGATCATCGCGTCAAAGGGTGACGGCCAGGCAATCCGCTCGGCCCCCGGGTTGGCGGCCAACTGGTGATGCCGGTCCCCTCCCAGAATGACCTCTGCCGCCTCGACAATGGCGCGGGTCGCCGGAACTAGGCCGTCCAGGCCGTCTTCACCAATTCCGACGATGTGCAGCCAAGGATCGGACGTCATGCGGGGGCCCCCATGGTAAGGGCATTGACAGCCGCCGATGCCATCGCCGAGCCGCCTTTGCGACCGCGCAGAGCGATGAACGGCGTGTCACGCGGATCACGCACCAGTTCGGCCTTGCTCTCTGCCGCCCCGACAAAGCCCACAGGAAAGGCGAGGATCGCCGCCGGTCTGGGCCAGCCTGCGTCCAGATGCTCCATCAGGCGGAACAAGGCGGTGGGGGCATTGCCGATAGCCACCACGGCGCCCTCGATATGATCGCGCCAAAGGTCCACAGCGGCTGCGGAACGGGTGTTGCCGATGGTCTTGGCATGGTCCGGTGTGGCCGGATCGTTCAGCGTGACCATCACCGGATTGTGCGCCGGCAGCGACCGGCGAATGACGCCTGCCGCGACCATCTCGCAATCGCACAGCACAGGGGCGCCGGCCTCGAGCGCTGCCCGTCCCGAAGCGACCACATCGGTGGAAAAGACCAGTCGGTCCGCGATCTCGACCATCCCACAGGCGTGGATCAGACGGGTGATCAACGGCTGAAGATCGGGGGTGAACCGTTCAATCCGGGCTTCGCTGCGCACGGTTGCAAAGCTTTGCGCATAGATTGCCGTGGGGTCTTTTTCATAGGGGCGCAAGGTCTGGCCTTTGAATTGGAAGGAGGGTGCCGGGGCCGTTGACGAAGGTTGCCTCGCCAATTTGAAGGTCAGGATTTGCGGGATTTCAAAGCGCTTATCGGCCCGTGAGGATGATTGGCATGCGGGTAAACTGGATGGGCGTGGTCATGATCGTGGTGATGCCCGTGCCCGTGTTCATGCCCGTGTTCATGGTCATGGTCATGGTCGAGGCCATGCGCGTGTTGGTGGGCGTGCAAATCCTCATGCGAAAGACGGCAAAGCCCGGTGCAGAAGGTATCGCAAAGCCTGCAATCCGCTACATTCGACCCCGGTGCCGTCGCTCCTTGGCCTTCGACATGATGGTGGTGGCTTTCCTGCACGGCACCGACTTCGGCCTCGAACCCCACGACGGCGACCCGGTATTTACACAAGACACAAGTGGGCGGTGGGACGTCGCCAAAGGCTGGATGTCCGGCGCGATCCTCGGGCGCGATCTTCTGCACAGGCGCGCCGTCAGAGGCGAGGATTTGTGTACGGTATCCACATGTCCCACAATTGGGCGGCGGGTTCTTGCCTGTCTGTTCGATTACCCGCTCGGCGAACGTGGCCAGAACCTGGGGATGGTCGCCCAAGTAGGGGGCCTTGACGAAGGTGATGTCCGGGTATTCGGCAGCCACCTGATCGGTAAAGCCGTAAATTCGGTCAATCAGGATGCCCGAGAACAGGAAATAGGGGAACACGATGACACGCTTGTAGGGAAGCCGGGCGACATGTTGCAGACAGGGTTCGACCAGCGGGAAGGTGACACCGGAATAGCCCACCTCGACCCAGCCAAACCCCATGCCCTCCTGAATCATCCGGGCAATCTTTGAGACGTTGCCGTTGGCATCCGGGTCGGACGCCCCCCGCCCGATCAACACCAGACATGTTTCGGACAAGGGCAGTTCACCATGCGCGGTGTTGGCGGCATCGACCGCCTCTCGCACCCGGCCCGCAGCAGCGGCGATCATCTTGGGGTCCAACCCCAATTCGCGGCCATAGCTGACGGTGATACCATGTTGGGCAGCATAGGTGTTCAGAACAGTGGGAATGTCGTTCTTTGCGTGCATGGCAGCGAACAACATGCCCGGCACCGCCAGGATTCGATCGCAGCCCGAGGCGCGCAAACGGTCCAGGCCGTCCCGGATCACCGGGTTGGCAAACTCAAGGTAACCGTAGTCAACCTCCCAATCGGGCGGGAGGAAGGACGGCAGCTGTTCGGCCAACCCCTTGAATTCGTCCACGGCAGACTTGCTGCGCGAGCCGTGGCCACAAATCATGACACCAGTTTTCATGCGGCAACTTCTTCTTCGTCGTCCGATCCTTCGGCGTTTGACTCGGCCTCTTCTTCGGACTTCTTGCCGCCCTTCACCGCACCCCAGATGCCGACGAGGACGGCAAGGCCAATGGCGGCACCGGCGACCCAGTGGTCGTGTCCAGCCAGACCGGCAAGATGGCCGGGATGGGCCAACGCCGGGGACGCCAGCAAAAGGGCAAACAGGATTGTGGTCGTGCGCAGCATCACAGTCTCCATCATAGAACAGGCCAAAGAGATGATCTTCGACGATGCGGGTGCTTGGTCCCCGATTGGGTCAACACCGTCCCGCCACCTCTCTGGCCCGCTTGGGGCGTCGTCTGGCCACAAGCTATAAGGTTCCGTCTGTCGAGGTGCAAACGCATATGCGGAGGGTTCAGGGCCAATTGCGACCATGCCGCATCAAGAGGCGAAACCGGGCGAAACTGGGCAATCATAGGGCGGCCAGATTTCTGCGACACTTGGCGAAATCACCCGGGAAATGGATCTGCCTGGAAAGTTCATTGTGCGCTGACGCAGAGACGCTGCGCCGGGCTGCGCCTTGGTGCGCCTGCGCAATGCCCTTATCTGCAGTTCAACCATGACAGGAGGTCCAAATGGGACAACTGGTAGAGGGCGTCTGGCAAGACGTCTGGTATGACACGAAATCGACCGGCGGCGCGTTCAAGCGGACAAACGCCACCTATCGCAACTGGATAACCCCCGATGGGACACCCGGCCCTTCGGGCGAGGGCGGTTACAAAGCGGAAAGCGGGCGCTATCACCTTTATGTTTCGCACGCCTGCCCTTGGGCGCATCGCACGATGATCTTTCGGGCGTTGAAGGGACTGAGCGAACATATCTCGGTCTCAGTCGTCCACCCCGACATGCTTTCCGAGGGCTGGACGTTTGAGACGGACGATCAAGGAGCGACCGGAGACACTTTGTTCGGACTGCCATTCCTGCGCGACATCTACACGCAGGATGACCCCGCCGTGTCGACCCGCGTGACTGTCCCGATCTTGTGGGACAAGACGCGCAACCGGATCGTGTCCAACGAATCGTCCGAGATCATACGGATGTTCAATTCCGCTTTCGATCAGATCACCGGAAACCGGGACGACTATTGGCCCGCCTCGCTGAGAGAGGCGATCGAGCCGGTCAACGCTCGCATCTACAGCACCCTCAACAACGGCGTTTACAAAAGTGGCTTTGCTACAACCCAGGCGGCCTATGACGCGGAGGTGACGCCGCTCTTTGAAACGCTCGACTGGCTGGAAGACCGACTGTCGACCCGTCGCTACCTGATGGGGCCCACCCTGACCGAAGCAGACTGGCGCCTGTTCACGACCTTGATCCGGTTCGATCCGGTCTACCACGGTCACTTCAAATGCAATCGCGCCCGGATCGTCGATTACCCCAACCTTTGGGCCTATACCCGCGAGTTGTATCAGTGGCCGGCCGTCGCCGAGACGGTGAACATGTCCCACATCGTGCGCCACTACCACTACTCGCACGAATCGATCAATCCGCACCGCATCGTGCCGATCGGACCGGACATCGACTATAGCCTACCGCACGGCCGCGAGGCTTTGCAGGTCCGGCAAAGCGCCTAGGCCGCCCTCCCGTAATGGGCGACCATCGCCGCCAGGTCCTCCGGCGGGGTTTGCGTCCGGACCAGCGCCCGGGCGTTCGGGGTAAGCGCAAAGATAGACCCATCCGAGAAAAAGGTCGTGTCCGTCACAAAGATGACATTGGTTTCCGGTTGCCGGTACTGCGCAAAATCAGCGACAGCCAGGGCTGATCCTTCGGCCAGAACTAGGTCGAGGACGATAACGTCAAATGGCGTATCGCAGATAAGTTCGATGGCCTGTTCTGCCCGCGTCGACACAGTCACCTGCACCCCCTGACGCTCAAGATACCGGCTCCACAACAGGGCCAAATCGTTCGTGCTCTCAACTATCAGCACGCGCATAGTCTCTCCAATCAGTTTTTGGTTCAGGGCGAAGTCAATTCTCCCCCTGAACGCGCCCCTGTGATCCAATGCCTTCAGAACGATTAACAGGACGTTAACGTCAGCACATGACGTAAGGTGAATGGCCTTGCCCAGGTCACCTTGTGCATCAGGTCGTAATCCTGTTGAACACACACGAACCAGACAAGGACCTGCACGCCGATGACAAGTTGGATCACCATCTGCGACACCTGCAAACGCGAAGGATGGGAGGCGACCGATATGTCGCGCACCGACGGCGAGGCGCTGGCGGGCCTGATCGAGGCCGCAGCATCGACCGCGTCAGATGTCCGAACCCGGCGCGTGTCTTGCACAATGGGGTGCGAACGGGCCTGTAACGTGGTCATCCAGGCTGCTGACAAGATGGGCTATTCCCTTGGTCGGTTCGAGCCAACCGCCGACGATGCGCAGGCCATCGTCGACTATGCCGCCCTTCACGCGGCCAGCGAGACGGGGCAAGTGCCCTATCGAACTTGGCCTGCCGGGGTCAAAGGCCACTTTGTCAGCAGACACCTTCCGGTGCCGTCCGACACATGACCCAGCCACGCGACCATGGCGGCGGACTGGACGCAGCCGTTGGCCGCTATGGCGGCTCTCGCACCAGCTGGGTCGATCTGTCGACCGG
>JAQWWH010000075.1 GCA_029255105.1 Flavimaricola sp. | reverse complement strand
CCGATCTGGTCGCATGATCAGATGCCCTTGATGCCCAAGGGCCGCTACAAGTTGATGAACGACTACATGGGCAAGGTCGGCACCCACGGCACCCAGATGATGCGGCGGACCTGTACCGTTCAGGTCAACCTCGACTTCGGGTCCGAGGCCGACATGGTCCAGAAGCTGCGTGTGGCCCTGGCCCTGCAACCGGTCGCCACCGCCCTTTTCGCCAATTCGCCCTTCTTCGATGGTGCGCCCAATGGACACAAATCATGGCGGTCGCGGATCTGGCGCGATCTTGATGCCAGCCGGACAGGTATGCTGCCCTGGGTCTTCGAAAAGGGCATGGGCTTTGAACGCTGGGTCGAATGGGTCCTCGATGTGCCCATGTACTTTGTCTACAGGGACGGGGCCTATATCGACGCTCTCGGCCAGTCGTTCCGCGACTTCCTCAAGGGTGAGCTGCCCGCCTTGCCGGGCGAAAAGCCAACCTTGTCAGATTGGGCCGACCATCTGACGACCGTCTTCCCCGAAGCGCGGGTCAAGCAATATATCGAAATGCGCGGCGCGGATGGGGGGCCCTGGCGGCGGCTTTGTGCCCTGCCTGCCCTTTGGGTCGGCCTGATGTACGATCAAGGGGCGCTGGACGCGGCCTGGGATCTTGCCAAGGATTGGGATGCCGAAACCCGCGAGGCGTGGCGTGTTGCGGCCTCTGTCGAGGGGCTGGATGCCAAGGTTGGGGGACAATCCATGCGCGATCTGGCCGCCGAGGTTCTCAAAATCGCAGAAGGTGGCCTGAAGGCCCGCGCCCGTCCGGGTGCTGGCGGGCTGGTTCCCGATGAGACCCATTTCCTGAGCGCGTTGCAGGAAACAGTTGAAACCGGCCTGACGCCCGCGGATGAGCTTTTGGCCCATTACAACGGTGACTGGAACGGTGATCTGGACCGGATCTACGACGCCTTTTCGTACTAGGCCTGCCGGGTGGCGGGTTTCGTGCCTTTGGCCCGTCCAACGACCTGCAACTCTTTGACAAACGCCACGACCTTGTCGGCGCTCATCTCGCAGGGTCGAAGCGCCGGCCCTTTGCCCAGATGGTACAGGTTGAGGCTGATGTAATCGCCGCCCGCCTTTTCCCAGGCTTGCAGCTTCCACCCCCGCGCACCTGCGACGGGCTGGCGGACGACGCGGTAGGCGCGGCCTTGCCACAGGGCATCGAAAGTGCCGGTCGGCAGTGCGTGGAAGGCGGCGCTAAAGGCAGCGGTGTCGTAATCGCCGCCCATCGGCCCCTAGCCCTTTGACCCGATGCGACTTTCCGTTCCGGCCCTGAGCCTCGCGATATTTGCACTGTGGCGCAGGTAGATGAGGACGGCGAGGGCCACGCATAGCAGGCTGGCCACCCCATAGCCCATCAGAATCGCCCAGACGGGTGCAAGACCCGCCGCCATCAACGCAGCGAGCGAGGAATACCGAAATACCGCCGCCACGACCAACCAGGTGGCGCAGGCTGTCAGGCCAAGGGGCCACCACAGCGCCAGCAGAATGCCCAGAAACGTTGCGACGCCCTTGCCCCCCCGAAAGCCGAGCCAGATGGGAAAGCAATGGCCAACAAAGGCGGCAAGCGCGGCGATCTGAACCGCATCCTCTGGCACAAAGGCCCGGGCCAGCAGAACGGCCAGCGCCCCTTTGCCGCCATCCAGAACAAGGGTCGCGGCGGCAGCCTTCTTGTTGCCGGTGCGCAGGACGTTGGTGGCCCCGATATTGCCCGACCCGATCTCGCGCAGGTTTCCAAGGCCAAGAAAACGCGTGATCAGAACCCCAAAGGGAACCGATCCCAGAAGGTAGCCGATCAGGGCCCAAAGGCCGATGACGCCAAGGCTGCTTTCGAAAAGCGGCATCACAAAGCCCCTTCGTCAACCCGGACCCCGGACACCCAGGTGCCCTTGACCCGGCCTTGCATCCGCGCCCCGTCAAAGGGCGTGTTGCGCGACTTGGATTTCAGGGTCGTCCGGTCCAGGACGAAGGGCGCATCGGGATCAAAAAGAACGAGGTCGGCAGGGGCGCCCGCTGTCAGCCGTCCGCAGGACAGGCCCAACCGTTTTGCAGGGTTCAGCGACAGGGCGCGGAACAGGCCGGGCAGGTCAATGACGCCTGAATGGAACAGTCGCAGCGCGGCAGGCAGCAGGGTCTCGAGCCCGACGGCGCCGCTGGCCGCCTCTTCATAGGGGAGGCGCTTGCTTTCTTCGTCTTGTGGCGTGTGCATCGAACAGATGATGTCGATCAGCCCGCTTGCCACGGCCTCGCCCACAGCGACCCTATCGTCCTCTGCCCGTAGCGGTGGCTTGAGCTTGAAGAAGGTGCGGTAGTCGGCCACGTCAAGTTCGTTCAATGTCAGGTGATGGATCGAGACACCGGCGGTGATGTTCAGCCCGTTCCGCTTGGCCCGGTCGAGCGCGGGCAGGGCGCGGGCGGTTGTGATCTGGTCCGCGTGGTAGCGGGCGCCCGTCATCTCGAGCAGGGCGATATCCCGGTCCAGCGCCATCCGTTCTGCCATAGGGCTGACCCCAGGCAGGCCACGCAGGGACGCGAATTTGCCGTTGGTCACAGCCGCCCCTGCTGACAGGCCCGGATCCTGAACATGCGCGATGACAAGCGCATCTAGCGAACGGGCATAGGTCAGGGCCCGCGAAAAGATCTTTGTATCCGTCACCACCCGGTCGCAGTCGGTAAAGGCGATGGCACCGGCGTCTTTCAGAAAGCCGATTTCGGTCATTTCGCGGCCTTCGCGGCCCTTGGTCAGTGCGGCCATGGGCAGGACATGGACCGGGCTGTCCGACTGGGCGCGGCGGGCGACAAACTCCAGCACCTCGGGGGTGTCGATTGCGGGCAGGGTGTCGGGGCGGGTGACGATCGTGGTCACCCCGCCAGCCGCCGCGGCCCGACCGGCCGAGCGAAAGCTTTCCTTGTGGCGTTCGCCGGGTTCGCTGACTTTGACCCCGATATCGACGATGCCGGGTGCGAGGCAAAGGCCAGTGGCGTCGATGATCTGGTCAAAGCCGTCGTCAGGCGGGGCCTCGCCCTGGGTCACAACCTCGGCGATCAGACCGTCGCGCAGGATCAGATGGCCCTGGGTCTCGGTCCCGGCCTCGGGGTCGATCAGGCGGGCATTTCGAAACAGCGTGTCGGTCATTGGTCAGAGCTTTCAATTGGAACGGGGCGCTGCTGGAACGGGGTCTGCACGGTCAGCCCGCCACCCAGATCATGAGACCAACAAGGGCAAGGGCAGCCAGAATGACATAAAGCGCGATCTTGCCGCCGGTCCTGGGGTCATAGGTGGGCTTTGGCCCGTTGTCATCGTCGTCACTCATGCCATGGCCTCGGCAGCGGCTGCGCCCCGGGCGGCGCGAAGGTTGCGGGCAAGCAGGTCCATTGCAGCCATCCGCACGGCAACCCCCATCTCGACCTGGGTCTGGATGACGCTGCGGTTGATGTCGTCCGCGATGGTTCCATCAATCTCGACGCCACGGTTCATCGGACCGGGGTGCATGACGATGGCGTCAGGCTTGGCAAAGCCAAGCTTGTCGGCATCAAGGCCGTAGCGGTGATAGTACTCTCGTTCTGATGGGATGAACCCGCCGTCCATCCGCTCTTTCTGCAGGCGAAGCATCATGACCACATCGGCCCCTTCAAGCCCCTTCTCCATGTCATCAAAGACCTCGCAGCCGAACTCCTCTACGCCAGAGGGCATGAGGGTTGGCGGGGCGATAAGGCGAATGCGGTTCTCCATCTTGCCCAGCAGCATGATGTTGGACCGGGCGACCCGGCTATGGGCAATGTCGCCGCAGATGGCGATGGACAGGCGATGCAGCCGCCCCTTGGCCCGACGGATGGTCAGGGCATCCAGAAGGGCCTGTGTGGGATGTTCATGACGACCGTCTCCGGCGTTGAGGACCACGCAGTTCACCTTCTGCGCCAACAGGTCCACGGCCCCGGATTGGGGGTGACGGACCACCAGGATGTCGGGCCGCATGGCATTAAGGGTCAGGGCGGTGTCGATCAGCGTTTCGCCCTTCTTGATGGACGAGGCTTGCATGGCCATGCTCATCACATCCGCCCCAAGCCGCTTGCCTGCCATCTCAAAGCTGGCCTGGGTGCGGGTGGAGTTTTCGAAGAACATGTTGATCTGGGTCATCCCGGCAAGCGCATCGCGGCGGGTGATGCCGCGCCGGTTCTCTTCGGCATAGCGGTCGGCAAGGTCGAGGACGGTGGTGATTTCGGTGGGGTGCAGAGGCTCGATGCCCAACAGGTGCATATGGCGATAAGACATAGGTCAGCCTCCAGCGGTTTGACCGCTTATAGAAAGGGCGGGCCGGGGCGACAAGGCCAGGACGAGCCGGGAGGTGGTTCCTCGTAAGGTGG
Source organism: Flavimaricola sp. (assembly GCA_029255105.1). Lineage (GTDB taxonomy): Bacteria > Pseudomonadota > Alphaproteobacteria > Rhodobacterales > Rhodobacteraceae > Flavimaricola. Next base: position 53,706 of record JAQWWH010000075.1, on the reverse strand, counting down.
GTCATGACCCACCTTACCCCCCCGACCCCCCTGCCCATTCCGCTTGCTTGGGTTTAGTCTGTAGTCATGGATTCGCGGATAGATCATCAAACGGCCCGCGCGATGCTGGCTTGGCATATCGAATGCGGGGCGGATGAGGCTATCCTCGACGCCACGATCGACCGCTACGGGCTTGACGCCGTTTTGCCAAAACCTGCGGCCCCCGCCACGGTGGCTACGCCGGAAGCTGCGCCTACGCCCGTCGATCCGGCCCAGATCGCCGCCGCGATGGCGGCCAATGTGGCCGATCTGGAAAGCCTGCGGGACACCATGGACCGGTTTCCCTATTGCGAGCTGCGACAGGGGGCCCGCAACTTTGTCTTTGCCGACGGACGGCCTGAGGCCCGCGTCATGATCGTTGGCGAAGCGCCGGGCCGGGAAGAGGACCTGGAAGGCCGCCCCTTTGTCGGGCGGGCCGGGCAGCTGCTGGACCGGATGCTGGGGGCCATCGACATGGCCCGTGACGCCACCACCCCGGAACAGGCGGTCTACATCACCAATGTCCTGCCCTGGCGTCCACCAGGCAATCGCACACCCGAGGCAGGTGAAATCGCCATGATGCTGCCCTTTCTGGAACGTCACATTGCCCTGGCCGACCCGGAAATCGTGATCCTCATGGGCAACGTCCCCTGTCAGGCCCTGCTGGGTCGGGTCGGGATCACCCGTTTGCGCGGCCAGTGGACCGAAGTCCTTGGCAGACCTGCCCTTCCTATGGTTCATCCCGCCTACCTCTTGCGCCAGCCCGCCGCCAAGCGCGAAGCCTGGGCGGACCTGTTGTCCCTCAAGGCGCGGCTTCTGGGCCAGTGACCCGTCCCGCCGCGTCCCCCTGTCGGAGTTCCCATGTCCCGCATCGATGACACCCGCCCCTTTCTGCCGGTCCGGATTGCCGTCCTCACCGTATCGGACACCCGTAGTGCCGACGATGACCGGTCCGGCAACACGCTGGTCGAACGGCTGACCGAGGCTGGTCACAAACTTGCGGCACGGCTGATCCTGCCTGATGAACGCCCCCTCATCGCGGACCAACTGCGCCAGTGGTGTGCCGATCCAGAAGTCGACGTGGTGATCTCAACCGGCGGCACCGGCCTTACCGGTCGCGACGTCACTGTCGAGGCGCATCGTGATGTCTATGAAAAAGAGATCGAGGCATTTGCGACCGTCTTTACCATGATCTCGATGGACAAGATCGGAACTTCGGCCGTTCAAAGCCGGGCCACCGGGGGGGTCGCCTTGGGGACCTACCTGTTTGCTTTGCCGGGCAGTCCGTCCGCGTGTCGGGACGCCTGGGATGAAATTTTGGTCAAACAGCTCGATTATCGGCATCGCCCCTGTAACTTTGTTGAGATCATGCCGCGATTGGACGAGCATCTGCGTCGAAAGTAATTCACGCTAAAAGTGACGGAACAGGGTCTGGGCGCCGTATAATCTGTGCAAGTGGACTCTTTTTGCGTGCGCGCTACCCTTTATCGATACCCAATCCGGAACCTGACCTCATGAGATTCATTCGTCGCACCCTGACAGGCATCTTTCTGATGTCGTTGACCTTCGCGTTTCTGGCCTATGCAGGCAGCATCGTGTTTGGGGCTGTGCAGGCCCGCATGAGCGCTGAGCCGCGCAGCTTTCCCCAGCGCGAAAGCGTGATCGCGGTCAATGTGGCCACGATCACGCCGGGGGACATTGCGCCGGAACTGCAGATTTTTGGAGAACTTCGGTCGCGCCAGTCCCTTGATCTGCGCAGCTCGGTCGGCGGCACCGTGATCGCGGTGTCCGAAAGCTTTGTCGAAGGTGGGCGGGTGTCGGAAGGCGATGTTCTGGTCCAGATTGATCCGGCAGAGGCCGAGGCCCAGGTCGCGCGCGTGGCGGCTGACCTTCAGGACGCCCTCGCCGCCCAACGCGATGCCGATCGTGCCTTGCAACTGTCAATAGATGAACTCGCCGCCGCCGAAGCCCAGGCCGCGCTGCGTGAAACCGCCCTGCAGCGTCAACGCGACCTGCAGGCCCGTGGAATTGGCACCGCGCCCGAGATCGAAGCGGCAGAGCTTGCAGCCTCTTCGGCCGAGCAGACTGTCCTTGCCCGCCGCCAGTCTCTTGCCCAGGCCGAGGCCCAGATCGACCAGGCCGCGACCCGCGCCGCGCTGGCCGAGATCAACCTGGCCGAGGCGCAGCGCACCCTCGACGGGACCAAGATCACGGCGGCCTTTGACGGTACATTGACTGCCGTCGGCGTTTCCCGTGGTGGACGCGTGACCGCGAACGAGCAGATCGCCCAGCTGATTGATCCTGCCGATCTCGAAGTGTCTTTCCGGGTGTCGGCGGCCCAATATGCGACACTTCTAGGCCCCGACGGATCCCTGCGCGCGGCACCGGTTCGCATTGGCCTTGATGTGTCTGGCGTGGATCTGAGTGCGCAAGGGGTCATCGACCGTGACAGCGCGACAGTCGGCGAAGGTCAGACCGGCCGCCTTATCTTTGCACGTATTGATGATGCTCCCGGCTTTCGGCCCGGTGATTTCGTGACCGTGACGGTGACGCAACCCGTTATCGGCGGGGTTGCTCAAATTCCGGCCTCGGCGGTTGGGGCGGACATGACGGTTCTGGTCGTGGGTGAGGAAGACCGACTTGTCAGTGCACAGGTGGAATTAATTGCGCGTCAAGGCGACGACGTGATCATCCGTGCACCCGATCTGGCCGGTGCTGCCGTCGTGGCGGCCCGGACCCCTTTGCTGGGCGCCGGCATCAAGGTGCGGCCGATCTCGCCCGAGGCGCTTGCCGCTGCAACACGGGGCGATCCGCCACCGCCGCCTGAAATGGTCGTGCTGGACGATGATCGCCGCGCCCGGCTTGTCGCCTTTATCGAAGGCAACCAGTTCATGCCCGACGAGGCCAAGAGCCGGATTCTGACCCAGCTTGAACAGCCTGAGGTGCCAGCCTCGGTCATCGAGCGTATTGAAAGCCGGATGGGGAGCTAGGTCATGGCAGGTCTGTCAACCGAAGGGGCCAAGGGTATTCTGTCCTACTTTACCCGTCATCGGACGGCGGCCAACCTTGTGCTTGTCCTTATGCTCGCCGCGGGCCTGATTGCAGCACCCAAGATGCGGGCGCAGTTCTTTCCCGATGTCGTCGTGGACACCCTTTCCCTTAGCTACACCTGGACTGGGGCCGGGGCAGAGGATGTCGATGCCGCCATCGTTCAGGTGGTCGAACCCGTCCTTCTGACGGTCGAAGGGGTAACGGGTAGCAGCGCCACATCTACCGAAGGCCGTGCCTCGATCCGGCTGGAGTTTGAGCCCGGCTATGACATGGAACAGGCCGCCAAGGACGTTCAGGAAGCAGCCGACGCCATCACCAACCTTCCCGAAGAGGCAGAAGAGGCGAACGTTCGCAGCGGAAGCTGGTCCGATCGGGTGACAGATGTCGTGATCACCGGGCCGGTCAGCGTCGACCAGCTTGGTCGGTTTGCCGATGAAATGGCGGGGCGATTGTTCGCCGCCGGGGTCACCCGCGCCACCATCAACGGTGTCGCCGCGCCGTCAACCATTGTCGAAGTGCCGTCGCTCTCCCTGATCCGCTACGACATTGGCCTGTCCGATATCTCGAGTGCGATTGCGCGCGAGGTGACGGCTGACCCCGCGGGTAATGCGGGCTCTGCCCGGGTCCGGACTGGCGTGGCCAAGCGCAGTGCCGAGGATATCGAGGCTATCGTTTTGCGCCGCAACGCGGACGGATCGACGCTGACCATCGGGGATGTGGCAACGGTTCGTGTCGAGGGGATCGACCGGGATCGGGCCTATTTTGTGGGGGCAGACCCTGCCGTACAGATCCGGGTGGACCGGTCCGCCCAGGGCGATGCGATCGGCCTTGAGAATGCCGTCGCCGAAGTCGCCCGCGAGATGCAGGCCTCTATGCCGCAGGGTGTCACGATTGATCTTGTGAACTCCCGCGCTGACCAGATTTCGGGCCGCCTGTCGCTTTTGCTGGACAATGGGGCCATGGGCCTTGGGCTTGTCGTTCTGCTGCTGTTCCTGTTCCTAAACGCCCGGACAGCGTTCTGGGTGGCAGCGGGGATACCGGTGTCGATGCTTGCCGGCGTCGCAATCATGTATGCATTTGGGCTGACGTTGAACATGATCTCGCTTTTCGCGCTGATTCTCACGCTTGGCATCGTTGTGGATGACGCCATCGTCGTGGGGGAACACGCGGATTTCCGGGCGCGCAGGCTGGGCGAAAACCCGGTCGAGGCGGCCGAGAATGCGGCGCGACGCATGTTCTTGCCGGTGTTCTCGGCGACCCTGACCACGATTATCGCCTTCTTTGGGCTGGTCATCATCGGCGGACGGTTTGGGGACCTGATCTCGGACATACCGTTCACTGTTATTGCGATCCTGATCGCCAGCCTTGTTGAATGCTTCATCATTCTGCCCAACCACATGAGCCATTCCATCGGGCAGGCCGCCCGCGAGGCTTGGTACGACTTTCCATCGCGAGTGGTGAACCGCGGCTTTGCATGGTTCCAGAGGGCGATTTTCCGCCCCTTCATGGCCGGCGTCGTCACGCTTCGTTACCCTGTCGTCGCCCTTGTCTGCGTCGTGCTGGCCAGCCAGGTGGCACTTGTCGTGCGCGGCGACGTGCAGTGGCGCTTTTTCTCCGCGCCCGAGCAGGGGTCGGTCACGGGCAACTTTGCCATGCTGCCTGGTGCAACCCGCGAAGACAGCATGGCGATGATGCGCGAACTGCAGCGGGCCACCAATGAGTTGGGCGCAAGGCTTGCGGCGGAACATGGTCAAAGCCCCCTCGACTTTGTGATTGCCGAGATTGGCGGAAATTCGGGTCGCGCCTTGTCCGGCGCTGATACCAAGGAAAGCTGGCAGCTTGGGGCGATTACCATTTCGCTGATCGACGCTGACAGTCGGCCCTACTCCTCGGGCGAATTCGTCACGATGTTGCAAGAGACTTATGTCCAGCATCCGATGGCTGAAACCGTAAGCTTCCGCAGCTGGGGGTCGGGCCCCGGTGGCGACGATATCGAGGTTGAGATTTTTGGCGCTGACAGTACCGTTCTGAAAGCAGCCGCCGAGGCCCTCAAGGTCGAGTTGAGCCGTTTCCCCGAGGTGTCGGGGGCGGAGGACAGCCTTGCCTATGACAAGGACGAGCTGATCCTTGAACTGACCCCGCAGGGTGAGGCGCTGGGCTTTACCATCGACAGCCTTGGCCAGACCCTGCGCCAGCGGCTGAACGGGGTAGAGGCGGCAAGCTATCCGGACGGGGCCCGCTCGGCCACGATCCGGGTCGAACTGCCGAGCGATGAACTGACCGCCGATTTTCTTGACCGGACCCAGATGCGGGCCGCCAGCGGTCAGTATGTACCCCTCGCCGATATCGTGACGGTGGATCGTCGCAGCGGCTTTTCCACCATCCGGCGCGACAATGGGGTGATGCTGATTTCGGTCACGGCTGGCCTTGCCGACGATGACGCGGACCGCGCCTCCGAGATCATGTCCACCATCCAGGACGAGGTCCTGCCAAAGCTCGAGTCGGACTTTGGCGTCGCCACCAACATGGCCGGGCTGTCCGAGCAAGAGAACGCGTTTCTCAGCGATGCCCTGACCGGGCTTATCCTGTGCCTGATCGGGATCTTCCTCACCCTCGCCTGGATCTTTTCCAGCTGGACCCGGCCGGTGGTCGTCATGGCAATCATCCCCTTCGGCCTCGTTGGCACGGTCTGGGGTCACTACGTCTGGGGCATCCCGATGAGCCTGTTCACCGTTGTGGGCATGATCGGGATGGTCGGGATCATCATCAACGACTCTATCGTTTTGGTGACCACGATTGACGAATACTCTGAAACGCGCGGCCTTATCCCGGCGATTATCGACGGCACGTCAGACCGCTTGCGACCGGTCTTCTTGACGACGGCGACAACGGTGCTGGGTCTGACCCCATTGTTGTATGAGGGGTCCAATCAGGCCGAGTTCCTGAAGCCCACGGTTGTGACCCTTGTCTATGGTTTGGGCTTTGGCATGATTCTTGTCCTAATGGTCGTGCCCGCCCTAATGGCGATGCAGGACGACTGGACCCGTCAGGTGGGCGCCGCTCGCCGGGCCCTGAAGGCAAGGGGGGACGGCTCTCTTCCGGCGCGGGTGTCTTCGTCGGCGGGCGCCGTTGTTTCGTTGGCGCTTTTTGCTGCGCTGATCCTGCCGGTCGTGGTGACAGGCGCGGCCTGGCCGGTCTTGGTGGAACAGTTGCCATTCCTCGCCGGTGGGTTTGGCCCTGCCTTGGCATTGTTTGGGGCCGTTCTGGCGGTTGTTCTTGTGGTGATCTACGCGATTACCGGGCTCGTTGGGCGCAAACGGCCCAAACCTGCCTGATCCGGGCTTGCGTCAGCCTGTACAGCCCATGACGTCTACCGCCTGGGCGCTGCCCAAAACGGTGAAACGCAGGGCAGACCTGTCGACGGCAAATGGGCCACCCTCAAGGTGGATCATCTCCGCCTCTGCGGTGAGGGTGCCACCAGCGCGAAAGGCGACAGGCTCTGACACCCAGACCCTGGGATCATTGGTTTCAATCACGACCACCTCGTTGGCGCCAGCCTGAGGCATCGTGATCGTGGCGACGATATGCAACCCATTCTCTGTCGGGGACAGCTGGCAGGTGACACCCGACACGCCTGCCTCGGCCTCTGTCATGGGCCGGTCGACAAGGGCCGCAACGATGGCAGCATCGCGGCTGCCCGCACCTTCTAGCGTCAGGTCGAAGGACAGTTCGACCGGGACGCAGATGTCCATGCAGACCCCAATATCCAGAGCGCCGGACATCCGGCTTGGCGCGTCGGGGCTGGCTGTACTCAGCTCGATCGGGATAACGACCTTGTCGTTATAGCCGATCGACCGCATGCCACCGACTTCAAAGACATCCGGCACGGGCCAGTGAAACCGGGCCGTCTCGATATTGTGTGAACCGCCCCAGGTCACCTGCGGCGGAATCCCGCCGTCACCGGGCGCGCGCCAATAAGTCTTCCAGCCAGGCAGCAGCGTCAGTTGCAGACCGACCATGCGGGTGCCGGCATCCGTCTGCCAACCGGGCAAAACCTCAAGGCTAACAATGTCATCCGACATTTCAGCCGCCGCTGAAAGGGTCATAGCCGCAAGGGCAAAGGTGGCAAGGCAAGCCGGAAACAGGCGGGTCATTGTTGTCATGTTCCTGATTTCTGCCAGATTGACCGAAATAGGAAGTCACGACTGTGCGAGACCGGTTCCAGAGGATGCTTGCGCGTTGCCCGCTGGCATCACATCATCACGTTTATGCAAAAGTTGGAGTCCAACCTGAGCGGCCAGCTCCTTATCGCCATGCCGGGCATGGGCGATCCGCGCTTTGCCAACAGCGTTGTGTTCATGTGTTCGCACTCTGACGAAGGGGCGATGGGTCTGATCGTGAACAAGCCCACCCCAGAGGTGCGGTTTTCCGATCTGCTGGAACAACTCGAGATCGACAGTGGCGGGGCCGAGATGCGCGATATCCGGGTTCATTTCGGAGGTCCGGTCGAGAATGGCCGCGGCTTTGTCCTGCATTCGGCCGACTACATGTCCGGCAAGGCGACCCTGAAGATCGATGCCAAGACTGCGATGACCGCGACGCTGGACGTGCTGGAAGAGATCGCGAAGGGCCGCGGTCCGCAGGCGTCGATGCTTGCGCTGGGCTATTCGGGTTGGGGGCCAGGCCAGCTTGAAGACGAGATTAAGCGCAACGGCTGGCTGACTTGTCCGCCCCGCGCCGATATCCTGTTCGGCCGCGCCAACGAACATAAATGGTCCGCCGCGCTGAAAACCCTGGGGATTGATCCTGCGATGCTGTCGTCCAGCTCGGGTCGCGCCTGAACGGTCTTACTGCTGTTACCAAGCCCGCGATAGATCGCCAGACAAACTTAGGAGACTGCCATGATTCGTACTGCGTTTCTGATTTCAGTCGGCTGCCTTGCAGCGCTTCCTGCGACCGCCGAAACCACGCTCAGGGTAATGAGCTACAACGTCTGGGGCGGCGGCGGGAACGAGGAAAAACCCATCGACGAGACGCTGGCTGTGCTGCGCGCTGCCGATGCCGACCTGATCGGTCTGCAAGAGACCCGGCTTGAGGGCGAGGTTTGCGAAGCGGACTACTGTCCTGCGGCCGGTGACAGCGTCGGCCCGGCCTTGGCCGAGGCGCTGGGATATTACTATTACGAACAGACCGAAGAGAACGTGGCCCTTTGGGCCAACGGCGTGCTGACGCGCTACCCCATCACCGGACAGGCGCCCCATGATCTGGGCGTGTCGATCAATGTAGAGGGCCAGACGGTCTGGCTGTTCAACATTCACCTCGATGATGAACCCTACCAGCCCTATCAGCTGTTGGGCATCGAATACGGTCCCGCCCCGTTCATCAGCACTGCCGAGGACGCCGTCATGTGGGCGGAACAGACCCGCGGCCCCGCGATGGCCCTTCTGGCCGAGGCGATGGTTGTCGCGGATGGGGCCGCTGCGGTCTTTGTCACTGGCGATTTCAATGAGCCGTCGGGTCACGACTGGACGGAGGCTGCGGTTGGCGCGGGGCAAAAGCCTGTTGCGGTTGTCTGGCCGACCACGGCGGGACTGGAGGCGCAGGGTTTTGTAGATACCTATCGGGCCATTCATACCGATCCGGTCGCCAAACCAGCCTATACCTGGACGCCCTACTACGAGGAAACCGCGACCGACGATCATCCGGACCGTATCGACTTTGTCCTCGCCCGGGCACCGGGCCTGACGGTGACCGACGCCTGGATCGTGGGCGAGGATGGACCGCGCAGCGACCTGGTCGTCATCCCGTGGCCGTCTGATCACAGGGCGACAATGGCCGAGGTAAAGTTCTGACCGGTCAGCTTCCCGCCAGCAGCGCCTCAATAATCGCGCGCGCTTCTGGGGCGGCCCAATCGGCCTCGCCCTGGAGGCGCGCCACCTCTTGCCCCTCTGGGTTCAGGATGACTGTGACGGGCAGGCCTAGCACGCCAAAGTCGCGGGCAAGTGCCTGGCGGGGGTCGCGATGCAAGGGCAGATTGTCGACCCCGATCTCGTCAAAAAACGCCTGCATGGCCTGCGGCATGTTGCGGCCCGTGGCGATGGTGACGACCTCGAACGCGTCGCCGCCGTAGTCCTTTTGCAGCGCGGCCAGCTGTGGCATCTCGACCCGGCAGGGGGCGCACCAGGTCGCCCAGAAATTCAGCAAGACCCATTTGCCTTCGAAGTCCTCCAGAGTGCCCTGGCCGCCCTCCGCCGCCTCAAACGGAATGTCAGAGCCTTGCATGGCGCTGCTGTGCAGCACCAGTTTGCGCATGTCGCCCAGACGCAGCGCATCCAGCGCGTCCATGTCCTGAGCGCTTGCGCCGTTTGCAAGGAGGCCAAGCCCCGTATAAAGAGCCGCGAGAGCGAATTTGCGCATGTTGCCTCCGGATGGGACCTGACCAATGACCAAGACCTCGAACGCGATGTGGGGCGGGCGGTTCGCCGCTGGACCCGATGCCATCATGGAGGCGATCAACGCCTCTATCGGCTTCGACCAGCGTCTGGCCCACCAGGACATCGCAGGGTCCCGGGCCCATGCCGCCATGCTGGCGGCCACAGGCATCATCACCACTAAGGATGCCGAGGCGATCGGGGAAGGCCTTCTCACGGTCTTGTCAGAGATCGAGGCCGGCAATTTCGCGTTTTCGACGGCACTTGAGGACATCCACATGAATGTGGAGGCCCGGTTGAAGGATCTGATTGGCGAACCCGCCGGACGATTGCATACCGCCCGCAGCCGGAATGATCAGGTTGCCGTCGATTTCCGGCTTTGGGTGCGCGACCAGTGCGACGCCGCCGATACCGCCATTGATGCTTTGATGAAGGCTCTGGTCGGTCAGGCAGAAACTGGTGCTGATTGGGTGATGCCCGGGTTCACCCATTTGCAGGTGGCCCAGCCGGTGACCTGGGGCCATCATATGCTGGCCTATGTCGAGATGCTGTCCCGCGACCGCGCCCGCTTTGCCGATGCCCGCAAGCGGATGAACGAATCGCCCCTGGGGGCCGCGGCGCTTGCAGGGACCTCGTTTCCCATAGACCGGCACATGACCGCCGAGGCATTGGGCTTTGACCGGCCATCGGCCAACTCGCTGGATGCGGTCGCTGACCGGGATTTCGCGCTGGAGTTTCTGGCCGCCGCCTCGATCTGTGCGATGCACCTGTCGCGACTGTCCGAAGAGCTTGTCATCTGGTCCTCGGCCCAGTTCCGCTTTGTGAAGATGTCGGACCGCTGGTCGACCGGATCCTCGATCATGCCGCAAAAGCGCAATCCTGACGCGGCAGAGCTGATCCGGGCCAAGATCGGCCGCATCTTCGGGGCCAATGTCGCCCTAATGACGGTAATGAAAGGGCTGCCCCTGACCTATTCAAAGGACATGCAGGAAGACAAGGAACAGGTCTTTGACGCCGCCGACAACCTTTTGCTGGCCCTTGCGGCCATGGCGGGCATGGTGGCGGATATGACCGGACAGCAGGACAATCTGTGCAAGGCGGCAGCGACGGGCTTTTCCACCGCGACCGACCTGGCGGACTGGCTGGTCCGCACCCTTGGCCTGCCGTTCCGCGAGGCGCATCACGTGACCGGCAGCCTGGTGGCCCTGGCCGAAAGCAAGGGTTGTGACCTGCCCGAACTCAGCCTCGCCGAGATGCAGAGCGTGCATGCGGCAATCACGACATCGGTTTTTGACGTGCTGGGCGTGGACAATTCGGTGGCGAGCCGCACCTCTTACGGTGGGACGGCGCCGGATCAGGTGCGCGTCCAGATTGCGCGTTGGAAGGAGATCCTGGGATGAGAGCGTTTGCCGCGCTGCTGGCGCTGACAGCCCTCGCCTCATGTGGGGCAGAAGGCCCGCCTTTCATGCCAACGAGCCCTGCTGGGCCTCAAACCGCCGCCATGGATACAAGTGCGGTCCCTCCGGAGATGAACCTGTAATGTCGCCCCTGCGCCTGATCTATCTTGGCCTTGCCATCTGGGGTGCGATCCACCCGATGTACTATTTCCTTGGCTATATGCGGGAAACCGGAACCGGGCTGTCGGGCCTGATCGACGCCTGGTATGTCAACGGGTCAACCACAGGCCTGACCTGGGACCTGACCATTGCGGCAATCGCCCTGACGGTCTGGATCGTGGCGGAGGTTTTCGTTCGGCGGAACTGGCTGGCGCTGATCGCCATTCCGGCCACCTTTGGCATCGGGGTGAGCTGTGGTTTGCCGCTATACCTGTTCCTGAGGACACGTCCTGTTGTCTGAGGTTGTATGCCTCCGGCGGGAATATTTTTGGCAAGAAAAAGCGGTGACAGGGTAGGGCGGCAGATGGATCATTTTCTATACAGGGACGGCCAATTGATGGCCGAGGATGTACCCCTTTCCGATATCGCGGCCGCTGTCGGGACGCCGGTCTACGTCTATTCGGCCGCGACCTTGCTGCGCCACTTTCGTCTTTTCGACGAGGCGCTGGCGGGCATGCCGCACCTTGTGTGCTACGCCATGAAGTCGCTGTCCAATGTGGCTGTGCTGAAGTTGCTGGGCGATGCGGGTGCGGGCATGGACGTGGTGTCGGCGGGTGAATACCTGAGGGCGAAGGCGGCCGGCGTGCCGGGCGATCGCATCGTGTTTTCCGGCGTCGGCAAGACCCGCCAGGAGATGCGGTTGGCCCTGGAAGGCGGCATCCGACAGTTTAATGTCGAGAGCGAGCCGGAGATGGTCGCCCTTAGCGAGGTGGCGGTGTGCCTTGGGACCGTGGCCCCGATCACGGTGCGGGTGAACCCTGACGTCGATGCCAAGACCCATGCCAAGATCGCAACCGGCAAGTCCGAGAACAAGTTTGGCATCCCAATCTCGCGGGCCCGCGAGGTCTATGCAATGGCCGCGTCCCTGCCGGGGCTGAAGGTCATTGGCATCGACGTGCACATCGGCAGCCAGCTGACCGAGCTGGCGCCGTTCGAGGCGGCCTATCTCAAGGTCGCGGAACTCACGGTGCAGTTGCGCGCGGATGGACATGAGATTACCCGGTTGGATCTTGGTGGCGGTCTTGGCATTCCTTACGTGCGCGACAACACTGCCCCGCCGTTGCCAAGCGAATATGGCGAACTGATCCGCCGCACGGTGGGCCACCTGGGATGCGAGATCGAGATCGAGCCGGGCCGCCTCATTTCGGGCAACGCGGGGATCCTTTTGACCCAGGTGATCTATGTGAAGTCCGGCGAGGACCGCGAGTTTCTGATCCTGGATGGCGCGATGAACGACCTGATCCGTCCGGCCATGTACGAGGCCCATCACGATATCGTCCCGGTGGCCGAGCCTGCACCGGGCCACGACCGGGTATCCTACGATATCGTCGGTCCGATCTGTGAAAGTGGTGACACTTTTGCCAAGGGCAGGATGATGCCCAAGCTGGCCGATGGTGATCTTGTTGCCTTCCGATCTGCCGGTGCCTACGGCGCGGTTATGTCCAGTGAGTACAATTCGCGCCTTTTGGTGCCCGAAGTGCTGGTTCAGGGCGATCACTTCGCAGTTATCCGCCCAAGACCGACCTTTGACGAGATGATTTCGCGCGATACCATTCCTTCATGGCTCTGAGGCACTAGGTTTCGAGCGAACGCAGGAGAAAACCACTGACGCCGTTACCGCCCCCGACGACCCCTGACATGCGCCACCTGGCCTGGCCGGTGGGCCTGACCCGTTTGGGCATGTTGGCTGAACGCGTGACGCGGGCGTTTTGGCCGGTCTGGTCGGTGCTGGCGTTGGTCCTTGCCCCCTTGCTGATGGGCTGGCACGAGCTTTTGCCGATCGAGGCTTTTTGGGCCTGTGTCGTTCTTGCCGTTGTTGCCCTGGCCGTCACCCTTGCGCTGGGCTTGCGCCGGTTTCGCTGGCCCACCCGGTCGGAGGCGGTGGCGCGTGTCGATGCCTCGCTGCCGGGTCGCCCGATTGCCGCGTTGACCGACAGCCAGGCTATCGGATCGGGCGATCCGGCGTCGGAAGCGGTCTGGCGGGCGCATCTGGCCCGCATGGCCGACCGCACCCGGGCCGCAAAGCCGGTAGAGCCGGATCTCAGGGTATCGTCCCGCGATCCATTCGGCCTGCGGTTCATGGCGCTTCTGGTTTTTGTGACTGCCCTTCTCTTTGGCTCTGTCCTGCGTGTGGGCACTGTTGGTGAGGTGGCGTCCGGCGGTGGTTCTGTCCTTGCCGCCGGCCCTGTTTGGGAGGGCTGGGTGGAGCCGCCGTCCTACACCGGTCGACCGTCGCTGTATCTTGCCGATATTCCGCAAGGCCCTCTTTCGGTAGCTGAAGGCAGCCGCGTCACCCTTCGCCTCTATGGCGAGGTCGGCGCCCTGACCGTGGCAGAGACGGTATCTGGCCGGATCGAGGATCTCGACAGTGCCAGTGCCCCACAACAGACCTTTAACGTGGCCCAAAGCGGGACCCTGACCATTGATGGGCCTGGTGGTGCGTCCTGGGATTTGCGTGTGTTGGATGACGCCTTGCCGACCGTTGAGGTCACGGGACCAGTTCAGGCCGACGCGATGGGCGCCCTTGCCCTGCCGTTTGCCGCCAAAGACGACTACGGCGTGATGGCGGGGCAGGCGGTTATTGCGCTGGATCTTGATGCCGTCGACCGCAGCTTTGGCCTGTCCGTGGAACCCGACGCGCGCGAGCCGGTTGTCGTTGACCTGCCCATGCCGTTTTCAGGCGATCGGACCGAGTTTGAAGAGTTGTTGATCGACGATTTCAGCCAGCATCCGTTTGCCAACCTACCAGTCACGGTCACGATGAGTGTGACGGACGCCAGCGGACAAGAAGGTGTCGCAGCACCCGAGCCGATGGTGCTGCCCGGCCGCCGCTTTTTCCAGCCGGTCGCCCGCGCGGTCATTGAACAGCGCCGCGACCTTTTGTGGGCCCAGTCGAATTCGCGCCGGGTCCTGCAGGTGTTGCGGGCGGTTGCCTACACTCCCGAAGATATCTTCCCCAATGAGACGACCTATCTGCGCCTGAACGTGACCCTGCGGCGTCTGGATACCTTGTCCTCGGAGGGGCCCTTGTCCTCGGAAGTGGTGGACGAGATTGCTCAGGCCCTTTGGGACCTTGCCATTCAGCTTGAGGATGGCACGCTTGCCGATGCCCGCGAACGCCTGCGCCGCGCGCAAGAGCGTCTGGCAGAGGCCATGCGCAACGGTGCGTCCGACGAAGAGATCGCGGAGCTGATGAATGAGCTTCGCGAAGCGATGGACGACTACATGCGCATGCTGGCCGAGAATGCCGAGCCCGGCGATGGGACGGACCAGCCGCAAAGCTCTGAAAACAGTATGCAGATCACGCAGGATGAACTGCAGGCCCTCATGGACCGCATTCAGGAGCTGATGGAAGAGGGGCGCATGGCCGAGGCGGCAGAGCTGATGGAACAGCTTAACCAGTTGATGGAGAACCTGCAGGTCACCCAGAATCAGGGTCAGAACGGCGAAGGGTCGCCAGGACAGCAGTCGATGCAGGATCTGGCAGAGACGCTGCGCGACCAGCAGGACCTGTCCGATGAGGCCTTCCGCGAATTGCAGGAGCAGTTCAATGGCCAGCCCGGTCAGCAAGGACAACAGCAAGGTCAGCAACCGGGTGAGGACCCTCAAGGTGGTCAACAGGGTCAGGGTCAAAGCCCGGGCGACGACCCGACCGGCCAGGGTCAGCAGAACGATCAGGGCCAGGGTGGCGAAGGGGATCAGCCGGGTCAGGGCAGCCTTGCCGACCGACAGCAGGCCCTGCGCGACGAATTGAACCGCCAGCAAGGCAATCTGCCAGCCCTCAGCGGCGAAGAGGCCGAGGCAACCCGCCGTGCGCTGGAGCGAGCAGAGGGCGCGATGGACGGGGCAGAAGAGGCGCTGCGACAGGGCGATATGGCCGAGGCCATCGATCGCCAGGCCGAAGCGATGAACGCCCTGCGTGACGGAATGCGCAACCTTGGCGAGGCCCTTGCCCAGAACGAGCAGGAGCCGGGTCAGGGCCAACAGCAAGGGGCAGCGGATGGCCGGGTAGAGCCCACCCGGCGCGACCCCCTTGGCCGCCAGCTTGGCAGCACTGGTCAGTTCGGCACGGATGAGAACATGCTGCAAGGCGGCGATGTCTACCGCCGGGCCGAGGAATTGTTGGACGAGATCCGCCGCCGTTCGGCAGAGCAGGAAAGACCCACTGAGGAACTCGATTACCTCAAGAGGCTGCTGGAGCGGTTCTAAGCCCGCCGAACCGGATGGCCGTCGCGACGAGCTTTGTTTGCACCTTAGGGGCGGGCAGTTCGGATCAGTTGCCCGAACTTGTTGTCGCTGGCGTGACGCCCTCTGCGCCTTCCAACTGTTTTAGAAGCGCCTGCACCCGAATATCGAGCCATAGTCGGCCCTGATCGACGCTGGACACATAGTTTGACATCATCGGGGCGATGGATGGCACCCGCTGAGCGAGGGAGGGCCCATTGGTGTAGGCCAACAGGGCCCCCATCGCGATGAGAAGCACCACGCTGAACCCTAATCGAAAGCCGCGCCTGCCCTTACTGGTTTCATCAGGAATCGCACTGCGTTGCGCGGTTGCAGGTCTGGGCGTGGACTTGCCAAGCGAAGAGTTGATCTCTTCGATATCAGGCAGAAGCTCACGCCGCGTGGCAGCTGCGGTGGCCCCGATGGCGGGGGCCTCTTCGCCGCGCATCCGCAACATTCGGCGGCGGGCCTCTTCGGCAAGCTGTGCGTCGCGGTCCAGTGGCGCCTCTAGTCCAAGGTCTGGCTGACTTTGAAAGGCATTCTCGACCTCAGCCCGGCGGGCGGCCTCCTCTCTTGCGGCCTCTTCGCGCAGGATTTCGGCAATCTGGGGCGAGACGGTTGAGCGGGCAGCCCTCGAAGGACGCTGTTCGTCCGGTGTGGGCGCGACATAGCGATTTTCGCCATCCTCTTCCTCGTCCTCTTCCTCGTCATGGTCATCGCCATCAGTCTGGTCGTCATCCTCAACAGACGCACTTTGCGTCCTTGGTGTTTCGGAGGTGTCTTGCGGTTCGGTGTTCACTGCGTCCCAGCGGTCTGCGCCGGGAGTGTCTGAAAGGTCATCCTCGCCGTCGGACGAGATGTCCGGATCGTCTGCGGTATTGGATCCAGAAGACCTTGAAGGGGGCCATTCATCATCGTCGGCAAAGTATTCATCCGGCTCCGGCTCATGAGCCTCGGATTCGGGCGGCCGGGTTGGTGGCGTAGGTCCGGATGGTGCAGCAGGTGGCGGGGCAGGCGGTCTTGGCTGGACATAGGTGTCCCCTGCCTCGGCCGCTTCGGACGCACCAGGTTGCTCAAACCATGTGTGGCCGCAATTGGAACATTGCACATCCCGTCCGGCTGCGGGAATGACATCATCCCCGACCTCGTATTGCGCACCGCAATTGGGACAGATCAGACGCATCAGGAAGGTCCTTTGCCCGATAACGGCGGTTTATCCGCCCTTCTTGAGTTTAACCTAGCAACGATCTGCCTGTTCGCCAAGGTTTTGCGGCAGGTCTTCCGGTGCAGATTGAAACCTTTGGCCAAGTTGGGCAGAAGGGTTACACACAATAAAGGGGCGATCTGGTGATTGAGCTGCGAAACGTGGCATACAGTTATGGCGGGGCCGAGCTGTTTTCCGATCTGACCCTCGAGCTTGCCCAGGGATCGTTCCACTTTTTGACAGGTCCGTCAGGGGCGGGGAAAACGACCCTTTTAAAGCTGTGCTATGGCGATCTGACCGCCACATCGGGCAAAGCAAGTCTGTTCGGCGTCGATCGGAGCGGCATGAGCCGGGATGAGCTTGCGCTGGCCCGACGGCGGATCGGTGTGGTCCATCAGGACTGCCAGTTCCTGGATCACCTACCCATTGCGGAAAACGTGGCGTTGCCCCTCACCGCTGCGGGCCGGCAGGATGAAATCGACAGCAACCTCTCAGATCTGCTGGGCTGGGTTGGTCTGGCGGATCAGGCAGGGCAATTGCCCCCCCAACTTTCGGGGGGAGAGCGTCAAAGGGCGGCCCTGGCTCGGGCTGTGATCACATCGCCTGATGTCATCATCGCGGACGAGCCGACAGGGAACATCGATTGGGAAATGTCGCAGCGCCTGCTGACACTACTCGTCGAGTTGAACCGGATGGGAAAAGCCGTCCTGATAGCCACCCATGACCTCAACCTAATCCGGGCCGCCAAGGCGCAGGTCCAGGCGCGGGTTCTTCGGTTGCGCAACCGTCGGCTTCAATCCGCGGGGGCTGATCTATGAAGGTGGTCATTGGACGCGGGCTGTCCCTTTTGGCCGGGGATCCCCAGGCCGACAGGGCCGTTCCTCCCACGGGTTTCACGGCACGGCTGACGCTGTTTACCTCGGGTGCTATGGCGTTTTTGGCGGTCTTCGCCCTGGCGCTTAGCCTGGCGTCCGGTCGATTGGCCGACCGTTGGGGGGCAGAGCTTGCGCGGACCTCGACACTTCGCATTTCGGCGCCGGCGGATCAGCTTGACGCGCAGACCGCGGCGGCGATCCGGCTGCTTGAAACGACCCCGGGGGTGACCTCAGCCCGCGCCTTGTCGATGGAAGAAGAGCAGGCCCTCCTGACCCCCTGGTTCGGTCCGGATCTGCCCTTGGATACGCTTCCGATCCCGCAGCTTATCGAGATCGTGGAAGAGGACGACGGCTTTGACCCCATTGGTCTGCGGGCACGGTTACAGGCCGAAGTGCCCGGTGCCGTGCTTGATGATCATACCCGCTGGAGGGAACCCCTGATCGATGCGGCGGCGCGGCTTCGCCTGTTGGGGATCGTATCGATCGTTCTGATCGGGACATCAACGGGCGCGATGATCATGCTTGCGGCCCAGGCCGCCCTTGCGGCGAATGCCCAGGTCATCCGGGTCCTGCGGCTGGTGGGCGCACGCGATGTGTACATTGCCCGTGCGTTCGTGCGTCGGTTTACCTTGAGAGCCTTGTCGGGGGCGGCTGTTGGAACGGTGGTGGGTATGTGTGCCATTCTGCTTCTGCCAAGGGCGGACACCGCGGGCGGATTTCTGACTGGGCTGGGGTTCCAGGGTGCTGGTTGGTTGTGGCCCTTGGTCATTCCGCCGCTGGCTGCTGTTGTTGCATTCTGGGCGACACGCAGGGCGGCCTTGTCGACATTGAACGAGCAGTCATGAAAGGGTGGTCACGATCATGAAAGCAATTCAATGGCTGAGGTCGCTGGTGTTCATCGGTCAGATCTATGTGGCCATGCTCGTTATCGCGGTCATCTACCTTCCCTGGGCTATCGCGGATCGGCGTGGCGCAGTGGCGGCCTGCCATGCCTGGTGCCGTTGGGTCCGCTGGACCCTGGCCTGGATGACCGGGCTGCGCACTGAGGTTCGGGGAACGCCGCCACAGGATGAGGTCGTGATCGCGGCCAAGCACCAGTCTTTCCTCGATATCATCTTGATTTACGGCGCTGTTCCACGGGGCAAGTTCATCATGAAGCGCGAGCTTTTGTGGGCGCCGCTGCTGGGTCAATACGCTTTGCGGATTGGATGCATCCCGGTGAACCGAGGTAAGCGCACCCAGGCGATCCGCAAGATGGTTGCGGATGTGGCGGCCGGTCGCGACGATCCGGGACAGTTGATCATATACCCCCAGGGGACCCGCATCGCACCGGGGGTAAAGGCCCCCTACAAGGTAGGGTCTGGGGTTCTTTATACTGAGCTTCGCCAGGATTGCGTGCCTGTCGCCTGCAACGTAGGCCTTTTTTGGCCAAAACGGGGTATCTTGCGCAAACCCGGTGTGGCGGTGATCGAGTTTCTGCCCCGGATCCCATCTGGGAAGCCGGTCAGTGCGTTCATGGCCGAGTTGGAACAGGTGGTCGAAGCCCGGTCCAATGCGCTGATGGCCGAAGCGGGATTTGACCCGAACCCAAGGTAAGGTGGGTCCGGACCCACCTTACGCAATGGAGGATCCAATGCAGACCATTTCGGATATCGAAACCCTCGAGTCCCTCTATGGGACACCCAGCGAGGCTGCTTTGATCAAGGTGTCGGACCGCCTGACCCCGGCCTATCGCCGTTGGATCAAGGCATCCCGCTTTGCCGTCCTGACGACCGTGGGCCCCGAGGGCACCGATGGTAGCCCGCGAGGGGATGCAGGGCCGGTGGTCTCTGTTCTGGACGACCAGACGCTGCTTATGCCTGATTGGCGCGGCAACAACCGAATGGACAGCCTGCGCAACATCGTTCGCGACGGCCGGGTGAGCCTGATGTTCATGGTGCCGGGGTCCACGAGTGTCATCCGGGTCAATGGAACCGCCATTTTGACCGCAGACCCTGAACTCTGCGGCCGGTTCCAGCGGGATGGCGCCGGACCGAAGACGGTGATCGTGGTGGCAATTGGCGAGGTCTACTCGCAATGTGCCCGCGCGCTTATGCGGTCAGGGCTATGGACCTCAGGTGATGAGAGCGCAGGATTGCCGACGACCGGCGAAATGCTGACCGAGTTGAAGGCAGGGTTCGACGGGGCGGGATACGATGCGGACTGGCCCGGCCGGGCGAAGTCCAGCATGTGGTGAGTAAGGTGGGTCATGACCCACCTTACCAACGCCCAACAATTGCTTAGGCTGCGAGACCCTTTGTCCCCATGCCAAGGTACTTCTTGCGCCGATTGTCCCGCAGGGCGGTCCCGTCCTGAACCCCAAGTTCGCTCAATGCACCCGCCAGGGCTTTGCCGACCGCTTCGACCGTTGCCGCCTTGTCCCGGTGGGCCCCTCCAAGCGGTTCCTTGATGATCTGGTCGCACACCCCCAGTTCCTTGAGGTTCTGGGCCGTCAGTCGCAAAGCCTCGGCCGCTTCGCGCATCTTTTCGGCGTCTTTCCAAAGGATCGAGGCGCAACCCTCGGGCGAAATCACCGAGTAGATCGAATTCTCCATCATCAGCACTCGGTTGGCCGTGGCAAAGGCGACAGCGCCTCCGGACCCCCCTTCGCCAATGATGACGCTGACAAGGGGGACCCTGATCTGCAGGCACTTTTCAGTCGACCGGGCGATCGCCTCGGATTGTCCACGCTCTTCAGCGCCCTTGCCGGGATAGGCGCCGGGGGTGTCCACCAGCGTGATGACGGGCAGGCCAAACCGGTCGGCCATATCCAGAAGGCGGATCGCCTTGCGATAGCCCTCAGGTCGCGCCATGCCAAAGTTCCGTTCGATCCGGCTTTTGGTGTCATTGCCCTTTTCATGGCCAATCACCATAACGGGCCGATCCCCGAGCCGTGCCAGACCGCCCATGACCGAGTGGTCATCGGCAAAGTTCCGGTCGCCGGCAAGAGGCGTGTATTCCGTGAACAGGGCTTCGATGTAGTCCTTGCAGTGGGGCCGGTCAGGGTGACGGGCCACCTGGCATTTCTGCCAAGCACTCAGATCACCATAAAGATTTGCCAACATGTCGGCGGCCTTCTTGTCGAGAGCGGCGGCCTCTTTTTCGATATCCATACCGGCGTTCGTCCGCCCCATGGCGCGCAGTTCCTCAGCCTTGCCTTCGATCTCGGCAAGGGGCTTTTCGAATTCGAGGTAGTTGGTCATCGGCACACTCCCGCAGCTTGTCGCCGATATAGGGGCAGCGGCGGGGTTATTGCAACTCGGGAGCGCAGATTGATGCTATGGGGCAGTGCACGGTCGGAACCACCGCGACGCCTCTTTATCCTCTGACTTCGGTTGCTCCGTTCAAGGGCACAAAGCGCGGCCCTTTGAACGCGTGTTTCAGTCTCTGATCACCCTGGTCCAATACCTTTGCGGACCTGCCGGGCTGCAGGTCCGCAAAAGTCAGCCCGCGATCATTTCGGACTGTCGGACAATGACTTCGGCCTGTTTGATCGATGCAATGTCCACCAGACGACCCTTGTAGACGGTCGCACCTTCGCCGCGTTCCTTCGCTGCCTCCATCGCGGCAAGGATCTCGCGCGCTTCGGTCACGGCGGCTTCGGACGGTGTGAAGACGTCATTGGCAAGGGCAACCTGCTTTGGGTGGATCGCCCATTTGCCAACCATACCAAGCGTGGCCGAGCGGAGGGCCTGTGCCCGGAACCCTTCGTCATCCGAAAAGTCGCCAAACGGACCGTCGACAGGCAGAACGCCGTGGGTCCGGCAGGCCGCGACGATGGCGGTCTGTGCCCAGTGCCAGGGGTCGGACCAGTACTTCTGGCCCTGGTGGGCCATGTAATAGGTTTCCTGCGTCCCCCCGATGCCGGTCGTCTGCATCCCCATTGAGGCGGCGAAATCGGCGGCGCCGAGGCTCATGGCGGCCAGACGGGGGCTTGAGGCGGCAATCTCTTCGACATGGGCGATGCCAGCGGCGCTTTCGATGATGACTTCGAAGGTGATCGGCCGTGTCCGGCCCTTGGCCCGTTCGATCGCGGTCACAAGCGCGTCGACCGCATAGACATCCCCCGCGCAACCCACCTTGGGGATCATGATCTGGTCTAGGCGGTCAGACGCCTGTTCGAGAAGGTCGACGACGTCCCGGTACCAGTAGGGCGTGTCCAGCCCGTTGATCCGCACCGACAGGGTCTTGTTGCCCCAATCGACATCATGGGTGGCGGCAATCACGTTTGCGCGGGCCTGATCCTTGTCGGAGGGTGCCACCGAATCCTCTAGATCGAGGTTGATGACATCCGCCATGGAAGCGGCCATCTTTTCGAACAGGGCAACCCGGGACCCCGGTCCGAACAACTGGCAACGGTTGGGACGTGCGAGGGGTGCGGGTTGTGTGCGGAAGGACATCTGGATCAGCCTTTGGTAAGGAAGTTTCGTGAAATCGCCGTGTTCGGATAGGTTATTGCGCCACCGGCTTCAACCCGCATTTCGCACCCGCAGCATAGCACGCGAAACCTGCGCGTAGGGTGGGTCATGACCCACCTTACCCTCTGAGGGGCCCAGACCCGGCTGTTACCAGCAGAGCAGCCCCCATTTGATCGCGTTCGGGAGAAGGATTCGCCGCATCCGTGATATTGCAGGAGATTGTTGCACAAGAATTAGAAATTTCGCGGAAATCGTTCCCCGATGGCGCGAAAATTGGCAAAGAAATCTTGGATATTTTTCCATCAGCGCGGCAGAACAGTTCGAGTTAGCATCGGAGCCCATCATGATCCCCACCCCCTATCTGCTTTTTCTGGGCGATGCCCCTGACCAACTTGCCGCAAAGGTGGCTCAGGGTATCCGGGACTGGCGTCCTGAATTTGCCCTTGGACAGCTGCGCCTGCCGGGTTGCGGGGCGGATCTGAAGCTGGCGGACATGACTTTGACAGAAGCCCACGCCGCTGGAGCCCGGACCCTTGTTATCGGGGTGGCAAACCGGGGAGGCATCATCTCGGCCAAGTGGAAGACCGTTCTGCTGGACGCATTGGCCGCCGGGTTTGATCTGGCGTCGGGCCTGCATAACCTTCTGCGGGACGAGCCCGACCTTGTTGACGCAGCTGCCCGTCACGGCCGTACCTTGCACGATGTCCGCGTCCCCGCTGTGCAGTATCCGATCGCAAGCGGCGTCAAGCGGACCGGTAAACGCTGCCTCGCTGTTGGAACCGACTGCTCGGTAGGCAAGATGTATACGGCCCTTGCCCTTGATACAGCCATGCGCGACGCTGGCCTGAAGGCGACGTTCCGGGCGACGGGTCAGACCGGCATTCTGATTACCGGGGACGGCGTCCCGCTTGATGCCGTGATCGCCGATTTCATGGCGGGGTCGATCGAGTGGCTGACACCGGACAATGATCCGGATCACTGGGATCTGATCGAAGGGCAGGGCAGTCTGCACCACCTGTCCTATTCGGGCGTTTCACTCGCCTTGATCCACGGTGGTCAGCCGGACGCCCTGATCCTGTGTCACGAACCGACCCGCACCCATATGCGTGGCCTGCCTGGCCGCCCATTGCCGAGCCTTGAGACGATGCGCGACACCGCCCTTGTCATGGCCCGCCACGCCAACCCTGCCTGTATTGTGGCCGGCGTGTCCGTCAATACCCAGCATATGACCGAGGCCGATGCCTTTGCCTACCTGGCCGAGGTCGAGGCGCGGATGGGCGTGCCTGCGGTCGACCCGTTCCGCCAGGGGGCAACCCGGCTGGCCGAAGCGCTGTCTGCCCTTTAGACTTCGCTTTTGAAGCCTTCGGACCCTCCGGGGGGGATATTTTTGGCGAGATGAGGAGCACCCGATGTCCATAGATGCCACGGCAGAGGCGTTTCGGCTGGCCCGGGTCTTTACCATCAGCCGGGGTTCGCGCACCGAGGCGAAGGTTCTGACTGTCCGTGTGAGCGATGCCGATCTGTCTGGCTGGGGCGAATGCGTCCCCTATGCGCGTTACGGGGAGAGCCTTGAGAGCGTGATGGACCAGATCATGGTATTGCCCGAAGGCATTGATCGTGTCGCCTTGCAGTCGGCTTTGCCGGCCGGGGCGGCACGCAATTCTGTAGATTGCGCCCTTTGGGATCTTGAGGCCAAGCGTTTGGGCCGCCGTGTCTGGGACCTTGCAGGCCTTGCGGAACCTGGTCCGGAGTTGACTGCCTTTACCCTGTCCCTCGAGAGTCCGGAGGCGATGGAAGCCCAGGCCCGCGAGCACGCTGCCAGGCCTTTGTTGAAGATCAAACTGGGGACGCCCGACGACATGCCCCGCCTTGAGGCCGTGCGCCGTGGTGCCCCTCGGGCCCGAATCATCGTGGATGCCAATGAGGGCTGGACGGCTGAGGTCTACGCCGATCTTGCCCCCCATCTTATCCGCCTTGGCGTGGAGATGGTGGAGCAGCCGTTGCCTGCCGGGGCCGACGCCATGCTGTCCGAGATCGCCCGCCCGCTGCCGGTCTGCGCCGACGAAAGCTGTCATGATCGTGCCAGCCTGCCTGACCTTGTAGGCAAGTACGATATGGTCAACATCAAGCTGGACAAGACCGGTGGTCTGACCGAGGCCCTGGCGTTGAAGACCGAGGCGCAGAAGATGGGCTTTGGCATCATGGTGGGGTGTATGGTGGGCACCTCGCTTGCGATGGCGCCTGCCGTACTGGTCGCGCAGGGCGTTGCGGTGACGGACCTTGACGGCCCGCTCCTTCTGGCCGAAGACCGGGCGCATCCGCTGCGTTTTGACGCGGCCGGGGTTCACCCGGCGGACGCGGACCTTTGGGGTTAAGGAGGCGACGCATGCGCACAGTCTATGTCAATGGAGAGTATCTGCCGGAAGATCAGGCCAAAGTGTCCATCTTTGACCGTGGGTTCCTTATGGCGGACGGGGTTTATGAGGTCACCAGCGTGCTGGACGGCAAGCTGATCGACTTTGACGGTCATACCGCCCGTCTGCACCGGTCCTTGTCCGAACTGGACATGGCCAACCCGGTTACCGACGCCGAGCTTTTGGAGATTCACCGTTCACTTGTCGCCAAGAATGCGATCGAGGAGGGGCTTGTATACTTGCAGGTCACCCGTGGCTCCTCAGGTGATCGGGACTTTGTCTTTCCTGACCCCAAGACCACCCCAAGTTCCATCGTGCTGTTCACCCAGTCAAAGCCCGGTCTGGCCTTTGGCCCTGCTGCCGCGAAGGGCATCCGCGTCGTGTCCATCCCGGACCAGCGTTGGGGCCGCCGCGATATCAAGACCGTGCAGCTGCTTTATCCGTCCATGGGCAAGATGATGGCCAAGGCCGCCGGTGTCGATGACGCCTGGATGATCGAGGATGGTATGGTGACTGAGGGCACCTCGAACAACGCCTATATCGTCAAGGGCAACACCATCATCACCCGCCACCTCGGCCACGAGATCCTGAGCGGTATCACCCGCACGGCTGTTCTGCGTTTCGCCCGCGAGGCGCAGATGCAGGTGGAGGAGCGCAGCTTTTCCATCGCCGAGGCGCAGGGGGCGGATGAGGCCTTTATCACCTCTGCCACCACCTTTGTGATGCCGGTGGTCGAGATTGACGGAAAGCCAGTGGCGACCGGGGCCCCTGGCTCTGTCGCGACCCGTCTGCGCGAGATCTACATCGAAGAAAGCCGCAAGGTGGCGATCTGACCGGGAAGGGCGAGGGGCTACCCCTCGTCCTTTTTTCCGACGTTGGCGGCAAAGGCGGCATCGAAGGCCGCCTTTTTTGCCGGGTCCGCTTCGGTCTGGTTCAGGGCGCGCCAATCGTCATAGGGCATTCCGTAGAAATCAGCGCGGGCCTCTTCCTTTGACAGGGTAATCCCTTCATCGCCGGCGGCCTCCTGAAACCAGCGCGAAAGGCAGTTCCGGCAGAACCCGGCAAGGTTCATCATGTCGATGTTCTGAACATCGGGCCGGTCCTGCATAAGATGTTGGCGCAGCCTGCGAAAGGCGGCAGCTTCGATGCGGTCGCGGGTGGCGTTGTCCATGGGGCGCTCCTTTACTGGCGGATCAGGCCGGCGGCACGGGCCCCGGCCATCAGGCTTTCGGCGATGAAATGGGCGTCGCGTGTGCCGGCGGGCCTTTGGTCCGGAACCTGCACGACAGTCATCCCGGCGGCAAGGGCAGCGGCTGTGCCGGGGTCGGAATCCTCGAACACAAGGCAGAGAGCGGGATCAACGCCAAGCGCGTCTGCCACATGCAGGAACAGGTCCGGGGCGGGCTTGGGCCGTCTGACCCGGTCGCGCCCGTGGATTTGGTCTGGGTGGAAATGCGGGGTGAGCCCTGCCAGGCCAAGGTTCTCGATCGCGGCCTTGGTCGTTGCATTGGTGGCGACGGCGCGGGGGAGGGCGGTGGTATCGAGGTAGGCAATCAGATCGCCAACCCCCGGTCGCAAGGGGATACCCCTCGCATAGGCCTCGTTCACGGCATCGCGCCAATGGCCATTGAGCTGGTCCAGGTCCAGGTCGGGGCCGTAGGCGTCGTAGAGCATCGCCTCACCATCTGCCGCGATCAGGCCCACCATGGCAAAGAGAAGGTCCTCGCGTACTTCAAGCCCGCCCCGGGCCATCGCAGCGCGTCCGGCGTCAACCATGAGCCGTTCTGTATCCAGCAGGGTTCCATCCATGTCGAAGATGACTGCGGCATAGGGGATCATAGGCCTGAATGCTCCAGCACTTCGGTCAGAATGGGGGCGAGCCGGTTGGCCCAAGCGGTCTGCGCAGCCTCTGTTGCGATCAGGTCGTTGCGCAGCTCGATCAGGATATTGGGGCGGCCCGGGCCAAGGGCGTGCCGGTCGATGGAATCGCCTGGTAGATGCCCGAGGTAGGGTTGGTTGTTGCCGACGCAAAGATCCGCCTCGGCCTCAAGCCGGGCAATCAGGGGCAGGGCAAGGCGGCTGTCCTGGTGGGAATGCAGGATGCCAATCTGCCAGGTGCGGGCCGGTTTGTTGCGCAGTTGTGGCGTGAAACTGTGAACGGCAACGATGACCGTATCGTCGCGCCGTCCGGCAAGCCGGGCATAGGCGTCGTGATAGGGCCGATAGAGCCGGTCGAGCCTGTCCTGACGCTCAACCTCGCCGGCGTGGCGGTTGGCGGGAATGATAGAGCCGTCATAAAGCCGCATGAGCAAGGTGGGGTCGTCTTCGCCCCGGTTCGGATCGATCACCAGTCGCGAGAAATCCGACAGAATCGCGGGTGCATCCAAAGCCGCAGCCAGCGCCCGTGACAGCCCAGCCGCGCCGAGGTCATAGGCAATGTGACGGGCCATATCTGCCGCGGGCAACCCCAGATCGCCACCTGACACCCAGTCTGGAACACGATTTGTGGCATGATCGCAAGTGACCATCCAGCGGACGGTACGGTCTGCGCCGATGATATGATAAGCAGTTTCGGGCATCTTTCCTGTCTTGGTTGCATCAGTGAACGTTCATATGAACGACACGCCACATAGGCTAGTTGTCGCCTGAAGGGAATTGCGCAATAAGGGCGCGAAACGGGGCGTTAGCGGTAACGGCGCCCGATGTGCAAGACAAAGGACGATCCGATGAGACGCCATCGCAATGTCAAGATCGTGGCCACCCTAGGCCCGGCCTCGAACAGCTACGAAATGATCCGCAAACTGTTCGAAGCAGGTGCAGACGTATTCCGTCTGAACATGAGCCACGGAAGCCATGACGAGATCAGGGTCCGCCACGCCATGATCCGCAAGGTCGAAGAGGACCTTGGAACGCCGATCGCCATTCTGGCCGACCTTCAGGGTCCGAAACTCCGCGTCGGGACTTTTGCCTCTGACAATGGTGAGGATTTGACACCGGGTCAGGCCTTCCGCCTTGATCTGGACCCCACCCCCGGTGATGGAACAAGGGTGCAACTGCCGCACAAGGAGATTTTCGATGCGCTGGAACCCGGTGCGTCGCTTTTGGTCAACGACGGCAAGATCCGCCTGAGAGTCAAGACCTGTGGTACTGACTTTGCCGATTGCGAAGTCATTGTTGGCGGCACGATTTCCAACCGCAAGGGCGTGAACGTGCCAGACGTGGTGCTGCCCCTGGCCGCCTTGTCGGACAAGGACCGCAAGGATCTTGAGTTTGTCTGCGATCTGGGTGTCGACTGGCTGGCCCTGTCGTTTGTCCAGCGTCCCGCCGACGTGGAAGAGGCCCGCAACCTGTGCAAGGGCCGTGCGGCCATCCTGTCCAAGATCGAAAAGCCGGCCGCCGTAAAGGCGTTCGACGAGATTCTGGCCTGTTCCGACGGTATCATGGTGGCTCGTGGCGACCTTGGTGTGGAACTGCCTGTGCAGAATGTCCCGCCGATCCAGAAGCAGTTGGTGCGCAAATGCCGTGCTGCGGGCAAGCCAGTCATCGTCGCGACCCAGATGCTCGAATCCATGATTGAATCGCCCATGCCGACGCGGGCCGAAGTGTCCGACGTTGCCACTGCGATCTACGAAGGCGCGGATGCGATCATGTTGTCCGCAGAATCCGCCGCAGGCTCTTACCCGGTTGAGGCCGTGACGACGATGGACAATGTTGCGGCCGAGGTTGAAAGCGACCCGACCTATACCCAGATCATCGAATCTTCGCGGATCGTCAGCCGGACGTCCGTTGCGGACGCCATCGTGTCGGCGGCCCGGGAGATTGCTGAAACCACCCAAATCGCTGCCATTTGCTGCTTTTCCCAAAGTGGGACAACAGCCCTTCTGGTGTCACGCGAACGGCCACGCGTTCCGATCATCGCCCTGACGTCTGAGCAGGGAACGGCGCGTCGTCTTTGCCTGTCCTGGGGGACGATCAATGTCATCGTCGGACCGGTCGACCGGTTCAAGAAGGCCGTTGTTGCTGCTGTGCGTGCAGCACTCTCGGAAGGGATCGCGACGGAAAAGGATATGATCGTTGTCACTGCGGGTGTGCCTTTCAACACGCCGGGTTCAACCAACATCCTGCGCGTCGCCCCCTGCGAGGAGCGATTGATTTTTGCGTCTGATCCGGAATAGGGTTATCTATAGAGGTGAGTGAACAGGAGGTGTCTTTTGGATACCGATGTTATGTTCGTCGTCGGCACAATCCTTCTCGTGCTGACAGTTCCGTCGATTTTTGGAGCAATCAGCGATGGCCGCGCCCCCCGCGCGGCCATGATCCTGATCATGGTTGGCGGAGGACTGATCGCTTTGGCGAGCTATCAAAAGCCCAACGGATACTCCTTCGCTGATGTCCCCGACGTGTTTTCCAGGGTCGTGTCCAAAGTCATCAACTAGGCAGGCCATCCCGAGCGTCATGCCCGCCATCTCAAGGCTTGCGTTTCCTCATGACCCGCCCTATACGGCGCCTTCCTACCGCGCGTCCGGCCAGAAGTGGCATGCCGAGTCGTGCGTCCTAACACTCTGAACAGAGGAGCTGTAAATGCCCAAAATGAAGACCAAGTCGAGCTGCAAAAAGCGGTTCAAGGTGACGGCCTCTGGCCGGATCAAGGCCGGCCAGGCAGGTAAGCGCCACGGCATGATCAAGCGGACAACCAAGTTCATCCGCGACGCGCGCGGAACCACCGTTCTGAGCAAGCAGGATGAAAGCATCCTGAAGCCCATGATGCCCTACGCGCGCTAAGGAGGACCTGAACCATGTCACGCACCAAAGGCGGTACCGTCACTCATCGTCGTCACAAGAAAATTCTTGATGCGGCAAAAGGTTATTACGACCGGCGCTCGCGCACCTTCAAGGTGGCCAAGCAGGCGGTCGACAAGGCCAACCAATACGCGACCCGTGACCGGAAGGTCCGCAAGCGGAACTTCCGCGCCCTGTGGATCCAGCGGATCAACGCAGGCGTACGGGCATTTGATGAATCGATGACCTATTCGCGTTTCATCAACGGCCTGTCGCTGGCTGGCATCGAAGTTGACCGCAAGGTTCTGGCCGATCTGGCCGTGAACGAACCCGAGGCGTTCAACGCCATCGTGGGTCGCGCAAAGGCGGCTCTGCCCGCCTGATCTGACCGGATCGCAACGATTGGAAGGGCCGTACCTCAGGGTGCGGCCCTTTTTCATTTTGCCTCCTCACCGATGCCATCGCCACCCGCCCGACTTGCACCCCGTCGCCCGCCGCGCTATCGGACCTCAACAGACGCCGGAGCCCACCCATGGACGACCTCAAGCATCAATACCTGACCCAGATCGCGAATGCCGCTGACGAGGCCGCGTTGGAAGACGTGCGCATTGCAGCGCTGGGCAAGAAGGGTGAGATCAGCCTGAAGATGCGCGAACTGGGCAAGATGAGCCCCGAAGAGCGTCAGACAGCCGGCCCCGCCCTGAATGCCCTGAAGGACGAGATCAACAGCGCGCTGGCCGCGCGCAAGATGGGCCTGGCTGATGCCGCGCTGGACGAGCGTCTGAAATCCGAATGGATGGATGTCACTTTGCCGGGCCGTGGCCGTCCTGCCGGGACGATCCACCCGATCAGCCAGGTGACCGAGGAAGTGACGGCCATCTTTGCCGACATGGGCTTTGCCGTCGCCGAAGGGCCGCAGATCGAAAGCGATTGGTACAACTTTGATGCCCTGAACATTCCCGGCCACCACCCCGCGCGGGCCGAGATGGACACTTTTTATACGCACCGCGCCCCGGGTGATAACCGCCCGCCGCATGTGCTGCGCACCCATACCTCGCCCGTCCAGATCCGGTCGATGGAGGCGCAGGGCGCCCCCATTCGCATCATCTGCCCCGGCCGGGTGTATCGCGCCGACTACGACCAGACCCACACGCCGATGTTCAATCAGATCGAGGGCCTCGCCATCGACAAGGACATCTCGATGGCGAACCTGAAATGGGTTCTGGAAGAGTTCTTTACCGCGTTTTTCGGCACAACCGTCAAAACCCGGTTCCGCGCGTCGCACTTTCCTTTCACCGAACCCTCGGCCGAAGTCGATGTGCAGTGTTCGTGGGTCGATGGTCAGGTGCGTGTGGGCGAAGGGGATGGCTGGCTTGAGGTTCTGGGGTCGGGCATGGTCCATCCCAAGGTCCTGTCCGCCGCCGGTGTCGACCCGGACCAATGGCAGGGTTTTGCCTTTGGTATGGGGATCGACCGTATGGCGATGCTGAAGTACGGCATCCCTGATCTGCGCGCCTTTTTCGACAGCGATCTGCGGTGGCTGCGTCACTACGGATTTAGCGCCTTGAAGGTGCCCACCCTGCACGGTGGTATCTGACACCATGCTTCGTCTGGTTGTCGTTGAATCGAACACCGCGGCGACCAGCAGCAAAATCTCGGCAAGAGGCGCCATCCCTTTGGGCCCGCAATTTGCGGCAGCGCTGTCGTACATTGATCCTACCCTCAGTATCGACATCGTATCCCCCTATGAAGGTGAGACTGCGCCGCTTGAGGGCGCGGCGGGCATTGTCTTTACCGGATCGGGCGAGGACTGGTCGACGGATGACCCACGTGCCGCCCCTTTGATACGGGTGATGGAAGCGGCCTTTGCCAAAGGTGTGCCTGCCTATGGGTCGTGCAATGGCCTGAACCTTGCGGCAGTCGTTCTTGGCGGGGCGGTCGGTCTTGCGCCCAATGGCTATGAATTGGGATTGGCGCGTGACGTACAAATGACCAGCGCCGGACGGGTCCACCCGATGATGGCCGGGCGGTCTGCCGCCTTTGCCGTTCCCTGCATCCACCGGGACGAAGTGACCCGCCTGCCCGAGGGGGCGGACCTTTTGGCCAGCAATACCCATACGACCGTGCAGGCGATGGCTTACGACCACGGTGGCGTGTCGTTCTGGGGCACCCAATACCACCCCGAATATCGACCCTCTGACGTGGCAAGGACCATGATGGCGCGGGGGTTGGGCGAGGATGCGTCAAACAACGATTTGGACCTGGCCGAAACGAACGACGCGGCAGCAAGGCGCTGGGGCACAACGCGGGCAGAACTTGCCCCGGCGGTGCGGATGACAGAGTTGCGCAACTGGCTGATGCATATCAACAGGATCCGGGCCGGTGGCCTTGGCTAATCCGGTTGGCGTGTCCTGAATATGCGCTAGATCCCCCTCATGTCACCGCGACTTCGCAAAATCGGTCTGACTTTGGTTCTGGTCCTTGTGGTTGCCGGACACGTCGGGCTTTGGCTTTCTGACCAGCCATTCGAGGCCAAGCTGCGGCTGACCCTGCTGAACGCGGGGGTCTGGGCCGTGATCCTTTTGCCTGCGGTTGGCGTCGCTCTTTGGTTGCGGGCTGTAGAACGACAGAATCGTTGATCTGATAGGCTCGATCTCAGGCAGTCAGAGATCGTATCTGGGCTGCGGTCCAAGCTACTGCCGCGCCGTGACGAAAACGGCGCCACCACCGGACATTGTGCGCCGCTCTGCGGTCGGTGCTGCGGCGGGTGTTGATACGGCGGTCTTGTCAGTCGCACTCTGCGCGGGAATTCGAGCCGGGATGTCGCTGAATGCATTCGACGCAGTTTCCGTGCTCGCCCCGTCACCGCCCAAAAGGCTTGGATCCAGCTTGGTCATGATGATTGGACCTGCGATCAGGCAAATTGCCGCGATGATCATCATTGGGCCGCGTGACAGCATGGCGTAAACTCCGGAAATCAAATGTTTCGTGATAATCTGACAGACCGTCATGGCCCCGCTAAGGCAGATTTGCGGCACAGTTGCCCCGGTTGCTTTCCCCTGCCCGCCAGATCGGATAAGAGGCGCGCAACGGCCCCTGCACCGACATGCCCCGATTTGAACGATGGAAACGGACCCATGAAATTCACGCTCAGCTGGTTGAAAGATCACCTCGACACCACGGCCTCGGTTGACGAGATTACAGAGGCGCTCACCGACCTTGGTCTTGAGGTCGAGGGCGTTGAAAACCCCGGGGCGAAACTTGCCGATTTCACCATCGGCAAAGTGATTTCCGCCGAAAAGCATCCCGACGCGGACAAGCTGCGGGTTTGTCAGGTGATGACAGATGAAGGGCAGTTGCAGATCATCTGCGGCGCACCCAACGCAAGGCAGGGGATCATGGTGGTGGTGGCCAAACCCGGAACCTATGTGCCCGGCATCGACACGACAATCGGTGTAGGCAAGATCCGGGGGATCGAGTCCTTTGGCATGATGTGTTCCGAGCGCGAGATGGAACTTTCCGAAGAGCATGATGGCATCATCGAGCTGGCCTCGGGCGAGGTGGGAGACCGGTTCACCGACTGGCTCGCCGTCAATGACCCCGCCAAGGTCGATCCGGTAATCGAGATTGCCATCACCCCAAACCGGGCTGACGCCTTGGGTGTGCGGGGCATTGCCCGCGACCTTGCCGCGCGAGGTCTTGGGACTTTGAAGGCCCGCGACGTCGTCCCCGTGCCCGCCAGTTTCAAGGCCGACCTGACCGTCAGCATCGATGCGGACACGGCCGATGGCTGCCCCGTGTTTTGCGGGCGATTGATCCGGGGCGTCAAGAACGGTCCAAGCCCGGAGTGGCTGCAGGACATTCTGCGGGCGATCGGGCTGCGACCGATCAGCTTTCTCGTCGATGTGACCAACTTTTTCACTTACGATCGCAACCGCCCGCTGCATGTCTTTGACGTGGACAAGATGAAGGGCAACCTCCGGGTCCACCGGGCCCGGGGCGGAGAAGAGATCGTGGCGCTGGATGACAAGACCTACGTCCTGCAGCCCGGCATGATGGCGATTTCCGATGATGAGGGGCCTGAAAGCATTGCCGGTATCATGGGCGGTGCGGCAACGGGATGCACGGACGAGACGGTGAATGTCTTTGTCGAAAGCGCCTATTGGGACCCGATCCAGATTGCCATGACGGGGCGCGCGCTCAAGATCAATTCCGATGCCCGCTACCGGTTTGAGCGGGGGATCGACCCGGCCTTTACCCCGGAAGGGTTGGAACATGCGGTTCGGATGATCGTTGATCACGCAGGCGGCGAAGCGTCAGAGGTCATTATGGCTGGGACGGTTCCGGATGTGTCGCGGGCCTTCCGGCTGGATACGGACAGGGTGCAAAGCCTTGTCGGCATGACCATTGCCCCCGACGACCAGCGGCAGACGCTGACGGCGCTGGGCTTTGTCCTTGATGGCGATATGGCACAGGTGCCGTCCTGGCGGCCCGATGTGCAGGGTCCGGCTGACCTTGTGGAAGAAGTTGCACGCGTTGCTTCATTGACCAAGCTGGTCGGTAAGCCGATGCCCCGGATGACAGCAGGCGTGCCGACTGCCATCCTGACCGGCAGTCAGGTGCGCGCGGGACAGGCCCGGCGGACTGCGGCGGCGCTTGGGTATAATGAATGTGTGACCTACACCTTCATCGATCAGGCGGCTGCAGCCCTCTTTGGTGGCGGCGATGATGCGACGATGCTGGAGAATCCCATTTCTGCGGACATGAGCCATATGCGGCCGTCGCTTTTGCCGGGTCTCTTGCGGGCAGCAGCCCGCAACCAGGCGCGTGGATTTGCCGACCTTGCGTTGTTCGAGGTGGGCCATGCGTTCCACGGTGGCGAACCGGGCGAACAGCATCTGGCGATCAGCGGACTGCTGATCGGGCGGACCGGGCCCAAGGATGTGCATGGCGAAAGCCGTGCGGTGGACCTGTTTGACGCCAAGGCCGATGCCGAGGCGGTGCTGGCTGCCGTTGGTGCGCCGGCCAAGGTGCAGATCCTGCGCGGTGCCGAAGGCTGGTGGCATCCGGGTCGGCACGGCAGGATTTGCCTTGGCCCCAAGAAGGTGCTGGGGGTCTTTGGGGAATTGCACCCCAGGGTTCTGCGCGAGATGGAGATCAAGGGCACTGCGGTGGCCTTCACGATCTGGCCTGACGAAGTACCTGTGGCCAAGTCCAAATCCGCCACCCGGTCGGCCCTGGCCTCCAATGACCTGCAGGCGGTCGAACGGGACTTTGCCTTCGTGGTCGACGAAAGGGTCGAGGCTTTGACCCTGATTAACGCAGCGGCGGGTGCGGACAAGGCCCTGATCGCGGATGTTCGCGTCTTTGACGAGTTTGTTGGCGGCAGCCTTGGCGAGGGGAAAAAGTCCCTGGCCCTGACGGTTCGGTTGCAGCCGGTTGAGGCCACGTTGAAAGAAGCAGAGATTGAAGCCGTGAGTGCCAAGATCGTTGAGAAGGTGACAAAGGCCACCGGCGGCGCGCTGCGCGGTTGATGCCGGGGACCAGGTAAGGTGGGTCTTGACCCACCTTACGCAATCAAGACAGGACAGGAGCGACAGCATGACGTTGAAAGTTTATCTCTCGGGTGAGATTCACACTGACTGGCGCGAGCAGATCGTAGACGGGGCCAAGGGGCTTGATGTCGCCTTTACAGGTCCGGTCACGGACCATGCGGCCAGCGATGACTGCGGTGTTGCCATCCTGGGGGCAGAGCCGAACAAGTTCTGGCATGATCACAAGGGCGCTCAGGTCAACGCGATCCGCACCCGCAAGGGGATTGCAGACGCCGATGTGGTCGTCGTCCGCTTTGGTGATCAGTACAAGCAGTGGAATGCTGCGTTCGACGCAGGCTACGCCGCGGCGCTGGGCAAATCGCTGATTATCCTGCATGGCCCCGATCACGCCCATGCCCTGAAAGAGGTGGACGCAGCGGCTTTGGCGGTGGCAGAAGAGCCGTCGCAGGTCGTGGCCGTGCTGCGCTATGTACTGACGGGTGTTTTGCCGGGGTAAGGTGGGTTTGAACCCACCTTACGTGGGTTCCGTAAGGGCGGTCCCGTTGCTTCAAACAGGCAGTGCCGTCGTTTGGCGTACCGTTCGAAGGGCGAAGCTGGATTGCATCTGGGCGACGCCGGGCAGGGTGGCCAGGTAGCGTCGGTGGATGCGGGCAAAATCCTCGGTGTCGCCGGCCACGACCTTGAGAAGGTAGTCGGCCGTTCCTGCCATCAGATGACATTCCAGCACGTCCGGAACCCGCGCCACCGCCTTTTCAAACGCGTCGAGGACCTCGTCGGCCTGCCCGCTTAGCGTGATCTCGACGAAGACTGTCGTCGGCCGCCCCATCTTGCGGGGGTTGAGCAGGGCGACATATCCGCTGATCCACCCCTCTTTCTCAAGCCGCTGCACCCTGCGATGGCAGGCCGAGGCAGAGAGGTTCACCTCTTCTGACAACTGGGTGTTCGATATGCGTCCATCCCGCTGCAGGGCCTGCAGGATGCGGCGATCGATGCTGTCGATATCGGACATATGCAGATCTCTTCGAACAAGTTGCCAAATAGCGCAATAATCTGCGAAACATTTATCCTGACATGGCCCAAATGTCCAAGCATTTGCGCACTGGCGCGAGGATACTCCACCAAACAAATGGAGGATCCCAAATAATGCTTATAGGTTGCCCGAAAGAGATCAAGCCACAGGAATTCCGCGTTGGCCTGACTCCCAATGCCGCCCGCGAGGCCGTTGCTCATGGCCATTTGGTCACGGTCGAAACCGGCGCTGGCGTCGGGGCTGGTTTTGTCGATGAGGACTATGTCGAAGCGGGCGCCAAGATCGCGCCCACGGCCGCCGATGTTTTCGCCACGGCCGATCTGATCGTAAAGGTGAAAGAGCCCCAATCGGTTGAGCGCAAGATGCTGCGCGAGGGTCAGGTTCTGTTCACCTATCTCCACCTTGCACCCGATCCGGCGCAGACACACGACCTTCTTGCGTCTGGGGCGACCTGCATCGCCTATGAAACTGTGACCGATGACCGGGGTGGCCTGCCCCTTCTTGCGCCTATGTCCGAAGTCGCCGGTCGGCTGGCGCCTCAGGTCGGGGCCTGGACCCTGCAAAAGGCCAATGGTGGCCGGGGTGTCCTGATGGGCGGTGTGCCTGGCGTTGGCCCGGCCCGTGTCGTGGTCATTGGCGGCGGTGTTGTCGGCACCCATGCGGCCAGGATCGCGGCAGGCATGGGGGCTGATGTCACCGTGCTTGACCGGTCGCTGCCGCGTCTGCGCCTGCTGGATGACCAGTTTGGCGGAACCTTCAAGACCAGCTATGCCACCGTCGGCAACACGATGGAGCTGGCCCGCCAGGCGGACATGATCATCGGGGCCGTGCTGATCCCCGGGGCCGCTGCGCCCAAGCTGATCTCGCGGGCGCAACTGGCAGAGTTGAAGCCGGGGGCGGTGCTCGTTGACGTGGCGATTGATCAGGGGGGCTGCTTTGAGACAAGCCGCGCCACGACCCATCAGGACCCGATCTACGAGGTCGACGGGATCATGCACTACTGCGTCGCCAATATGCCCGGTGCGGTTGCCCGCACCTCGACCATCGCGCTGGGCAACGCCACTTTGCCTTTCCTGCTGGCGCTGGCGGACAAGGGTTGGCGGAATGCCTGTGAGGATGATCCCCACCTTTTGGCTGGCCTGAACGTCCACGCGGGCGAGCTCACCTACTATGCTGTCGGCAAGGCTCTTGGGATCGACGTTCTGGCCCCGGCGCTGGCGATTAAAAAGTAGCGCGTGTTCGCTTGCCGGTAGGGTCGGTCAAGTGGAAAGGTTCGGGCCCGACTGGCTGCGCACAGTCGGGCCCGATTGATCTTGGGGGCGCGTTAGCCGCGCGCCTTCAGCACATCGCGAATTTCAGCCAGAAGCTCTTCCTGGGTCGGACCCTTGGGGGCTTCCGGAGCGGCTTCTTCTGCCTTCTTGGTGGCGTCCTGAAGTTTGTTGACCGACTTGACCAACATAAACACCACGAAGGCGATGATCAGGAAGTTGATGACGGCGGTGATGAAGGCTCCATAGGCAAAAATGGCGGCGCCACTTTCGCGTGCGGTCTCAAGCCCGGCGCCAGGAGCGACTTCACCTGACATCACGACGTACATGTTGCTGAAGTCTACACCACCCAGCACAAGGCCGATGATCGGGTTGATGAGGTCGCTGACGAGGCTTCCGACGATGGCTGTGAAGGCGGCACCGATGATGATGCCGACGGCCAGGTCCATCACGTTGCCTTTGGCGATAAAGTCTTTGAACTCTTTGATCACGTTACTGTTCCCATATTTGTTTATTGGCGCAGCGGAATTCTCCCTTTGCGCGCGTGCGCACAGTCATACCGCCGCTGGCCAACAGGTCTACGGGTTTTATTCCCAATTCTTCAACTTACGTGTTGGATATGTAGGTTTGCACACGGAAATGGACCGGAAATGCTTGATTTGTCGTCTCACATGATTTCGCAAAGGTGGCCTTCGGCTAGGCCGGGGATCATCCAGCTTTATTCCTTTCCAACACCGAATGGGGTCAAGGCATCGATCGCGCTCGAGGAATTGGGACTGGAATATGAACCGCATCTGGTCACCCTGTCGGATTCGGATGTCAAAAGCCCGGCGTTTCTGTCGCTGAACCCCAACAACAAAATCCCCGCCATCATCGACCCAAATGGACCAGGCGGTGAACCGATCGCATTGTTCGAGAGTGGCGCCATCCTGATCTACCTGGCCGAGAAGACGGGCAGACTTTTGGGCGATACACCTTCAGACAAATACAAGACGATCCAGTGGGTGATGTTCCAGATGGGTGGCGTCGGGCCGATGTTTGGCCAGTTGGGGTTCTTTGTGAAGTCTGCAGGATCCCAGATCGAGGACTCACGTCCGCGAGAACGCTACATTGCCGAAGCACGGCGCCTGTTGGCGGTCGTCGATGCAGAGCTTGAGGGCAAGGACTGGATCGTGGGCCCCTATACCATCGCTGACATCGCCCTGGCGCCCTGGCTGAACGCGCTCGATTTCTACGGGGCGAAAGACCTTGTCGGCTGGTCGGATCTGAAGAACGTGCCCGCCTATGTCGACCGCTTCTTCCAAAGACCTGCGGCTGAACGTGGCCGGGGCATCCCCGCGCGCGTCTGAGCACTTTGGTAAGGTGGGTCATGACCCACCTTACGCGAGAAACGACAAACCCCCGGGCCTTCGCCACGGGGGTCATCTTTTTCGCGTCGTGTCGGAAGGATGCTTAGAGCAGCCCCTCACGCTGGAGCTTTTTCCGGGCGAGCTTGCGCTGACGGCGGATAGCCTCGGCCTTCTCGCGCGCTTTCTTCTCGGACGGTTTCTCGAAATGTTGCTTAAGCTTCATTTCACGAAACACACCTTCGCGCTGCAGCTTCTTTTTCAGAGCCCGAAGGGCCTGATCGACGTTGTTGTCACGAACACTGACCTGCATGTGGTTTTCACCACCTTTCTAGGTTGAGTTGCAAAATTGCAGGAAGTGGCCGTATAGCAAAGTGGCCCTAGCTTGTCCAGTATTGCCACAGCAAAAGGAGACCGCCCATGACCATCCGCCCTTTCGACCCCACCACGGCCCGCCTGCTTGAGGCGATCCTGCCGCATGTTGCCTTTGATGGCTGGTCCCAGGCCGCATTTGATGCCGCTTTGGTTGATGCCGGCCTGACGTCCGATGAGGCCAAGGCCGCATGCCCGCGTGGCGCCACCGATCTGGCTGTTGCGTTTCATCTGGCCGGAGACGATATGATGCGGATTGCCTTGCAGGCTGCCGATCTTGGCAAGATGCGCTATTCTGAAAGAGTGGCTTTTGCCATTCGGACCCGCCTGAACGTCGTGGACGACAAGGAGGCCGTTCGTCGCGGCACTGCCCTGTTTTCTTTGCCGCATCTGGCGGCAGAAGGCGCCCGCCTGATTTGGGGGACAGCGGATGCGATCTGGACAGCGCTTGGCGATACGTCGGATGATGTGAACTGGTACACCAAGCGGGCGACCCTGTCCGGTGTCTATGGCGCCTCGGTCCTTTATTGGCTGGGCGACGATTCGCTGGACGGTCAGGCAACCGAGGACTTCATTGATCGCCGCATCGCTGATGTGATGCAGTTCGAAACCCTGAAGGCGCAGGTCAAGGCGAACCCGTTTGCCAAGAGGATTCTGGCGCCGCTGGATCAGCTTTTGTCCCGGGTCAGAAAACCGTCCGGGGCGGCCCCCGCCGACCTGCCCGGTCGTTGGGTTGAATGATGGTCTTTGACCAGCCAACTGCGTTGGAAGGCTGGCAAAGATTGAGTATTTTGGACGAAGCGAAGGGGCAGATATGGCCAAGATGATGCGTGCGGTCGAGATTGCCTGTCCGGGAGGTCCTGAGGTTCTGACCTTGGTTGAGCGGCCGATCCCTGAACCGGGCCACGGTCAGGTCCTGATCCGGGTGGCCCATGCCGGGGTCAATCGCCCGGACGCGCTACAGCGCGCGGGCGCCTATGCCCCCCCGCCCGGTGCGTCTGATCTGCCAGGCCTTGAGGCGGCGGGCACGATCGCGGCCGTTGGCCATGGTGTGGCGGGATTGAAAGAAGGCGATCGGGTTTGTGCCCTGTTGCCGGGCGGAGGGTATGCCGACTATGCGCTGGCCCCGGCGGCCCATTGCCTGCCAGTGCCGGACGGCCTGAGCCTGCAACAGGCGGCCTGCCTGCCCGAAACCTTTTTCACCGTCTGGTCCAACGTGTTCATGCGTGGCGGGCTGCGGGGTGGTGAGGTGTTCCTTGTCCATGGCGGATCTTCGGGGATCGGGACGACGGCGATCCAGCTTGCCCATCACTTTGGGGCGCGGGTCTTTACCACCGCCGGAACCGACGAAAAGTGCCGGGCCTGCGAAGCGCTGGGCGCGGAGCGGGCAATCAATTACCGCGACGCCGATTTTGTCGAGGTCCTGAAGGCGGAAGGCGGGGCGGACCTGATCCTTGACATGGTTGGTGGCGACTACATCCCGCGCAACATTGCCTCCCTTGCCGATGACGGCAGGCTTGTCCAGATCGCCTTCCTTCAGGGGCCGAAAGTCAGTCTGAACCTGGCCCCGATCATGGTTCGGCGACTGACCCTGACCGGATCGACCCTGCGGCCGCAGTCGGACATCGCCAAGGCCCGGATTGCGCACCAGCTTCTTTGTGAAGTCTGGCCGCTGTTGTCGGCGGGGCGTGTCGCTCCCGTTATGGACCAGTCTTTTGACCTTGCCGACGCGGCCCTGGCCCATGCCCGGATGGAATCCTCGGATCATATCGGCAAGATCAGCCTGACCGTTAGCGCCTGACAGGTGACGTGCACGTCATAGACGTGGCGTTCGCGGCCCTCCCCGCGTCGATTTTGCACTGTTTTCCCGGCCAGTGGCACGATAACAGGGAACTCAATACGCCACGCCTAACTCTTTGGGAGATGTGCACATGAAGGTCCTCGTGCCGGTAAAGCGCGTGATCGATTACAACGTGAAGGTCCGCGTCAAGGCGGATGGATCCGGTGTCGATCTTGCCAATGTCAAAATGTCGATGAATCCGTTTGATGAGATTGCGGTCGAACAGGCGATCCGCCTGAAAGAGGCCGGTAAGGTCGACGAGGTCATCGCGGTCTCGATCGGTGTCAAGCAGTCTCAGGAAACCCTGCGGACGGCGCTGGCCATGGGTGCGGACCGTGCCATCCTCGTCGTCGCCACCGATGACGTGCACCAGGATATCGAGCCGTTGACCGTGGCCAAGATCCTCAGGGCGATTGTCGATGAAGAGCAGCCGGGCCTTGTCCTGTGCGGCAAGCAGGCTATCGACAACGACATGAACGCAACCGGGCAGATGCTGTCCGCCCTTTTGGGCTGGTCGCAGGCGACCTTTGCGTCATCGCTTGAGGTTGAGGGTGACGTGGCCAAGGTTACCCGTGAGGTTGATGGTGGCCTGCAGACCATCGAGGTCAAGATGCCGACCATCGTGACCGTGGACCTGCGCCTGAACGAGCCGCGCTACGCCTCGCTGCCCAACATCATGAAGGCCAAGAAGAAGCCCTTGGACGAAAAGACACCCGCCGACTATGGCGTGGATGCGACTGCCCGCCTGACCATCGTCAAAACGACTGAGCCCGAGGCCCGCAAGGCCGGCATCATCGTCAAGTCGGTGGATGAGCTTGTAGCGAAACTCAAAGAAGCGGGAGTTGTCTGATGGGTGTTCTTCTTCTGGCTGAAGTTGCGAACGGGCAGTTGTCCGTTGATGCAACGGCCAAGACTGTTGCTGCTGTCTCTTCGCTGGGTCCAGTGACCGTGCTTGTGGCAGGGACGGGCGGTGACGCTGCTGCGGCAGAGGCTGCAACGATCACCGGTGTGAATCGGGTCCTGTTTGCCGATGACAAGGCCTATTGCCACTACCTGGCAGAGCCTGTGGCAGACCTTATTGTCAGCATGGCGGCAGACTATTCCCATATCGTGGCTCCCGCGACGACGGATGCCAAGAACATCATGCCGCGCGTTGCCGCGCTTCTGGATGTCATGATGATTTCCGAAGTGACCGCGATTCTGGACGCCGATACGTTTGAGCGGCCCATCTACGCGGGCAACGCGATCCAGACCGTGGCCTCGTCGGACGGGACAAAGGTCATGACAATCCGGGGCGCCGGTTTCGATGCCGCGCCTATGGGCGGATCCGCTGCCGTGGAAAAGATCGGTGCAGCCGCCGATCCTGCCTTGTCGTCCTGGGTTGAGGACAAGGTGGCGGCAAGTGACCGGCCTGAGCTGACATCGGCCGGTGTCGTCGTCTCGGGCGGACGTGGTGTCGGGTCCAAGGAGGACTTTGCCATCATCGAACAGCTTGCCGACAAGCTGGGGGCCGCTGTTGGTGCATCGCGCGCTGCGGTGGATTCGGGTTATGCCCCGAATGATTGGCAGGTTGGCCAGACCGGCAAGGTTGTCGCGCCGGACCTTTATGTGGCTGTCGGCATCTCGGGAGCCATCCAGCACCTGGCTGGCATGAAGGACTCCAAGGTCATCGTCGCCATCAACAAAGACGAAGAGGCCCCGATCTTTCAGGTGGCGGACTATGGCCTTGTCGCTGATCTGTTCGCGGCTGTGCCGGAGCTTGTCGGCAAGATCTGAGCTTTCTGCCGTTGGCGGAATTGAAAAGGGGGCCCTTGGGGCCCCCTTTTGCTATGCAAGATTGGCCCGTATGGCGAGGGATAGGGCCTGCGCGGCCTCATCATGGGCGGCGGGGTTCAAAAGCTCGGTCGCGGCGGCGGTGTCTGTGCCCAGGAAAACCATGCCTCTGGTGCCCTGTGCCTTGGCCCGTTGACTGGGCTGGACGACAACGACCCCCCTTACCAGCGGTCGGAGTTCATCAACCATCTGCCGGGTGACAAACAAGGGTTCTGACCGCAATGGCTCTGCGCGGTCGTTCCAATTGGCGTTGGTCGGAAGATGCTCTGCGAACCACAAAAGGTAGGTGTGCGACCCAATGCAATGGATGAAGTGCTGCATCCGGGCCCGCCAGGCCGAGCGCAACTCTACCACGAGCACTTCGAACCGTTCGGGTGACTGGGTATAAAGGGTACTGAGCAGATGGCGGACAAAACAAAACTCGGAAAAATCCACCTCTGGGTAAAGTGCGCGAAGGACGGACGATTCCCCAACGAAGCGGTCGTTGCGGCGGGGATGGACCGTGTAAAAGCGATTGGACATGTTGTGTGCGCTCATCACCTGAAGGACGTTTAGGCGGGATTGCCGGCAGATATCCCCGACGGCAGGTTCCTGAAGGAAAGCATCAACAGAGGCGTTCAGACATCCCAGGTTGATGCAGGCCGTCCCCTCTCTTTCCTCGACAAGGTTGGCAAAAGGTTTGGCAATGAATTTGCCATAGGTCTGACTTCCACCGACAAACGTCAGATAGGGACGTTCAAGAGAGCGTCTTGGCCCCCTGAAGAAGATTTTGGACGATCCGTATCGACATGGCGCATAGCTGATTGCGCCGCCTTCCAGCGTTTCTGGTTTCATGACACCCACCACTTAGAACTCTCACCACCGTCAAGATTCGCAGCAAAGGCTTGTGAATCCCTTAAACTGCCAATTCACCTTTGATTTTAAAGGTGTCGCGGCCTTGCTCGCGGGGGCAGTGCGGGCCTATTGTTCCGTACAAAGCATCAAGGGAACGCAAGCATGAGCATCGAGACTGTAGGGGTCGTGGGGGCTGGGCAGATGGGCAATGGGATTGCCCATGTCTTTGCGCTTGCGGGCTACGATGTTCTGATGACAGACATTAGCCAGGATGCCCTGAACGCCGGGCGGGCCGTGATCCTAAAGAACTTGGAACGTCAGGTCAGCCGCGACACGATTACCGCGGAACAACGCGACGCCGCGATGGGCCGCATTTCAAGCACGCTGACCCTGACCGACCTTGGGCAGACCGATCTGGTCATCGAGGCCGCGACAGAACGCGAGACGGTCAAGCAGGCCATCTTCGAAGACCTCGTTCCGCACCTCAAGCCGACGACGATCCTCACGTCGAACACCTCGTCCATCTCGATCACCCGGCTGGCCGCCCGGACGGACCGGCCGGAAAAGTTCATGGGATTCCACTTCATGAACCCCGTGCCTGTGATGCAACTGGTCGAGCTGATCCGGGGGATCGCGACGGATAAAGAGA
The DNA here is from genome assembly GCA_029255105.1 of Flavimaricola sp. Lineage (GTDB taxonomy): Bacteria > Pseudomonadota > Alphaproteobacteria > Rhodobacterales > Rhodobacteraceae > Flavimaricola. Next base: position 9,910 of record JAQWWH010000075.1, on the reverse strand, counting down.
CGTTCGATGCCTGCCTTGAGGTAGTTGATCGCCTTGGCAAGACGGCATCAAGCTCGGAAGATTTCCCCGCGTTCATCGTGAACCGAATCTTGATGCCGATGATCAACGAGGCGATTTACACCCTGTACGAAGGCGTCGGGTCGGTTCAATCCATCGACACATCGCTCAAGCTGGGTGCAAACCACCCGATGGGGCCGCTGGAACTGGCTGATTTCATCGGGCTGGATACGTGCCTAGCCATCATGAACGTTTTGCACGACGGTTTGGCCGATACAAAGTATCGCCCCTGTCCGTTGCTGACCAAATATGTCGAGGCTGGTTGGTTGGGTCGCAAGACGAAGCGCGGTTTTTACGACTACCGCGGTGAGGTACCCGTTCCGACGCGTTAGACGTTGCGAAGCGACAGAGTTTTGTCACGTAGCCAGGCCATGAACGCCCTTGGGTCGCCGGACATTTCCGAGCACTCCTCGGGCGGGATCGGGGGGCCGATGACCGGTTTTTGAGGCTTTTTGCAGGCCGAAACGATCTCGTGCAGCAGCAGGCTTTGGCGCAGCGTTGCCGAGATGCGATTGGCGATCTGGTACCAGCGCGAGTTTGCTCCCGGAAAGTAAACGGGGACGACAGTGGCACCTGACCGCTTGATCATCTTGGCGGTAAACACATTCCATTCTTCTTCGACCGCCGGGCCGAACATTGTTTTGGATGAGGCGACGACGCCGGACGGGAACAGGGCGATGACCCCTCCTTTGCCCAAAACGTCCATCGCGGCGGCGCGCATTTCGATGCCCTTCTTTTGGGCATCGGGTTCATGCGGGAAAGGCACCGGGATCAGAAAGCTTGCCGCCATGTCGTCGATCCCGGTCAGAATCGAACGAACGAGGATCTTGTAGTCGGTCCGCACCCGGCTGATCAACTCAGCCATGACGATGCCGTCGACCATTCCGTGAGGATGGTTTGCCACCACGATGACAGGGCCGGTCTTGGGAATGTTGGCAATCTGAACGTCCGGGGTCTGCAGGTCGATTTGCATCACCGCAAGACCATCACGCCAAAGCGTTTCCCGCTGATGCGGGCCCTGCTGGCGAAAGGTTCGCAGCATCCGCATGATCGTAATCTTGCCCGTAAGCCACTCGATCGCCCGGATGACATTGCGCTTGAACGGGTTCTCGAAGGTGTTCGAATAGGTAAGGTTGCGACGGTCGTAGCCCTTCTGCTCGGCTACCGGGGTAGCGTGCGGGATGGCGACGTGGTGAAGTCGATCTGTCAAAACCGTCTCATCTTTCGTCTGGCCGCGCGCGCTGGGCACTTCAAACTAGGCACCTTCACCAAACTTGTCCGCCACCAATCTGGCAATGGCGTCGGCCAGCTTGGACGCCTCGGGACCGGTCGTTTCAACTTCAATAGTGGTTCCCTTGGAGGCTGCCAACATCAAAAGCCCCATGATGCTGTCACCTGCGGCTGTTTGCCCATCATGCCGGACGGTCGCATCGGCGTCATGTTGTTCCACCACCTCGGCAAGCTTGGCTGAGGCGCGGGCGTGCAGACCCTTGATATTGATTATTTTCAGATGCCTTACCGTGCTTTCGGTCATCCGGCGGACCTCTTTGTGCCGATGTCACTGCTGACGATATGGCTGTTTATGTATTTGCGCCCCGCTTCCATCGCGACATTCACCGCGTCGGGAACGCTGCGCGAGCGGGACTTGGCCAGCTTGATGAGCATGGGCAGGTTGGCGCCGTACAGGATGCGCCGGTTGGTCGGGCCGCAGGCGCGAAGGGACAGGTTTGAGGGAGAGCCGCCAAACATGTCCGTGACGATGACAACGCCGGACCCGACATCGACCTCGTCTGCGGCGTCGCAGATCTCATTCTGCTTTTGGGTTCTGTCGTCTTCCGGGTCGATCGTAATCGCCATGACACCGGGTTGATGGCCCACAACATGCTCAACCGCCGAAAGATACTCTCGGGCCAAGCCTCCATGGGCCACGATCACGATGCCGATCACGTCTGTTTCCCTTGTTCAACGCTGTCCTCGGACGAGGATGCGCGCCGCTCCATTTCGCGATGACGTTTAGACACATGCCAGCCTTCCTCTGCAAGGGTCTTGCCCATCATCTCGACCAATGCCACGGACCTGTGTTGCCCCCCGGTGCAGCCAAATCCGATCGACAAATGGGATTTCCCTTCGTCACGGTATGCCGGCAAGAGGAACAGCGTCAGGTCCATAACTTTCTCAAAGAAAACAGAAAACCTTGGATCACCTGCAATATGAGCAGCAACTTCGGGATCACGACCGTCTTTGCCACGCAGATTTCGCTCCCAATGGGGGTTCCGAAGAAACCTCACGTCATGAACGATGTCGATGCCCCTCGGCATGCCCCGCTTGAACGAGAATGATTGGAGTGTGATGCCTAGCGTCTGGCCGTCGGGACGCCCGAACAGCTCTATGAGCTCGGCCTTCAGATCATGCGGTGTCACACCGCTCGAATCGATCAGTACGTCTGCCCGAGATCGGATAGGGACAAGAAGTTCTCGTTCCCGCTGAATACCGGTGAGAGGAGAGTCGTTGGGGGCCAGCGGATGCCTGCGGCGGGTCTCAGAGTAGCGCCGGACCAGTTCGTCCTCGGCGCAATCAATATAGAGGACTTGTTCACGGATATCGGGATGGTTTGCCAGCAATACGATCGCCTCGATCAAGGCATCAATGCCGAAGTCGCGGTTGCGAACATCGAGGCCCAGGGCAAGGGGCCGGGCAAGGGGCGGGCCGTCGATCAGGCGGGGCAAAAGGGACAAGGGCAGATTGTCGATCACCTCGTATCCGAGGTCCTCTAGGACATTGATGGCCGTCGACCGTCCGGCCCCGGAAGGGCCTGTGACCAGCACGATCCTCTGGCGAGGGTCGTAGTTATCGGATGTCGTCTTGTCTGTGAACTCTAAGCTCATCGATCACTCCGGCCTGCCTTGAGGTATTGCAGGATCGCTGCCGCAAAATAGGCCCTCTCGACCTTGTGAATCAGAGGCAAGGAGACACCAAGATAGCTGATGCTGCGATGCGGCGGAAGCCGTTCGGTTTCGATTTGATCAAGGTCAATGCAAACGCTTACGCGCGAGGGCCCGGCCGGCACCGCCGTGAGAAGCCCGACACCCCGCGCCTCGATCAGGCCCGCGATCGTTGAAGGGCAGTCTGCAACAAGGTCGTCGCCGCGCCTGATCAGTATGGTACGGTCATCCGCCACGAGGCCACATCCGAGGGCCATCAGTTCCAATGCCAGGGCTGACTTTCCGCTGCCCGAGGCGCCACGGATCATCACTGCCCGGCTGCCAAGTGCGACGGTACTGGCGTGTTCAACGAAGGGCTGGCCCGGGGTCATGCCCCTAGACCGGCAGGCCTACGACAAAGCGTGCGCCAAGTGGTTCTGATGTCGGATCGGCATCGGTTGGGCGGATGTTCTCGGCCCAGATGACGCCACCGTGCGCTTCTACAATCTGCTTGGAAATCGCCAGGCCGAGGCCCGAGTTATTTCCAAAGTCACCGGCAGGGCGCTCTGAATAGAACCGTTGAAACACTTTGGTCAGCGCGTTTTCCGGAATGCCGGGTCCGGTATCCTCGACCACCACCAGCACACGGTTTTCACGCTTGCGCGCCCAGATGCGTATGGCGTCGCCGCTATCGCAGAAAGAAACCGCATTGGTGATCAGGTTCACAAAGACTTGTGCCAACCGTCCTTCAAGGCCCTGCACGATGATCGGCTGCATGGGGAGGTCAGCGATAAAGTCGACCCCCTTCGCAGCGGCATCTTTACCAAGAAAGTCGCTCAGATTGCCCAGCATCTCGAGCAAATCAAACGCTTCTTCCTGCTCTTTGACCAACTCACTATCAAGGCGGGAGGCGTTCGAAATGTCACTTACAAGCCGGTCAAGGCGGCGCACGTCATGCTCGATCACTTCCAGAAGGCGTTCGCGCTGATCATCCCGCTTGGCGACCCGCATGGTGCCGACAGCGGACCGAAGCGAGGCCAGAGGGTTTTTGATCTCATGCGCCACATCGGCGGCAAATTGTTCGTTGGATTCGATCCGTTCATAAAGCGCCGAGACCATGCCCCGCAACGCACCCGACAGCCGTCCGATTTCATCCGGCCGTCCGGTCAGGTCGGGGATGCGGATCCTGTCCGGGGACATCTTGCGAGCGTTGCGATCCCGCCCAAGCTCGGCCGCGGCGGCCAGATCGGCGATGGGGTTTGCAATTGTCGATGCCAGCATCAGGCTTAGCCCGATCGAGACAGCAATCCCTACAACAAACATTTGCAGGACTTTTTCCCGTTCACGCCGGACAAGCGCGTCAATTTCACCAGCGGCGCTGGTAAGGGCGACGGCGCCGATCGGGTTTCCGTTCTGGCTGATCGGTGTTCCAACCGCAAACACGGTCCGCCCTTGCAGGTCGGTTGAGGTATCAACCGTGGTTCCCTGGCTAATCGCCCGCGCCACAAGCGCCTTGGCAACATCTTCCGAGGGAATTGTCTGCTCTGTCGGTGCGTTTGGTGCCAGCACCGAGGATAAGCCATCCCTGATGCCGTTCAGGATGTTGGTCAGGAAGGTCCCGCCATCATCGTATTCGAGCCCCGCGACGGCGGCGTTCTCGTCCGATGCAGCCGATGCACCCACAAGCGTTCCTGCGGTGTCAAAGACAAAAACCTCGATCCCGCCGCGCAGGTCAAGATTGCGAAGGGTCGCGTCGATGGCGATGCCGTCGCCAGTAACCAGATTGACCGGTGCCCCAGATGGAAGCCCGGCCTCAAAGACATCGGCAATCAGTTCCGCTTCGCTGACCAGCCCGTTGGCCCTTTGAAAGGCCAGGTTGTCGCGAGATGGCGCAAGGTAAAGCATCCCGGCCACCAGAAGGATTAGGGCGACCAGGTTGAATGTGATGATCTTGCGCGCAAGGGAGGAGCTGTTGAGAGAGAAGAAGCCACGCCTTGTGCGCCGCTCCTGAAGGTCAGGGGCGGCGGCAGCCGCGGGCGACACCCAGGTGTCGCCCACAACGACGTTGTCGGCGTTTGCGTCCCGCTCTCTGGCAATGTCCTCTTCGGCAGCCAGTTTAGCGGCGCGCCGTACCGAGTTCAGATCCCGGACGTCAATGTGCGGAGCCGCTGTCATTACGCCTCCTAGGGCTATTCTTCGTTGTACCGGTAACCGATGCCATAAAGGGTTTCGATCGCCGAGAAAGTCTCATCTGCCTGACGCATCTTTTTGCGAAGGCGCTTGATGTGGCTGTCGATCGTTCGGTCGTCAACGTAGACCTGATCATCGTATGCAACATCCATCAACTGGTCGCGGCTTTTCACAAAGCCCGGCCTCTGTGCGAGCGCCTGCAAAAGAAGGAACTCTGTCACTGTCAGGGATACGTCCTGGCCTTTCCATTTCACAGCGTGGCGCAGAGGATCCATGACCAACTCTCCACGGATCATGATCTTGGTTTCTTCGGTGGTTTCGACGATCTCACCAGAAATCGCGTCCTGCCGGCGCAGAAGTGCCCGGATCCGTTCAACCAGAAGCCGTTGCGAGAAGGGTTTCTTGACGTAGTCATCTGCGCCCATACGAAGGCCGAGGACTTCATCGATCTCGTCATCCTTAGACGTCAGGAAAATGACTGGCATCGAGGTCTTCTGACGAAGACGCTGAAGCAAATCCATTCCATCCATGCGGGGCATCTTGATGTCCAGCACGGCCATGTCTGGCATGCGCTTGTTGAAGGCATCCAAGGCGGATTGCCCGTCGTTATAAGTCTCGACCTCAAAGCCTTCGGCTTCGAGGGTCATCGATACTGACGTCAGAATATTTCTGTCGTCGTCCACCAATGCGATTTTGGACATAGGAGCTGACTCCTCACTGCTCAATGTTTGTTTTTGCCTACTTTTTCATAACTATGACCTCATCTTTGGGGAGCGAATCAATGCCAAACTGTGAATCAGCTGCATTATTCTGCCACATTTGGTCCGAAAGTTCCGCATCAATGACTAAAATGCCTCACCCTGACGGGCAATCCGGTGCACTCGGCGCGAGGCACCCAGCTTGATTGCGCTAACATCGAAATGGTTGCGCTAACGTCTCTTCGGCCGGGTGTTCACCCGTTAAATCATCATGTTAAGGCTGACGCATTCGGCCCGGGGGAGGGCCATAACAGGAGCAAGTAAATGGACCAAGGTCGCGTCAATCCACAGATGACACTCGAAACGCAGGGCATCACCGGGCTGGGCCAAGTCTATTACAATCAGACCGAAGCGGACCTGATGCAGACCGCCCTGGTCAATGGCGAAGGCTCGATGGGCAAGGGTGGGACACTTCTGGTGACCACCGGCAAGTACACCGGCCGGTCGCCCAAGGATAAGCACGTCGTCGCCACGCCTTCCGTCGAGCCGCACATCTGGTGGGACAACAACGCCCGGATGGAACCCGAGAACTTCGATATTCTCTATGCTGACATGCTCGAGCATATGAAGGGTGGCAGCTACTATGTTCAGGACCTGTATGGCGGGGCCGATCCTGCTCATCGGCTTGACGTCCGTCTTGTGACCGAGCTGGCCTGGCACAGCCTTTTCATTCGCCATGTCCTGCGTCGGCCGGACCGCGAAGAACTGGATACATTCACACCCGACTTTACCATTATCAACTGCCCGACCTTCAAGGCAGACCCGGTGCGCCACGGCTGCCGGACAGACACGATCATCGCGATGAATTTCGACAAGAAGCTGATCCTGATCGGCGGAACGGAATACGCGGGCGAGAACAAGAAGTCCGTGTTCACCCTGCTGAATTACCTCTTGCCCGAAAAAGGCATCATGCCGATGCACTGCTCTGCTAACCATGCACCCGGCAACCCGGTCGACACGGCAATCTTCTTTGGCCTGTCGGGCACTGGCAAGACGACCCTGTCGTCCGATCCGGCTCGGGTGCTGATCGGGGATGACGAGCATGGCTGGTCGGACCGTGGGTCATTCAACTTTGAAGGCGGCTGCTACGCCAAGACGATCAACCTGTCGCCCGAGGCAGAGCCTGACATTTACGCTACGACGACAATGTTCTCGACTGTGATCGAGAACATGATCTTCGATCCCGAGACACGGGAAGTGGACTATACCGACGATAGCCTCACTGCCAACATGCGTTGCGCCTATCCGATGGAGTTCATCTCGAACGCTTCACCAACAGCGTTGGGCGGACACCCCAAGAACATCATCATGCTGACCTGCGACGCCTTTGGCGTGCTGCCCCCCATTGCCCGGCTGACACCAGCGCAGGCGATGTACCACTTTCTGTCAGGCTTCACCTCCAAGGTGGCTGGAACCGAGCGTGGGGTGACAGAGCCTGAGCCAACCTTCTCGACCTGCTTTGGCGCCCCCTTCATGGCGCGCCGGCCTGAAGTCTACGGCAAGCTGCTGCAGGAAAAGATCGCAAAGCACGGCGCCTCCTGCTGGCTGGTGAACACTGGCTGGACTGGCGGAGCCTATGGGACGGGATCGCGTATGCCGATCAAGGCGACCCGCGCGCTTCTGACTGCAGCGCTCGACGGGACGCTGGCCGAGGCGACGTTCCGCAAGGACCCCAACTTTGGCTTTGAAGTGCCTGTGACTGTCGAAGGCGTCGATACGAGGTTGCTGGATCCTCGCGCGACATGGGGTGACGGCAAGGCCTATGACGCCCAGGCGCAAAAGCTGGTCGAGATGTTCGCCGAGAACTTTGCCAAATACGTCCCCTACATCGACGATGACGTTCGGGCCGCCGCAATTGGCTGAATGCAAGTAAGGTGGGTCAAGACCCACCTTACATCTATATCCTTAACAGATATTGCGGCAGGTTTTGCGTAAGGTGGGTTTAAACCCACCTTACCTGACCGGCTCGAACAATGCGTCTGGCAGGCTGCAGTCCCGGATAACATCTTCTCCACACCGCCGGAGCTCTAGGTCGTGGGTCAGGCAGATGCGTGCCTCCTGAATGTATCCCTGTCGGCAGGTGATTGTGATTTCGTCAGGGGAAATCTGGGGATTGGACTGGATAAAGGCCTCTTCGATGATGCTGGCCGGAATGCTGAAGGTGCGGTCCAACTGCCGCAGCACAGGCGGGAGGACCACGCTGTGGTAGGCCTCGCGGGCCAGGGCAAAGAAGTCCGAAGGCGACAGGCCCGAGCAACTGCCATGCTTGTTCCATTGATACCAAGCCAGGCCCGACGTCCCCATGATGTCTGACATGTCCTCGGTCATGTCCCGGCTTGGTGGTGCGAAAGTCGAAAAGCAGTCCTTTGGCCAGCCCCGCTCATATTGCGGCCAAAGCCCATGCAAAACCCATCCAAAGTCCCGGTCGGCGTCGCATTGAGGAGACCCGCGATCGTCCCCTTCCAGTGCGCACCAGTTTGGCGACCAGGACAGGGACAGGACGTAGTAGTCAAATACTCCGGCCCGATCTTGTGCCCGAAGCGGGCTGGCGGCCATGAGCAGCATCAGGACGACGCGCAACATTTTGATCTTTCCTCTCAAGCTTTCGATGACTATATACCGCTTGAGTTCCCCGACAACGAGAACCCGGGCCGAAATGGCCCAGCCCTTTCCGGGCGCCGGGGAAGACGTGGTTTCGAAGAGGTGCCAACATGGCTGACAAACCGATCATGGCGAAAGCCACTGCCGTCTGGCTGGTGGACAACACTACCCTGAGCTTCAAGCAGATTGGCGAATTCTGCGGGCTGCACGAGCTTGAGGTGCAAGGCATTGCCGACGGCGATGTGGCGGCGGGCGTGAAGGGTTTTGATCCTATCGCCAACAACCAGCTGACCCAGGACGAGATTTCGAAGGCCGAGGCTAACCCGGCCAGTCGCCTCAAGCTGAAGTTCAACGCCGCCGCCGTTGGCGAGGAAAAGCGCCGGGGCCCGCGGTACACCCCCCTGTCCAAGCGCCAGGATCGCCCTGCGTCGATCCTTTGGTTGGTCAAGTTCCACCCCGAGTTGTCGGATGGTCAGGTGTCCAAGCTTGTCGGGACCACCAAACCGACCATTCAGGCGATCCGCGAGCGGACCCATTGGAACATCTCGAATATCGACCCGATCGATCCTGTGGCCCTTGGACTTTGCCGCCAGTCCGAGTTGGATGCTGCGGTCCAGAAGGCAAATGCCAAGAAGCTGCGCGAAGGCGGAGTGATGACGGATGATGAGCGTCGCAAGCTGGTCTCGACAGAGCAGAGCCTTGGAATGTCGCCGGAACCGCGCATGCCGACCGCGATCGCAGGACTGGAAACCTTTTCGCTGTCCGATGATGCCGATGACGGTCTTGTCACGGATGATGACAACGGTGAGGACGCTCCGCTTGATACCAGGGATGTGCGGGATGCTGACAGCTTCTTCAACCTTCCCGACGATGACGACGATGATGAAGACAGCTGATCGTCCCAAGGGTTGATCAAGCGTTATCAGAAAAATGGACCCCGGCCCGCAAGGTGCCGGGGTTTTTCTTGCCCGGGTGGCGCGGGGAATATCGTCTGCTTATAAACCTGCCCCGGTGTCAGAGCGCCCGCCGCGCCTTGAGAGCAGCGGTGATGGTTCCGTCGTCGAGGTAGTCAAGCTCGCCTCCCACCGGGACCCCCTGGGCCAGGCTGGTCACTGTCACACCGGGCAATTGATCCGCGATGTAGTGCGCTGTCGTCTGACCGTCGATGGTTGCGCCAAGGGCGAGGATGACCTCGGAGATTTCTTCGCTTGTCACCCGGTCGATCAGCCGGGGGATTCGAAGCTCGTCCGGCCCCACTGCATCGAGCGCAGAGAGCGTTCCGCCCAGAACGTGATAGCGTCCTTTGAACTGCTGCGATCGTTCCATCGCCCAGAGGTCGGCCACATCTTCGACCACGCAGATCTGTCCGTTGGCCCGCTTTTC
>JAQWWH010000074.1 GCA_029255105.1 Flavimaricola sp. | reverse complement strand
TGCGGCTCTGTCGTGTCCCTGCAAATGAATGCCGGCCTGATCGCCGATCTGCCGTCGCTGGAACCATCGGGCGCCGATGGTGTCGGCCTGTTCCGCACAGAGTTGCAATTCCTTGTCCGCAACAAGATGCCGCGCCGCTCCGAATTGTCGGCCCTTTATGCCCGGGTGATGGACAGTGCCAAGGGCAAGCGGGTGGCGTTTCGCACCCTCGACATCGGGTCGGACAAGGTGCTGAGCTACATGAAGCCCAATGACGAGCCGAACCCGGCGATGGGCTGGCGTGCCATCCGCGTGGGTCTGGACAAGCCCGGCGTCCTGCGGATGCAGTTGCAGGCGCTGATCCGCGCCGCCTCTGGCCGGCCGCTGTCGGTGATGTTTCCCTTTGTCGCCGATCCGTCAGAGTTTCAGGCAGCCCGCGCGGAGTGGGACAAGGCGCTGGAGCGGGAAAAGATCCTGGGCCATCCCCTGCCAATCGAGTCCGAAGTCGGCGCTATGCTGGAAACCCCAAGCCTTGCCTTTGCGCCGGACGCCTTCTTTCGGGATGTGGATTTCCTGTCCGTCGGGGGCAACGACCTCAAGCAGTTCTTCTTTGCCGCCGATCGCGAGAATGAGCGGGTCCGCAGGCGCTATGACACGCTTGATACAAGCTTTCTGGGTTTCCTCGAGATGATTCTGGCGCGGTGCCAAGCCTCTGAAACACCCATCAGTTTTTGTGGTGAGGATGCTGGCCGCCCGATAGAGGCACTGGCCTTTGCCGCGCTTGGGTTCCGGTCCCTGTCGATGCGCCCAGCTTCGATCGGGCCGGTCAAGCACCTGTTGCGCCGGGTCAATCTGGACGAGGCCCGGGCCGTCATCGACGAGGCCCGCGCCAGTGGCGCCCAATCGGTCCGGGCCCCGCTCACCGAGTGGCTGACGACCCAGCGGACCTGACGCCTCAGGCCCGGTTCACCGGGACCTTGCCCTCTGCCAGCACCTTGTGAAAATGGGTCAGGACCTTGTCCTCTCCGTGCGCACGTACGGCCTGCCGCAGCCCGAAATGCACATGGGCCATTTCGACGTAATAGTCGATGAAGGCGTAGTTGGTCCCTGCCCCGGCCGCTGCCCCGATGACGGGCACCGCCTGGCTGGCCAGCTTTTGGCCGAGGATCGTGGCAAAGCGGGGGGCAATCTTGCCGATCAGGCTGTGCAGCGCAGGCCCGGTCAGGCTAAGGCGGGCCCCGAAAAAGCTGGTGTCGACGCCATCGTCCTGTTCCCCCGGCCCGCCAGAGCCAAAGACGCGCAGGCATTCCATCCGCGTTTCGGCTGAGATGGGGTCTTCGCCGTATTGCTCTGCCACGCCCTGAACCGCCCGAAAGATAACGGTGGTGGCAACCGGCAGCTCCGCCAGAGCGGTGGGAAGACCGCCAAGCCCCCCCAACGCGCCCGAGATGGTGCCAAGGACCTTATGCGCCCTGTCGCTGGACAGGCTGCGCCCGACGGCCCCCCACCCTGCACCACGACTGCGGCTGGCCATCTCGTAGCTTTGCGTCAGGGCCGATCGGGCGGCAGCCTCGATCTGGGAACGGGTGCCCTTGGGCAAAAGCTTTAGCCCGTCCTCGACCTGGCCACCGGCAAAGTTGATGACCCGCATCAAAAGCCCGTTGGCCTTGCGCTGTCGCAGGGCAAGGGCAGTGACGCGCAACTGGGCCTCTGCGTCAAACGGGGCCAGGATCACTTCGGGATCAATCACTTTCATGGGGCCAACTCTCCTGTCGCTGCATCAAAGATTGGGAGGGCGGCCCCGGTTTTCAATCCTTGGCCTTGCGGACATGGCCTTTGATCGCCTTCCAGGCATCCCCCCTGAGGGATACGCCAAGGACCCGTTCGGGGTTCGTGGGGGGCGGCATCTTGACGTCTGGCAGTTTGCGAAACCCAAAGCGGGAGTAATAGGGGGCGTCACCGACCAGCATCACCCTGCTCCAACCCAGATCGCGGGCGCGTTCGAGGACGGTGTAGATCAACAGGGCGCCCAACCCCTCACCCTGCCGTGTCGGGTGGACGGCCACCGGCCCCAGAAGAACCGCCCGCGCCGGGCCGATCCGCACGGGCCAGCAGCGGATCGCCCCACCGACCACACCCGGTCCGTCATCATGGCTTTCGCGTGATACGAGGCAAAGTTCCGGCACCGGCGGGACCCCGTCACGAAGCCGGTAGGAGGACAGCGCCTCGCGCCCCGGGGCAAAGCACAGGTCATAGAGGGCCTCCACCTCCCACCAGTCATCCGGTGTCTCTTGCACCAGTTGCGTCATCACCGTCTCCGCCCGTTTCAGCCCCCTCTTGCGGGGCTGGCCTTGGCTGCAACATGACGGTATGCCAACGGGAAACAAGGGAAAACTGACCATGTTCTATCGCCCCGAGGATGGCCACGGCCTGCCGCACAACCCTTTCAACGCGATCGTCACGCCCCGGCCTATCGGCTGGATTTCGACGCGTGGGGCCGACGGTCAGGACAATCTGGCTCCCTATTCCTTTTTCAACGCAGTGGCCTACGAGCCGCCTCAGGTCATGTTCGCCTCGACCTCGGCCAAGCCTGACAGGGACGGCACAAAGGACTCGGTCGCCAATATCCGGGACACCAAGGTTTTCTGCGTCAACGTGGTCGAATACGCCCAGCGGGACGTGATGAACACGACCTCCGGCCCCTGGCCGCGCGAGACGGACGAATTCGACAAGGCCGGGATCGAACGGACAGACTGCGAAACGATTGCCTGTTCGCGGGTCGCCAATGCCCCCGCCTCGCTCGAATGCAAGCTGACGCGGATCGTGCAACTGCCCGGTGCGGCCAACTTTGTGGTGTTCGGAGAGGTGATCGGCGTGCACATGCGGGACGACTGCCTTGTCGACGGAACCTTTGACGTGACCACGTTCCAGCCACTCACCCGGCTGGGGTATCGGGACTATTCGCGTATCACCGAATTGTTCTCGCTCAAACGTCCCGGCGAATGAGCCTGCCTTGCGGCACAGCGCGGCGCATTGACACTTTGTGAGGCAAATTGGCCAAGCATTGCGCGGCCTGAGAGCAGCCATGCGAGCAGCACCTTCCCCAGCCGCAACAGGCTTTTCCTTGGCCAAAGGCTCGCCTAAGTTGGCCGTGGATGTGGAGGTAGGACAGACATGGAAACGGTTATCGGAGTTATCGGCGGTTCCGGCCTATACGAGATCCCCGGCCTTGAAGAGGCAACCTGGCAACGGGTCGACAGCCCCTGGGGCGCTCCCTCTGATGCCATCTTGACCGGGCGATTGGACGGTATCAGGCTGGCCTTTCTGCCCCGCCATGGCCGGGGTCACGTGCACTCACCGACCACGGTGCCCTACCGGGCCAATATCGACGCGCTCAAGCGGTTGGGGGTCACGGATGTGATCTCGGTTTCGGCCTGCGGATCGTTTCGGGAAGAGCTGGCCCCCGGCGATTTCCTGATCGTGGACCAGTTCATCGACCGGACCTTTGCCCGCGAAAAGTCGTTCTTCGGGACTGGCTGCGTCGCCCATGTCAGCCTTGCCCATCCGACCTGTGCCCGGTTAGGGCAGGCCGCGGCCCAAGCGGCCGAGGCCGCCGGAGTCAAGGTTCACCGTGGCGGAACCTATCTGGCGATGGAGGGACCGCAATTCTCGTCCGTTGCGGAAAGCAGGCTCTACAAGGGCTGGGGCTGCGATGTCATCGGCATGACCAATATGCCCGAGGCCAAATTGGCGCGGGAGGCAGAGCTTTGTTATGCCTCAGTCGCCATGATCACCGATTATGACAGCTGGCACGAAGGGCATGACACCGTCGACATCACCAAGATCCTCGCCACTTTGGCGGGCAATGCCGATGCCGCCCGCAAACTGGTTGCCGACATGCCCGGCAGGTTGGGGACAGATCGAGGCAGCTGCCCTCACGGATGCGACCACGCGCTGGACCACGCGATCATGACGGCCCCGGACAAGCGGGACCCAGGGCTTCTGTCCAGGCTGGATGCGGTGGCGGGTCGGGTGCTGTGAGACGCGCCACCATCGCGCTGACCCTTGGCCTTCTGATGGCAGGCACGGGGACGGTGGCGCAGGACTATGTGGTCTCGGAAGGGCGCCTGTCGGATACCGACTTCTACAACCTGGTCAGCTGCGGCGCGCCTCCCGGGAAGCCCTGCAGAGACCCGCATATTCGCTGGGCGCCAGAACAGGCGCGCGCCCTCGCCGTCGGTATACACCCCCCGGACTCGGGCTATCCCGAAAGGCTGTGGCGCCAGTTGGATCACGGACTGGACCTTGCCATCGGGGCGCTGAACGCCGTCGGAGCAGCGCTTCATATCGTGCGGACAGACGCCGGTGACGGTGACATCACCCTTCACCTGGTCAATGCACGGGAGGGCGAAGCGATCTACGGAACTGGCAACGACGAAATGGACGGCGTCATCATTGGGGCAGGCCTGGTGCATGTTCGGTGGAATGGGGATATGGCAATCACCCAAGGCACCATCGCCCTTGCCGCCGACATTCCGCTGTCAGACGCCTATCCTGTCCTTCTGGAGGAACTGACCCAGTCGCTTGGGCTGCTGACAGACATCAAAAACCCCTACTACGAAGACCTGTCAGTCTTTTCCGAAGACAGCAATTCCGTCACAAAACTCGCGCCCCAGGACCGAATGGCCCTTTTGCGCCACTATCCTGTTGCAACCACCCAATAGCTGGAAAAGCGCATGAAAACCGTCAAGGACCTTATCCGCACGATCCCCGACTTTCCCCATGAGGGGATCATGTTCCGCGATGTGACGACGCTCTTCGGGGATGCCAGAGGCTTTCGCATGGCCATCGACCAGTTGCTGCATCCCTACGCCGGGACCGCGATCGATCGGGTCGCCGGACTGGAAGCACGGGGCTTCATCCTGGGAGGGGCGCTTGCCCATCAACTCTCGGTCGGGTTCGTCCCCATTCGCAAGAAGGGCAAGCTGCCCGGACGCACGATCGAGCAGGGCTACAAGCTGGAGTATGGCGAAGCGATCATGGAGGTCCATGACGATGCGCTTCAACCCGGCGAGAAGGTTCTCCTGGTCGACGACCTCCTCGCAACCGGCGGGACGGCCGAAGCCGGGATAAAGCTGATCGAACGATTGGGGGCCGAGGTGGTGGGATGCGCCTTCGTCATTGACCTGCCAGAACTCGGGGGGCGGGCCCGATTGGAAAACCTTGGCATGCAGGTGCACGCTCTGTGCGCCTTCGAAGGGGCCTAGCGTTGATAAAGGGGGGCGCTGCCCCCGCGCCTGCGGCGCTCCCCCGGAATATTTGCGGCAAGAAAAAGCACAGATGCGCCCCAACCACAGTGCCTCTTACAGCTTGGACGTTTAATCCAGCGGTTGGGGCGGCTTTTCCTTGCGGGGCCATCGGCTTTCCAGCCTGTGCCTTGAGGTCAGAATGACGAATGGAAGTTAAGGAATGATTGCCGGCTTTTTCTTGCCTGAAATATTCCCGCCGGAGGCATCCATCACTTGCCATCCCACACCTGTCTAAGGGGTCAGGCCTGCCGCAAGACTGCACCGGGGTTGAGAATGCCAAGCGGGTCCAGCGCTGCCTTGATGGACCGCATCATCGCCAGTTTGGCGGGGTCACCGTATTTTTCAAGATCGTCCACCTTCAGCCTGCCGATCCCGTGTTCGGCACTTACAGACCCCTCCATCGCGTGGGTCAGATCATGCAGCGCCGTTTTGACCTGCCCCCTTTCGGCAATGTGATCGGCAGCGCTTTGCCCCTGTTGGGGAAAGACGTTGTAATGCAGGTTTCCGTCGCCAAGGTGCCCGAAGCAATTAATGCGGAAGCTGCCGATGCCGGCGATGACCTCCCGGCCCTTCCGTATGAACTCCGGCACGGCCGACAAGGGTAGCGATATGTCATGCGAGCTTACCGACCCGATCCGTCTGTTGGCCTCGGGAATGCTTTCCCGGATCGACCAGAAGGCGGTGCGCTGTCCTTCTGACTGGGCGATCACGCCGTCCTGGGCCAATCCGGCTTCAAAGGCCGCCTCGAACAGAGTTTCCAGCGCGGACTGTGCGTCGATCCCGACCGGCAGGCCAAGATCGATCAGCACCATCCATTCGGGCGTGTCTTCGAAGGGTGGTTTGATCTCGGGGCCGACCTCGGCCAGGAAATCTAACCCTTGTCGATGCATAAGTTCAAAGGCCGACACGCTTTCCCCGGCCTGTGATTGGGTCATCGCGAGCAGGCTCAGCGCCGCCTCGGGCGATGCAACGGCGAAAAGTGCTGTGCCGTAGCTTGCCGGCCGCGGCATCAGTCGCAGGCTGGCGGCAGTGATGATCCCCAGTGTCCCTTCGGACCCGATGATCAGGTCGCGCAAATCATAGCCGGTATTGTCCTTGCGCAGCCTGCTCAGCCCGTTCCAGATGGTCCCATCGGCCATCACCACCTCGAGCCCAAGGCACTGCGCGCGGGCGTTTCCGTAGCGCAGCACGTTCACGCCCCCGGCATTGGTCGCCAGAAGGCCCCCGATCCGTGCTGAGCCTTCTGACGCCAGTGACAGCGGAAAAAGCCGACCCTCCGCCTCGGCGGCGGCCTGGATATCGGCAAGGATCGTTCCGCCATCTGCCACCAGAACATTCTCGGTGGGATGGACTGCCCTTATGCGGCGCATCCGTTCGAGTGACAGGATGACGGGCATAGGCCCGTCGGGATAGATCTGCCCCCCCACAAGACCGGTTCCGCCCCCGTAGGGCACGATACCGACGCGCGCCGCCGCGCAGGCCCGCACAATGGCGGCCACCTCTTCGGTCGTGGCTGGAGCCAGTACCTCGCCCATCCCGGACCAGCGCCCACGGGGTTCCTGCAGATAGCCTGGCGTCGCGTCCCGGAAGGTCGCGTCGGGCAACATGCCACGCAGGGATGCGATGAACTCGGTGCTGGCGGAATTGAGCATGTGAGGGCCTCCTGTGACACCCAAGAACAATCATGGGCGGCGGGCGGGGGCAAGTCAGTCTGACAACAACTGAGGCTCCAGCACCATCACCGTCGGCCGGTCCGGAAGGGTCTGCAGGGACAGGGTCAGGTCTGACAGGCCCACCCGTTCGATGGCGAATTCATCCGACATGCCCACAAGGAAGGTATCCAGCGTGCTGCGCCCGAACCAGTGCATCGGGATCACCACCCGCGCCCTCAGACGCTCCATCACCGAAATCATCGTCGGCAGATCCAGCGTCAGCCCTCCGTCCACCGGCGCCATCACCACATCCATCCGCCCCAGAAGGGCGTATTGCAGCGGGGTTGGTTCGTGGTGAAGGTGGCCAAGGTGTCCGATACAAAGACCCGCCACCTCAAACACAAAGATCGAGTTTCCGTTTTCGCGCACCCGTCCTTGCGACCGCAGGTCGGTGTGGACGTTGCGCACCAGCATCTCGCCCAAGTCCAGATAGTGTTCCCTTGGCCCCTCCGGCAATGGCCAGCCTTCGAGGACATAGTCGATCCCGGGATCGGGGACAGGTGTGTAATGCGTACTGTGCGCATTGTTCATGGTCACAAGATCGGGGATGAAATCGACGTTCCCGAAGTAGCCGGTAAAGTCGGTCATGGCGGACAGGCCGCCCGGCGTCTGGAGCATGAACATGGCGTGATCGAGGTAGCTGATCCGGACAGACTCCTCAGGGACCGGGTCGCGGAACGCTGCCTGCATTAGCTGTTCTGGCCCCGGATCGCCCAAGGCCAGTGCCACGCAATGACTTGGGATACGCTGCTGGGACAGCACCGGGCCGGCGACAAGGAGGCTGATCAGAAGGATAAGGTACCGCATGCTGCAGCATTTTCCATCTGCCGCACAGCTGTCACCTGTTGAAATTGACGCAGGGGCAATTGCCGAGACACATCCGCTTGAGGTGCCCAAAATTCGGGCAGATGTTCAGCCTGCGTCGGTCCGGCCCCGCCGGTCGCTACGCAGGTTGGCGTATAGGACATGATTGCGCCAGCGGCCGTTGATTTGCAGATAGCTTTGGGCAACGCCCTCGTACTTGTAGCCGCATTGTTCAAGCAAACGACGCGACGGGACGTTCTCTGGCAGGCATCCTGCCTCGATCCTGCTGATCTCGAGCGTGGTAAAGGCATAATGGACAAGCGCGGTGATCGCCTCGCGCATGTAGCCGTGGCGGGCATAGGGCTGGCCGATCCAGTAGCCGGTGGTCCCGGCCTGGGCCGGTCCCCGGCGGATATGGTCCAGCGTGATCGCACCCAAAAGGGCCGAATCGCTGCGCCGGATCAGAAACAGCGGGACCGCCGTGCCGTTCGATATCGACCTTTGCGCCCAGTAGACCCGATTGGTGAATGATTTTCTGCTTAGGTGGTCCGGGGCCCAGGTCGGCTCCCAGGGGGTCAGGAAATCACGCGATGCATCGCGCAGAGAGGACCAGGATCGGTAATCGCCATGCTCAGGGGGCCGCAGAACCATCCGCTCGGTTTCGAGCCGGACCTTCCGCCGCTGCCGAAGCATCAGGCAGCCAGCCTTTCCCGCAGGCTGTCCAGTGTCGGGGCTGCCGATGCAGGTCCATATAGGGCAAGGGCCGTGCCGGTTTGGCCGGCCATCTTTTCCGCGAACGTGCGGACATCAGCGACGGTCACAGCGTCGATCTTGGCCACCGTCTCTTCCACCCCCGGGACGCGGCCCCAGATCGACAACATCCGTGCCAGACGCTCGGCCCGATGGGAGGGGCTTTCGAGCCCCATCAGCATCCCGGCCTTCATCTGGGTGCGGGCGCGGGCGACCTCTGCTTCGGACATATCCGAGGCTGCTCGCTTCATTTCGTCGACGGTGATCTGGGTCAGCTCTGCAATATCTTCGGCAGAGGTGCCCGCGTAGATCGTTGTCAGCCCCGTATCCTCATAGGCTCCAGCCTGAGCAAAGATCGTGTAGCACAGGCCCTTGTTCTCGCGGACCTCCTGGAACAGGCGCGAGGACATGCCCCCGCCCATCGCATTGGCATAGATCTGGGCCGTGTAAATCGCGGGATCGCGATAGTTCGGTCCCTCAAGGGCCAGGGCAAAATGCACCTGCTCGAGCGCTTTAACTTCCCGCCGTTCGCCACCCTGGAAACGGGCGGGTTGGATAAGGGACGGTTGGGCGATGGGGGACATGTGGCCAAACATGGCCTCAGCCTCGCGGCAGATCGCGTCATGATCGACGGCGCCAGCGGCACACAGGATCATCTGGCCCGGGCCATAATGCTCGCCCACAAAGGTGGAAAAATCATTCCGGGAAAAAGCGGACACACGTTCCGTCGGGCCCAGAATGGTGCGGCCCAGCGGCTGGTCGGGATAGGCCACCTCTTGCAGCCAGTCAAAGACGATATCGTCCGGGGTATCGAGGGTCTGGCCGATCTCTTGAAGGATTACGCCCCGCTCAACCTCGATCTCGCCGGGGTCAAACATTGGGTTCAGCAGGATATCCCCGATCACGTCGATGGCCAGTGCCACGTCGTCTTCAAGAACCCGGGCGTAGTAGGCTGTCATCTCGCGGCTCGTGTAGGCGTTGATGTAGCCCCCCACATCCTCGATCGCCTCAGCAATGGCGAGGGCAGACCGGCGCTTGGTTCCCTTGAACGCCATATGTTCAAGGAAATGGGCGATGCCGTTCTGCTCGATCCGCTCGTGGCGGCCGCCTGCGAGAACCCAGATGCCCACCGAGGCCGATTTCAGGCCGGGCATCGATTCTGTGGCAATGCGAAACCCGTTGGACAGAGTATGAATTTGAACGCTCAAGTGGTGATCCGTTCCCGTATAAGGGCTTGTAATGCAGCAAGATCGTTGGGGACCTGCGTCACCCGTTCAGGACGCTCATACAGGTCCGCCATCCGGGATGGAAGAGGGGGCCTTATGCCTGTCGCTGCCTCGACCGCATCAGGGAATTTGGCCGGGTGGGCCGTGGCAAGGGTGACCATCGGGATGGGTCCGGTAAAATGCTCGGCCACATGAACGCCAACGGCGGAATGGGGACACAAGAGCTCGCCGGTGGTGGCCAGCGTCCTTGTGATTGTCGCGCTGGTGTCGGCCTCTGACGCCCTGCCGCTATCGAAATGATCCCGTAGCAATTCCCAGGCCCCCTGCCCTATTGCGAAACCGTCCCTTTCCTTCAGTTCGGCCATCTGTTTTGCAACAACCAGACCGTCCCGGTCGTAGGCATCAAAAAGCACCCGTTCAAAGTTCGAGGAAACCTGAATGTCCATCGACGGGCTGATCGAAGGGGTGACCCCTTCCTTGATTTGCTGCCCGGTCTGCAGGGTCCGGTGCAGGATGTCGTTCTGGTTGGTCGCCACCACCAGCTGTGCGATGGGCAGGCCCATCCGCTTGGCGATGTAGCCGGCAAAGATGTCTCCAAAGTTGCCTGTGGGAACGGTGAAACTGACCTGCCGATAAGGCGCCCCAAGGCTGACGGCGGCGGTAAAGTAGTAAACGACCTGTGCCAGAACGCGAGCCCAGTTGATGGAATTGACGCCGGCCAGTCCAACGGAGTCCCGAAACGCTAGATCATTGAACATGTCCTTCACCGCCGCCTGACAATCGTCAAAGTCGCCGTCCAGGGCCAGGGCATGCACGTTGGCCTCGGTTGGTGTCGTCATCTGGCGGCGCTGCACCTCGGATACCCGACCGTGAGGATAAAGGATAAAGACATCGACATTCGTCAGACCACGAAACGCCTCGATCGCGGCAGAACCGGTGTCGCCGCTGGTCGCCCCGACAATGGTGATCCGTTTGCCTGACCGGCTGAGCGAGGCCTGGAACATCTGCCCGATCAACTGCATGGCAAAGTCTTTGAAGGCCAGGGTCGGGCCGTGAAACAGCTCTAGCAGGAAATGGTTCGGGGCAAGCTGAACCAGAGGGGCACGGGCCTTGTGGCCGAAGCCGGAATAGGCCTTTGAGATCAGCTGGCGAAAGGTCGCGTCGTCGAAAGTGTCGCTTAGGTAGGGTTTCATGACCCGGAAGGCCACTTCCTCGTAGGTCAGTCCGGCAAGGGCCGCGATCTGTACCGCTGTCATTGAGGGCACATGATCGGGGACATAGAGGCCGCCGTCGCGGGCAAGGCCCGTCAACATTGCTTCTTCAAAACTCAGGACAGGGGCGCGTCCCCGGGTTGATATGTAACGCATGTTCAATCCTTCCGGCGCAGGGTCCGTACAATCAGAAAACCGCTCATCACCGCCCAGACAAGAGCAAGCGAGAACCAGGTGATTGCATAGTTAAGGTGATCGTTGGGAATGCCCGCCGTGTCTATAGGCAAGGGCGTTATGTCAGCGGTCGATCCCGTCTGAGTCCGTGCTACCACAAGGACCGGCTCTGTCCCAAGAGAGGCGGCCATTGCCGGAAGATCGCGGGCGAACCAGATGTTTCGGCTCAGGTCCGGCTCGGGCGTCCAGTTGTCCACTTCATCCGGCCACAGGAGGTTGCCGACGACGGTAACGTTCGCCTCGGACCGATCCAGGTCCTTGTCCTCGAGCGCGATGAAACCGCGGTCCACCAGCAAACGGGTCCCGTCGGAAGCCTGCATGACGGCGATATCACGGTATCCGGCGCCCAGATTGTCGGCTGCGGTCAGGACGTGCACCTCCTCCGCCAGGAGGTCACCCGTTACGGTGACCGGCAGGTATTCGTCCCGCCCCTCATCCGGTTGGGCCGGCAGCTCGACCGGGGCCGCCACGATGCGGGCTTCGATTTCAGCAAGGATGCCTTCTTTCCAGGTCAGTCGTTGGACTTGCCAAACTCCGAGACTGACCAGGACAGCGACGCCCAGGACACCCATCAGGACCGGAAAAATCAGTCGGCGCATTGTGCCTCTTTCTCATAACGAAACGCGCGAGGGGCACCCCGCGCGTTCGGCTTTTGGCGTTGAGTTCAACAGGTAAGGTGGGTCATGACCCACCTTACGTCCCGGTTCAGCCACCCCAGATATAAACGGCGAAGAACAGGAAAAGCCAGACCACATCCACAAAGTGCCAGTACCAGGCAGCCGCCTCGAAACCGACGTGCTTCTCGGGCGTGAAATGCCCGCGGTAGACCCGCAATAGGCAGACACCAAGGAAGATTGTCCCGATGACGACGTGGAAGCCGTGGAAACCCGTGGCCATATAAAAGTTGGCCCCGTAGATGTTGCCGGCAAACCCAAAGGCTGCATGGCTATATTCGTAAACTTGGAACACGGTGAAGAGTGCGCCCAGTGCGATGGCCAGGATCAGGCCCTTCTTCATGTCTTCACGATTGTTTTCGTGGACGAGGGCGTGGTGTGCCCAGGTCGCCGCCGCGCCAGAACACAGCAGGATCAGCGTGTTGATCAGCGGCAGGTGGAAGGGGTCAAAGGTCTCGATCCCGGCCGGTGGCCAGACACCATCCTGGATCGGGCTCATCGGTCCCAT
The DNA here is from genome assembly GCA_029255105.1 of Flavimaricola sp. Lineage (GTDB taxonomy): Bacteria > Pseudomonadota > Alphaproteobacteria > Rhodobacterales > Rhodobacteraceae > Flavimaricola. The sequence continues at coordinate 6,096 of JAQWWH010000074.1, read as the reverse complement.
CGGGTACATGGCGTGCTTGAAGAACGACCAGAACCATGCGGCAAAGAACATGACCTCAGACATGATGAACATGATGAAGCCATAGCGCAGGCCGATCCGGACGACAGGCGTGTGATCGCCCGCGTTGCTTTCGGCGACGACTTCGGACCACCAGGCAAACATGGTGTAGAGCACGCCGGCAAAGCCGATATGGAAGGCATAGGGCCCGTGGTCATGCATCCAGAGCGTCGCCCCGAACAGCATGACAAATGCCGCCAACGCACCGACGAACGGCCAGATGGAGGGGGTCAGAATGTGATAGTCGTGGTTCTTTTCGTGCGCCATTGCAGAGTTCCCTCAGGCTTGGTCTGGTCTTCAGTTGGTGTCTATGACGGGGCCGGCTTCGGCTGTCAAAGGCGCAGGCAGGGCAAGAGCCGCCTGTTCCTCTGCCATGTTCTCGGGCAGGTCGATCTCGTAGAAAGTGTAGCTTAGCGTGATCGTGTGGACGTACTGGCCTTCTCGATCCTCGACGATAGCGGGATCGACAAAGAAGCTGACGGGCATCAGGACAGTTTCGCCCGGCTGCAACACCTGTTCGGTAAAGCAAAAGCATTCGATCTTGTCGAAAAACCCGCCCGCCGCATAGGGCGTGACGTTGTAGGCGGCCTGTCCTGCCACAGGATGGTCGGTCGGGTTGTGCGCCTCGTAAAAGGCAAGACCCGTCTCGCCGATCCGAAGCGTCATCTGACGCTCGACCGGCTTGAAGGTCCAGGGCATGCCGCTTTCCGTTGAGGCGTCAAACCGGATGGTGATCGTCTGGTCCAGAACAACATCGCTGTCGGCATAGGCGACATTCGTCGCGCCACCAAACCCGGTGACCCTGCAGAACCAGTCATAAAAGGGCACGGACGCCCAGGCGAGCGATCCCATAATCACGACAACCGTCGCAGCCTGTGCAGCCGTGCGGTTGGGTCCTTGAAGACGCGGGAAAATTTTCATTGCCCAACCTCCTCTGTCGCCCGAAGCTGATCAGCCGCTTCGATTGATGCGGGCTCGATCGCTGGACGGGCCACGTGATCGAAGGTCTCGAACTGGCGAATGTCGCTCAGCCCCAGGACCTTGACGACCGTCAGACCGAAAACGATCCCGACCATTCCGACAAGTAAAAGTCCAACCCCTAAGTTCCGCCCACGGCGGCGTGTGTGCAGCTCGTGTTCTACCTTGATGACCATCACCAGATCGCCCAGCCAAGGGACCGAAGCAAGGCTTCGACGAGCAATGCCCCGAAATGCAGGAACAGGTAGCTCAGCGAAATGCGGAAAAGCCATTTTTCGGTCGCGTATCCATCAGTTTCGGCGATCGTCTCGTCGCGCTTCCAGACCTGCCAGGCCCCCCAGAGGAACCGCACGTTAAGCACGATGGACAGGGCCAGGTAGAAGGCGCCACCGATTGAGGTAAAGGCGATCCCGACAGCAACTGGCACCAGAAAGATCGTATAGCCAAGAACGTGGTTTCGCGTGACCCTGCGTCCGTGGCTTTCCGTCAGCATCGGTACGCCCGCGTCGCCGTAGTCGGTTTTGACAAACAGAGCCAACGCCCAGAAATGCGGCGGCGTCCACATAAAGATCAAGGCGAACATCAGCGCGCTTTCCACGCTCACGCCGCCCGTGGCGACGGCCCAGCCGATCATGGGAGGGAAGGCACCCGCGGCGCCTCCAATAACGATGTTCTGCGGCGTCGACCGCTTCAGCCACATGGAATAGATCACGGCGTAGAAGAAAATCGTAAAGGCAAGCAGACCGGCCGCCAGGGCATTGGTCGCCAGCCAAAGCAGGACAACCGAAAAGCCTGACAGGGCAAGCCCAAGGCCCAGCGCCTCTTCCGGGGTGACTTTGCCCGCCGGTATTGGCCGCTTCGCGGTCCGCTTCATCAGGACGTCAATATCGGCGTCCCACCACATGTTTAGCGCGCCCGAGGCACCAGCCCCAACTGCGATGCAGAGGATTGCAAAAAACCCGATAAACGGGTGTATCCCAACCGGCGCGACCAGCAGGCCCACCAATGCTGTAAACACGACCAGCGACATCACCCGCGGCTTTAGAAGGGCAAAGTAGTCACCCATCCCGGCCTCGCCCGTACGAGCGTCGGACTGCATCGCTTCTGTCAGGCTCGCATCAGTCATCATCATCCTTGTCGGGCGAACCGTGCCCTGTCTAGCCGGCGATCGGACGATATCGCCCAACCTTTTTTTCCGTACTCCCAGTGATCCAAAGCGGCCCACTGGGAAGGGCAGGTTTCCCCACCTTGGGTTCTTATCCTAGCCTAGCTGGCCGGGTACTCTTCCTTGGCGGAGGCCAGCCACTCGTCATAGACTTCTTGCGCAACGACCTTCACCGTAATGGGCATGTAGGCGTGGGCCTGGCCGCAAAGCTCTGAACACTGGCCGAAGTAGACGCCTTCCTGCTCGGCTGCGAACCAAAGCTGCGCCAGACGACCGGGAACTGCGTCCTGCTTCACCCCGAAGGCCGGGACCGTCCAGGAGTGAATGACGTCTGCCCCAGTCAATTGCATGACGATCGTCGCACCGACGGGAACAACAACGGCCGTGTCAGTCGCCAGAAGGTGCAGGCTTTCGTCGTAGCCGTAGTCGGCCAGCTCATCCTCGGTCAGCATAAAGCTTTCGAACGAAACTGCTTCGTCGACATACTCGTAGCCCCAGTACCACTGGTAGCCCGTGACCTTGATGGTGATGTCAGCCTCGGGGATTTCCTGCTGTTTGAACAGAACCGGCAGAGAAAAGGCCCCGATGAAGACCAAGATAACCACCGGCACAATCGTCCAGGCCACTTCGAGGGGCGAGTTGTGGGTGAAAGTCGCTGGCGTGGGATTTGAGCGGCTGTTGTAGCGCATGATCACAAAGATCAACAGGCCGGTCACAAACAGGGTGATGGCCGTGATGATCACGAGGATCATGCCATCGAGCCAATGGATATCGCGCGCAAGCTCCGTTGCTGCTGGCTGCCAGCCCATTGCGCCGTCAGTAGGCTGGCCGATGATCGGCAGATCCTCGATCGCGGTCTGTGCCGCAACGGCGGTGCCAGCAATTGCGGCCCCTATGCTCGTTGCGAAAAGGCTGAACATCTTGGTCATTTGCATGTCGTTCCCTTCCGTGAGGCCCTTGCTTCGGGCTCTCTGAACCCCACCTTGGTGGAATCCGATTGTCTCGGAAGTCTCTTCACATATCCTGAACCGCATCACAAGAAGTCCGGTTGCGGCAAACGGACGCTTTTATGGCCCTGGCCCCACATTTGGGCCCCGGCCCGGAACAAGGAATACCAGCAATGGCCCAAGACCCCTTCCGCCCTTTCGAAACAGCCCTTGATCAGGATCAGGCCCTTGCGTTGCTGCGCGAGGCTGTCGCAGGGGCCGACGATGGCGAACTGTTCCTGGAACGCCGCCGGTCCGAAGTGACGTCCTTTGACGATGGGCGGCTAAGATCGGCAAGCTATGAAGCATCTGAGGGATTCGGCCTGCGTGCTGTTCGGGGTGAAACGGCGGGCTACGCCCATTCGACCACCATTGATGAACACGCCCTGCGCCGTGCGACCGAGACCGCCCGCCTTGCCGTGGGCGCGGGCGGCGGCACTCTGGCGGACGGCCCCGTCGGAACCAATCAAAAGCTGTATTCCGACGAAGACCCGGTCGAGGGTACGGCCTTTTCGGTGAAGGTCGATGTCCTGAAAGAGATCGACGCCTACGCCCGCGGCCTTGATCCGCGCGTCGTTCAGGTCTCTGCAACCCTGTCGGCCAGCTACCAGGAGGTCGTGATTCTGCGCCCCGAGGGCACATTGGTCACGGACATCCGCCCGATGTCCCGGCTTAACGTTAGCGTCATCGTGGAAGAGAACGGCAAACGCGAAGGTGGCGGCGCCGGGGCCGGTGGCCGCCACGGGCTGATCGGTCTGATCGGGCGGGACCACTGGGAAGGCGCCGTGCAAGAAGCCCTGCGCATCGCTTTGGTCAACCTTGAGGCCGAGGCGGCCCCGGCCGGCATGATGGATGTCGTCCTTGGGCCGGGTTGGCCCGGCATCCTGCTGCACGAGGCTGTCGGCCATGGGCTGGAGGGCGATTTCAACCGCAAGGGCTCATCTGCATTTGCCGGTCTGATGGGCCAACAAGTCGCGGCCAAAGGCGTCACGGTCCTTGATGATGGGACCATCCCTGACCGTCGGGGCTCTATCACGGTGGATGACGAAGGCACCCCTTCGGCCAGAAACGTCCTGATCGAGGATGGGGTTCTGGTCGGCTACATGCAGGACCGTCAGAATGCGCGGCTGATGGGTGTTGCGGCCACCGGCAACGGACGGCGCGAAAGCTACGCCCATATCCCGATGCCCCGCATGACCAACACCTACATGCTGGGTGGCACCGCCGCCCCGGCCGATATGGTGGCCGAGTTGCAGGATGGTATCTATGCCGTCGGCTTTGGCGGGGGGCAGGTCGATATCACCTCGGGCAAGTTCGTCTTTTCCTGCACCGAGGCCTACCGCGTCCGCAACGGCAAGGTCGGCGCACCGGTCAAGGGGGCAACCCTGATCGGTGACGGTGCGACGGCGCTGAAACAGATCAGGGCAATCGGGAACGACATGGCGCTGGACCCCGGCATCGGCAATTGCGGCAAGGCCGGGCAATGGGTGCCCGTCGGTGTCGGCCAGCCCTCGCTTCTAATCGGAGGGCTGACTGTCGGGGGGGCAGCGGCCTAGGCGCCCTCAGGTCGCGCAGGCCCGGCAAAGCGGGGTCGCGGGCAGCAGGTCCAGTCGGGCCTCCGCGATCTCTTCCCCGCATTTGACGCAGGCCCCGTACTCCCCGGCATCCATGCGGATCAGGGCGGCGTCGATCTGCGCGATCTCCTGAGCTGCGCTCATCTCCATGCCTTCCAGAACCTCGTCGGCCTCGCGCTCGGTCGCGAGATCGTCCCAGTCCTTGGTATCGTGCGAGACAAGCTCGGCCTCGATGGCTTCGGCCCGGGACAAAAGCTCGGCCCGGCGGGTGGTGAGTTGGTGGCGACGTTCAGCAATGTTGGTCATGGCAATCCTCCTGTTTGAAACGAGGGTGGCGTGATGACCGCAGCTGCGCCTTGATCAGGATCAAGCCACTTGGCCCAAAGGATCGGCGAAAGTTTCTCAGTTTGATTCATCTGGCGTTAACCACCAACCTCCTAGACCTACTTCTGCAACAGGACGAGGTTCAGGATGGCCGGGGAAACACCTTCTTCCACTCACCCCCCACTCCCACCCACCATGGAAGACGAACGGCTTTGCTGTCTTCGCCTGTTGCGCTCTCGTCGGGTCGGCGTTGCGACCTATTGGCGGATGCTGGGCGAACATGGCAGCGCAGCGGCGGCCCTTGCCGCTTTGCCTGAGGTGGCCCGCGCCGCGGGGATTGACGACTACACGCCCTGCCCCGAACCCGTAGCCCTGTCAGAGATGAAGGTCGCGCGGCAACGCGGCGCCAGACTGATATGCCATTGGGATGACGCCTACCCAAGGGCATTGACGTCGCTGGAGGATCAGCCGCCGTTCCTGTGGTGTCTTGGCGACATCCGACTGCTGGACCGGCCAATGATTGCCCTTGTCGGTGCGCGCAATGCCTCTTCCCTCGGGACGCGGATGGCCCGACAGATCAGCGCGGACCTTGGCGCGGCTGGCTATGTCGTCGTCTCGGGTCTTGCGCGGGGCATTGATGCCGCGGCCCACGACGCTGCCCTGGCAACCGGCACCGTCGCCGTTATGGCCGGCGGCGTGGACATTATTTATCCGGCAGAAAACACCTCCCTCGCTGAGAAAGTAGGCCAACAAGGGCTGATCGTGTCAGAGCAGGCCATGGGTCTGCAACCGCAGGCGCGCCATTTCCCAACGCGCAACCGGATCGTTTCTGGGCTGGCACAGGCTGTTGTGGTGATAGAGGCGGCGGCAAAGTCCGGCAGCCTGATCACGGCGCGCACCGCGCTTGATCAAGGGCGGGACGTCTTTGCCGTGCCGGGTCATCCGTTTGATGCCAGGGCCGCCGGATGCAACCTTTTGCTGCGCGACGGGGCGCAAATGGCCCGCTCTGCCC
>JAQWWH010000073.1 GCA_029255105.1 Flavimaricola sp. | reverse complement strand
TGCATCATTGACGAAAGCTTTTGCGACATCGCCCCCGACGCCTCGCTGGTCGATCTGGCGGCGCGGCCGGGAACCATCGTCCTCAAGAGTTTTGGCAAGTTCTGGGGACTGGCCGGATTGCGCCTTGGATTTGCGATCGGTTTGCCCGAAACGCTTGGCTTCGGTGGCCCGGGCGAAAGCCTGGCGGACATGCTGGGCCCCTGGGCCGTTTCCGGCCCGGGACTCGCGGTTGGGGCAAGGGCCCTTGAGGATACCGCCTGGGCTGCCAAGACGCGGGATCGGCTTGCCCTTGATGCCCTACGTCTGGACGACCTTTTGGTCCGGCGCGGCGCAAGGGTCATCGGTGGGACCGATCTCTTCCGGCTGTACGAGGTTGACGACGCCGCCCTTTGGCAGGATCGCCTCGCGCAAGGGCATGTCTGGTCGCGGATCTTTCCCTACTCAGACACCTGGCTGAGGCTGGGCCTGCCAGCGCCCGAACAATGGGACCGGCTTGAGGCCGCGCTTGGCGGATGTGAAACATCGGGGACAGCGCCTGACGGGCAGGCGGGGGGGGCGATGGCAAGGCCGAGCGGCCCCGCGGGCCCGGCATGACCACCGCCCTGATCGCGGCGCTGCTGCTGGACGCGGTCTTTGGGGAACCGCGCTGGCTTTGGGACAGGCTCCCCCATCCGGCGGTCTTGATGGGGCGGGCGGTTAGTGCGCTGGACCGCCGTATGAATGTTGCCCCTTACCAACGGATCAAGGGAACCTTAGGGTTTGCCGCGCTTGTTGTGGCGGCTGGGCTCCTTGGATGGGCGATTGCCGCCCTGCCCGGCCAGCTGATCGACGTCGTGATCGCTGCGGTCCTGCTTGCCCAACGCTCTCTCACCGAGCATGTCGGTGCCGTGGCGGATGGGTTGCGGCTGTCGCTGCAACAGGGTCGGCGGGCCGTTGCGATGATCGTCAGCCGGGACACCAAAAGCCTCGACCCTTCGGGCGTTGCCCGTTCCGCCATCGAAAGCGGGGCAGAGAACATGTCGGACGGTGTGATCGCACCGGCCTTTTGGTTCCTCATCGGCGGACTGCCCGGCCTGATGATCTACAAGGTGACGAATACCGCCGATTCCATGATCGGCTACAGGACGCCGCGCCACGAAGCCTTTGGCTGGGCGGCTGCCCGGTTTGACGACCTCCTCAACATTGTGCCTGCCCGCCTGACCGCCCTGCTGATCTGGGCGACCCGCCCGGGCCGTGGCCGGTGGACAGAAATCCGGCGCGACGCGGGCCTGCACAAATCACCAAACGCCGGCTGGCCCGAGGCCGCCTTGTCACGGGTGATTGGTGTCGCCCTTGCCGGGCCGCGCAGCTACGACGGGACTGTTCAAGACTTTCCCTTTGTGAATCCCGATGGCCGCCGGACGCTTGGGGCGGATGACATTGATGCCGCCAACCGGAGCCTCTGGCTCAGTTGGGCCCTGTTCCTCGCGCTTCTGGTACTGCTCACGCTGATCTGATCACGCTGATCTGATCGCGTAGACTTGCAGGATGGGCTGTCCCTGTTAGGGTTTCCTCAACCCCAAGGGAGCTGTCATGTCGCGTCTTTCGTCTCTTCTGTTTACCTGCACCATCACCGCATTCGCCAGTGGACCGCTAGCCGCCCAAACCTGCGGTGGCGACGTCGCTTCCTTCAAGGCCGGACTGGTCACTGAGGCTGTCGCCCGGGGCATCTCGCAATCCACAGCACAGGCCTACCTGCAATCCGTCACCATTGACCCAAACGTCATCGCCGCCGACCGCAGACAGGGGGTCTTCCAGCGGGACTTTATCGATTTCTCGCGCCGGCTGATTTCACAAAACCGGATCGACAACGCCCGCCGCAACGCAGACCGCTACAACGCCGTCTTTGACCGGATCGAGGCCAGCTACGGCGTTCCACGCGGCGTCCTTCTGGCCTTCTGGGCGTTTGAGACGGACTTTGGCGCCGTGCAGGGCGACTTTAACACGGCCAACGCCCTGTTCACCCTCGCCCATGATTGCCGCCGACCCGAGCTATTCCGCCCGCAGAACTTCGCCGCCATGACCCTTTTTGAGCGTGGCGATCTGGATCCCCGGACGACCACCGGGGCATGGGCCGGTGAAATCGGCATGGTTCAGATGCTGCCCGAGGACATCATCGAGAACGGTGTCGATGGCGATGGCGACGGGCATATCACGCTCAAGACCTCGGCACCCGATGCCCTGATGTCGGGTGGTCGCATGCTGCAGTCGCTTGGCTGGCAGGCGGGACAGCCCTGGATGCACGAGATCGTCTTGCCCGACGGGCTGGACCTGCGGCTGACCGGCCTCGATACCGAGATGTCGGTGCAAAGCTGGTCCGACATGGGGATACGGGGGCGGAATGGCCCGCTGGGGTCAGCCAACCTGCCGGCCTCTGTTCTGCTGCCCATGGGGCGCAACGGTCCAGCCTTCCTCGTTTATCCCAACTTTCGGGTCTATTTTGAATGGAACCAGAGCCTGGTCTATGTGACCACCGCTGCCTATTTCGGCACGCGCATCATGGGGGCGCCAGTCTATGACCCTGGCAACCCCGACCCGGGCCTTTCGAGCGAAGAGATGCGGGCCCTGCAAACCCGCCTGGTTACCCGGGGCTATGACGTTGGCGGGATCGATGGCATCCTGGGTGAAAAGACACGCGAAGCCGTTCAGGCCGAACAGGAACGCCTTGGCCTGCCGCCGGATGCATGGCCAACGCGCGACCTGCTAAACCGTCTGTGATCCGGCCGCAGTATCACTTTCGGCCAGTCAACGGGAGGGTGCTGACCTGGGATGTGCAACGATTGACGAGGCTGGCCGCAGACCTGCCGGTGCAGGACCATCCCCTTGGGCAGATCAGAGAAATCGACGAACCCTACTGGTTTGCGGCAACCGATGATCACGCAACCTGCCGGGCTGTACTGACCCATGCCCGTCAGATCAATGCGGCGGACCTGTCCTATCCCATCCTCCTGTGTGCCGAAGGCCGGGTGATGGATGGGATGCACCGGGTGATGAAGGCGCTCGATCTGGGGCTGGCAACCATCAAGGCCAAACAATTCAGGGCAACCCCGCCGCCCGACCATGTGGACGTAGCACCGGACGACCTGCCCTACTAAAGCAGCGTCTAGGAGGCCCAACCGCCGCTAGGCAACCAGCTGTTCGGCCTTTTTCAGATCCACCGACACCAGCTGGCTCACCCCCTGCTCGCCCATCGTCACCCCGAACAGGCGGTCCATCCGGCTCATCGTGACGGCATGGTGGGTGATGATCAGAAAACGGGTGTTGGTGCGCCGGGTCATCTCGTCCAGCAGATCGCAAAAGCGGGTGACGTTGGCATCGTCCAGCGGGGCGTCGACCTCGTCCAGCACGCAGATCGGGGCCGGATTGGCCAAAAACACGGCAAAGATAAGGGCCAGCGCCGTCAATGTCTGTTCGCCCCCAGACAACAGGCTAAGGACACTCAGCTTCTTGCCCGGCGGTTGGCACATAATCTCAAGACCTGCCTCCAGCGGATCATCACTTTCCACGAGGACAAGGCGAGCTTCGCCACCCCCAAAAAGATGGCTGAACAGGGTGCCAAAATTCTCGTTCACTTGTTCAAACGCGGTCAAAAGGCGCTCGCGGCCCTCTTTGTTGAGGCTGGCGATACCGTTGCGCAGGGCCCGGATCGCCTCTTCGAGGTCGGTCTTTTCCTTGAGCAGGCCATCATGCTCTTCCTGCACCTCGCGGGCGTCTTCCTCAGCGCGCAGGTTCACCGCCCCAAGAGCATCGCGCTGGCGGCGCAGCATGGCGACCTCGGTCTCTATCGTCTCGGCGGGGGCCATGTTTTCGGGATCGGCCCCAAGTGTCTCAAGCAGCTTGGACGGGGTGACCTCCTGCGCCTCCATGATCCGCTCGGCGGCAAAGGTGACAGCCTCGCGGGCGGCATCGGTCCGGGCCTCTGACCGGGCGCGGGCCTCGCGGGCCTCGGATGCGGTCCGCTCTGCCTCGCGTTCGGACAAGGTTGCCTCTCTCAGGGCCGTTTCGCCCTGGGCCAGGGCATCAGCGGCCTTGGCGCGGCGGGCCTCGGCTTCGGCAATAGCCGCATCCAGTTCCGACCGCTTGGCCGCGATTTCTTCGGGCGCCGCCTGCGCCGAGGCCAGTTCCGCCTCTGACGCGGCCTTGCGCTCTGCCAGTTCGGACATGCGGCGGGCGGCTGTGTCGAGGCGGTTGCGCCAGCCGGTGATTTCCTTGGTGATTTCCTGGGTGCGGCGGACGCGCGCCTCGCCTTCCCGGCGGATCTCGTCATGGGCGGACCGGCGGGACATCATGGTGATGCGCGACGCCTCGACCGCCGTCCGAATATCCTCGACTGCCGCCCGCGCCGCAGCAAGATCGCCCAGCCCTTCAACGCCGCGCTGCGCCTCGATCAGGGCCTTGCGGCCGGCCATCGCCTCATCCTCATGGCGAGCCAGGGCCAGGGTCGAGGCCTCGCGCCGACCCTCAGCAAGGTCACGATCTGCCTCGGCGCGGGCAAGGGCGCGATTGGCCTCGGCCACCAGCCGGTCCGCCTCGCGGCGGGCGATGCGGGCCTGTTTGTCCGCCTCTGTCAGGGCGGCAAGGCGCGCTGTCAAAGCCTCATGCGCTTGGGCCGCACCTTGGGCCCGAGCCGCAACGTCCTCGAGGTCGCGCTTGAGCTCTACCAACCGGTTAAGTTGCTGTAGCCGCAGGGCCGCCGCCGACGGTGCGTCCTCAGCCCCGGCCCGGAAACCGTCCCAGCGCCAAAGGTCGCCCTCAAGGCTGACAAGACGTTGGCCCGGACGCAGAACGGCTTGCAGTCGGGGACCATCCTCGGCGGACACCAGGCCCACCTGGCCCATGCGGCGGACCAGTACATCGGGGACCGTGACGTAGTTTGTCAGGGCAAGCACACCTTCCGGCAGAACCGAGACATCGGAATAGGCCGGCAAGGCGACCCACCCCGAACGACCGTCCGCCCCGATCGCAGGCGCCCGAAGATCATCCGCCAAGGCAGCGCCAAGGGCCTTTTCATAACCCGACTTGACCTGAAGCAGGTCAAGGACCTGGCCACCCTCTTTGGTATCCCGTTCAACCAGCCGCGCCAAAGCTGCGACTTCTGCCCGCAACGCGCTGGCCTCGCCTTCCGCCTCAGACCGCTGGCCGCGGGCCTCGGCCTCGCGGCCCTGGGTCTCGGCCCGGGCCGCTTCGGCCTCGGCAAGGGCGACATCGACTTTCGCAGCGGTCGCCACGGCCGTCTGTTCGGCCACACCGGCGGCCGCAAAATCAGTCTGCGCCTTTGCAAGGGACGCCTCTGCCCCGGATAGGCTGGCCTTGGCACGCTCGGCCTCGCTCTCGGCCTTGGCAAGGGTCTTGCGGTTGTCTTCGATCAGGCGTTGGGCCGACTGGTGGCGGGCGGCAAGGCGGGCGACATCCTCGGTCTGTTGGGACAGATCGGATTCGCGGGACTGCAACACGCTTGCCGCCTCGCGGGCGGCCTGGGCTGCGGCCTCTAGGCGGGGCTCGTGGCCTTCACCGGCCTTGGCCAGCTCCCGGGCTTCCCACTCTAGACGCTCCATCGTCTCGCCCGCATCGCGGTTCAGAGCTTCTTCGCGTTCGATATCGCGGGCCATCTGGGCGATGCGATCGGACAGGGTACGGATGGTATCCCGGGCACGGGTCTCTTCTTCGGTCAGGGTATCGCGGCTGACGGTCAGACGCTGCAGGATCGCGCCTGCAATCGCCTCTTCCTCGCGCAATCGGGGCAAGCGGTCCTCGGCACCGGCGCGCAGGCGGGCGGCCTCACGGGCGGCACCCTCGGCCTGGGCAGCTGCCACTGTCCTCGTGCGCTGCTCGGCCGCGGCAAGGCTGGCCGCCTCATCCGCCTCTTTCCACCGGCGATACAGCAGAAGGCCCTCCGCCTGGCGCAGCGCCGACCCGATCTCGCGGTAGCGGGCCGCTTGTCGCGCCTGACGGGCAAGCTGGGCAAGCTGCTGGGCCAGTTGCTCCAACACGTCATCCACCCGGGTCAAGTTGGATTCGGCACCCCGCAACTTCAACTCGGCCTCATGACGACGCTGATACAGGCCCGAAATCCCGGCCGCCTCTTCCAGGATGCGGCGGCGGGCCGTGGGGCGGGCGTTGATCAGTTCCGAGATCTGGCCCTGTCGGACAAGGGCCGGAGAATGGGCCCCTGTCGAGGCATCGGCAAACAGCATCTGGACATCGCGGGCGCGGACGTCCTTGGATCCGACCTTATAGGCCGACCCCGCATCGCGGGTAATACGACGGATGATCTCAAGGGTATCAGCATCGTTAAAGCCCGCCGGGGCCAGCCGCTCAGAGTTGTCCAGGATCAGCGACACTTCGGCATGGTTGCGGGCCGGGCGGGTGGCTGCACCGGCAAAGATCACGTCCTCCATGCCGCCGCCCCGCATGGCGGTGGGGCGGTTTTCCCCCATAACCCATCGCAGCGCTTCCAGAAGATTGGACTTGCCACAGCCATTGGGGCCGACAACGCCGGTCAGACCATCTGCAATGATCAGGTCGGTCGGATCCACGAAACTCTTGAACCCGTTCAGGCGCAGTCTGGTAAAGCGCATGGCGCTGCCCTCGCGATTCTCGTCCCCCTCCAAGACTGCCTGCCCCTCATGGCCCGAGTCAACGGAGCCACACTACTTTCAGCGGCCCCTGGCCACTTATCCACAATATATAGCACGAACTTGCCGGGGGAGGGCGACCTGCCCCTCCTCATCTCGCCATAAATATCCCCGCCGGAGGCTCCTGAGCGGGCCACACGCGACGCGATCGGGCACGAAGGGACGCTGGCCACTCCTGTCAGGTCGTAAACGTACCTTGACGCCACCCACCGTCAAAGCGCACAAACAAGGGGCATGGTTCCCCCGCCAACGTGCAAAGCACTGGGGGATCAAAAGGGAATGTGGTGCGGATCGATCCCCAGGCGGGAGATCCAGTTCCACAGCCGCCCCCGCGACTGTGAGCGGAGAGCGGCCGTCAAGACGCCACTGGTTAGCCGGGAAACCGGTCACCGGGAAGGCAGACGGCACGCAATGACCCGCAAGCCAGGAGACCTGCCATGCACGGGGTCCGTCACACAGGCGGGGTCCGGCCTTTGACAACGGACGGGGTGTTCCGTGGGGGTAAGCCAGCGTAAGATCTGGCCCCTCTGACGATGCCCCCCTTCACGATACTGATCCGAAGGGGACAGATATGAAAAAACTTCTTCTCGCCGCCGCGGGCATGCTGGTTGCCAGCCCTGCGCTCGCCCACCATCCGCTTGGCGCTTTGCCGATGACGACCTTCTCGGACGGGCTTCTGTCCGGCGTCGGTCACCCGGTTCTGGGCTTTGACCACCTGTTCTTCGTTGCGCTCATGGGCGTCGCAGCCGTCTTTACCGGCCGCAAGCTGATGGCACCCGCCGCCTACATCGGCGCAATGCTGCTGGGCTGCGCGCTCATGTATGCGGGCATTGCGATGCCGGTGACCGAAGGCGTCATCGTCGCCTCCCTTATCGTACTTGGCGGGATCGTCTTGTCGGGCAAGGCGCTTGGCGTTGCCCCCGCCCTGGCGATCTTTGCTGCCTTTGGCCTGTTTCACGGCTCTGCCTTCGGTGGATCGATCGCGGCACAGGAAGGTGGCGTGGGTGGCCTGGTTTTGGTTGGCTACTTCATCGGCCTCGGCCTCATCCAGTATGCCATCGCCGTTGCCGCCGGTTGGGTCGCTGAAAAGGCTCTGGGCGCGACAACGGCCTCTGCCGTCAATGCCCGCCTTTCCGGCGCGATGGTCGCTGGTGTCGGGATCTTTCTGGCCCTTGAAATGGTCGAAGGACCCGTCCTGTCCCTGATCATCGGGGCCTGATCCCACCGTCATCGAATGTCGGGCGGTCCCAGTCGGGGCCGCCCGTTTCACGCCATAGGACCGGAGCCCAAGATGCAAGCCAAGATTCCCGCCACCGTCGTCACCGGCTTTCTCGGCGCCGGAAAGACCACGCTGATCCGCCACATGCTGCAAAACGCGGGCGGCAAGCGCATAGCCCTGATCATTAATGAATTTGGCGATCTTGGCGTCGATGGCGAGATCCTGCGCGGCTGCGGAATCGAAGCCTGCGCTGACGAGGATATTGTGGAGCTGTCCAATGGCTGCATCTGCTGCACCGTGGCCGATGACTTCATCCCCACCATGGAAATGCTGCTGGCACGCGAAAACCGCCCCGATCACATCGTGATCGAAACGTCCGGCCTTGCCCTGCCGCAGCCCCTTGTCCGCGCCTTCAACTGGCCAGGTATCTCGACCCGGGTCACGGTTGACGGCGTTGTGACCGTCGTGGACGGAAAGGCAGTCACCGATGGCCGCTTTGCCCATAACGTTGCCGCCGTGGACGCCCAGCGCGCGGCCGACGACGGGTTGGATCACGACACCCCCCTGGCCGAACTGTTCGAAGACCAGATCGCCTGTGCGGACATGATCGTCGTCAACAAGACCGATCTGCTGTCCGAAGAGGAGTCTACCGCCCTTCACGACCGCCTCAAGTCCGAGGCGCGCGGTGGCGTGCAGGTGCTGCGCGCCTCCATGGGCGCGTTGCCCATCGACGTCCTTCTGGGCCAGGGCATCGGCTCGGAAACCGACATGGACGCCCGGCACGAGATCCATCACCACCATCATCACGACGACGACGATGAAGACCACGGCGACGATGACCACGACGACGACAATCATCACGACCATGGGCACGACGAATTCGAAAGCTTTGTCGTCACCACGACCGAGATCACCGACCCAAAGGCCTTTACCGAACGGCTGTCCGCAATCATCGCCAAACATGACATCCTGCGGCTTAAGGGTTTTGCCGCCGTGGCAGGCAAACCGATGCGGTTGACGCTTCAGGCCGTGGGTCCCCGGGTCGACAGCTATTACGACCGCCCCTTCGGCAGCGATCTCCGCGAAACCCGGCTCGTCGTGATTGGCGAGGCAGGCCTTGACCGGGCCGCGATCGAGGCCGCACTGACGGCATGAGCGTGACGGTCCGCAAAGGCGATCCCCGCAGCCCAGAGGGAACGGCCCTTTTGCGGGCCAGCCACGACTATCTGTCGTCGCTCTATCCGCCAGAGCATAATCACTACCTGTCCATCGACGCCCTCTGTGCACCAGACATCACATTCCTTCTGGCCGAGGCCCAGGGACGAACAACGGGGTGCGTCGCGCTGAAGGCCTTCGACGGATATGGGGAAATCAAATCGATGTTCGTCGATCCGGCTGTACGCGGCGCGGGCACGGGGGCGGCCCTGATGACGGCGCTCGATGCGCTTGGGAGTGAGCTTGGTCTGCCGATCCTGCGGCTTGAAACCGGTGACGATCTGTACCCTGCGCACAGGCTTTATGCCCGGCATGGTTTCTCAATCTGCGGCCCGTTCGGCGACTACCAGCCAGGACCGCACTCCGTCTTCATGGAAAAGCGGTTGTGACCGGTACGTCAGTCCTCGGCAGGCTTGGCCTTGGCTTCGGCCGCCGCCTTCATCCGGGCCAGCAAGTCCGCCTTGGACGGGCGCTTGCCGAAAGGGGCCTTTTCGCTGCCCGGTGCGTTGTGCTCCTGGTGGCGCGGCGCGCCCTTGGACAGCTTGGGATTGCCCGATTTTCCATAGTCCATGATGATCCTGCCTTCCCTGGCTGCGATATGGCTTCCATATCCCCGGCAGGGCTCCGGGCACAAGGCTTGGCATGATGCACCTGCTTGCCGCAACCCCCGGGGCTATCGCGGATGGTAAGGAACCTGTAGATCTGGGCCAGACCCCGGCTGACGTGGTAATACTCTCCGCCGCCGACACCGAACTGGCGCTCCTGTCCGAGGCACGGGCCGCAATGCAGGACGCTCCCAGCCTGCGGCTCGCCAACCTCATGCACCTTGGGCATCCCCTCTCAGTGGACATGCATCTGGACAGTTGCGCGACACGGTCCCGGCTGGTCATCGCCCGCATTCTTGGCGGGGCGGGCTACTGGCGCTACGGGTTCGAACAATACGCCGCCCGACTGGGCGAAGCAGGGGTGCTCTTCTGCGCCCTGCCCGGCGACGACAAACCCGACGCCGATCTGCGGACGTTTTCGACCGTTGGGGATGCGGACTATGACGCGCTCTGGTCCTACTTCGTCGAGGGGGGGGCCGACAATGCCACCCAACTGCTGACCTATGCCCGCGCAATGCTCAAAGGCGAGGAAACGCCACCTCCAGCACGGCCGCTCCTGCGGGCGGGGTTGCATTGGCCGGGACAGGTCCAGCCCGATTTCGATCTGATCCGGAGCACCTGGGCGCCAGATGCCCCTGTTGTGCCCATCATCTTCTACCGGGCGCTGGTCCAGGGGGCGGGACTTGGCCCGATCAATCAACTGGTCAAGACCATGTTGCGGGCCGGGCTCGCCCCCCTGCCGATCTTCGTGGCCTCGCTGAAGGATCCGCTGAGCCAGGCGACGCTCGAAGCCCTGTTCCGGCAGGCGCCTCCCTCGGTCATCCTCAACGCCACGGCTTTCGCCGTCGGCTCGCCCCACCCGGACGATCCCGACGTCCAGAACCCGCTCTCCGGGCCCCATGCCAACCGGGCACCCGTCTTCCAGATCATCTTGTCCGGCAGCACCAGGGCCGCATGGGAGGCCTCAAGCTCCGGACTTTCCGCCCGCGACATCGCCATGAACATCGCCCTGCCCGAGGTGGATGGACGGATCATCACCAGGGCCCTCAGCTTCAAGGGAGAGGCCTATTTCGACGAGGCAACGCAATGCCCCATCGCCACCTACCAGGGGCAAACCGACCGGATCGTCTTTGTCACTGAATTGGCCAAACGCTGGGCCAACCTCAGACAGACCCCGCCCGCAGATCGGCGGGTGGCACTGGTCCTGGCCAACTACCCCAACAAGGATGGCAGACTGGCCAACGGAGTCGGGCTCGACACGCCCGCTGCCACTTTGCACAGCCTGCAGCTCCTCAAGGCGGCCGGCTATGACACCGGCCCGCTTCCCGACAGCCCCCAGGCACTGATGGAACGGCTGATGGCAGGGCCCACAAACTGGCTGACCGACCGAGCCGACAGGCAGGGCGGCGAAGAGTTCGCGCTCACCGCCTACAAGGCCCATTTCGCCGGGCTGCCCTGGACTGCGAAAGAACAAATCACCACCCGATGGGGCCAGCCGGAAGATGACCCCTTCGCTTCGTCTCAAATACTCAATCCGGACGGCACCTCAGAAGCGGGCGGTTTCAAACTCTCCCTGCACCGCTTCGGCAAAGTGACCGTCGGACTGCAACCGGCGCGCGGCTATAATGTCGACCCGACCGACAGCTACCATTCGCCCGACCTGGTCCCGCCCCACAACTACCTTGCCTTCTACCTCTGGCTTCGGACCCATGCAGACGCGGTGGTCCACATGGGCAAGCACGGCAACCTCGAATGGTTACCCGGCAAGGCGGTGGCCCTAGGGCCAGAAGACTGGCCAGAAATCGCGCTTGGACCGATGGCGCATATCTATCCCTTCATCGTCAACGATCCCGGAGAAGGGACACAGGCCAAGCGGCGGGCGCAGGCGGTTATCGTCGACCACCTGACGCCGCCCCTGACGCGCGCCGAAAGCTACGGACCGATGCGAGACCTCGAGGCGCTGGTGGACGAATACTATGACGCCATGGGCATGGACAATCGGCGGCTCGACCACCTGCGCAAGGAAATCCTGTCGCTGAGCCAGGTGACCGGACTGGCCCAGGACGCGGGCTTTACCGGGGATACGGATAGCGATCTGGGGCGGCTCGATGCCTTTTTGTGCGACCTGAAAGAGGCGCAAATCCGCGACGGGCTCCATGTCTTTGGTCAAAGCCCGACAGGGCGTCAGGCCAGGGATCTGGCCATCGCGCTGGCGCGTGTGCCAAGGGGATCAGGGCAAGGGGGCGACGCCTCGCTTCTGCGTGCCCTGGCGCAGGACCTCGCCTTGGGCATTGACCCTCTGTCAGCCGATCTCGGTACGCCCTGGGACGGCCCCCGGCCAGACTGCCTCGCCAGCCTCTCGGCGGACAGTTGGCGGACGACGGGCGACACCGTTGAACGGCTTGAACTGCTGTCGCAAAACCTCCTGCCTCGGCAAGACGCAGCACCGGAAGACGAACGGGACGGGGGGCGGGGCGATGCGGGCGACAGCCCGCGAGCGGCGGCGCCCGGACCCGCCAGCCGGTCTGTTCTGACCGAGATCGAAACGGTGATCCTGCCCACCATTGCGGCCTGCGGACCGGCCGAAGGACAGGCGCTGCTCGATGCGTTGTCCGGTCAGGCGATTCCGCCGGGTCCGTCTGGCGCGCCGACACGAGGGCGGCTCGATACCTTGCCTACGGGGCGCAACTTCTACTCGGTCGACAGCCGGGCGGTTCCGACCCCGACCGCCTGGGCGCTTGGCTGGCACTCGGCCAACCTGCTGATCGAAAAGCACCTTCAGGATCAGGGCGACTGGCCCCGCGCCATGCTTGTGACCGCCTGGGGCACCGCCAACATGCGCACCGGCGGCGATGACATTGCCCAGGCGCTGGCGCTGATGGGCGTCAAACCGCAATGGGACAGCGCCAACCGGCGGGTCACCGGGTTCGAGGTGATCCCGGCCTCTGCCCTTGGCCGTCCCCGGGTCGATGTGACCCTTCGCATATCGGGTTTTTTCCGCGACGCCTTTCCCCAGTTGATTGCTCTTGTCGACAGCGCCGCACGGGCGGTTCAGGCGCTGGACGAACCTGACGATCTGAACCCCGCCGCCGCCCGCACCCGTCTGGGCGAGGGGCAGGCGCGAGTCTTTGGGTCCAAACCCGGCGCCTACGGGGCCGGTCTTCAGGCCATGATCGACGAACGGCTCTGGACCAACCGTGCCGATCTGGGCGCGGCCTATCTGGAGTGGGGAGGCTACGCCTATGGCGCGGGGCAGGAAGGCAAGGCCGATCGCCCCGGACTTGAACAACGGCTCGGCCAGGTCGAGGCGATTGTCCAGAACCAGGACAACCGCGAACACGACCTGCTCGACTCGGACGACTACTACCAGTTTGAAGGCGGGGCAGCCGCAGCTGTGGCCAGCCTGCAAGGACGTGACCGGCCAATCTACCACAACGACCACTCTCGCCCCGAGCGGCCCGTCATCAGGACGCTCGACGATGAGATCGCCCGCGTCGTGCGCTCGCGTGTCGTGAACCCCAAGTGGATCGACGGGGTCAAACGGCACGGATACAAGGGTGCCTTTGAAATCGCAGCGACTGTCGATTACCTCTTTGCCTTTGCCGCCACGACCGGTGCCGTGCGAAACCATCATTTCGACCTGGTAGAAGAGGCTTTTCTGGCTGACGACGACACCCGCGCCTTCATTGAGGACAACAATCCGCCGGCGCTGGCCGAAATCGCGGAACGGCTTGCCGAGGCCATCGACCGGGGGCTCTGGACACCAAGGTCCAATTCGGCCCGCGCCCGGATCGACCGGCTGAGAGCCCCTGCAAAAGGCTGAGCCCCGAACGTTGAAGGGGGCCGTTGAACCGGCCCCCCTTTGACTTGCCTGCCTGAACCTCTGTCCCTGACAGGTCAAACCCAAATCTTGTTTGACCTACCACCCGCTGGATGTACCCAGAGACGTTGCACCGAATCTAGTGGCACAGTGATTCGCAAGTCAAACAAGGAAGTGATTCGGTTCACACTTTTTTGGCCCGGCAGGGTCTGTCACGCTCGAAACGTGAGCAGGCCGGGCAGCAGACGGGACATTGCCCTAGGCGGCGACAACCTCTGCCGTCATATCCCGCACCATCGGGATGACCCGCGTTCCATAAAGTTCGATCGTCCGGCACATGTCCTCATGTGGCAGTGTGCCGTGAGAATACTTCATGTCAAACCGCTGCAGTCCCAATGCCTTGATGGTCCCCGCAATCTTGCGGGCCACGGTATCCGGCGATCCAACATTGAGGGCACCACCCTCAACTTCTGCGATGAACCTGTCCTTGCTCAGCGGCGGCCATCCCCTCTCACCACCAATCTTGTCCATCATGGCCTTGTAGTGAGGGTAAAGCGTTTCGCGTGCCGCTTCGTCGGTTTCGGCCACAAAGCCCATCGAATGAACGCCAAGCGGCTTTGGGGTTCCGCCGATCTGGTCATAGGCCCGGTGGTAAAGGTCGACGAACGGTCTGAACCGGCGCGGATCGCCGCCGATGATCGCCAGCATCATCGGCAAGTCATGCCGCACGGCCCGAACCACGGACTCAGGGCTGCCCCCGACGCCGATCCATGTCGACAGTCCCTGCGGCGGCAGGGTCGGGTAGACCCCCTGATTGCTAAGGGCTGCACGTGTCTGCCCGGACCACGTCACCCGGTCCTCTCGCAACAGCCTGACGAACAGGTCGAGCTTTTCCTCAAACAGGATCTCGTATTGCTGCAGGTTCAGCCCAAACAACGGAAAACTCTCAGTGAAAGACCCCCGGCCAAGGATCGCCTCTGCTCGCCCATCCGCAATGGCATTGAGGGTCGAGAACCGCTGGAACACTCTGACCGGGTCGTCAGAGGACAGGACTGTTACCGCCGACCCGATGGTCATTCTGCTGGTCCGCGAGGCGAGGGCTGCAAGAACGGTTTCGGGCGAGGATACGGCAAAGTCCTCTCGGTGATGCTCTCCGATGCCGAAATGGTCGACGCCAACCTGTTCGGCAAGGACGCCTTCCGCAACCACATTGCGCAACACCTCATCGTGCCGCAGGGGCTGGCCGTTCGGACCGTTGGAGATATCGCCAAAAGTTCCAAGGCCAAGGGAAAGGGTCATGACGCGCTCCTGTTGCTTACATACTCCAAGGTAGGAGGCCGGATCGCGGTGCAAAAGGTCCATCTATGCACATCAGATGTGTTTTAGGTCGCTCCGCGTCCCTTGCCGAGCAAGGGTGCCCCTCTGCAATCGGGCGTGACAGGACCTGCCGTGGCACCAAGAGGCGTTTCAGGCGGAATCGAAGACTCGCTGATCCAGACCCCGTCCAGGCAGATATCCTGGGCATAGTTCCCCGAGTTGAAGCCAAAGCCACCAGGCCCGCAGTCCGTCACGTCCCCGTTTGCATTCCAGCCTTGGGAGGCCTCGCCGGGGAAACTTCCCCCAGTCAGAAAGGTCAGGGTCCGTGGGTCGAACCGCAAATGCCAGGTCGTGTCTTCGGCAAGGTCGTTCAGGTTCCATTTGCCGATGGCAACGCCATCCCGGAACCCGGCTATCCGAAACAGGGACACGTCCTCTTCAGTGACTCTGGACCGGGTCATGAGGGCGTCCGCAAATCCGATTGTGCCCGTCATTGTATAGCCGTTTGACCCTGACCAGCAAAAGTTGAACTGCGCTGCCTGCGCCGGACCCGCCAGTACCGCCAGGACTGCCGCGACCCGGATCATTCCGCCCCACCGACAGTCACCGCCTGCTTTCCAAGCAGGTCAATCCCGGCACAGTCGGGTGACTGAGGGCTTGAGAACGAACGCAACGGGGTTTCTGGGGGGATCGAGGATGGCAGGATGAAGCGGTCATCGATGCAGATGTCCTGCCCCCCGTTGCCCGCGTTGAACCCAAACCCCGGGGTGCCGCAGTCGTTGACCTCTCCGTTGGCGTTCCACATTTGGTAAAGCCCGTCAAAGCCTTGCAGGGGAAACAGCCCGGTCCTGGGACTGTATCGCAAGAGCCAGCTTGTTTCGTCTGTAGCGTCTGCCATCGACCATTTGCCGATCATGTTCCCGTCCAGATACCCGACGATCCGAAACGTTGTCAGGTCTTCGTGGTCAATCAGTGTGCGGTTGAGAAAGGCGTCGGGAAAGCTGAACTGCCCAGTCATCGTGTAGCCGCCCGCTCCTTGCCAACAGATATACCGCTCTGCCGCATCGGCTGGCAGGGCAAGCAGCCCGATCAATAGGGCCGCCCGGATCATCCGTTTTCGCGCAGGACGTGCCCGGCAAGGTAAAGCGAGCCGCAGATGAGGATCCGCGCATTGGCGTCCTGTGTCTGGATCATGGCAATGGCCTCGGCCACACCTTCGGCTGACTTTGAAGGCAGCCCGACCAGTTCGGCATGGGCGGCGGTTTCGTCCGCGGGGATTGTTGCCGTGGCGTCGGGGATCGAAACGGCGATCAGCCCCTTGGCCACCTCGGCCAGCGGGGCGAGGTAGCCCGATATGTCCTTGGTGTTGAGCATGCCACAAATCAGATAGGTCGGACGCGGCGGCATCTGGCGCAGGGTATCCGCCAGCATCACGCCGGCTGCAGGATTGTGACCGCCATCCAGCCAAAGCTCGGCCGGGCGGGCGAGATCGGCCAGAGCGCCTTCGGTCAGCCGTTGCATCCGGGCGGGCCAATAGGGCTGGGTCACTGCCGCATGACAGGCTGCCTCGTCCCGGCCAAGGTGGCGTAGGGCCGTGATCGCGGCCCCGGCGTTCAGGATCTGATGTGGTCCAGCAAGAGCAGGCATGGGCAGGTCCAGCAGGCCGCGCTCGTCCTGATAGATCAGGCGTCCCCGTTCGGTCGTGACGTGCCAGTGCTGGCCGTAAACCAAAAGGGGTGCGCCCAGCCGGGCCGCCTTTCGTTCGATGACGTCAAGCCCCTCGTCGTGCTGCGGCCCGACCACGCAGGTCACACCGCGCTTAAGTATCCCTGCCTTTTCGCCCGCAATCTCGGCGACTGTGTCGCCAAGAAAGGCCTGATGATCAAGATCGACCGGGGTGATGATGGTCAGGGCCGGATGATCAATGACATTGGTCGCATCCAGCCGCCCGCCCAAGCCAACCTCGAGCAGGGTCCAGTCGGCTGGCGTATCGGCCATGGCCAGCAAGGCGGCGCAGGTCGTGATCTCAAAATAGGTGATCGCATCAGGGCCATTGGCCTTGTAGCAACGGTCTAGGACCTCGGTCAGCGCCTCTTCACTGATGAGCGATCCGGCAAGCCTGATGCGTTCGTGAAACCGGGCCAGATGGGGAGAGGTATAGGCATGGACCAAATCGCCGCCCGCCTCGAGTCCGGCCCTTATCATGGCCTGTGTCGACCCTTTGCCATTTGTCCCGGCAACATGAATGACCGGCGGCAGGCGGCGTTCCGGATGATCAAGCAAATCAAGCAGCCGCCAGACACGGTCGAGCGTGAGATCAATGACCTTGGGGTGGAGCGTCATCATCCGGGCAAGGATGACGTCGGAACTGGCGCTCATTTCTTTTTCGGGGCCTTGCTGTCCTGAGGTGCCTTGTCTGACGCGCTCTCAACGGCCGTGGCGGCGCTTTCTTCGGCTTCTTCAGGGGCCGGCGCGGGCAGGTCGCCCGAAACGGCAGGCGGCTGATGGGTCAGCATCCGGATGATGGTAACCAGTTCGTCCCGCAGTTTCCCCCTTGGGGTCACCCGGTCCAACATTCCGTGGTCCAGAAGATACTCTGCCCGCTGGAACCCCTCGGGCAGTTTTTCCCGGATCGTCTGTTCGATCACCCGCGGACCGGCAAAGCAGATCAGGGCCCCCGGCTCGGCGATATGGACATCACCCAGCATGGCGTAAGAGGCTGTAACCCCGCCTGTCGTGGGATGGGTCAGGACAACGATGTAGGGCAGTCCGGCCTCTTTCAGCATCTGGACGGCCACGGTGGTGCGGGGCATCTGCATCAGGCTTAGAATACCCTCCTGCATCCGGGCGCCACCAGCGGCCGAAAATAGGACCAGCGGCCGTTTGAGGGTCACAGCCCGCTCGGCCGCAGCGATGATCGCGTTGCCGACATACATGCCCATGGACCCTGCCATAAAGCTGAAGTCCTGCCCCGCCGCCACAATCGGTGTGCGGCCAATCTCGCCTTCGACAACAAGCATCGCCTCCTTTTCAGAAGTGACCTTGCGGGCGTCCTTGATCCGGTCGGTGTATTTCTTTTGATCCCGGAACGAGAGGGGATCGGTCAAAGGCTCGGGCACCTTCACCTCGGTGAAAATCCCTGCGTCAAACAGCGCCTTGAACCGGGCACGGGGGGTTATCGCCATATGGTGATTGCAGTTGGTGCAGACGTTCAGATTGTCCGTAAGCTCACGGTGGAACAGCATGGTTCCGCATTCGTCGCACTTGCTCCACAGATTCTCGGGCACTTCGCGGCGCGAAAAGATCGAGTTGATCGTCGGGCGGACGTAGTTGGTGATCCAGTTCATGCGCAGACATAGCCTTTGGTCGGTTCGACGCCCGAGATAAGGCCCGTTGGGGGGAAATGCAATTGAAGAGGCTTGGGGCAAGGTGCGATCAGGTGCGGCTTGCCCCAATGGGCAGTTCCGCCGCGATAGAGTGCCGGACTTTGTCGGCAACGCCTCTGCCACCTAATGCGGGGCCCCATTGTCGTTGGCCCCGTGCCGGGCAGCGCAATCCTGCCTTGCCCCTTGGCCTTCACACATTTATGCCGGTTTGAAACGAGTTCCGCGGGAGGACGACCCATGCACAATGCACGCTTTGACAAATCGAAACTGCCCAGCCGCCATGTGACCGAAGGGCCTTCTCGGGCACCGCACAGGTCCTACTTTTATGCGATGGGGATCACTGAGGAAGAGATCCACCAGCCCTGGGTCGGTGTCGCCACCTGCTGGAACGAAGCGGCACCCTGCAATATCGCCCTGAACCGTCAGGCCCAGTCCGTGAAGGGCGGCGTCAAGAAGGGTGGTGGCACCCCGCGTGAATTTACCACCATCACTGTAACAGACGGCATCGCCATGGGTCACGAGGGGATGCGCTCCTCGTTGGCCTCCCGCGAGGCCATCGCCGACACGGTCGAGCTGACGATGCGTGGCCACTGTTACGACGCCATCGTGGGCCTTGCAGGCTGCGACAAATCGCTGCCCGGCATGATGATGGCGATGGTTCGCCTGAACACGCCTTCGGTGTTCATCTACGGCGGCTCCATCCTGCCGGGTCGGCTTAACGGGAAGGACGTGACCGTACAGGACGTCTTTGAAGCGGTAGGCAAGCATCAGGCCGGCAGCATGTCCGACGCTGAGCTTGAGATTCTCGAGCGGATTGCCTGCCCCTCTGCCGGCGCCTGTGGCGGTCAGTTCACCGCCAACACCATGGCCTGCGTATCCGAGGCGATCGGTCTTGCCCTGTTGAACTCCTCCGGCGCCCCCGCCCCCTATGAAAGCCGCGACCAGTATGGCGAAGCGTCCGGTGTTGCGGTGATGAACCTGATCGAAAAGAACATCCGCGCCCGCGATATCGTCACCCGCAAGAGCCTTGAGAACGCTGCCCGCATCGTGGCCTGCACCGGCGGTTCGACCAACGCCGGTCTGCACCTGCCCGCCATTGCCCACGAGGCCGGGATCGATTTTGACCTGTTCGACGTCTGTGACATCTTCCGCGACACCCCGTATTTCGTGGATCTCAAGCCGGGCGGACAATACGTCGCCAAGGACCTTTATGAATCCGGCGGTGTGCCCGTCGTGATGAAAGAGCTGCGCAAGGCAGGTCTGATCCATGAGGATTGCATGACCGCCAGCGGCCGCACCATTGGCGAAGAACTCGATATGATCGAGGGCGATGCCGACGGCAAGGTCATCTACCACGTCGATTCGCCCATCACCAAGACCGGTGGTGTTGTTGGCCTGCGGGGCAACCTGTGCCCGGAAGGGGCCATCGTCAAGGTCGCAGGCATGTCCGAGGAAGAGCAGGTCTTTACCGGCCCTGCCCGTGTGTTTGAATGCGAAGAAGACGCCTTTGCCGCCGTAAAGGCCCGTGGATACGAGGAAGGCGAAGTCATTGTCATCCGCAACGAAGGCCCAGCAGGCGGCCCCGGCATGCGTGAAATGCTCGCAACCACAGCGGCCCTGTCCGGTCAGGGCATGGGCAAGAAGGTCGCACTGATCACCGATGGCCGCTTCTCGGGTGCGACCCGTGGGTTCTGCGTCGGCCATGTCGGGCCAGAGGCTGCGCACGGCGGACCGATCGGCATGCTGCAGAACGGCGATGTGATCACCATCAACGCCCTGACGGGTGAACTGTCTGTCGATCTGACCGAGGAAGAGCTTGCCGCCCGCAAAGCGGCTTGGGCCGGTCCGCGCAAGACGATCTACGCAACCGGAGCGCTTTGGAAGTACGCCCAGCTGGTCGGAGGCGCTCGTAAAGGGGCGGTCACCCATCCGGGGGCCGAGACTGAGTTGCACATCTACATGGATCTCTGATCCTGTGACCTTCGGTCCGGCGCTCATCCCTGCGGGCCGGACCGCCACATGACCAGGCGGTCGAGGCGATGCCGTGATGCGCCTTTGGGTTGCGGCCCAGAACATGAAGTGATGCCACACTTTTTCTGTTGCCAAATGACAGATGAATGGCACGCACCGATTGATGCCTGAGGCATCATGGCAACCCCTCAGAACCATCCTGACGTAGCCGACTTGCCGCACGCCGGACCAATGGTTACCCCTTTGACATCGTCGGGAGTACGTCCGGCGCGCCGGGAAGCCTTTGGTAGTGAACGTGTGATGATGATGGATGGTCCGCCCGCATGCTGAAACCTATCGCCTTGCTGTCGGTGCTGGGCATATCCGGCTGCGTTTTGGTTCCAAATGGCGAAGCCGTGCGCGCCCTGTCTCTGTTTAATGGCGAGATCGTCGTGCAGGCCCCTGATGGATACTGCATCGATCCAGCGACCAGCCGCCCCTCCGATGGGTTCGCGGCGATGGCAGGCTGCGCCCTTGTCTCATCCGACGCTGTCATGCCTTCGAAGGACGCCTGGATCACGGTCCAGACAGGGGCACCGGGCACGGCGGCTGTTGCGGGGAACGAGGCCACGTTGCGCAGCCTACTTGCCACAGCTTCGGGCGTTGCCTTGCTCAGCGCGAGGGGGCAGCCCACGGATATCACCGTTCGATCCCTCATGTCCCGGGACCAGGTAGTCATAGTGCGGTTCAGTGACAGTGCCGCCGCGCCTTTCCCAGGCCTCGCGAATGATGAATGGCGCGCCTTTCTTGACCTTCACGACCGGCTCGTGACTGTGACGGTCCGGGGGTTCGCGCGCGCGCCTTTGCAGCCGGACGACGGGCTGGCCCTTCTGGAACAAGCTGTCTACAGCCTGATCTCGATCAATTCATCCAGCTCGGGCGGCTGACGTCAGTTTCCTTTTTGGAAACAGTTTGGCACACAGTGGGTATGACAACGAAGCAGCGTTCGGACCACACAGCCCAAGCGCACCCCAAGAAATGAGCAGGCATGTCACAGGAAAGATGGAGTTTTTTGGATCGGCTGGCCTACCGAAGCAGCCTCACGCTTTGGTCGCGTGCGGTCAGAACC
The DNA here is from genome assembly GCA_029255105.1 of Flavimaricola sp. Lineage (GTDB taxonomy): Bacteria > Pseudomonadota > Alphaproteobacteria > Rhodobacterales > Rhodobacteraceae > Flavimaricola. The sequence goes on along the minus strand of JAQWWH010000073.1, from coordinate 32,235 downwards.
GCCAAAAGTGCCGACCTGTCTGACCTGCGGCTTGTCCGGGACCGCGCGCGTAAATTGCGCCAAAAGCTGAATGAACTCCTTCAGGTTGCCGATACGCGCCTTGCCTTGCCCCGCATCGGATCATCAGCATTCCCAAAACCCGGCGGGACTGACTGGTTTTGGCGTCCCAATCTCTGGCGGGGCCCTTTGGATATCAAAGGAGCCTCTAGTGTCGAAAGCAAGACAGCGTTCGGCGACGAGGTCACTCTGTTCCATGATTGCCGACTTAGTGAACTGACGCTTCGGCAGTTGCGAAATCAGCGCGAGGTCGATCTGGCCCCCTACGGTCTGCGCATGGACGTATTCCGCTTTGACGGCAGCTTTCTGTCGGTGGTGGTCGAATTGCCACCGGAGGCCTGCAACGGGCTGAAACGACGCCACCTGATCCGACTTGATACAATTGTCGAACTTGAAAAGCCGCTCGAGATTTTTGCACGTCTGAACATCCGGCATGGGCCCAATACGGAACAGATCGTCCGGGAACTGCCTCTTGAGGATGACAACGTCTTTGTAGAGTTTGACCTTGCCTACACGAAACTGAACGAAAAACGCGTGGAGCGGATGTGGGTCGACCTGATTTTCGAGGGACCCGAAATGAACCAGGTCACGATGCGGGATGTGACCTTTGCCCGATATCCAAGGGCAGAACTATGATCCTGTAGGGGTCGGGAGGTTGAGATGTCGAATTTGCGACTTACGAAGACACAGATCCTGGAAGGTACCTGGGAGGGTCTCCTGTCCGATGGGCGCGTCGGGGCGGAACCGCCTTTGCTCAAGGTGCTGCATATGGGCCTTGAGGTAGAGGGGGTGACGATCGGGTCTGCACAAGATGGCCTGGGCTGGCACCTGCGGGTTCCCATACCGATCAAGGCGCTATCGGATGGCGTTCAGACCTTCGTCGTTGTGGACGAAAAAACCGGCGACACTCTGGACAGCTTTACCATCCTCGCCGGAGAGGCACTGGCCGAAGACATCCGTGCCGAGATTGACCTTCTGAGGGCTGAACTGGACATGCTCAAGAAAGCGTTTCGCCGGCACTGCATCGAGACGATGGGCTAATCCGGCACCCCAAAAATCTTTGCCAAGATTTTTGGGATCGGCGCCCGGCTCCAAGACTCTTCGCGAAGAGTCTTGGAGCCTTGCTGACGCGGCGTAGTGCGTGACCCCACCCTCCATCGCCGTCATGATGCCGACAAACGGAGACCCTGATGACCGAATTTCCGACCCTGCTGTCCCCCCTTGACCTGGGCTTTGTCACCCTGCCGAACCGCGTCCTCATGGGTTCGATGCACACCGGTCTAGAAGAGACCGGCGACTGGGCGCGCGTGGCAGCGTTCTATGCCGAACGCGCCAAGGGCGGCGTCGCCCTCATGGTGACCGGCGGCATGGCACCCAACCGAGAAGGCGGTGTGTTCCCGGGGGCTGCGGGTTTGTTCACAGACACCGACATTGCAAACCACCGCAGCGTTACCGACAAGGTACACGAGGCCGGAGGTCGCATCGCGATGCAGATCCTGCACGCCGGTCGCTATGCCTATGGCAAGGGGTGTGTTGCCCCCTCTGCCATCAAGTCGCCCATTTCACCATTTGTCCCGGCCGAACTGGACGAAGCGGGCATCGAACAGCAAATCAGCGATATCGTCACCGCCGCCAAGCGTGCAAAACAGGCAGGCTATGACGGCGTCGAGGTCATGGGGTCCGAAGGGTACTTCCTCAATCAGTTCCTTGTCACCCATACCAACAAGCGGACCGACCGCTGGGGCGGTTCCTATGAAAACCGCATGCGTTTGCCGGTCGAGGTGGTCCGCCGGGTCCGTGCCGCCGTCGGCCCCGAGTTTATCCTGATCTATCGGCTGTCGATGATCGACCTGGTGCCCAATGGATCGACCTGGGACGAAGTCGTCACCCTTGCCAAGGCCATTGAGGCGGCAGGCGCGACCATTCTGAACACCGGCATTGGCTGGCACGAGGCCCGCATCCCCACCATCGCCACATCGGTTCCCCGCCGCGCCTTTGCCTGGGTCACAAAGAAGCTGATGGGAGAAGTGTCGATTCCCATCATCACCTCCAACCGTATCAACACACCACAGGTGGCCGAGGATGTGCTGGCAGAAGGCTGCGCCGACATGGTGTCGATGGCCCGCCCGTTCCTGGCCGACCCGATGTTCGTGGCAAAGGCGGCGTCGGGCCAATCCGGTCTGATTGCCCCCTGCATCGCCTGCAACCAGGCCTGCCTTGACCACACCTTCGGGGGCAAGCTGTCGTCCTGCCTCGTCAATCCGCGTGCCTGCCACGAAACCCAGCTTGTCGTTGCCACTGCCGCGATCCCTGCAAAGATCGCGGTCGTGGGGGCCGGTCCTGCGGGTCTGTCGGCCGCATTGACCGCTGCCGAACGCGGACATCATGTGACCCTTTTCGACAAGGCGACCTCGATCGGTGGCCAGTTGAACATGGCCAAACAGGTTCCCGGCAAGGAAGAGTTCTCGGGGCTGGTCGACTACTACCGCGCATCGGTAGAGGCGGCGGGTATCACCCTTCGCCTGGGGGAGGCCGCCACGCCCGAAGGTCTGGTGGGCTTTGACCACATTGTCATCGCGACGGGCGTCAAACCGCGTGACCCGGAAATCCCGGGACAGGACCTGCCGCATGTGCTGTCATACATCGACGTCTTGGGGGACAAGGCGCCCGTCGGGCAACGGGTCGCAATCATCGGAGCTGGCGGTATCGGCTTTGACGTGGCCGAGTATCTGGTGACCAGGGACAGCCCGACCGAGGACCTGCCAAGCTGGCTGGACGAATGGGGCGTCGCTGACCCGGCGGAGTCGCGCGGCGGTCTGAGCCCGGACGGGCCGCGGCCCGAACCTGCCGCCCGCCAGGTCACCCTGCTTCAGCGCAAGGCGGAAAAGCTGGGTCGCCGTCTGGGCAAGACAACCGGCTGGATCCACCGGGCCAGCCTTCAGATGAAGGACGTGCAGATGATCGGCGGGGTCCGCTACGACCGCATCGACGCTGACGGCTTGCACATCTCGTTCGGCGACGCCCACAACTCGCCCCAAGTCATCCCTGCGGATACGATTGTCCTGTGTTCTGGCCAATTGCCCGAGCGTGGCCTTGCTGATGCCCTTATTGCAGCCGGGCGCAAGGTGCACATCATCGGCGGGGCGGATGTCGCGGCTGAGTTGGACGCCAAGCGAGCCATCGATCAAGGCACCCGGCTGGCCGCCACGTTGTGAAGCGGACCCAGGGTTCGTCCGGCTCTTCCACGAGGCCGGGCGACCGGGGGCCTACGCAAGGGTCGTGAGGCCCGGGCAGGTGTCAGCAGGGACGGAAGGCGCATGGAACCCCTTCAAAGGCCCAAAGGTCGGACTTGCAGAGTTGATGCGTGACGGATCATCACATAAACTAGAGAAACAAACTGTGGCACGCTGGCGTCATGCGCCAATTCACAAGAAGCTGCGTGAAAACCTCAGCCTGGCCTATCCCAAAGCGATTTAGTCCGGCCTGGCCGCTGTTTCCCCCCCGTCACTTATCCCTAGCAAGACCCTGATATTGTCAAGCTGACGCCCCGATCCTGCCTTGTTCCAACGGCAAGACTGGTCCCCGAAGAACTGAATGCAGAGGGACGCAAATGGATCGCCTAACGGAAATGGAGGCCTTTGCCACGGTCGTGGATCAAGGAGGGTTCACTGACGCGGCAAGGAAGATGGGCATCTCCAAGTCCGCCGTTTCCAAGCATGTGTCCTCGCTTGAGGCACGCCTTGGAGCCCGGCTCTTGAACCGCACGACACGCCGGGTCAGCCCGACCGAAATCGGTCTGGCCTACTATGATCGCGCCCGTCGCGTGTTGAATGACGCAGGCGAAGCCGACGCCCTCGTGACCTCGATGCAATCGGCCCCGTCCGGTCTGTTGCGGATCAGCGTCGCCACCGATTTTGGCGTCAACCACCTGTCCCCTGTTCTGGGCGAATTCCTGCAGGAGTTTCCCGACATCACGGTCAACATGGTGCTGAACAACCGCTATGTTGAGCTGATTTCGGAAGGCTTCGACATGGCCGTTCGGATTGGAGAACTGGAAGATTCGACCCTTCGTGCCCGCAAGCTGACCGAAACGACCAAACGCATGATCGCGTCCCCATCATACTTTCAGCAGTACGGCCGACCCGAAAAGATCGACGATCTGAACGAGCATAAGTTGCTGCACTATTCGAACCAATCAAACGGAGCGGTCTGGAAGCTGACAGCCCCGTCAGGCGAGAAGCGGCAGGTGCGGACAGCGGGCTGGCTCACGGTCAACGACGGTCAATCGCTGCTCAACGCCTGTATATCGGGCCTTGGCATCGCCTATCTGCCATCCTTTCTTTATGCCGACGCGCAGGCCAAAGGTCTTGTCGAAGAGGCCATTCCCGATCTGCCAGTCGAAACGCAAGGCATCTACGCGGTTTATCCGCCGGGCCGATTTACCCAACCCAAGGTGCGGGCCTTCATCGACTTTCTTGTCCATGCCTTTGCCGAAAAGGGCCCCGACGCCTGGTAACGCAACCCCATCCCCAGAGGTTCCCGAACCTCAACTGGCGCGGCCCGAAAGGGTCGCGCTTTTTTGCATCGATCACTCCAATGTCGAGGTGACGATGACTTCCACGCGCCGGTTCGCGTCGCGGCCTTCGGCTGTAAGATTGGTCGCCACCGGGGCAAGGTATCCCATCCCCTGGGCATCCAGTTGCGCGCGGCGCACCCCAAGTTCACTCACCAGCCGCTCCACCACCGACGCCGCCCGACGGCGCGACAGGGCGATATTGGCATCCAGCGACCCTTGGGCATCCGTATGGCCGACAAGTGCAACCCGGCGGTCAGGATTATCCGCCAGATAGGCCGCCAGCGCCCGCAGCGAGGCATAGGGGCCTGCACCCAGTTGGGCAGAGCCTGTTTCGAAGGTAAGGTCGCTCAGGATGATGTGGCCACTGTGATCCAGCGTCGTCCCGAAATCGCTCTGCGTTCCGGGCAGGGGCACGGCCGGCGACACGGGCGAGACCGTTGCGACGGCGGGAAACTCGGCGTGTGGCCCAACCCGCACGATCTGAACGAATCCGGCCGTGCCAGACCGGCTTATCATGAGGCTGATCGCCTCTTCGCCATCGTCGCCCATCCGGCTGGCCGCAAAGAAACGAAAATCGCCCAGGTCGACGAACATGTCGGGAGGGCTCATCACGTCAGTGCCAAACCGAAAATCAAAGCCGCCGCAGGCCAGCGACTCGCAGTCGAGGACCGGTTCGTATCCCATAGCAAGAACCTGATCGCGCAGGGGCACCATCAGGGCCAACGTTGAGGCCCCTTGTGCGTCCACCCGCCAGGCCTGCTGCGACACTGCGCCTTCAAGGATGCGGGTCGGCAAGCCGGCCTCTCCGAAGGGGCCAACTGGCATCGCGTAACTGCCAGGTTCGAACACAATCTCAGCCTGCAAAGTCGCCTGCCCCTGAAAGGCCAGTTCCTGTCCCCAGCCAATGCAGGGGGCCAAGGCAAACGTGATGCAGAGCCCCGCCTTCATCGGGCCTGCGAATGATAGTCGTCGTTGGGTCGCATATCGGTGGCCGAAGCGATCCGGTTGCTCATGTTGTAAAAGCCAACCACGGAGGCGATGTCCCAAATGTCCCGATCGGAAAAGCCCACCTGCCGCAAGGCATCGCGGTGGTGTTCTTCGATCCCGGCGCTGGCGATCGTCATCCGCTCGGCAAAGTCCAGCATGGCGCGCTGCCTGGCATCAAGCGGGGCGACCCTCCAGTTCATCACCAGCATTTCCCCAAGTTTGGGGTCCCCGGACAGCGCCCGCACGGCAGCGCCGTGAGCCGTCAGACAGTAGTAGCATTTGTTGATCGAGGATACCGTGACCGCGATCATCTCGCGCTCCAGCTTGGTCAGGCCGGACGGGGCGAGCATCAGGTCGTTGTAAAGGGCGGTAAACGCGTTGAGCTTGTCGATATCAAAGGCATAGGCCCGCAGGACGTTCGGCACCATGCCAAGCTTTTCGACGCATTTGTCAAAGTAGGCCTGGGTCTGCGGTGGCAATGGGTCCACTTGCGGCAGGTCCAGCGCGGTGGGGCTGTCATCTTGGGTCATCGTCCGGTCTCCGTCTTGATCCGGTAGTGATACTCTCCCACAGCTGACATCCCTAGGGAAGCATAGAGGCTGCGGGCCGCGGTATTGGCCGTTGTCACGACCAACGCCAGCTCTTCCGCGCCTTGCCGGGTCGCCCATCTGGCGCCGGCGCGCAGCATATGGGCGCCAAGCCCCTTGCGTCGGAATTGGGCACGGGTCTCAAGCGCGTGCAGCATCGCACCATCGGGACTGCAAGCCAGATAGACGGTACCGGCAGGCGAATCCTCTAGCCGGCCAAGGATCGTTGTCTTGGGCCCCTTGGCCCGGTTCATAACGGCCAGCCGGTCGGGGCCGATCCCAGCTTCGGCCCAGATCTCGGCCTGAACGGCGAGGGGGGGCCAGACCTCGAACGTGGTAACGGGGGGCGGCAGTGTTTGGGTCAGCTGGCTGACCGGGGCAGAGTACCCGATGACGGGGTCCTTGATGACGTAGCCTGCGCGGTCCAACAGCGCATCCAGCGCCTCGTCCCCGTGCCGGATCATGAACAACGGCGTCTGGCCCAGCGCCCGCATGGCCGCTTCTGCCGCAGGCAACCCTTCGGCCAGTCCGTCTACGGCTGCGGCGGTCGCGGCACTCACCCGGCTACCGCCGCCCTGCCCTTCCCGGATGACATAGGGACCGACCCGGGTTTGGCCCGCCGGGGGCCAGGTCGCCTCGATCAAGGCATAGAGGGCCGCAGGCGTCATTCGGGAAACAGCGAGGCCAGACGTACCATCGCTTCATCCACCAGCGCCGCGTCCTGACCCCGGATCACGATATTGGCCCCGTAGACCCCATCCTTCTGATAGGGATAAGAGCCTATCATCAGATCCGGAAAATCTTCGGCCAGCTTGCCCAATGGCCCAGCAATATCCCCTTCGCCACGCTGGATACGCAGGGTCTGGGACAGCAGAGGCGCACCGCCGACCAGCGACGGCAAGACGCTTGCCACCATCGCCTGAAACACGCTGGGCACCCCGGCCATCACATGGACGTTGTGCAGGATGAACCCGGGGGCAGAGCTGACAGGGTTCTCGATCAGTGTCGCCCCATCGGGGATGCGGGCCATGCGCAGGCGGGCCTCGTTCAGTTCGGTGCCCTGCCGGTCGTAGTGGGCCTGAAGGATGGCGCGGGCGTCGTCGCGCACGTCAATATGGGTGTCGAAGGCTGCGGCGATGCAATCGGCGGTGATGTCGTCGTGGGTGGGCCCGATGCCACCGCTTGTGAACACCGTTCCATACCCCGCCGACAGCGCCTTGACCGAGGCGATGATGGCAGGACGGTCGTCCGAGACGATGCGGACCTCCTTGAGGTCAACGCCGATGCGCGTCAGCTCTCCGGCAAGGAAATGCATGTTGGCGTCGCGCGTCCGTCCGGACAGGATCTCATCACCGATGACAAGCATGGCTGCGGTGGGGTTTGCGATGGTCATGGGCCTGCTTCTCCTTTGGGACAGCGCAAGGTATAGGGGGCTGCCATGCGCTTTGCCACACCCCTCATCCCTGCCCGGCTGATCCGCCGCTACAAACGGTTTCTGGCCGATATCGTGCTGGAGGACGGACGCGAGGTGACCGCCCATTGTGCCAACCCCGGCTCCATGATGGGGCTGGCGGAACCGGGCATGCGGATCTGGGTCGAGGCGAACGACGATCCGAAGAAAAAGCTGAAGTTTGGCTGGCGGCTGGTCGACCATGAGAACGGGCATTTTACGGGCGTCGACACCTCTGTCCCGAACCGCGCCTTGCGGCCGTCGTTGGAGGCGGGACAGGTACCGGGGCTGACGGGCTATACCACCGTGCGGCCAGAGGTCCGCTACGGCGAGGCAAGCCGCGTCGATTTCCTGCTGTCCGGTCCGGATCGCCCCGACACCTATGTCGAGGTCAAAAGCGTGACGCTTTGCCGACAGCCCGGCCTCGCCGAATTCCCCGACTCGGTCACCGCCCGGGGGGCCAAGCATCTGGCCGATCTAGCCGCGATGGTCGACAAGGGGGACCGCGCCGTGATGCTGTACCTTGTCCAGAGGACCGATTGCACCGCGGTCACCCTTGCTGCCGATCTGGACCCGGCCTATGCCCGCGCCTTTGACGAGGCCACCCAAGCCGGGGTCGAGGTGATATGTCTTGGCACCGACATTTCACCGAATGGGATCGCAATCGGCGCCCCATTGCCCTTTCAGAGGCCAGGATTTGGCTAAAGGCAGGACAAGACCGGTTCGCCGCCTCTGGTCCTTTCTTGTTGAGGGGCCTACATTGCCACAAAGCCTTATGGAGCAGACCATTGTATGAGCGCAGAGGCCGCCTGACCAAAGACGGCATCCGGATATACGACCTTAGCGATTTCGCCGGGATGAACCGTGCGGGGCGTCTTGCCGCGACTATCCTGGATGACATCGCAGAGCATGTCTTTGTCGGGCAGACCACCGCCGAACTCGACAGGCTGATCACCCATTGGGTCGAAGAGGCGGGGGCCACTTCGGCGACGATCGGGTACAAGGGCTATCAGCACGCGTCCTGCATCAGCGTGAACCATGTCGTCTGCCACGGCATCCCCGGCGACAAGAAGCTTAAGGATGGCGACATCCTCAACATCGACGTCACCGTGATCGTCGATGGCTGGTACGGCGACACCAGCCGCATGTACGTAGCAGGAAGCCTGACCCGCAAGGCCGAGAGGCTGATCCAGGTCACCCACGACGCCCTTATGCTTGGCATAGAGGCAGCGCGACCGGGCAATACCTTTGGCGACATTGGTGCGGCCATACAGACCTATGTGGAAGCGCAGCGAATGTCGGTTGTCCGCGACTTTTGCGGCCACGGTCTGGGCCGTGTGTTCCACGCCCCGCCGAATGTCCTGCACTATGGCCGCCCCGGCACCGGGCCAACCCTCGAGGAAGGCATGTTCTTCACCATCGAACCGATGGTGAACCTTGGCCGTCCCGAAACCAAAGTGCTGGCCGACGACTGGACCGCTGTCACCCGCGACAAGTCGCTCTCTGCCCAGTTCGAGCATTCCGTCGGGATCACCGCTCAGGGATGCGAGGTGTTCACCCTGTCGCCTGCCGGGCATTTCCACCCGACCTACGGCTAGGCTGTGACAGCCCCACGTTGGATCGTTCTGGTTCTGGCCTTGGGGCTGGCTGCGTTTGCCGTTTTCCGGCTTGAGGCTGATAAGCGCGGCATTCTCCAAAGCCCCCTGACGGTCGGAACCACACCTGCCACCGTCTATCAACGCGAGGGCGCGGGCCCTGCCCCTGTTGTCGTGATCGCCCATGGATTTGCCGGATCGCGGCCGTTGATGCAAAGCTTTGCCCTGACGCTGGCGCAGGCCGGTTATATAGCGGTGAGCTTTGATTTCATGGGGCATGGGCGGAACCCCGTGCCCATGTCGGGCGACGTGACATCGATTGACGGCACGACAACCCTTTTGATGGACGAACTGGCCCGCGTGGCCGACGTTGCCCTTGCCCTGCCCGGAAGTGATGGGCGGCTGGCCCTTTTGGGCCATTCGATGGCCTCGGACATCGTGGTGCGACAGGCGGTCCGGGATCCGCGGGTCGGCGCGGTGGTGGCGATCTCTATGTTTTCGCTCGCCGTCACGCCGGACGAACCGTCCAACCTTCTGGTGGTTACCGGGCAATGGGAGGCGATGCTGGCCGAGGAGGCCGAAAAGGCCCTCCGCCTTGCCGATCCATCTGCCGGTCTGGGCGATACGACTGGCGATCCGGGCCAGGGTACGGGTCGCCGGGCCGTGCTGGCCCCGAACGTTGAACATGTCGGTGTCCTCTATTCGCCTGTGACCCTTGAAGAAAGCCGCGCCTGGCTCGACTCCGCTTTTGGCAGAACAAACACCGGCCCTGTGACAGAACGGGGCGGCTGGGTTGCCCTTTTGATCGTCTCTGTCGTGGCGCTTGCCTGGCCATTGTCAGGGCTGTTGCGCCCGTTGAGGGCCGATACACGTCCGCAGGACATTCCGCTGGGGCAATTCCTTTTGGCCTGTCTCGTGCCTGCCATCATCACACCACTTGTGCTGTGGCCCTTGCCCACAAGTTTCCTGCCGGTGCTGGTGGCCGACTACCTGGCCCTGCATTTTGCATTGCAGGGGGCATTGGCCCTCCTGTTGCTGGCGCGGATCGGGGCGGTCAGGGTCGATTTGGGCAGCCTCTTGCTTGCCATTCCGGTCGCCCTGTTCGGCATTGCGCTTTTTGGTGGCATGCTCGACCGCTACGTTGCCTCGTTCTTTCCCACGCCCGAGCGGTTTGTGATCATAGCTGCCATGGCCTGCGGGGCCGTTCCCTATATGTTGGCAGATGCCACGCTGACACAGGGCGGTCAGGCGTCGTTCTGGCGGGTGCTTCTGGTCCGGACGGTGGCCCTTGCTTCGTTAGGGGCGGCGGTTGCGCTGGACTTTGAGGGGCTGTTGTTCCTGATCATCATCCTGCCGGTGATCCTGCTGTTCTTTATCCTGTTCGGGACCGTTGGCGGATGGGTCGGGCGCGCCACATGGCGGCCTGCCGCAGGTGGCATCGGGCTGGGCCTGTTCCTGGCCTGGGCGCTCGGGGTGACGTTTCCGCTTTTCGCGGGCTAAAAGTGGTCGGGCGGGTCCTCGCCTTCGGCGCCCCGTTCCAGCCGCCGCCATAGCAGGGACAAAAGCGTTTCACCGGCAAGCGGCGTCGCGCAATCGCCGATCAGGACGGGCGCAGAAAAGGGCTGAGGGGCCGGCAAAGGCAGGCTTGCGTCGCGCTGTTTGGGATGGCGCGGCTTGGCCTTGGACTGGATCGCAAAGCCGGTGGGATAGAACGCATCTGTCATGCACCTAGTCTTGCACAAACCCGACGGTCTGTCGCCCCCTTCGCCTCAGGCCGGGGCCTCAAGGAAGGTCACATGCGTGTCACCATAGCGGCGTGTATCCAGTAGCCGATACCCCGGCGGGGCGGGCATCGGGGCCGCCTCTTCCCAGACGATCATGGCCTGCGGGGCAATCCAGCCCCCGCTATGAGCCGCCGCAAGCGCCTGGGCGCCAAGCCCCCGGTTATACGGGGGATCAAGAAAGATGAGCGTCGCAGACGCCTCGGCCTGGGGCAGTTTCAACGCGCTGACCTTTAGCAGGCGGGTGTCCGACTGGCGGCGACAGCGGGCGATGTTGTCCCGGATCAGACCCGTCGCTATCCGTCCATCATCCACAAAGGTGGCGTGGGCCGCCCCGCGCGACATCGCTTCCAACCCCAGGGCGCCGGTTCCGGCAAACAGGTCCAACACCTCTGCCCCGGTTACCGGATCGCCAAAGCGGCCCCCCAAAAGAACGTTGAACAGGCTTTCGCGGACCCGGTCAGAGGTCGGACGCAACTGGGCCCCCGCATCTCCCGCCCCGACGGCGGCAAGGGCAAGGCCCCGATGCTGTCCCCCGATGATCCTCACGACCGCAAGAGGGCCTTCATATCCGTCGCCGGGTCGGTGATGACCTCGGGTGCAGGGGATTTGCCGGCCTCAATCAGGCGTTTGCCGATCATGTAGTTGCGGGCATCGTTCATCGCATCCACGGCAACCAGAACGCCGTCCCGGTAGTACCAATGCGACCGGGCATCGCCGGTCTGTTTGACGTGGACGGCGTCATAGCCGGTATTCAGCCCGGCGATCTGCAGCTTGCAGTCATATTGATCCGACCAGAACCAGGGTGCCGGAACGTAGTCGACGGCCTTGCCCATCATGTTCTGAGCTGCGACCTCGGCCATGTCGATGGCATTGCCGACAGACTCAAGCCGGATCCGGTTGCCCTCAAACAGGCAGGAGGCACAATCACCCGCAGCCCAGATCGCAGGGTCAGACGTCCGGCATTGGGCATCTGTGGCGATCCCGTTGTCGAGGGACAGACCCGCCCCTTCGGCCAGGGCCGTGGCCGGCGTGATCCCCACGCCCACTACGGCGAAATCAACGGCAAGCTCTGATCCATCGGTCAGACGCGCCCCGGTGACGCGGTCTGTTCCCAAAAGCCGATCAAGGCCAACGCCCTCGCGAATGTCCACGCCATGCGACTGGTGAAGGGCCCGGAAGTAGTCCGAGGTTTCGGGCGATGCGACCCGTTGGAGGATACGCGGCGCCATCTCGACCAGGGTCACGCTCAGGCCTTTCTTGGCGCAAACCGCTGCCGCCTCCAGCCCGATGTAGCCGCCCCCGATGATCAGAACCCGACGACCTTCGACCAGTTCCGGTGCCATCGTGTCGGCATCGCGAAGGTCCCGCATGGTGAATACGCCGTCCAGCGTGCCACCAATCGCAGCCGGCAAAGTCCGCGGATGCGAGCCGGAGGCAAGTGCCAGCGCGTCATAAGACAGATACTCACCCGTCGACAGAGCCACTGTGCGGGCGGCAGGATCGACCGACACGGCGCGGGTGGACAGACGCAGATCAATATCGTGATCCGAGTAGAAGGCCGCAGGACGCAGGTAGAGCCGTTCCAACTCCATCTCACCCAGCAGATAGGCTTTGGACAGGGGTGGACGCTGGTAGGGCGGCACATCTTCAGCCCCGATCAGGGTGATCTCACCGTCAAACCCTTCGGTCCGAAGCTTGGCCACAAGGGAGGCCCCGGCCTGACCGCCTCCTATGACAACGAAATGGGACATTTTTTGCGCCTTGGCTGTGGGAAGTTGCGCTGGCTACACTATCTGTCAGAGCAGCATATACCAGACACAATTGATCCAAGAGGACCATCCATGACCCTTACGATTGGCGACAGCCTGCCCGATGCAACCCTGTGCTATTGGGGCGAAAACGGCCCCGCAACCGTTCAGCTTTCCGAAAAGCTGGGCGGCCGGAAAGTCGTCCTTTTTGCCCTGCCCGGCGCCTTTACCGGAACATGCTCGACCTCGCACCTGCCCAGCTTTATGCGCACCGCCGAGGCGTTCAAGGCCAAGGGCGTGGAAGAGATCATCTGCCTGTCGGTCAACGACCCCTTCGTCCTAGGCGCCTGGGCCGAACAAACTGGTGCCACGGCAGCCGGGATCACCGTGCTTGGCGATGCCGACGGGTCCTTTACCAAGGCAATCGGCATGGACTTTACCGCCCCGCCCATCGGCCTCATCGGACGGTCCAACCGCTATGCGACACTGGTTGAGGATGGAATGATCACCGCCGTCAGCATCGATGAGCCTGGCGTATGCGACATTTCCACTGGCGAGCGTTTTCTGGACGCGATCTAAGACAGCTCGGCCAGCTGGCCAGAACACCAGACTAGAAGGAAGAGACCGATGACCATCGCTGTTGGCGATACCCTGCCTGATGCCGCCTTCGTGAGGATGGGGCCGGATGGACCAGAAGCCGTTCAACTGGGCGATATCGTCCGTGGCAAGAAGGTCGTCCTGTTCGGCCTGCCGGGCGCGTTCACCCCGACCTGCGACGCCGCTCATGTGCCCAGCTTTATCCGGACCAAGCCGCAGTTCGAGGCAAAGGGCGTCGATGCCATCGTCTGCGTGTCGGTCAACGACGCGCATATCATGCGACTTTGGGGCGTGAACTCGGGCGCGACAGAGGCGGGGATTCTGATGCTTGGCGACGCAGATTCGTCCTTTACCAAGGCTATCGGGATGGAGTTCTCAAACCCCAAGGTTGGCTTCTTTGACCGGTCCAAGCGCTATTCGATGCTGGTTGAGGATGGGGTCGTCACCATCCTCAACGAGGAACCCGCAACGGGCCAATGCGAGATTTCGGCAGGGGGCACCCTGCTGGATCAGATGTAGCCTATTGCGTCTGATGAACGGTGCGGGTGGGGAACGGAATTTCGATCCCCGCCGCATCCAGCGCCTCTTTGACCTGCCGCTTCATATCGGCCTGATAGGCAAAATAGTCGGCGCTGTTGCACCAGACGCGCACAAGGAAATCGACGGAAAAATCGCCCAGGTTGTTGACCTGTATGAAAGGTTCCGGGTCGGTTTTTGACCGAGGATCGCTTAGGATGGTGTCGCGGATGACCTGTTCGGCCAATTTCAGGTTGGCGCTGTAACTCACCCCAAACGTCCATTCGGCCCGACGCGTCGGGTAGACCGAATAGTTGGTGATGACATTCCCCCAGACCTGCGCATTGGGAACGATGACCTGAAAGTTGCCGACCGTCGCAAGCTCTGTGAAATTGAGATTGATCGAACGGACGGTCCCCATCGCGGACCCGATCTCGACAAAGTCGCCGACCTTTATGGGGCGAAAGAACACGATCATCACACCGGCGGCCACGTTCGACAGCGTGCCTTGCAAGGCCAGACCAATGGCAAGACCGGCCGCACCAATGACGGCGATAACGGATGTGGTCTGCACGCCAAAGGTGTTCAGGACAAACAGCACCGCAAAGGCGATGATCGCGTACCAGGCGACGTTGGCGACAAAGCCGAAAAGCGTGGGATCGAGGCGGTCATGCTTTTGCGCCAACCGCTCGATCCGGCGGCGGAAAAAGCCCGCCAGCAGGAACCCGACGACAACAATCGCCAGTGCGGCAAGGACATCGCCAAGCAGACCGGCGATGAAATCAAGTGTCAGAAGATCGCCAAGCGTGCGACCGTTCCAGATCTCAGTGTTCAGAAAGTCTTGCATTCAAAGTCCAGACAGTTGGTCCATTTTTGCGGCCAGCTTGACGTCAAGCGCACTGAGCCCATCCGCGTCGTGGGTGGTCAGCGTGACATCTACGGTTTTGTAGACATTAGACCATTCGGGATGGTGGTTCCACTTTTCGGCCCAGATCGCCGCTTTGGTCATGAAGGCAAAGGCATCGACAAAGTTTCCAAAGACAAAAGTCTTGTGAATCGCGTCGCGTCCATCTGCCATCGCCCAACCCGCCGCCAAAAGCGGGGCCAGATCGGTTTCGCGCGCCTCGGCGCCCAGTTTCTCGGTCATTCCTGTTCCTCCTGATGGTGTCGCTTGAATGGGCCGTAACTTGTCAGCACCTCGATCTCTTCATCGACCGCAGCCCGTTCGGCCAAAAGGTAGCGGGCCACCGCATCGCGAAAGCCGCCGTCCCCGATCCAGTGCAACGAATGGGTCGGGACGGGCATGTATCCACGGGCAAGCTTGTGTTCGCCCTGCGCCCCGGCCTCGACCCGCGCCAGGCCCTGCGCGATGGCAAAGTCGATGGCCTGATAGTAGCACAGTTCGAAATGCAGGCAGGCGTGATGCTCGGTACAGCCCCAATAGCGACCGTAAAGGGTTTCCCGCCCGATCATGTTCAAGGCACCGGCGACCGCCCGCCCATCCCGCATTGCCAGAACCAGCAGGATATCGTCCCGAAGGCTTTCCTGCGCCCGGTTGAAGAAGGCCCGCGTCAGATAGGGCTGGCCCCATTTGCGGGCGCCCGTGTCCTGATAGAACTCCCAAAACGCGTCCCAATGCTCGGGTTGGATCTGGTCGCCGGTGAGGGCGACGATCTGCCCGCCAAAGCCCTGTGCGACCTCACGTTCCTTACGGATGTTCTTGCGCTTGCGCGACGAAAGCTGCGCGAGAAAGCCGCCGAAATCGGAATAGTCCTGATTGACCCAGTGAAACTGCTGCCCGGTCCGACGCATCAGACCCATCTGTTCGCCGGCGATCGCCTCGGCTTCGGTACAGAAGGTGATATGGACCGAAGAAAGCTGGTTGTCAGACGCAATCTGGACCGCCCCCTGGACCAGCGCCGCCATGCCTGCGGCCTCATGGCCGGGACGCGTCAGGAAACGGCGACCGGTGGCAGGAGTGAAGGGGACAGCCATCTGAAGCTTGGGGTAGTAGCGCCCGCCTGCCTGCTCGTAGGCATGGGCCCAGTTATGATCAAAGATGTATTCGCCCTGACTGTGCCCCTTTGCATAAAGCGGGGCCACGGCGATGACCTGACCATCCGAGCGCGCGGTCAGGTAACGCGGCTGCCAGCCAGTTCCGACACCGACCGACCGCGACTCCTCCAACGCCAAAAGAAAGCGGTAGGTCGTGAACGGATCAAGCGGCCTGCCACTATCTGCGGCCTCGGGACAGGCACAGGCGTCCCAATCCTCTGCCGCGATCTCATGAAGATGGGCGTGGGCGGTGACCTCTATGACGGGGTTGTCGTTCATGACCGACTACGTGGGACGCAGCAAAGGAGGGTCAAGCCGGATAACCTTCGAAAGTCACATTGACCGCGATCTTGCGGGCCTCGGCCTCGGCCATGGTTGAGCGGATGGTCCAGCACAGGATGGGCACCCCAGAGGCCTTGAGGGCACCAACACGGGGCCTGCCCAAGTCGCTGGCCTCATGGCTGATGAAGCTGGCCCCGACCACGTCAAAATCAGGGATCTCGCGCAGCCTGTCGCAGGTGTCGGCCGAAAGCGTTGGCCAATCCGCAGCCGCGTAGGACGAGGTGGTCAGCCCGCGTGCAATGTCGGGCGCAAGCTGGGCCATCGCCTGCATGGAATGAGGGTTAAAGGACATCACGGCCAACGGACCGTCATACCCCTTAAGCGTTTCAGCCGTCGCAGCCTCAAGCTGGCCAACGTTGGGGCCCATGGCACCGTCCTGATCCTTGATCTCGATCAGCAGCGGGACCTGTCCCGCCACGATGCCCAGAACCTCCGCCAGCGTCGGGATGCCTTCGGTTCCATGACGCAGCCAGGTCGCCCCAAGTTCGGCGGCACTGCGCAAGGCGATGGGTCCCTTCGCCTCGGTCAGCCGGTCAAGGGCATAGTCGTGAAAGACCATCGGCACCCCGTCGGCCGACAATTGCAGGTCAATCTCGATCCCATAGCCCGCAGCTACCGCCGCCCTGATGGCGGCGGGGCTGTTCTCTGGCCGCCCTTGATCCTTGTCGTGATAGGCTCGATGGGCAATCGGACGGGACAGAAAGCTGTCGGGAAGCATCATTTGATCTCGAAGATGCCTTCGATCTCAACCGCAACATCAAGGGGCAGCGCGGCGACACCGACCGCTGACCGGGCGTGACGGCCAGCGTCGCCCAGCACGCTGACAAGGAAATCCGAAGCGCCGTTCGCCACCTTGGGCTGGTCGGTAAAGTTGGGGGCCGAGTTCACGAATGCCGTCAATTTGACGATCCGAACCAGCCGATCAAGATCGCCGCCACAGGCTGCCTTTACCTGCGTCAGAAGCGAGATGGCGCAAAGACGGGCGGCAGCGGCCCCCTCTTCGATGCTGACACCGTCCCCGAGACGGCCAGTAACAAGGCCATCTGGGCCCTGGCTGATCTGGCCCGAGACATAGAGGGTGTTCCCGCACTGGACAGACGGCACATAGTTGGCCTGCGGTGGCGATGCTTCGGTCAGGGTCACACCCAGTTCAGCCAGTTTCGCCTCGATGGTTCCGGTCATAGCAATGCTCCCGTGAGATTGATTTGGGCGGACGCTATCCTTACTGCTGCAGGGGCGCAATCAGCCCTCGCGAAACGCCTTGGCAAAATAATCGGCAAGCGGCTTGATGAGGTAGTCCAATGGGCTGCGCTCCTGCGTTGCTAGAAAGCCTTCGACAGGCATGCCCGGAACCAGGACCATCGCTTCGGGCAATCGATCCTTTTCGCCTTCGTTTAGGACGATCTGGGCACGATAGTAGGACAGGCTCGTGTTCTGATCGGTGAATGAATCGGCGGACACCTGAGTTACGATTCCCAGCAACTCAGGCGTACGGCGTTGATCAAACGCAGAAAAGCGGACAGCGACCCCCTGGCCGACAAAGACCTGGTCGATATCGTTGGGCTGCACCTGCACTGTTATGATCAAGGGGCGGTCCTGCGGAATGATGAACATGACCGGGTCAGCAGACCTGATAACCGATCGGGCGGCAAAGACCTGCAGACCATAAACCACCCCGTCCACCGTGGCCCGAATCTCAAGCCGATCAAGTTGTGCCTGCAGACTGCGACGCCTTTCAGACTGCTCGATCTCATTAAACTGAAGGTCGCGCAGGCGGCTGATCGCCTCTTCCCGACGCGTGGTCACCAGACCGAGGATCTCGATATCCAGTTCGGTTATCCGGCCCTCGGCCTCTGCAGCCGCGGCGGCCAGTTCGCCGGCCTGCCCCGCCAGGTTGGCAGCCTCTCGACGCAGGGCTAGAACACGCGCCGATTGGGCAAGGCCACGATCCAACAGCGACTGTTGGCTTTCGAGTTCTTCCGAAAGTAGACCAAGCTGCATCTCCAAGGCCACTTGCTGGGCCCGGATGCCATCAATCTGATTGCCAATCTGGTCGCGGCGGCGCTCCAACTGTTCTCTTTGTTGACCCTCGGTCTCGGTCCGAGCCTCGAACAGACGTATTTGACCGTCCATCAACTCTTTGGCAACCAGGTTCATGCTTTCGGTCAAAAGGGCCGGAAAGGTGATCTGGGGTCTTGAGTCCCGTTCAGCCTCGAACCGGGCGCGGCGGGCCAGAACTTCGAACAGCTGGCCTTCGACAACGGCAAGGTCGCCGGACAGGGTTTCTGAATCAAGGCGGATCAATACGTCGCCCGCGGTGACCGTATCGCCCTCCTTTACAAGGATTTCAGCAACCACCCCCCCGTCCGGGTGTTGGATGACCTGTCGGTTCTGCTCAACCTCGATACGCCCCTGTGTGATCACTGCCCCGGTAATACGGCTCAGAACAGACCATGATCCGAGGCCCCCCACCAGTACCAGGAGCACAAGCATACCAAGAATGAGGGGGGTGCGAACCGACAAGCGGATCTTCGACGGCGCGGTCATGACACGCCTCCCGACCCTTTGGAGTTCTGTATCTCTTCGTGGTTCTTGACCAATTCGCGCAAAACCTCGTCCTTTGGTCCAAAGCTGCGCCGGGTGCCACCGTCCAGCACCAAAAGCAGATCGCAATGCTGGATCGCCGCCGGGCGATGGGCCATGATCAGAACGCAGCGACCTGCGGCCTTGTAGTCCCGAACGGCGTTGTTCAGCGCCGTATTGCCATCGTTGTCGAGGTTCGAGTTCGGCTCGTCCAGGACAAGCATTACGGGTTCGCCATACATGGCCCGGGCCAGGCCGATGCGCTGGATCTGCCCGCCAGAAAGGCGGTTTCCGTTGGCCCTCAGATGGGTGTCATAGCCATCGGGCAGCGCGAGGATCATGTCATGCGCGCCTGCCCGCTTGGCGGCCAGGACGACTGCGTCGTCATCCGGATCAGGGGACAGCCTGGCGATATTGTCCTTGATCGTCCCGTCGAACAGGGCGACGCGCTGAGGCAGATAGCCGATGTAGCGTCCCAACATCTCGGGCTCGTATTGGTCAAGCGGCGCGCCATCCAACCGGATGCGCCCAGCCATAGGGCTGATGAAACCGGTCAACGCCTTGGCAAGGGTCGACTTGCCGGCCCCGGATGGGCCAATCACGCCCACCGCCTGACCTGGTCCGACGGAAAAGCTTATTGCTCGCAGGGTCGGGACCTGTTCGCCTGCCAAAAGCACCGTAGCCTGATCCACCTCCAACTTTGCCTTGGGCGGTGGGAGCGACGTGCGCCGCTCTTGCACAGGGACGCTGCCCAGAAGCGTTGACAGATTTCGCCAGCCTTCACGGGCCCGCTGAAACAAGGCCGCCTGACCGACAATCATCTCTATTGGAGCAAGGGCACGACCAAGTAGGATAGACCCCGCAATCATTGCGCCCGGCGACAATTCGTTGCGAAGGACAAGAAACGCGCCCAGCCCCAGCATCGCGGACTGAAGCAGCAGCCGGATCGCCCGGGTGACACTGGTGAAAGACCCAGAGACATCACTGGCGCCCATGCTGGCCTCAAGTGCCGCATCCCTAGCGCCACGCCACCGGGAAAAGGCAGCTTCGCGCATCCCAAGCGAAAGCACCAGCTCGGCCTCTTGCCGTATCTGCGCCCCCATCATCTCGGCGCTTTGGGTTGCTGCGTTCGCCTCGGCCAGCGGCTGACGGGACATTGTCTGGTTGGCGACGGCCAGGGAAAACAGGACAAAAGCCCCTGCAAGAGCGAGGTAGCCCATCATCGGATGGAAAATGAAAATGCCTGCAAAAAAGAGTGGAGCGAATGGCAGATCGAAAACCGCCATGAGGGCGGGCGATACGACAAGCCTTTGCACAGACTCCAGATCGCGTGGTCCGGACGCGGCTTCTGTCTGTAGGCCCGCAATCGTGGCCCCCCGCAGCGACGCAGCAAACACGCGGTTATCCAACCGAGATTGCAGTCGCGCACCGACACGGCCCATCACCCGGCCCCGAACGATATCTAGAATCGCCATCATCGCGAAAAGAAACGCGACGAGGACGGACAGCGCCAGCAAGGTTTCAAAGGACCTAGACCCCAACACCCTGTCATAGACGTTCAGCATGTAAAGCGGCCCGGCAAGCATCAACACATTCACGAAGAAGCTGAACAGCCCCACCGCCCAGTAGAGCATTCGGCTTTCCCGCCGCGCGGCACGCAACTCAGCTTTGCCACGGTCCATGGCCTGAACAGTGTTAGAAATCGTCATTCGACTCATCCGGTGGAAATCCTGCCAGTGCCTTCACAGTCATGAGCATTTTTCCGCCTTTTCGGTCATCGGCGGTTGCGCCTCTGTTTCAATAGGCAGAAACATTGAACGGACTTAGAATGCCCTCACGTCAAGTTGGCGTGTATATACCTAAACTTTTTCTAATCGAGGCTTATGTTAATAGAGCTTCTTGAATGACAGGCAGGACTTGACCTTTGCCCAAGAAATCAACCCTTCGCCTGACCATGTTTGTCCTTCTGTTGTTGGGCGTCAGCGCATGCACGGCAACACCTGATGAAAACGGGGTCTTTGACCCTTACGAGGCGGTGAACCGTCAAGTGCACGGTTTCAACAAGTTCGCGGATACAGCCGTTGCCCGTCCGGTTGGCGGTCTGCTGGCACAACTGCCGCCGGACGCGACCCAGCCAGTGATAAATTTTGCCGACAATGTCGGTCTGCCCGGCGCTGCGCTGAATGGCCTTCTGCAACTCGATATCGAAGGCGCGGTGACCAACACCATGCGTTTCATCATCAATACAACTGTCGGCATTGGCGGGCTGCTTGATCCGGCTGGCCATATCGGGATCACGGAACAGACCACCGACTTTGGCGAAACGCTCGCTGTCTGGGGCGTGCCAGAGGGGGCGTATATCGAACTGCCGCTTTACGGCCCGTCGAACGAACGGGATGCTTTGGGCCGGATCGTAGACTTTGTGATAGATCCGCTTGACCGGGTCGCCCTGCAAGCCCAGATTGATTATGGCATCTACGCTCGCGTGACAGGTGAAATCATAAGTCGTGGCCGTTTGGGCGATACCTTCGACTCTGTGCTATATGACAGCGCCGACAGCTACATTCAGACTCGCCTAATCTACGCCCAGAACCGCCGCTTCGAGCTTGGCCAAAGTGGCGCAGATGCGGGCGATTCCGACTTTGTTGACCCGTTTGAGGATTTCTGATGATCACCCTTCCAAACCGACGCTCTGTCCTGTGCCAAGGCCTCGCATTTGGCGGGGCAGCCATGATCGGCACACCCGTCTGGGCCGTCAGTGAGGCTGATGCCCTTCGGCACGTTCAGGGACTGGTCGCCGAAGTGAATGCTGTCATTGCCTCGGGCCAGTCAGAAGCGCAGATGCTTTTGCAATTCGAGGGTATCTTTGACCGTTATGCCGATGTGCCCACGATTGCCGGCTACGTCCTTGGGGTCGAGCGGCGCAGCGCCAGCCCCACCCAGCTGACCGCCTTTACTCGGGCATACAAGACCTACATCGCGCGCAAATACGGCCGTCGTTTCCGGGAGTTCATCGGAGGCGAAGTGCAGGTCACCGGGACCCGGCCCCTGCCCCGCGGGGTAGAGGTGACGGCAATCGCTGTCCTGCGCGGACGCGCTCCGTTCCAGGTCGATTTTCATGTCGAAGACAGCCGGGGCCGACCCCTGTTCTTCAACATCATTATCGAGGGGATCAATATGCTCTTGTCCGAGCGGGCCGAAATCCTTGCCCTTCTTGATTCAAAGGGCGGCGATCTGAACCGCCTGATCGCTGAGCTTCCTCAAACCTGATGGACAGGGCGCTGGCGATACTGTTGGTGCTCGCCCTGCCGAGCCTTGCAGGTGCCGGTCCCTATGACGGGGTCTACCGCCAGGTCGCCAATGCCGACTGCAATATTATCGGCGTTGATGGAGCATCCCTCAAGATTTCCAACGGAGTGTTCTTCGGTGTCGGGATGCAATGCGAGATGACGCGCCCTGTGGACGTGATCGAGATGGACGCAACGCTCTACACCATGCAGTGCACCAACGATGATGTCATCTGGAGCGAAAGGGCGCTTTTGATGCATTCAGCCGAGGATGACGGTCTTATCATGGTCTGGAACGGTTATGCATTCCGCTATGATCGTTGCCCGGAGGCTGCACTGGCCGAGTAGACGGTGCAGCACATCGACCATCTGCCCAGCTTGCATGAACAGGCTTTTTCAGCATCATGAAAATCCCAACCAGTATGTTGCGCCTGAAGGAATTCCGCTTCCCTCGCGGCGTCATCGCATAAGCTGTTTGGGCTAACCATCGCTTCGCAATGAGGACGACCGACATCAAAGACTTGCCGACTGAGCGCAGTGTGATTGTCAGCGGGCAAGCTATTTCGGTTGTGGGACATTCGATTGCGTCCACATTTCACAAATTGCGTCCGGCACGATCGTCCTCGCCCAAAGGCAAATGGCTGAGGTCGTTGTCTCGTTTCGAGGGAAAAATTGGCTGTGGCGCGCTATCGACGCGGATGGGGATGTCCTCAACATTCTCGTGCAAATGCGACGAAACGCTAACAACAACCTGGCGATGCCTCCTAGGGTCAGGACCCGTTCTCATTTCATAGCCAGAACAAGACGGTGGCTGCGAGGGCTACGGCGGAAAGGAATACCTTCGGGCATTTATCGTAGCGCGTGGTGACCCTGCGCCAATCCTTCAGTCGCCCGAACATGATCTCGATGCGGTTGCGGCGTTTGTAACGGCGCTTGTCGTATTTGACGGGCTTGGAACGCGACTTCCGACCCGGGATGCAGGGCTTTATCACTTTGTCTTTCAACGCATCTCTGAACCAATCCGCGTCGTAGCCGCGGTCGGCCAGAAGCCATTGTGCCGATGGCAAGCTGCCCAGAAGGGCCGCAGCGCCGGTGTAATCGCTCACCCGGCCTGCGGTCATGAAGAAACGGATCGGCCGTCCGTTCGCCATTGTGCTCGAACCAATGGCGCATCAATGGCTCAGCATCGGTGACGGCATGCAGTTTGGTATTCATGCCGCCATTGGTTCCATCGATCAGACGGCCCCTTTGATCGTCGCCCCCCCCTTTTTCGCCCACAGGCTGGTCGCATCAATCATCACCGTCTGTGGAACCACCGCTTGAGACGCCAGCCCTTCTATCATCCGGGCAAAGATGCCTTTGTCGCACCACCGCTTCGATCGGTTGTAGTGGGTCTTTGGCGGGCCGTATTCCTTGGGCGCATCGCACGACCGCAAGCCTTTTCGATTGATGAAGATTATGCCGCTCAGGGCCCCCCGGTCATCAACCCCCTGCACGCCATGGCTCTTCGGAAAGAAGGGCTGCAGCCGCTCCATCTGCACTTCTGTCAGCCTGAAAAGATTGCTCATCAACACCCCCGCCAGTTCGGGAGCTTGAATCATGCAGGCACAAAAGCCTCAAGCCAATCAATGGGTCCTGGCCCTAGTTCCCGGTCAAGATATTCGTCAAAAGGTTGAGGATCGTATCCTCGGCCCGGTTCGGTTGGGTGACCGGCGCAGTCGGCTGGCCAAAGGCCTCCTCCAAGGCGCGATCGACACCAGAATTCGTGGCTTGTGCCACCGGTGCCGGAGCCGTCATTGGCAACGGGCGGACGGGAAGCCCTTCCAGGGCCCTCACCATCGTCTCATGCCAGATCTGCGCCGGCAGGCCGCCCCCGGTCACGCCGGTCAGAGGGGTGTTATCGTCATACCCCATCCAGACCCCTGTGACGTAGTCACCCGAAAAGCCGATAAACCAGGCATCGCGGGCGGCGCTGGTGGTCCCGGTCTTGCCAGCCAGTTCCCAGCCATCGATCCGGGCTCTTTGACCCGTGCCCTGCTGGACCACGTTGTACATCATCCAGGTCAGCGACCGGGCGGCCTGCTCCTGGATCACCCGCTCACCAATACCGCCCGCTGCACCCATCAGGGGGACGTCGTCACCCTGCAAGCGCAGCTCGACAAGACCATAGGGCGTGACCGACGATCCACCGTTGAGGATACCCGCATAGGCCCCCGTCATCTCGAGAAGCGTACTTTCGGATGCCCCAAGGGCAAGGGCCGGTCCTGCGGCCAGATCGCTCTCGATCCCGAAAAGGGAGGCCACGGTCCGCACCGCCTCGCGGCCCACCAGTTCTGACACGCGGACGGCAGGGATATTGCGGCTCTCGGCAAGGGCCTGGGTCAAGGTGACCATGCCCTTGAATTCTCGGTCGTAGTTCTGGGGCGACCACGGTCCCGATCCGGGCACGTTGATCGTCATGGGGCTGTCGTCCACAAGAGATAGTGGTGTCAGCCCGAGATCGAGGGCGGCGGCGTAGACAAAGGGTTTGAACGCCGACCCGGTCTGCCGCAGGGCCTGCGTCGCCCGGTTGAAGGCACCTGCTGCCCGGATATCCCGCCCACCGACCATGGCCCGGACAGCACCGTCCGCAGACATGACGACGATGGCCGCCTGCGCCTCAGACCCTTCGCGGACCTGATTGGCGAACACCTCTATCAGGGCCTCTTCGGCCGCTGTCTGGATGCGGGGATCAAGGGTCGTTCGGATAATGACATCCTCAGTCGTGCCGCGGGTAAAGAATTCCGGCCCGGTATCCATGACCCAATCAGCAAAGTACCCCCCGGCCTGCGCCTGGGCGGCAGCCGACAGTTCGGCCGGATTGGCCCGGGCCTCGGCAGCGGCCGAGGCGCTGAGGTATCCCTGCTCTTCCATCAGACCAACGACAAGGTTGGCCCTGTCCTGTGATCGCTGCAGGTTGTTCGTAGGCGCAAGGGACGACGGTGCCTTGAGAAGGCCGGCAAGCATTGCGGCCTCTGCCGGGACAACTTCGGCTGCCGAATGGCCAAAATAGCGCTGCGATGCGGCCTCAAACCCGCGTGAGCCAGCACCCAGATAGGCGCGGTTGAGATAGACCGTGAGGATTTCGTCCTTTGAATAAGACACCTCCATCGCCATGGCAAAGACGGCTTCCTGCACCTTGCGCCAAAGGGTCGTGCGGCGGCAGTCGGCCTCATACTCTGCTTCCGACTCCCAGACAGCCTGATCGTAGGGCCGCCCAAGGCATAGAAGCTTGGCCGTTTGCTGGGTGATCGTGGAACCACCGTTTCCCGACAATGGCCCCCGACCGGCCCGCAGGTTGATGCGAATGGCGCTAGCCACACCCTGAGGGTCAATGCCGGGATGCCAATAGAACCTGCGATCCTCGGTTGCGATGACGGCGTTGCGCAAATGAACCGAGATCTGGTCAGCGGTGATCATTCCGCCAAACTGATCGCCGCGCCATGCAAAGGTGCGGCCGTCCTGGTCGAGCAGGGTCACCGATCCTCGGGCACGGCCATCGACCAACTCGGACACAGGTGGCATCTGGGCGGCGTAGAACAGAACCCCCAAGCCGACAATGAGTGTCGTCACCAGGCCGATACGCCAACCGATCCCCCAGACAAGACGGGCGACCCATCGCAGGATCGACCCGAAGAAGGCCAGGATCGTCCCGATCGGCCCGCGCTTGCGCCGGGGGGCAGCCGATTTGCGCGTGCGCTTTGTGCCGCGACCGCCAGAGCCTGGGCCTGCGCCGGTCGACGCCTTGCGCACAGGCTTCGCTGCTGCACGATACCTTTGCTCCGCCACCAAGGGCGGGCGCTTGTTTCCATTGCCACTCATGACCTGCTCTAACGCTCTTTGTTCTTTTTTCCGCTTATACACAGAGGCGACGGAATTGTAGAGCGGGATGAGTCGGAAGCGGCCTGGATTGCCGTCACGTTCGATCAGGGACGCAAGATCAACACACCACAGCCGTACGCATTTCGCATAATTTTTGATCGTTTTGCCAAATTTGTGCAAAAATTGTGCAATAAGGGGTGTTCCGACCCCCTCAACAAGGACTGGTTTCCTTGTGAAAGGCCTCACCCTTCTTCCTTTGTTCATTTGAGCGCGCCGTCCCATCTGGCGTGCGGACTCAAACGCAAGGGGAAAAACGTGAAACTCATCATCGCAACAATCAAGCCGTTCAAGCTCGAGGAGGTGCGTGAAGCGCTGACCTCCATCGGCGTCCGCGGGATGATGGTGACCGAGATCAAGGGCTTCGGCTCTCAGTCCGGGCATACGGAAATCTATCGTGGGGCCGAATACGCCGTCAATTTCGTTCCAAAGGTCAAGCTTGAGATCGTTGTGCCAGACGCAATGGCCGAGCAGGTCGTGACCACCATCGGAACGACAGCCAAGACCGACAAGATCGGCGACGGCAAGATCTTTGTGGTTGATGTCGAAAGTGCGCTGCGCGTGCGGACCGGCGAAACAAACGACGACGCGCTCTGAGCGTAGGGGAATTAGGAGTGGAACGAATGATTAAGTATAAACAACCGCTTGCAGTGCTTTCGCTAGCACTTGTTGCAAGCTTTGGTCTGACGGACATGTCCGTCATGGCTCAGGAAGCAGAGGCAACGCCGCTTGGTGTGAATGCTGCAACCGACACAGTCTTTATCCTCAACTCCCTGCTGTTTCTTGTTGGCGGCTTCCTGGTGTTCTGGATGGCAGCGGGTTTCGCCATGCTCGAAGGCGGCCTGGTGCGGTCCAAGAACGTCACGATGCAGATGACGAAGAACATCGCTTTGTTCTCGCTGGCTGCGATCTTCTACTACCTGATCGGCTACAACCTGATGTACCCGCTGGGCAGCTGGTCGGTCGGCAGCGACGAAACAGGCGGCTACCTTGGCATCCTTTTCGCACCCGCCGTTCTTGAAGCTGTCGGCATCACCGCCGATGCAGCCGACGATTATGGCTATGCCTCCACTGGTTCTGACTTCTTCTTCCAGTTGATGTTCTGTGCCACGACAGCCTCGATCGTCTCCGGCACCCTGGCCGAGCGCATGAAACTGTGGCCATTCCTTGTCTTCACCATCATCCTGACCGCCTTCATCTATCCGATTCAGGCGTCGTGGAAGTGGGGCGGCGGTTTCCTGGACAGCCAGTACGGCTTCCTCGACTTCGCTGGCTCGACCGTCGTTCACTCGGTCGGTGGCTGGGCTGCTCTGGTCGGTGCCATCATCCTCGGGCCGCGTATCGGTAAGTATGCCAAAGACGGCAAGGTTATCCCGATGATGGGTTCCAATCTTCAGATGGCGACACTTGGAACCTTCATCCTGTGGCTTGGCTGGTTCGGTTTCAATGGCGGCTCGCAGCTGGCCATGGGCACCGTGGGCGATGTGGCTGACGTCAGCCGTATCTTTGCCAACACCAACACGGCAGCAGCCGGTGGTGCCATCGCAGCCCTGATCCTGACCCAGATCCTGTACAAGAAGGTCGACCTGACGATGGTCCTGAACGGCGCACTTGCCGGTCTGGTGTCCATCACAGCAGAGCCGCTGACACCGACCCTTGGTGCAGCAACCCTGATCGGTGCCGTTGGTGGTGTCATCGTGGTCTTTGCAGTGCCGCTGCTCGACAAGCTCAAGATCGACGATGTGGTTGGCGCCATCCCCGTCCACCTGTTCGCAGGTATCTGGGGCACGCTGGCCGTCGTCCTGACCAACCCCGATGCAACCATCGGTGGCCAGGTGATCTCGATCGTCATCGTCGGTGCCTTCGTCATCGTGACCAGCGCAATCGTCTGGCTCATCCTCAAGGGCATCATGGGTCTGCGAGTTTCGGAAGAAGCCGAAATCCAGGGCCTAGACATGGCCGAACTGGGCATGGAGGCTTACCCAGAATTCACGAAAGGCTGATACTCCTTCCAATCAGCACTTCGAAACTTGCCCGGGCGTTCGCGCCCGGGTTTTTTCGTTTTGAGACCCAAGGAAAGCTCTAAGGGGGGGGTCAAGGTGGTGCCGGCTCGCACTTCCTTAGACCAGACGGCGCTGATCAAGAGAACGGCATGATAAACCCAGAGGCATTACTCCACAGACTGCCTGTGGGCATCCTTGGCGAGACGGCTCACGCAGAGAGAAACCCGGCGGATGCACGACAGCCAAGCGCAGGCCAAGGCAATCACCCTGTCGCAGGATCCCTGAGTTGAGGACTGGTTGAGGGCAAAGCTCAGGTAAGGTGGGTCATGACCCACCTTACTTAGCAATCAGATGCCAGTTGCGACGATGGCCTTGGCCAGGATCGGCACGGTTTCCGCATTCAGACCGGCGATATTCATCCTGCTGTCGCTGACCATGTAGATGCCATGATCCGCCCGCAGCTTTTCCACCATCTCGGGGCTTGTCCCCAGCCGCGAAAACATGCCCCTGTGATCAGCGATAAAGTCGAAGCGGTCTGAGTTTGTCAGGCGCTTCAATTCACTAGCCAATTGGGCGCGCAGGGCAAGCATGCCGTTGCGCGTCTCTTCCAACTCGGCCTCCCAATCGGCCCTCAGGTCAGGGTCGGTCAGGATGGTGGTGACCACCCGCGCCCCGTGATCGGGCGGGAAGGAGTAGTTCTGACGGTTCAGAAAGGCGAGCGTTCCCTGTGCCGATTTGGCCTGGTCTGCATCCCGCGCGACCGCCATCAACAGACCGGTCCGTTCCCGGTAGATCCCAAAATTCTTGGAGCAGGACGCGGCGATAAGGCATTCCTCGAACCCGCTGACGACCGCGCGGGTCGCCAGGGCGTCGGCATCAAGCCCGTCGCCAAAGCCTTGGTATGCCAGATCAACCAGCGGCACAGCACCTTTGGATTTCAGGAGGGCAATGACCTCTTGCCATTGGTCCGCAGTCAGGTTGGCCCCCGTCGGGTTGTGGCAGCAGCCATGCAAAAGCACTACATCGCCCGAGGCCACGGTCCCCAGGTCGGCCATCAGACCGGCAAAATCTACGCCTCGCGTTGCGTCGTCAAAGTAGCGATAGTTGGCAGTCGGCATGCCCAGATACTTGATGATCGAGGGATGATTGGGCCAGGTGGGGTCGGACAGCCAGACTGTCGCCTCAGGCGCTGCCAGCTTGATTAGCTCCAGCGCCTGCCGGATTGCACCTGTACCGCCCGGTGTCGCCACCGCCGCGATCCGCTCGCGCGGGACGACCCCGCCAAGGATCAGGTCGATCATCGCGTCCGAAAAGGCCGGATCACCGGCAAGCCCGGTATAGGCCTTGGTCGTCTGCTCGGCAACCAGCCTCCGCTCGGCCTCTTTGACGGCCCGCATGACGGGGGTGTTGCCGGTGGCGTCCTTGTAGACACCGACACCCAGGTCGACCTTGTCGTCGCGGGGATCCGCCCGGAAGGCGGCCATCAGGGCGAGGATCTTGTCGGCTGGCTGGTCTTTGAGATGTTCGAGCATCAGGCCTCTCCGGTGGCAATGGGAAGATCGGCGTACATGCCCCATTCGGACCATGAGCCGTCGTACAAGGAATGATCGGACTTGCCGATCCGCTCAAGCGCGAGCGACAGGACAGCCGCCGTCACGCCGGAACCGCAGGTGGTAATGGCAGGCTTGCCCAGATCGACGCCCGCCGCCTCGAAGACCGTGCGCAGGTCATCGGGGGCTTTCATCGTGCCGTCACCGTTCAGAAGGTCCCGAAAAAATACGTTGCGCGATCCGGGGATATGGCCCGACCGCAGCCCTTCACGGGGCTCGGGCACCTCACCTTTGAAGCGGCCGGGGGCGCGGGCGTCGATGATGCTATGATCGCCCAGCTTGGCGGCGCGGGCGACCTCGGTCACGTCGCGGACAAGCTGATTCTGACGAGTGACCGTCATGTGCCGGTCGCGGATGACCGGGTCGGCATCCGTGACCGGATGCCCTTCGGCGCGCCACTTGGGCAAACCCCCGTCCAGAACAGCGACGTCAGTCTTGCCCATCAGGCGAAACAGCCACCAGACGCGGGCGGCGGAAAACAGGCCCATCCCGTCATAAACGACAACCTGGTGGCCGTCGCCAATTCCCATGGCCCGCATCCGGGACATAAACTTTTCGACAGGCGGCACCATATGGGGCAGGTCCGATCGCTGATCGCTGATCTCGTCGATGTCAAAGAAGCGGGCACCGGGGATATGGGCCTCGGCATATTCGGCCTTTGGATCACGCCCCATATCGGGCAGGTACCACGATGCATCTATCAGACGCAGGTCCGGCATTTTAAGATGTTCGGCCAGCCACTGGGTCGAGACCAGCGTTGAGGTATCTTCGGAAAGGGCGGTGCCAGTCATCGTTTTGTCCTTCTGGGCCTTGGCCGTCTTGCGATCAGGCCGAAACTCGCAGGTCAGTACCGCCAGAGGCCCTGTCTGACAAGGCCGAAGAGGGCCTAGGGCCTAGCTGTGATCCTTGAGCAGGCGCTGCTTTTGCCGGTTCCAGTCACGCTTTGCCTCGGTCTCACGCTTGTCATGGTTCTTCTTGCCTTTGGCCGTCGCGATCTTGAGCTTCACCAGACCCCGATCGTTGAAATACATCACGAGGGGCACGATGGTCATGCCTTCCCGCTGGGTGGCATTCCACAGTCGGGACAGCTCTTTGTTGCGGACCAGCAGCTTGCGGCGACGACGTTCTTCATGGCCCCAGGTCTTGGCAGGCTCGTAGCGGGCGATATAGGCGTTTGTCAGCCAAAGCTCGCCGTTCTCCACGCTGGCATAGCTTTCGGCGATGTTCGATTGGCCAGTGCGGAGGGACTTTACCTCTGATCCCATGAGGATGATGCCCACTTCGAGGTCATCCTCGATGGCATAATCGTAGCGTGCGCGCCGGTTCTCGGCGACGACCTTGTAGTTCTTGCTGTCGGACTTGCTGGCCATGATCGCCCCGAGATAAGGTGTCGGACCACCTGTGTCCATCCCGCGCGCTCTGGCAAAGTCCCTATCGGGGCGGTTAGGGTCGGCAAAGAGCACCGGGAGACACTCGCATGACCCTGCAACTTGCCCTTGGCAGCCTTATCCTTGTGGTGTCGATCATGCTTGCCGGAATCGGGTTCTGGCTTTTGGAAAGCCTGCTTCTAAGGGTCCGCCCCTGGCTGATCCGGCCGCCGCACCGGCCCAAGCTGATCGCCCTGATCTGTGCCGCCGCCGTCGGCGCCCTTGGGATTGTTACCCTGTCGGTGTGGATCTGGGCCCTGACCTTTTACGAGCTTGAATTGTTCGCGTCGCTTGAAGTCTCTGTCTACTTTGCTCTCGTGACGTTCACGACGCTGGGCTTTGGCGATCTGCTCTTACCGCCGGACTGGCGGCTTCTGGGCGGTATGGCGGCGGTGAATGGCCTTATGAACATCGGGCTCCTTACCGCCTTGATGATCGAGGCAGGCCGCTACGTCCGGACCATCCAGCGCGAAACGGAACGGGAAAAGAACCAGACGTGACGGCACAACAGGTTCTCAACAATTCCGACGCCCGCAGGCTGTTTCTGCACCTGCATGGGTTGGGCGACGTTCAGCTCGGGCCGGGCAAGGGGACCGATCTGGCGGGGGTCATCGGGGCGCTTGGCTTTGTTCAGGTGGACAGCGTCAACACCTTCGCCCGCGCACATGACCTGATCCTGTGGTCGCGCCGGCAGCAATACCGCCCACCAGCGCTTAACACGCTTCTGCATCGTGACAGGGCGGTGTTCGAACATTGGACCCATGACGCCGCCGTCCTCCCGATTGACCAGTTCCCGCATTGGCGGCTGCGGTTCGAGCGGGACGCCGCGCGATTGGCCTCACGCTGGGGCGAGGACCGGCGGGCGGGGTTTGAGGACAAGATTGACGAGGTCCGCCGCCAGATCACGGACCACGGTGCCTGCACCAGCGGCGATGTCGGCACGGAAGAGGTCAAAGGATCGGGCGGCTGGTGGGATTGGCACCCCTCAAAGACGGCGTTGGAGTACCTTTGGCGGTCTGGCGCACTGACGGTCGTCCGGCGCGAGGCGTTTCGCAAGGTCTACGATCTGACCGAGCGGGTGATCCCGCCCGAATACCTCAATGCCCGCCCTCA